>JACPHN010000037.1 GCA_016188575.1 Candidatus Schekmanbacteria bacterium
CACGCGCCCCCAAAGGCGAGAGCTTGCAGTTCTCCCACGGCGAGTTGCCCGATCGGGACACCTTTTGACAGGGATTTCGCGCCTCCGCCACGGCCTCAGCTCGCTCCACCAAGCGAATCTGCCGCTCGTTGCGCAACTCGTGGGATGAATCGCGCCCCTCCGCGCCGAACCTGCGGCGTGAAGAAGTGTAATGGACGAAACCGGACATTCGGCCGACGCCCAATTTGTGCTTACAATCAGATGCCCGGAAGAACCTGGTCAGAAAAGGAAAAATCAGCGCCGCTGCCGGTCTCCGAAGCGATCTCGAAGGCCTGATAACGCGTTTCCTGGCGTGCTCCGCCGACTTGGCGCCCACGGCGGCGACAGGACGTGCGACGGCAGGAAAGTCGAGCAAGGTCGCGACAGTTTTTCCTGAGCAGGTACAGCCGTGGGTCCTCGACATCTTCGCCGAGGCGATGCGTATGGTCACGATTCAGGCGCAGGCCATCGCCGCGCATGGCAGCAGGCGCCGGCGATCTCGGCGCGCGCGTTCTCCGGGCCGCTGCGGGCGGATTCCGGCTGGGTGCAACGCGGCCGGCCCGCCATTCGCTCCTGGGCCGCGCTAACAGAGCCGAGCTTGGCCGAGGTTTAGTCGCCCGCGGTTCCGGGGGGTCGATGGGCGGACCTGGGCGCGGTTACAGGTCGCGCCGACGCGCTGAACGCCTTCCACGCGGCCCAGGGATGCGGTATCGGTGCCGGGCCTGTTGCAGCATGCGGCCGAGCGCCCGTGGCACGAGCTGATCGGCTCCGAGGGTCAGCCGCACGGTGCTGATCTGTTACGGATCACAACCCACGCTCAATTCTTGCTCGGGGTGAATTGCGCTGGCGGTTGCGCATTCCTCGTTCCGTTCCGGGCTGCACCTGGCAGCTCTGGTGAGATAGTCGCTGCTCGAAATACCTACCCTTAAGAGCTCCGTGCCTCCTCCCACTTGCAGCGCGAGGTGTGCCTCAGTCCCGGCAGGCGAAACTACCAAAGCTGCCTCCGCCTGCTTGCGGAGGGAGAGCTTGGGTGGGGGGGCATCGCTCGCACTGTTCTTTCCCGCCCCTACCCCACCGCAAGCTCTCCGCGCCCCCGTTCAGCGGCTCGCGCGCGTTCGCGGCCGCGACAACACGGCGGTGCGGCCGGCGGTGACGGGCTCCGCGGACACCTGGTGATCTCGCGCTTCGAGCAGGCGGACATCGGTCTCCGACTGCCACTGCCCACCAAATAGGTACTCGCGCAGGAGATCCTGGCGCATTCCTTCGAGGACCGTTCCGGCCTGGGCCGCGCCCGAACCCGACCCACCCCTGATGTCCCACGACCTGTAGCCGTCGGCGCCAAAGAAGGAGTCCGCGGATCTCATCCCGCCCCCCCGCGCGACCACGCGTTCGAGGATCTCGGCGTCGTCTACCGCCAGTCGCCGCGTGACCTCACGATACATGCCGTTTCCCGCGGGTTCGAGCGACACCAGGTTGATCTCCGCGCGCCGCGGGCGGCCGCTCTCGTCATAGGCCACGGAAATCCCCGAGCGGTGCGCTCCCGCCACCAGCCCCTCGGTATGCGTCAGCCCCCCCAACCCCGGGTAGGAAACGCTGGTCTCGGCGCCGCCGCCTGTCTCCCAGGTCACGACCTGCTGCCACCGCCCCGGGTCCCCGGGATCTCTGCGGCGCGCAGTCGTCAGCGCATGACCGTCGGTGGCCGCCGCCCCCAGCACGGAAAGCTCACCCTCCGCCGCCCCCTCGACGCCGGCGATCTCGGAGGACTCCACGCGCACGCCGGCAAGCCGCGAATCGTTCGCCGTGCCGTTGGCGATTTCGGAGAGCAGCGCGCGGTGGTCGGCCCGTGACAGGTCCAGCTCATACGATTCCGCGGTGCCGTCCTGCCGCCCGGCTCCGAGACTCAGCCAGGGAGTGCTCAGGCTGCCCGTGAGCCCGCCGGTCGTGCCAACGGTGACGCGAACGCGGTCGGGTGATCCCGCTTCCCGCTCGAGCTCAAGCGATCTCTGAAGCTGCAGCCCGATGTTTCCGTAGTCATTGCCGGCTGCTGCGCTTGCCGATCCCTGGAGGCTGACCTTCTCCCCGGGACGGAGCGCCCCGGCGAGCCGCATCGCGTCGCGGCGATCGGCGTCCTGCAGACCAAGCTCCGCGAACCGACTCGGCCCTGACACGTCCTCCTCAGTAAGCGGCTCGACCTCGCTCCATAGCCTTTCCGGTCCCCGCCCGTACGCCCGGTACGCAGGCATCTCGTCCCGCAGCTCCTGGAGATGACCCACGAGCTCCTCAACCCGCTCCCCTTCCTGCCGGTACGAATCCGTGCGGCCGAGCGTCGCCATGAAGCGCTCACCGGAATCAATCAGCTTGTCCACCGTGCCGCCGTCGGTCGCGCCCGCGAGCCGCAGAAAATCAGCCGCAATACCGCTTTCGACGTCAGCGCTCGGCATCACCACGGAGGCGATGAGCGGGCCAAGCTCATCCTCGGTCATACGCCCGACGACGTCGTCAAACCCGGCCGGAGTGAGCTCATCGAGCTGCTCGTCGACCTTGACCGACATTCCCAGGTCGAGTCGCTCGTTTACGATGCCGGAATCCCACCAGCGCTGTGGGTCGTCCGCGGTCAGACTCTCGTACACCGCGTCGGCCACCGCGGCCTCCTGCGGGCTGATCGGCTCGCTGACCGCCATGAGGGGCCAGGTCTCGGGCTCACCGAGGAACGGGTCGGATTGAGCACTGTCGGCCGGCATATAGGCGTCGGAATCCGCGCCGCCGGTGTCCCAGTCGTCTTCGAAAATGTCGGTGGTGAAGCCGTCGGCCCATCCGCCACCGCTGTCCTCCTCGGTGGAGACGCCCGCGGGATCTTGCTCATCGTTCCACGAGGTTGCCGGCTCGGCAGCGTATGGGTCAGTGGCGAACGGGTCGGATGCGAAGTCCTGGCGGCCATAGGAGGCGCCATCGATACTGGACATGGTTTGGGCTCCCGGTGGGGGTTGCTCGGAGTAGTTGGCGTCCGGATCTGCACGACTCATGCCAGGGTGCCTCGCCGCTCCCATCGCGCTGTGAATCCAGTTTGGCCGCGGCCCCGGATCGTCGCATTCAGGGAATTCGGTGCGCACCGACTCGTTCCCTGAAGCGATTCCCGATGACGCCGGCGCACCCGCGGACTATTCTCTGGTGCATGAAAAAAGCCGACGACTGGCCTGAACCTGGTTCTGACGCCGAGCGCGCGGCGTACGCGGAGCTTTGCCGGACGATTCCGGTGCTGTTTCGCGTGCTGTCCGCCGACCGTCGCGCCCCGCAGTGTGTGGTCGTCGTTCCTTCGCTTTCGCTCGACCCCCGTGAGCTCGAGAAGATCTCCGGCGTGTATCATTATGAAGAGCGCATGCTCGTGAACCTGATGCTTCTCCGGCAGCCCCGCACCAAGCTTGTATACATCACCAGTCAGCCGTTACACCCGATCATCGTCAACTACTATTTGTCCTTGCTGCCCGGCGTCCCCGCGTCGCACGCCACGGGCCGCCTGGTGATGCTCGACTGCAACGATCGCTCCAGCCTGCCTCTGAGTCTCAAGATTCTGCGCCGGCCGCGCCTGATGGCACGCATCCGCAAGGAGCTGGAAGGGTTTCCGTTCGCCCACATGACTTGCTTCAACTCCACGGGCTATGAACGTACACTTGCCGTTCGTCTCGGTTTGCCCCTCTACTCGACGGACCCAGAGCTCATGCATCTCGGCAGCAAGAGCGGGTGCCGTCGCGTGTTTCGGGAGGCGGGAGTCGATTTCCCGTTCGGGTGCGAGGACCTGTACACCCCGGATGAAATAGCGAGCGCCCTCGCGGAAGTCAGGCGCCACGACCCGGCGGTGCGACTGGCGGTCGTGAAGCTGAACCACGGCTTTAGCGGGGAGGGCAACGCGCTCTTTTCGTACGACGGTCTCGGTGACGGCGGCGATCTCGTGTCCCAAATTCGCGCGCGCCTACCGAGTGCCTTGCGCTACGAGGCGATGACGGAGACCTGGGATTCGTACGCCGCCAAGTTTCGCGACATGGGCGGCGTGGTCGAGACCTTCGTCGGTGCGGCCGGGCGCCGTTCCCCGTCCGTGCAGTGCCGGGTCAACGCCATCGGGGAAGCGCAGGTGATCTCGACCCACGATCAGTTGCTCGGCGGCGTCTCGGGACAGGTCTTCCTGGGCTGCACGTTTCCGGCGTCTTCGGCCTACCGACTGGAAATTCAGCAGATCGGCGCGCGCGTCGCCGAGGTGCTTGCCCGCCGCGGAGTCATTGGTCGCTTCGGGATCGATCTGGTCTCCATCCCGGTCGGCGGCGCGTGGCGGCACTACGCGATCGAGATCAACCTGCGCAAGGGCGGCACGACACATCCCTTTCTCACGCTGAAGTTTCTCACGAGCGGCCGGCTCAACTGCACGGACGGTCTCTTCTACTCGTCAAGCGGCCGCGCAAAATACTACTATGCCTCCGACACGATTCAGTCCGATCGCTACCTCGGCCTGCTGCCGGAGGACCTGATCGATCTGGTCGTTTACCACGGTCTGCACTTTCATGGCCCGACCGAGCGAGGCGTCGTTTTTCACCTCATCGGTGCGCTATCCGAGTTCGGCAAGCTCGGGCTCGTGAGCATCGGGGATAGCCAGGAAGAGGCGGAAGAGATTCACCGCAGGACGCTGAAGACACTGGATGAGGAGACCGCCCATGACACCGCGACGTTTGTCTGAAGGCCGCCGCCGTGCTGCGCTCGGCTTTTGCCCCCTGGTTGCCGTGTTGGTCGCGCTGGCCAGCAGCCCCCGAGAAGGGGCGGGTGCCGGGCACGAGGCAGTTGTTTCGCTGGCACCTGCCGCCTCCGGGGCGGCGCCGGCCCCGCAGGCTCCGGACCGCACCGCCTTCTGGGCCGCGCTGCAGAAGGTGCGCGTCGGGCGGGCGAGCGAAGCGCTTGCCGAGCTTGCCGCCGTCAGCACCAACGCCGGCACCACGAGCGATACGAAGCTTCACGCCTCGATGGCTCTGGGCGATCTTCTGGTGCGCCTGCGGCGTCCGGCGGAGGCGATTGCGCCGCTGGAAAGTGCGGCCGCAACGGCCTCGCCACTGCAGCCCTACGCCCGGCTGCTCCTCGCGCGCGCACTGATGCGCGCCAGCGTGACTCCGGAGCGCGTTGCGGTGCTGGTCGACGAGCTCGCTCGCGGTGACCCGGAGAGCCTGGTGACCGAGGAGGCACAGGCGCTGCTGTTCGCAGCGCACGCCCGCAAGAGCGATACGGCCGCCGCCGTCGACGCCGGCCGCGCCTACCTGGACCGCTACCCCGCCGGGCAGTGGGCGCACGAGGCGCGCTGGGAGGTTGCCATGGCGCGGGAAAAACTGGGCGACCATGGGGCCGCCCATGAGGCGTTGGAGCGCATCTGGTTCCAGACTCCGGACAGCCCCTGGGCGCCGGAGGCGCGGGCGCGCCTGCTGGAGCTCCGGACGCGCCATGGTCTCGGCGCGCGCGTGTTGACCGCGGCGGAGCATGTCGCGTTTGTCGAGGCCCTCAGAGCCAGTGCCCGGCACCGGCAGGTACTCGAGGAAATCGAAACGCTCCGCGCCCACCACCCCGAGCTCCCGCAGCTCGACCGCTTGCTCTTGCTTGCCGCATCGAGCGCCTACGACCTGGGCCGCAATGAGGCCGCCATCAACGCCGCCGACAGCTTGCGCACGGCGTTTCCGCGCTCGCCGTTCGCTCCCGCCGCGGCGCTTGTGGCCATCAAGGCAGCGCGCCGCGATAACGATACGGACGGGGTGCGCGGCAGATGCCACGTGCTCGCCTCCGAGCATGCAGGACGGCGGGAAGCCGGCGAGGCCCTGTACCAACTTGCAACCTACCTGACCAACGCCGGGTTCGAGAACGGGTCGGCCGCTCAAGGCAAGAAGCTGATCGCGGAGAGCGCGGCAGTCTACGAGCGCATTCTCGCCTCGACGGGTAGCGACGCGATTGTTCCCGATGCACTCTGGAAATACGCCTGGCTGGAAATCCGCAGCGGCGAGCGCGCGGCCGGCAGCCGTCACCTCGACGAGCTCCTCGCACGCTTCCCGGGGAGCGCATACCGCGGGCCGGCGCTCTTCTGGTCCGGCAAGCTGGCCCAGGAACGGGGCGAGAAGCCGCTGGCGATCAGAACCTGGCAGACGCTGGTAGGTGAGCTTCCCTGGGGCTACTACGGCCACCGCGCGCAGGAGCTGCTTGCGCTCAATGGCGCCACGCCTGCGCGCATCGGCACCGAGCTGGTCTTTCCCGTGCCGGATCCCGTGGACCAGCCCCGCGGGCGCTTGCACTACGACCTCGCCGTGCTGCTCCGCGGCGCAGGTCTGTTCGCCCTCGCCGCCGACGAGCTCGCACGTGATGCCGACAGCGGCACCGCGCCGGAAACGCGATTCGCCCTCGCGGATCTCCACGCGGGCGCCGGAGAGGCCGCCCGCGCCGCCAGGATCCTCCAGGAGGCCTTCGAGCCTTTCGTATACGGCGGCGGAAAGGACGTCCCGGCGGCGTTCTGGCGGATTCTATATCCGCTTCCGGACTGGGAGCTCGTGCAAACGGAGTCGCGCACCAACGGGCTTGATCCCTGGCTCGTCGCCGCCTTGATCCGCAACGAGAGCGCGTTTGACCCGCGCGCGCGCTCCCCCGTGGGCGCGGTCGGTCTCATGCAGCTCATGCCGGAGGTGGCGAGCGAGCTGGCGCACAAGCTGGGACTGGCCGCTCCCACCGAAAGCGAGCTGTACGAACCGCCGCTGAGCATTCGCCTGGGCACCATGCACTTCGCGGACCTGCTGAAGCGCTTCGCAAACGACCCGACTTCGGCGATCTGCGCGTACAATGCGGGTGCCAAACCGGTCGCGCGCTGGAAGGATGGAATCCGCGCACGAGACGCCGATGAGTGGATGGAGCTCGTTCCTTTTGCCGCGACGCGTCTGTACGTGAAACGGATTTGGGGGGATGTGCGCGAGTATCGGCGCATCTACGCGACAGGTGCAGGGAGCTGACACGCCCGCCTGACTGCCGGGTTGCGGACCACGCAGCGCCCGGGCCCGCTTGTGCTTCAGGGGGTCGGCACGGCGTTGCGGATCGGCGGCACCGTCCGCAGGTAGTCGTAGATCGCCGCCAGATCCTCCTCTGTCATCCCGCCGTACATGGCCCAGGGCATGGGCGTGTTGTATCCCGCTTCGGCTGCAAGCCGCATTCGCCCATGTTCGGGTGCGAAAGCCTTGAACGTAGCCACGAAGCGCTGTCGATCCCAGGAGCCGATTCCCGTCTCGACATCGGGCGTGATGTTCCGGGAGCGGACCGCGCCGGCGGGGGTGCGAAACTCGAACCCACCCGCCAATTCCATCCCGACCACTTTCGCGCCATCCTTCGCTGGTGTGTGGCACTCGGCGCAGGCCGCGATCTGCACCAGGTACTTGCCGTATGCCACGGGGTCGTTCGGATCGACGGTGCGAGCAGGCGGCGCTGCCTGCGGTATCGTGCGGACGATGAGGTTCATCGGAAAGGCGAGCTGGCGGTCGGCAACGGCGTTCTCGATTGGCGCCAGCGTCCGCACGTAGGCGATGATGGCCTCCAGGTCGCGCGGTGTCAGGTGAGCGTATGCGGGATAAGGCATGATCGGAAAGAGCGCCTCACCGGTGCGCGTCACGCCGGCAGTTATTGCCCGGGCCAGCTCGCCGTCCGTCCAGCTCCGCAGCGCTGCCGGGGTGATATTGCTCGCGTAGAATTCCCCCGGAAGCCCTGCGTCCTGGCCGAAGAGCTCGCCCCCCTTGCCCTCCGTGCCCGGAACAATCGGCCCGGCGAACATCGTCCAGTCGCGTTCGGAGTGGCAGTCGACGCACACGGTCACATGGCGGGCCAGATACTCGCCTCTCACGACGAGCTCGGGATCGCTGCCGACATGCAGGTCGGGCGGCGGGCCAACGTTGGGCAGCGCCAGCCTTACATAGGCAGCTACCCCACCCAGCACCGCCGCCAACAGGGCCAACAGTAGCGCGGTAATCTTGAGAATCTTCACTCTCGGCCTCCGACCTGCCGGAAAAGTAACCTCTGGTGCCGCTCGCGCGCCGCGGTCCGCTGACCGCAGCCCGGCATCGCGTCGATTACGGCACACTAGCATGCGCGCCAGCCTTCCTCAATTCCGGAACGTCGCCTGAATCCACCACCGCATCTTCACCGTCGGCGCGACAGAACCTCCCTCCGCCTTGCTTGCGGGGCGAGGAGAGTGGGGTCGTCGTGATGCGCATTCCGCGCAGCTTGCGGTCGACCAGGCGGTGGATTCAGGGTCGCGCCGAGCGGCTGTAGACGAGGCAGGGGCAGCCGCGGAGACGCTGTCCCACGAATAGCGGAAACGCCGCTACTTGTCGTACTGCGTCAGCTTCGCATGGTAATCGCCATCGCCCTTCCTGGCCATCAGGTTCTTGGACATGCGGTCGATTGCCTCGGAGCTGGCGGAATCGCCCTTGCGCTCTCGCAATAGCGGCGGGGTGCCGTACGGATTGTAGATATAGCGCTGTCCATCCTCGGTCCGCCCAAAGACAACAGCGTGATTGGATTCATCGTTGAGGTAATACCGGGGCGGATTGAAGCTGTTGTTGATATTGTCGGGATTGAGCCCATCTCTCTTGTCCCCGACCTCCAGGTATGGGGTCCCGCGCGAGTCTGTTTTCAGCGGTTCGTCGTTGGGGCCGTGCCCCTCCGCCAGGTACTCGCCGTTGAGGTTCACACCAACGTGGCCGGATTTCCCGTTGCCGATCTTCTCCCAGACGTTGTCCGACACCTCGCCGTTGTCGTCCTGGAACCAGTTTTCCGGGTTCCATCCCGACTGCTCTCCGACCTCCTCCGCTTCCGACCGACTCGTCAACCCCGTGACTTGCTCCATGCGGGTAATCCCGGACGCCGACATCCCTGTGGTGTTCAGGTTTCCACTTGCGTCGTAATCCCCGGGGCTGGCGAAGGTATGAAAGAGACCGTCCGAAGCGCGGTCAAGGTGAGCGCCGCGAAAAGTTGCTGGCGCACCGGCGCGCGGGCGCGCCGCGGTAACCGCGACAGGGGCGTTCGGAGCCCCGATTGTGTACTCCGTGAGAACTTGCTACCATGTCCCTTTCATTGCTGTGTACAGACTGACTGGAAGGCGGAGCTCCCGAGATGAGTAGTAAGGCTACGCGTGCGCTTGTGGTGCTGGTAACGGTCGTCGGAATGTCGGCCTGTCTTTCCGTGGGTGGGCAGGGCGCGAAGAACGCGGATCGCGCCGGGGAAGCGACGTCCGAGGCGGTGATCTGGCAGGAACAGGCGGAGCTGGAGGATCCCGCTACGACCTCCTTCGAAGAGACGTTCCTGTCCGAAGCGACGGCCAACCACAGCGTCCGCCACCTTTTCGAGCTGGAGACAGAAGGCGAGGACGACTCAGTCGAGCTTTTCAAGGCCACTCTGGAGAACGTGGAGGACGTGAAGATGCCCGCGGAGGACCCCGCATTCCTCGCGGAAATCAAGAACGAGTGGGCCTCGACTCCGGTGGACGAGCTCCGCACGTACGGCATCCCCGTGGTTATGAACCCGGAAGTGGAACGATTGATCTATTACTTCTCCACGGACATGAAAGACCTGATCGAGGCTGCCCTTGGCCGCTCGAGCAAGTATGAGGCGTTCATGCGGGGCATCCTACGTGAGGAAGGCCTCCCCGAGGACATTGTCTGGATCTGCTTGGTGGAAAGCGCCTTCAAGGACAAGGCGTATTCGTCCGCGGGTGCGAGCGGTTTGTGGCAGTTCATTGAATCTACTGGTCAGCTTTACGGCCTGGTCCAGAACTACTCGATTGACGAGCGCCGCGACCCCGAGCTCGCGACGCGCGCTGCCGCTCGGTTTCTCCGCCACCTCTATGGAAAGCTGCATTCCTGGCCGCTCGCGTTTGCCGCATACAATGCCGGCCTGGGACGCGTTGACCGGGCCATTCAGCGTGGCGGCACCGAGAATTTTTGGGAGCTGTCGGCGAAAAAGTTGCTCCCCGAACAAACCCGTACCTACGTGCCCGCAATCATGGCGGGAATGATCATCGCCAAGAACCCGGCGCGGTTTGGCTTCAGCCCCGCCTATGAACCGGCCCGGAACGTCGATCGCGTCGAGTTCAGCGAGAGTATCGACCTGGCCGTTCTCGCAGATGCTACGAATATCCCGGCGGCCGACCTGGCTCGGCTAAACCCGCACTTTCGGCGTCCGGCGACGCCTTCAGGTTCGCGAAAATACAACCTCTATCTCCCACGCGGCTCCTCCGCCTCCTTCCTGACCGCGGCCGCGCGGATTCCCAACGACAAGAAGCACCGCTGGACTGCCCACAGCGTGCGCCGCGGTGAAACCCTTGGGGCGATCGCTCAGCGCTACGGAATCTCGATCGATGCCATCATGGGGTCGAATGCGATCCGAAATCCCAAGCGCCTGCGTGTCGGTCAAGAGCTGCGGATTCCTCCCCGTGCGGGGGCGCACCCAGTCACGGTAGCCGCCAAGAGCAACGTCGACGAGCGCCGCTCGACCGCCCGACGTGCGACACCGGCGCAGCCGCCGCGGACCAAGGCCAGCTCTCAGGTGCACAAGGTGCGCCCAGGCGACACCCTCTACCGCATCGCTCAGCGGTATGGAGTTTCCCTCCCCGAGCTCCGCCGCTGGAACAAACTGGGTCCCAGATCGTTAATCCATCCGGGAGATTTGCTCACCTTGTTTGTGAAAAACTGACATGTCGAATGAGTCCATGGAGCCGGGCACCCCGGCTTCGCCCGATAAGCCGTGCGAGACCGCGGCTGCGCCCACGGCCCATTCTCCGGGGCGGCGGCGGTGGGCCGTCGATTTTCTCGGGAGGAACTGGATTCTCGTGAAGTTTTATTCGCTTTTCGGAATCCTGATCGGGGGCTTCTACCTCGTTTCTTTGCATTCGGGGATCAACGAGTTTTTCCAACTCACCTACCCATCGTTCGTCGCCCGGCAGGTTTGCTGGCTGCTGAACGTTGTCGGGATCAAATCGTCGGTGTATTCCAACCAGGTGCACATGCCGGGTTTCGCCTTCACCATCATCAGCGGCTGCACAGGCATTTTCGCGATGATGATCTACGCCTCAGCGGTGCTGGCTTACCCGGCGAAGGCGTGGAGCAAGGCCCTGGGCGTGGTGATGGGGGTGCCGTGTCTGATGGCGGTCAATGTCGTCCGCCTGGTCGCCCTCGGGGCCATCGGCGTCTACCACAGGAAGTACTTCGAGTACTCTCACGAATACCTGTGGCAAGGCATTTTTATCATCCTGGTCATCGTGCTGTGGATGTTCTGGCGTTGGCTGCTGGTCGATGAGGACTATTTCGACCCTGAACCCGTAGAGCCGGACACCACACACGGACCCGACACGCAGCACGCGTCCTCGGCTGCAGCGTAACTGGTGGATAGCAGGACGCTGCGCGCGCTTCCCGGATTCTCAGCAGCGGACAGGCAACACTCGCGTCAGCGGTCAGTGCCGCAGCTCCTCGCCCACTTCCTCGAGCAGGAGCCTGGCCTGTGCGTCGAGCATCGACGCTCGGCCCTCGTCACCGCGCCCCGCAGCGCGCTCCGCGCTGCGCCACAAGTAGGCAACCAAGCCCAACCGGCGGTGCAAAGCCGCGGCCTCATGTTCGAGCCGCATTGAGAAGACCCGCCAGTCTTCCCAGGATCGAGGTACCTCGGTAGCGATCATCTCATCACCTCACTCTGGCAGTCTAACGCGTCGCGTCAGTGCCGTCAAGCCGCGTCCACTCTGCCGTCGCCGCTGGACCTATCGCGGCCGGCCACGGTGCCGTCGGTCCGGGCACCCGGTCGCCGCGCCACGGCGACAAGTCCGAAGCTCAACGCCGGAACCGCATGGCCCAACTGCCCCAGCCGGCGCATCCACGGAATCTTCTCCGGAAGATTCCACTCGAGCTGTAGCCGATCCACATACTGCCCACCCGCGACCTTGCGCAGAAGGAGCTCGAGATAGAATCCTTCCAAAGCGAGGAGCTCCAATCGGGCGCCGGAGATGAGCTGCACGAGCTCCCGATAGCTGACCTCGCTCAGGTGATCGGGAGCAAAGGGAATGCGGGCTTTCGACATGCGATTGCTCAGCCGTTCCACGTTGGGGGTGGTGATGATCATGACGCCGCCCGGTCGCAAGACGCGACGCCACTCTTCGAGCGTCACGCGCGGTTCGGACACGTGCTCGATAACCTCGCCCGCGAACAGGCCGTCGCAGGTTTCGTCGCCGAACGGCAAACGGCCGGCGTCTCCCGCAGCCCAGTGGTAGTTGCTCGGGGTCTCGGCTTTGCGCTCTCTGAGTACGCCTTCCCCGAAATCAACCGCAAAAACCTGGAATGGCCACGTTTTTCCCATCTCGCTCAGCAAGCACCGACCACAGCCGACATCGGCAATCCGCTTGGAGCCCGTCGCGGCGAAGTGCCGCGCGAACAACCGCTCGAGAATCCGCATTTTCGATTCGTGAAGCGTCACGAGGAAGGGGTTCGTGCCCGTCGCCTCCTGATACTCGTGGTCACTGTGCAGCCGCTGGTAAAACCCGACCAACTTCGCCGGATCGTCGTCCTTCAACACGACGTGGACGTTTTCGGCGATGGCAAGGTGCCGGTCGCGCGTCACCAGCATGAGGTCGCGAACAGGCGCGTATCGGCAAGCCGGGTTTGCCCAGTAGTCAGAGGACACCAGTGTCTCCCCGGCGCCCCCACCCGTAGCTCCGTCTACCCGGTCGAGGTGGAACTTTACCGAGGAAGCGTTCACCTCGCGAAAATCCAGTTGCACCACCCCATCGTAGACCTTGCGGTCCAGCGGCAAGATCCAGTATCCGAGGTGGTGCTCGGGATGGATCGGCTGCCCGAGCGTGTAGACATCTACACAGAAGTTCTCGTGCTTTTTCGAACGGAAATCCAGGCGGAGCTCAAAAGCGCCCTGCCCTTCCTCCATGTTGAGCTCCCGAAGCTTCGGTTGGGCGACGCGACCACCAAACATCAGTCCAATACCTCGCGAATGTGATACGTCGGAGAGCCGCTTGATTCGTAATACGTTCGGATGACGAGCTCGGCCAGGAGTCCCATCAGGATAAATTGAAAGCCGACCGTAAAGCTGAAAAACATCACATACAACAACGGATTCCTGTTCAAGTTGAAGGCCATGAAAATCTTCATCGCCACGGCCAAGATAGCACAGACCGTGCCGGCAACGAGAGCCAAGAGACCGAAGCCGCCAAAAATACGGCTTGGATGTCGGGCAAAGCGCAAGAGAAATTTGACCGTGATGACGTCCAGGATTACCTTGAAAACGCGGCCGATCCCGTAGTTCGACCTTCCTGAGATGCGCGGGCGATGGTTGACCGGTAGCTCGGCAATGCGGGCGCCGAGCCAGCTCGTGAGCGCCGGTATGAAACGATGGAGCTCGCCGTACAGGCTGATGCTGCGCACGATGTCACCGCGGTAGACCTTGAGCGTGCAGCCGTAGTCGTGCAAGCGGACGCCGGTAACGCGGGAGATCATCGCGTTGGCGATATTGGACGGCAAAGTCCGGCTCCAGTATGCGTCCTGTCGATCCTTTCGCCACCCCGACACCACGTCGTAGCCTTCTGCGGCCTTCGCGAGCAGGCGCGGGATATCATCGGGGTCGTTCTGTAGGTCGCCATCCATCGTCACCACCCACGTGCCCCGCGAGGCGTCCAACCCCGCCGCGAGCGCCGCCGTTTGCCCATAGTTTCTCATGAGCCGTAGCGCCACGAGCTGCGGATGCCGCTCTTTCAGCTTCCGCAGGACCGCGAAGGTGGAGTCGGCGCTGCCGTCGTCGACGACCACGATCTCAAAGTCCTTGACCGCCCGCTCCAGCACGGCGCAGGTGGCCGGAATGAGCGCTGCAAGGTTTTCCGACTCATTGTACGCCGGGATGACGACGCTTACCTCGGGTGCGGCTGGCGTCTCGGGCTCTCCGGGGAGCTCGATTGACCCATTAAACCGGGCGCCCAGTCTCCTTGTCCGAAGGGACGCATGATTCACAAGCATGGTGGGATCCGTATGCGTTGGATTGAATGGTCAGCAGAGCCGATGTATAGGTACTCCGCGGCGGCGGCGGTCCGAAGACCCGTCGCGTCGGCCCGCATGAGATTAGCGAGAGTCGGCCCGTCCCGCAAGCCGGGCCGAGATTCATCGGTCCAGCGCATGCCCGCGCCGAATCGAGCGGAGGCGCGCGACGAAGCGCGCGAGAGGTCGCAGCGGACGCAAGCGGGCGGGCGATCCGTGCGGTGAGGGCATCTTCAACAGGCTTGGCTCTGATAGACATGCGTACGACTACCTTTCGCGTGGAGCTTAGTGATGGCCGCAGCTTCAGCTTCGAGCTGAATCGGCCCCGGACCATCGTGGGCCGGATCGCCAGCTCCGACCTCGTTCTTGACGATCTCGGCGTGTCCCGAGAGCACGCCTTGATCACCCTGGAAGGGGACGAGGCACTCGTCGAGGACATGGGGTCGACCAACGGCACGCGGCTCAATGGGCGTTTCGTACGCCAGCGGGAAGTGCTCGCCGACGGCGACGAGCTGCTCGTCGGCCGCGCGTTGATCCGTGTCCAGATCGGCGGCGCCGAAGCCGTGAGCTTCGTGCCGAGCCGCCCGCTGAGCAGCTCGGCGACCGTCATCAAGGATCTCAGCGAGATCGCGGAGATCAGCGACTCCGCGCTCAAGACCCTGCAGTACAGCGAAGGTGAAATGCAGCATCGCGAGGACGAGAATCGCGCGCTGCGGGTGCTTTTTCACTCGAGCCGGACGCTTGACCTGAATCTCGGGCCGGACGAGCTTTCCCAGCGCATCGTCGACCTCGCCGTCCGCGCCCTCGAGCCCGACCGGGTACTGCTCATGCTTGGCGAGCCGGGGTCGCGCCCTCAGCCGCGCGTCGTGGTGAACGAAAGCGGCAAGCCGCTACGGATCAACGCGGCGATCACCGAGCAGACGCTGCGCGATGGCGCCTCGATCCTCACTCTCGACGATTCGGTCAATGGCGGCGGACTCGAACCGCGCTCCGTCCTGTGCGTCCCGCTGCGGCTCCAGAGTGCCGCCGCGGGCGATCGCATCGTCGGCTTGCTGTATCTCGACGCACCCGCGAGCTGGCGCGGCTACTCGCCTCGCGACCTCGACCTCGTTTCGATCATCGCCAACCACGCCGGCGCGGTGCTGGAGAACGCCCGGCTCATGCGCGAGCTGCGGGAGGCCAAGGAGCGCCTGGCGCAGGAAAACGTGCAGCTCCGCGAAGAGATCCAGGACAAGTTCGCCTTCGCCGGAATTCTCGGGGACAGCGGTGAGATGCAGTCGGTGTTACGCCTGCTCAACAAGGTGGTGCGCGCTGACACGACCGTCATGCTCACCGGCGAGAGCGGGACGGGCAAGGAGCTCGTGGCGCGCACGATCCACTACAACTCGCCGCGCCGCGAAGAACCGTTCGTCGCCATCAACTGCGCCGCTATCCCCGAGAACCTCCTTGAAGCCGAGCTCTTTGGCATTGAGAAAGGCGTCGCCACCGGCGTGGACCGACGACCCGGCAAGTTCGAGCAAGCCGCGGGCGGTACCTTGTTTCTGGACGAGATTGGCGAGATGCCCCTGTCCGTTCAGGTCAAGCTCCTGCGCGTGCTCGAAGAACGCGAGGTGGTGCGTCTGGGCGGCCGCAGCCCAATCAAGGTTCGCGCCCGGATTCTCGCGGCGACCAATCGCAATCTCACCGACGAGGTGGCAGCAGGGCGTTTTCGCGAGGATCTGTACTACCGTCTCAACGTCGTTCCCATCCGCCTTCCGGCCATCCGCGAACGGCCCACGGACATCGGCGTGCTCGCCGAGCACTTCCTGTCGGAGTTTGCCCGCCAGCAGGAGAAGCCGATCCGCGGCTTCACTCCTCCGGCGCTTGCCGCGCTCAAGAGCTACGCCTGGCCCGGTAACGTCCGCGAGCTCAAGAACGAGATGGAACGCGTCGTCACCGTCTGGGAACCCGTCGGCGAAGGCCGCGAACGCAACCTGATCGCCGAGGAGCAGCTCGCGGACCGGATGCGGGCCGGCCCCGCCGCGTCGGGTCGTTTCACCGAGGAGCTCGAGGTCGGAGACATCAAGGAAGCCGTAGGGCGCATCGTCGAGCGCGCCGAGGTCTACTTGATACGGCGCGCGCTCGAAAAAACCCTCGGCAACCGCGTGCGCGCCGCCGAGCTCCTCAACCTCAGCCGCGAAGGTCTGCGCAAGAAAATGATGCGCTACGATATTTCCTGAGCTGCGCGCGCCGTTTTCGCCTCTTCCCCGCAGAGCACCGCGTAGACATCCAGCGGCTCGCTCTTGCCTTTCACCGTCACGCCTGGGATATGGACGAAACGTGCTCCAGCGGTCGCGGCGACTGCTCGATAGGTGCTCGCGCTCACGAGCAGCGTGTGCCCTAGCTCCTTCGTCGCGCTCTGCAGTCGCGAAGCGAGGTTGACCGTGTCGCCGATGACCGTATATTCCAGGCGTTCGGTGCCGCCGACATTTCCCGCCACGACCGCTCCGGTGGCGATGCCGATGCCAATGGCGAGCGCGGTGCCCTGGTGGTCGCGCTGCGCGGCGTTGAAGCGGTCGAGCGCCTCCAGCATCGCCAGCCCCGCGCGCACCCCACGCGCAGCATGGTCGATTGCAGGGTTGAGAGGCGTACCGAACACCGCGAGGATCGAATCACCTCCGAACTTGTTCACCATGCCGCTGTGCTGCGTGATGGCCGCGACCATCCCCTCGAAATAGCCATTTAGCATCGCAATGAGCTCCTGTGGCGCGGTCCGCTCCGACAGCCCCGTAAAGTCGCGCACATCAGAAAACAGCACGGTGCATTCCGCCGTCTTGCCGCCGAGCACAGCGCCTTCCTCTACAGCGGCGCGCGCGACTTCGGGCGTTACATACAGGCCGAACAACGACCTCATGAGCTCCCCACGTCGGAGCCCCTCGGTCATCTGGTTGAATCGCTCGCCCAAATAGCCGATTTCATCGTTGGTCACCACGCTCACCTTCGCCGCGAAATCGCTGTTCTCGACTCGCTTCATGGCGTCCCGCAGCTCGTGCAGTGGGCGGACGATGGAACGCGCCACCGAGAGCGCCAGGACGGTGCCGAGCACCATCGCGGCGACGATGACGTAGATCTCGGAAAGCAGCAGATTGCGCAGGATGGCCTCGGGATTCTGCGCGGTCACCAGCGCCTCTACGCGGGTCCGCGCGATGCGCACGATGATTGACGAGGGATAGAGGCCAATGAGCAGGAAGACGATGAGAAGGCGGAGAAAAATCGGCACCCGGAAGCCGCCCGATGCTGCCAGCGCGCCGGCGGGAAAGAAGCGAGCCACCATGGGTCGCCAGATGAGGTCGCCGACATAATACGTGAGGCCGGTGCTGAGGATGCCTCCGACCCCGAATACGCCGACCGCGGCCTGCAGGAAGGAGCGCCCGAGGACGAGCCAGGCGAGCAGCGCCGCCAGCGCCCAGACGACGAGGCCGCGCAGCGCCGTGCGCGGTACGTAGTCGAGCACGGCCCGGCGAACCACGACCGGCACGTGCACGGCATCCAGCCCGGCGGCGAGCTTGACATCCCAGACCTTCACGCGGCGCTCGACAATTACCGCGTCGATTGCGGCAACGAGGAACGCCAGTGCGATGACACCGGCGCTCAGCACCAGCGACGCTGGCCCCAGCCGCTGCATGGCATCTTGACCGCGCGGAATTGGGGCCAACACGTTGAGGTAGATCATGGTAACCAGCGCGCCGAGCATGTTCGCGCCGGTCGACCACCAGAAGAAACGTTGCAGGATAGTCATCGTCCGCTGCTGTCGGCTACTTGGTGGCGCGGTGCCGCGCAGCCTGCTGCCCACACCGTGGTTACTGGCGCCCGGTGCTCCATAGCGCGCCGGCGATATGAGTCGCGGCGCCCCGTACTCGGAAGTCAAACCAGCGTACAACCACGGCGACTGGCAAACAAGCCATCTCGGCGCTATGTTCGGCGCTTTCGCGGATCGCATCAGCCCAGGGAGTCAGGTCATGGTCGCGTCGAAACGGCGTCTCGTCGAGGCGGTTGTGGAGGGAAATCTCGGGCTGGTGCGAGCGTTGCTCCTGGAAGATCCCGAGGTTGCGGCCGCGAAGGACGCCCAGGGAATGTCTGCTCTTCTGGTCGCGCTCTACCACCATCAGCCCGCCATCGCCCACCTGCTGGCGGCGGAGCTCGCGTCGCTGGATCTGTTCGAGGCGGCGGCGCTCGGCGACGCGAAACGGCTCGACGAGCTCCTCGACGAGGAGCCGGCTAGCGCTTGCGCGTACTCGTCGGATGGCTTTACACCGCTGCACCTGGCCGCCTACTTTGGGCGCGAAAGCTGTGTGCGCCGCCTTCTGGAGGCTGAAGCCCCGGTGCACGCGCGGTCACGCAACAGCATGGACGTGACGCCGCTCCACAGTGCCGCGGCTGGCGGCAGCGGCCCGGTCGTTGCGCTACTGCTGTCCGCCGGCGCCGACCCCAACGCCATTCAGCCCGGCGGCTGGACGCCGTTGCACGCGGCAGCGCGTCTCGGAGACGTCGAAGTCGTCCGGTTGCTCCTCGACTCCGGAGCGGTGGCGTCCGCGCGTTCCGAGCATGGCAGCACCCCGCGTGACGAGGCGGTGGCCTACGACCGCGATATCGTCATCCGCCTCCTCGATGAAGCGCTGGGCGAGGATTAAGGGCGACCGGCATCTGTTCGCGGGTGCGCCGCTCCGGGGGCTTTACGTGCGCCGGCAAAACAAGGTATCCTAGGACCCCGGCGTATCGGGCGCCTCGGCCGCCGTCACGCCAGCCTTTTTCCGCATCGAGCCCACGGAGCTCTGACCCTGATGATTATGAGACCCACTGCCCTTATTTACAGCTCCCACGATCGCTGTGAGTATCTCCATAACGCTTGGATCGTTCAGCGCGCGCTGGAAAGCTGGCACAACAAAACGATCTTCTACTTGCCATTCTCCATGGGCCGGCCAGATCAACAAGAATACTCATGGGGGACGTTCCGCTGGTATTTGGACTTCTTTCGGCGCTACGGGCTGGAGGCCCGGACCTTCTTCTGGAACGAGAATCTGTCACGCCGCGACGCCGAGGTGTTTTTCACCATGCTCGCCGATTCCGAGGTCGTCATTCTCGGCGGCGGCAACACCCATACGGGCTTCGAGCGATATGACGGCATGGGGCTGCGTTTCTTTGGCGATCACGACCTGTTCAACAAGATTCTGCACGGACGCCAGGCGCAAGGGAAGCTGACGGCCGGTTTCTCCGCGGGCGCGGCGCAGCTCGGCGACGCTTGCATTCACGACGACTACCACAAGTGTTACGGACTGATCTACAACGTCGCCGCCACACTGCATCACGAATGGGGCAGAGACGAAGAGATCTGGGAGCTCGCGCAGAGCCGCGACGATATCCTGGCTTTCGGCCTTCCCAACGACTCGGGAATCGCCTCCAACCAGGGCGTGCTGCCTTCCGGAAACCGCTGGCAAGTCCTGCAGTTCATCGTCGACCAGTCCTGGGACCGACCGCGCGACGCCTTTCACATCAAGACCCGCATGGGCATGCGGGTCGAGCACATCTACCGGGACGGCAGAAAGTGGATTTTCGGCGGTGGGGACGCGCTCGTGCGCGTCATTTCACCGGACTACCGGTATCAGGGCGCATGGATCTTGCAGCCGAACAGCCCCGTCATCTTCGACTACTGGTCGCAGCAACCGTCGGGGTATCACAACCTGGGCCACATCCTGTCCTCACACTGAGCGAGCGCGATTCGAGAACGGGAGCCGAAGGGAGTGGGGGTGAGCGAGTCGGAGACGCGGGACGCCGAACGGGAGTTTCTGCGCGCTCGAATCTCGGAGCTCGAGGAGCAGCTCGGCGCGGCCCGAGCGGCGGCTGACGACTGTCGCTGCTTTCTCGACGCCATCCCCGATGCGGTCCTCATCGTTACTCCTGACGGGCGGATCGAGGATGCGAACGACCAAGCCCATCGCCTGTTCGGTTACAGCCGCGACGAAATCGTCCACCTGGGGATCGAGCAGCTCCTTCCGGCGCGCTACCGGGAGATGCACGCCGCACAGCGGTCCGACTACGAAAAATCGCCCCACCGGCGGATGATGGGGAAGCATCGCCTGGACCTCGTGGCGCTACACAAGGATGGCACCGAGATTCACGTCGACATCGGCCTCAGCCCCGTCGTGACTGGCGCCGGGCAGCGCGTCATCACCGCGATACGCGACATTTCGCAACAGCGCCGCATGCAGCGCGAGCTCCACCAGGCCAAGAGAATGGAGGCGGTCGGCCGCGTGGCGGCCGGTGTCGCCCACGACTTCAATAATCTCTTGATGCCCGTCATCGGCTACGCCGAGCTCGTCTACGAGACGCTCGCTCCCGACAGTGCGCTGCGGGCTGACGTCCTCGAGATCGTCCGCGCGGCGAAACGCGCGCGGGCGCTCACCAAACAGCTTCTCGCCACCGGCCGGCACCAGTCGCTGGATTTGGGCCCGGTCAATCTCAACGAGATCATTTCCGAGAGCCGGCGCATGTTCCAGGGAATTCTCGGGGACAGCGTCGAGCTCACGATTGCTCTCGACTATGCTCTGGGATGCGTGATCGCCGATGCTTCACAGATCGACCAGGTGTTTCTTAACCTGGTCGTCAACGCGCGCGACGCCATGCCGTGCGGCGGGCGGCTCGCGATCGCGACGCGCCGGCTCGCGGTTCCGGACGCGCACGGGCACGACCATTTTGGCCTCGCCTGTGGCACCTACGCGCACGTAGAGGTAACGGACACGGGCGTCGGCATGGACCCGGAGACTGCCGAGCACATTTTCGAGCCCTTCTTTTCGACGAAGCGGGTTGGCGAAGGTCACGGGCTAGGGCTGGCGACCGCATATGGGGTCATTACGCAGTGTGGCGGCGCTATCCGCGTTTTCAGCACGCCGGGCGCCGGCACCGCGTTTCACGTGTTCCTCCCGGCGGCGGACGCCGCGCTGCTGGCGGCCGACGCGCGCAGCGCGCCGGGGCGGCAGGACGGTCGGGGTGCCATCGCGCTCGTGGTGGACGGCGACCTTGCGGTGGTCGAGATGGCGCGCCGCGTGCTGACCCGGCGGGGCTATCGCGTGCTCGATGCGTCATCGGTAGTCGAGGGCCGCCGGATTCTCGCCGAACACGATGCCGTGGTAGAAATCCTCATCGCTGACCTGCTGATGCCGGATGCGGATGGGGTGGCCGTGCGTGCCGAGCTGCTCCGCACGAACCCTGAGCTCAAGACGCTATTTCTCTCGGCGCATCCGAGCACCGAGCTCGGCAGTAGCACGCAGCGAGCTGGGGATGCGTTTCTCGTCAAGCCGTTCACGCTCATGCAGCTTGAAGCCGCGCTGAGCGGGGTCGTCGGGGAGGCTGAGCCGTGAGCCGGCTGGCCGCGGCGTTGACGACGCCGCCACCCGCGTCGCGGGTCGCGCTTGCGGTGCTCACCGTTCTCATCTGGATCGGGCTGGCCGCGGCCTGGCTGACGACGCTGTTGGACCGCCACGTGCGGCGTGTGAAGCTGCCGTTCCCGCGCAATCTCGAGGAGCTGCGCGACCGGCAGGACTGGTGCATCGCCCGGCTGCGCGCGGCCGGCGCCATACCCGCCGGCGCCGCGGTGCGCGCTTTCCGCGCCACGCCGTTCGCCGCCGGTGAAGCCTTCCGCTCGCACATGGCCCGCATCGACCTGGAGCTGTCCGTCGACGGCACCGACCGCGTCTTCTCCTGCCTCGCCAAGTTTGCGCCGATCGTCGGCACGCTGCGTGATCACGCTGTGTACGTGTTGCAGGATAACGCCTCCAAGGAGTGCGGGTTTTACCTTCACCACGCCGCCGAGATTGCCGATGCGGCGCCGCGGCCTTTCTTCGCCCAGGCGCACAAGGCCAGCGGCCACCTCTGCGTGCTGCTCGAGCATCTGGCTGCCGCGGACCACTACGGCGAGCACGACGACTTCGACGACGAGATCGCGCTGCTCGCGATTCGTCAGATGGCCCGCTGGCACGCTCTGCACTGGGGACTGCAACGCGCTTCCGCGCAGTGGGTGCCGGCGATTCCCCCCGTTGTGATCGACTACTTCGCGCGGCAATTCCGCGGCGAAGGAGCGGGAATCATGCGCCGCTTGATGGCGATGTGCTGGCGACAGGCCGTGTCGGGGCCACAGACGTTGGTGCACGGAGACGCGCGGATCGGCAACTGGCTCTTCGCGGACGGTCGCGCGGTCATGATCGACTGGCAGGCCATCCGCAGCAACCGCGCCGCCTGGGACGTGGCGTACTTCATCATGCTCAGCCTCGGAGCCGAGCGCCGCAAGGTCCTCGGCCCCATGCTGCAGGCCGCCTATCATGAGGAGCTTGTCGCGCACGGGGTAAGCGGATACTCGCTCGCAGATCTCGAGGAGGACTGCCGCTACGCGGAGTTTCTCATCTTTCTCTTTCTCTCGGCGCCGATGCTCAGCGGCGAGGCCAGCGTCGGGGAGGGGCACGAAGAGCGGCTCCTGCGCGAGGGGCTGCCGTGGAAGCTACGCGTGGAGGCGTGGCTGGCGGAGGCGGACTACGAGTGGCTCGCCAGCCGCTCGGGAATCGCCGCGGGCGCGCTGCGCGAGGCGTTTCTGAGCCAGTGGCAGCGCGGCCACTGGAACCAGGGTTTCACCACGGCACAGGCCATGGCGAGGTCGCGATGATTGCGGTGCTGGCGCTTACGGCCATCATTCTGGTGATGTCCGCGGCGTCGCTCGCCACGGTCTTGCGGACACGCCGCGACGTTCCCGTGCTGGCTGAGACGGCAGCGCCGACGCCGGCAACCGGATGGCCACGCCTCTCGATCGTGGTCCCGGCCTGCAACGAGGTGGATTCGCTGCGGCCAGCAATGCAATCGCTGCTCGCCGAGGACTACCCGAACCTCGAGGTCGTGCTCGTCGACGATCGCTCGACGGACGGTACCGCGGCAGTCGCCGACGCGCTGGCGGCCGGCGACGCGCGTGTGCGCGTGCTGCACGTGGAGACGCTGCCGGCGGGATGGCTCGGCAAGGTGCATGCTCTGCATGTCGGCGTGCAAGCCGCCACGGGCGACTGGATCGTGATCACCGATGCGGACGTGGTCTACGCGCGCGGCACCCTGCGCAAGGCGGTTGGTTACGCGCTGGAGCGGCGGCGCGACTTCGTGACCATGTGGCCCGAGCTCACCGGCGGCGGGCCCGTCCTGCGCCTGGCATACGCTGGTTTTGTGACCGCCGTCCTCTTGACCATTCGCGCCTGGGAGATTCCAGACGCAAAAAAGGCCGCCTGGACTGGTATCGGCCACTTCATGTTGCTCCGCCGCGAGGCCTTCGAGCGCACCGCCGGGTTCTCCTGGCTGCGCATGGAGGTTGTCGACGATGGGGCGCTCGGCCTGATGATGAAGCGCTCCGGCGCGAGCTGCGAGTTCCTGAACGGCGCCGGACAGCTTCGCCTCACCTGGTATCCATCCTTTCGCGCCATGGCGGACGGTTTGGCCAAGAACATGTATGGGGCCGTTGCCCACTATCGGGTGGCCCGACTCGTGCAAGTGTCCGCTTTTCTGGGCGCCTGCCAACTGCTGCCGCTCGCCGCGGCGGCAAGCGCTCCCGGATTGACTGCGGCGTACTTCGCGCTGACCGCGGCGACCGGCGCCGCCGCGGCGAGCTGGCTGCGGCTGCCGATCAGCAGCGGCTTGGGGTTATGGCTCGGCACCTGGCTGCAGCTCTATTGCCTCTGGCTGTCGGCGTACCGGTGCCTTCGCGACGGTGGCATCACGTGGCGGGGAACGCGATACCCGTTGGCGGCGATGCGCGCTGGGTTACGAGTGGCGGGAGCGGCAACGAGCGGGCCGGCCGCGAAGTCATTTTCCTTGCCCTCCGGGCGCGAGATCGAGGTGGTCAGCGCGGACGAGGCGCGCATCCTGGTGCAGGAGCTGTGGCGCGAAGGCGGCTACGTGCGCCATGGTTTGCGCCTCGAACCGGGGGCGGTCGTGGTCGACGCCGGGGCCAACATCGGCGTTTTCACGATCTGGGTCGACGAGCACCTCGGCGGTAATGCCCGCGTCCTGGCCTTCGAACCCGTCGCCGACGTGCACCGCCTACTCGCGCGCAACCTTTCCTACGCCCCGGAGCGGCTGCGGGCCTTCGCTTTTGGGCTATCGGACCATGACGAGAACCAGGAAATCCGGTTCCACCCGCGCATGACGCTGTGGTCAACGCGCGATGGAACGATGGACGAGACCCGTCGCGATGAGCTGCGGCGCTCGTCCGGGCGCATGCTGACGCAGCTCGCTGCCCACCTGCAGGAACAGGCGACGTGGTCGGAGCGGATTGCCGGCAAGGTACTCGCCAGGCTGCCCCGGCCACTCGGGCGCCGACTCGCGGCAGGCGCGGTGGCGTCGATGTCGGAAGTCCAGTCCGTGGCGTGTCGCTTTCGGCCGCTCGGAACAGTGCTCGACGAGCTCGGCATCGACCGGGTGGACTTGCTGAAAATCGACACGGAAGGCGACGAGCTGCGGATCTTGCAGGGAGTGGGGGAGGCGCGTTGGCCCCGCATCAGGCAGGTCGCGCTGGAAGTCGATGGCAGCGGACCGGAACGGGCCGGCGCCGCGGTGGCCTTCCTGGAGGCTCGCGGCTTTCGCGTGGCGACCGAGGCACAACTCATCGTGGGCGTGACGTACGCGGAGCTCGGCTGCCAGCGCCACCAGCCAATTGGGGTGTACGCCCGACGCGAGTGACGATATTGGTCACACGTGTGCCGATTATTGCCACACCGCGCTCGCGATAGCGGCGGTGAGGGCGGGCGGCGGTGTTGGCTCGGTTGCGGGGTGAAGCGTTTTTTGCGGCTCGCGAACGAGGTCCCTTGCAACGCTCGCCGGGCGGTGCAATTGGTCTTGGAGTTGCATGGTTCGGCTGGTCTGCGCGCGTTTCGCGAGGAGGAACCGATGCGGGCTCCGGGTTGTCCGAGATGGCTCACGGCGGCCGTCTCCAGAGAAAGAGAGTAGGCGGCAAGTATGCTCATCACTCGCATGCAGCCGCGCCGCGGCGGTTTCACCCTCTTTGAAGTACTCGTCGTGCTGATGATGGTGTCCATTGTGGCGGGGATGAGCGTGCTCACGTTGACGGCCTACGCGCAAACGTATCAGCTCGACCTCGCCGCTCAGGAAATCATTACGCAGTTGCGGCTCGCCCGCTACCACGCCTCGTCGGAGCGGGCGCGACGCCGGCTGACGTTCGTGATGCCGCGGACCATCATCGTGGAACGGGAGTCGGTGCTCGGCGGCTGGACACTCGAACGCACGGCGCTGATGCCCGCGCACGTGCGCTACCGCGCCGGCTCGAGCACGTTCACCAGCGACCAGGTGGTGGTGTCGACGGCCGGGGTCGCTGATCGGCTCGGGGAGCTGGAGATCGAGTACGTCGCAAACGCGGAACGGGTTGCATGCGTGCGTATCGACACGCTGGCAGATGCTGCAACGGCGCGCATGGAACGTCGGGAAGGAGAGTGCCCGCCATGAGCCGCTTGCTCCGCACCGCGCGCGGCGAGCGCGGTTTCACGATTCTCGAGACGCTCATCGCGCTGGTCATCCTGTGCATCGCCACCGGGTCGATCGCCGCGCTGTATCCCCAGGCCATGGGACGGATCAGCAACACGGAACGTCGGTCGCTCGCCGTCGTGCTCACCAACCAGTACATGAACCGCATCGAGACGACCCGCTTCACAGACATTGCCGCCATCACCAACAACGCGGCGCTGCCCAAGGATCATCCGCTCTACGGACCGTGCGCCACCTTCGACCCGTGCGAGGCGGACGGCAGTGGCACTATCTTCCACGATTTTGGCACGGTAGGTGGCGATCCCCTGACCGGCTCACCGCCGCCCGACCCGACCTACCACGACTTCCGCGTGGCCGTGACGGTGCAGGTGAATATGCCCCCCACGGTGATGGGAGACATCAGGACGGTGACGATCAGGACGAACTGGTTGTTCCCCGGGATCGACCCGGACCACGACAATCTGCCGCGGGTACAGGTGCAGCGGCGGATCGTATCCTTTGCGGCAGCAGGTCGTCCCTGAGAGAGGTGTGAACGTGCAAGATAGGATCCCCCGCGCGACCGCAGCGGCCTTCGCTCTTCGGCGCCGCGACGCCGGCGTCACGCTGATCGAGTTTCTCGTAGGTCTCCTGCTGTTCTCCGCGGTATCACTCGTGGCCTTCGAGCTACTGAAGCTGTCGCGGGCAGCAGTCCGCAAGGGCGGCACCACGTCGGACTTGCAGCAGCAGGGGCGCCTGAGCTTCGTCGAGCTTGCCCGGCTGATTGGTCGCATGGGCGATGGCACCGAAGACACCGTCGCGTCCAATCTGATGCGCAACCGCGACCAGCCTATCGTCGTGTTCGCCGACGACTACACGCTCGTGTTCACCGCGGACCTGGACGAAGAGGTAACCATCCGCGCCACCGACGTCTCGTCGACCGCCGCCGTCGAGGACACCGGCCCATTGACGACGGCGGACGTCCAGCTCATGCACCCTGATGACATTGCGGGACGTTGGTACTACTGGTATCTGGCCGGGCCCAATGGCAGGCTCGACGGGCTCACCAATAGCGACGACCCGCTGGTGCATCCCGGCGCGAACGGCGTGTGGTACCAGTGTACGCCGGGTACCTGCAGCGCCGCGGAGCTGGCGGCGTGTGCGGTGGCCCAGCCGGGACTGACCGCGGCGGAGCGGACGTGTGATGACCTCGCCGGTAACGGTGGGACGGCCTGGTTCGACACGCGGGATCGCGCCGGCAACTACGAGTACTCGCTCAAGGCCGGTGCCAACCGTATTTGGGGTGACGGCGACGAGCTGTGGGTACATCCAGGGCACGACGGCGTGTGGACTGCCGGCGGCGGCATTGATGCCAACATGACCGGCGCGGGCCCCGACATCACGTGGGGGTCGAGCGACGACCTCACCGGTCCTGGCAGGACCAACGGGGGGCAGAGCTGGCACTGGGGACCCGCGACGGGTGCCGCCGTAACGCAGCGTGATCCGGCGGACGGCCGCAACTGGGACCTCACGGGCGCCGAGACGATCGTCGTCACCATGGACCGCAATGGCGACGGGCAGGTCGACTATTCCGACCGCTGCGCCGAGCGCAACTTCCGCACCTTCGCGATCGGCTACTACATCAACAGCAAGGCTCCCGCCGACTTCGTCACCATCGCCTGCGGCGTGCGCGGCCCGGTCGCGGACCCGAATGGCGACCTCGTCCCGCCGGTTTTCCAGTACTGGCTCAACGAGGACATCGACGGCGATGCGGTTTTTGCGGCGCCGGAAATCGACTTCAACCAGAACGGCGAAGTCGACATCGCGCTGCTGGGGGATCACGGGAGCTGCACGGGCTGCGTTGCGGCCAACGGCATTCTCGAGCAGGGCGAGATCTTCTTGCTCGTGGCGGGTCTCGATGGGATCGTCGGTGGCGCCGCCGCTCCGGATGCCGTTGGCTCGGCACCTGGCGGCGCGGTTCCAGACGAGATGGGAGGGCCGACGGCGGCGACCGCGTTCTCGTCAGGCGCCACCTATCGCGATCGGCGCGTGCCCTGGTACTACCGAGAGAAAATAGACCGTATCACCGTCGAGCTGACCATGGAGGCCGCGGAACCCGACGGTACGCGCCCGCTGGCGGACGGCTCGGGCGACGTGTATCCCTATTTCCCGAGTGTCACATACAAGGGCGTCATCCGGCCCCAGGCGCTGCAGCGCGTCGGCCTCGGTGGCATGGCGCCCGCGACCACGATCATTCCGCCATCGTAGGCAAGGAGGTAAGCAGATGACCAGCATGCGCGGACACGCATTCGCCCATCTCCTCGAGCGCTTGAGGCACGACCAGCGCGGAGTCGCGCTGTTGCTCACGCTCATGGTGCTGACCATCGTGCTCATCGGCGCGATGGCGCTGACTCTGAATTCGATGACGGAAAGTACCGTCGTGATGGCCACGGATGCCTCGGAGGGCGCGTTGAACGCCGCCCAGAGCGGCATCGCCAGCGCCCTGAGCTGGATCAACAACACGCCGAGCGGCGTGGTTTCCGGCACCGAGCCGGTAGACGTGACGGACGAGGTCAACGATTTCATTGGAATTCAGAACGACGATGAGTCGCACGGTGGAGCATACCCGCAGAGCCTCTTCTCGGTAGTCGTCGACCCGCGCAACGCCAACCAGAACAGCTCGTCAAAGTACTACCTCATTCGCTCGACCGGAAAATACACGTCCGCTCCCGGCAAGACCTCGCTTCGCCAGCTCGAAGCGGTGGTCGAGCAGCTCAACTTCGCCGGCTACTCGTATTTTACGACGTACGAGCTTTCCTCCCTGGGCGGCACGATCTGGATCATCGAGCGCGACAGCTTCGACGGTCCGGTGCATACAAACGACCAGTTCCACATCAAGTCGACTGCTACCGGGCCGATTTTCAGTACCCGCGCCAAGGTGACCTCCGTCGCCACGGACTACGTCAAGTACAGCCCGAGTCAGCCGGCAGTCCAGTTCAACGGCGGCTATGAGTTCGGCGTGGAGCCGATCCCGTTGCCGGAGAACACCGCGAAGCTCAACGCGTACGCGTCGGGCGGCATTCTCCTGACTGGCGACACGTACCTCACGTTCTACGTCGACCCGACAGGGCCCGATCCCGTGCCGATGGTCATGATCGAGAATCGGGACTTTTCCACCAAGCCGCAGTGCACCGACCGCGTTACCGTGGCCGGAGCGGTTCCTCCGCTGTTACCCGGTACCAACTTCATCTGCCGCTGGCCGCTGCTGGATCCGTGGCGCCATGACAGCTCCACGCAGGGGGCACCTGGGACTGCGAATGGCATCATCGCCGTGCAGAACGGCAGCTTGCGGGTGTCCACGCATCTCTTCTACCCGAGCGGCCCCGATCCGCGCGACGCGACGTGGTGGGGAACCTGCCCCAACGGCAGCGGCACGACTGGACCTGGTTGCTGGGACACGGTAGGGGGCAACGGCAGCAACGTTTGCCCGTGTAACAATCTTGTGACGACCCCCTCTACCCCCGACCTGGTTCCCGGCTTGCTCGGGCAGGTCACGCTGGCGTCGGACCAGTCCATCTACATCGATAACGACGTCACGTACTATGACGCGCCGCCGGCGGGAACCTCGGTTCTCGGCATGGTGGCGTCCCAAAACATCCTGTTTACGGACAACGAGACGACCACTGCGCCGGCGGGCGGCAACGACACCTTGACGGTCCAGGCGGTACTGATGGCGCTCGAAACGTCGATTCAGGCGCACAACTGGGCGGCTCGGGGGACGGGAATCCTGAATCTGCTCGGCGGGCTGATTCAAGAGCGACGCGGGATCGTCGGGACGTTCTCGGGAAGCACGGTGGTGTCGGGCTTCGTCAAGAATTATCAGTACGACGCGCGACTCGCCAACACGCCCCCGCCGTATTTCCCGACCACCGGCATCTACACGTTCATGAACGTTCGGGAACGCGAGATGCCGCTGTTGATCGACAACGGCGACGGTACGTACGCCGACATTCTCGTCGACTCTTTCTGAGCCCAGGGCCAGAGCGCGCCACGGGGATACTGAGCTCCGCTGGGGGGGTACAGATGGACCTTGCAAAGGAAGCGAAAGAGGCTCTGGAGTCCGGCGACGCCCTGCGCGCGTACCGCCTGATGAAGTGGCTCGAGAAGAGCAAGGGTGAGCTCGGCGAGGACGGCGAGGCGCACGGTGGCAATGGTCAGGACCTGCGGTCCGCGCTGGATGAGCTGCCACCGCCGGAAGGGAGCGAGCCACGGCGATCCGGCCGCGGCTCCTCCGGGCGGATACCGGTGGTCACGGCCGACGAAGGTGGACCGCAGGCGCGATTGGACGCCGCCGAGGAAGAGACGCAGCCCCGAGGCCATGGGAAGGCAGCGGAAAAGGCGAGGAAGGGAAAGGCGGCGGCCGGCAAGCAGCGCCAGATGGTTGGCCCCGTAGAGATCCTGCTGTTTCTGGGGGCGCTTGTGCTCCTCGGAGTCTGGGTGCTCCTGCCGGAGGAGCAAGCGCCACAGGCGCCCGTGTTTGCGCCTCCGATCGTGCGCCCCGAGGCGCGGATAGACCCTGTCGGAGCCGATGGGAAACCGATCGCGGGGCCAGGAAGCAGTGCTGGGGAAAACGCCCCACCATCCACGTTCAACCTCCGGCATCCTGCGCGCACGGCCGACTCGTTCGCGGAGGAGGACGAAACGCTCGGCGCTCCCAGCGAAGAAGAAGAGGCGGCGACGAGCGAGCCGACGGTGCCGCTAGCCGAGCCCGCCGAGGAAATGTAGGCGGGGCTGTTGCGGCGTTGAGGCATGGCGGAAAAGCGCCACACCCACTCTCGCAGGTATTCTGAAGGGCCAAAGCAGCCCACACCTCTCCCTCACCCCGCTCGCGGGGTGCGGGTCACGGCGGGGGGAAAGTGCAGCGCGCTCACTCTTTCTGTCCCCCAACGCGCTGCCTCCTACCGCTTGCGGGGGGAGGAGCACGATCGCGCCTATCGCCGCCTGGCGGAATAGCGCCAGAGCGGCGCCGATCTGGCGCTATTCCGCCGCCGAGAGCGGCTTGTGCGCTACCCGGCGCCTGGAAAAATCCGCTTGGCGACGCCATTCCTCACGCCTCTTGCCGCCGCGGACCCGGCATTGATCTGGCCCCGTTCTTGCAACTCCATGAAAGTGGTCCCACTGGATGGAGGTGCTTGATGACGCTCGCAAACCTGCTCCTGGCTTCCCGACTCAAGATCGCCGCTGCCGCGGCGGCGCTCGCGATGGCGCTTGGCGCTTCAACCGCCGCCTTTGCCACCGTCCCGTGCATTGCCTTCGTGCACGGCCACCGTGCCGATTCTTCGCTGACCACCGATAGCGCCTGGTCCGCGGGATCACAGGCTACCGGCACTACCAATAACTACTGGTACGAGGGCCCGGGGGTTTCCGCCTACAGCGATTCGATGTTCAACTCCGCCACGAATGGCTACGCGGTCAGCTATGCGCTCATCAACTACAACAGCCTCAGTTACTACTACTACGACGCCGCCAAGGAAGTTGCCGATAACCTGAACAGCAACTGCCAATCCAACAGTTGGATCGTGAGCCACTCCGAGGGTGGCCGGGTAGTCGCCTTCATCATGGGCAACGCCGTCTCGGGAGATCCGTACTACAATTACGGCGGCCACAACTTCGCCGGCGTCCGCAGCCGCTACAACACCTGGTTCGCCATCGCGGCCCCGCTGGATGGCACCGCCGCCGCCGAATCCCTGTGCGGCAACTCCTCCTGGTCCTGCGACGCCATGGCGACAGTCTACGAGTGGTTCTCAGACAACACCTGCGACAATGGCACCAAGAGCCTGCAGCACAACTGGGCGCCCCAGTGGGAAAACGGCTCCCGCGTCAGCACCTACTTGGTCAGCGGTTACGAGGCGATGGTCACCTCCGGCTGTCTCGAGGGCGAGGACGACGGCGTCATCGAGTACGCTTCCAGCTTCTTCTGCAATGACCATCCGGACGATAGCAACAGCGTTGGCTACGATCGGTTCTGCTCCAGCCTCGAAGACGTCGAGACCGGCACGTTTGACGGCTGCGGCGATAACCCGAGCAACAAGTGCAAGGGCAGTCAGAAGCAGCGCACAGGCTACAAGAACTACGATGCAGGACATGAAACGCATAACGACAACCGCAGCCACCTGGACCGCGGCGACAACCGGCGCGCTGTTGCTGACGGGTACTGGAGCAGCAGCAGTTGCTATCCCATTACCGATGATTCCTGCGACTTCGGCTGGTCGGGCAGCGCTGCCAGCGAGATCGGCTGGTTCGTGAGCAACGGATCTACCACGCCGTAACCACGGGCGCGAGCAACTCCAGACGGACCACCAGCATGCGGGCGGGCCAGTGCGAACGGCCCGCCCGCACTGTTTTCCCTGAATACCCCCGACCTCACCCCCCCGACGGCGGGGGAGGGACAGAGGGGGCTGTGGATAGAGGATTCTGCCCGCCATTGCCGGGTGAGCAGCGCTGGACATAAGCTTGCCGAATCAACCACCCATACGGAGGCTCCCCGCGATGGCTCGACGCCTCGCTCCGCCGCGCCGGCGGGCGCTCATCACCGCCGCGATCTTCGCCGCCGTCATCGGCGCAACAGTGGCCATCCTCGCCTTGCACATCCGGGCCAACCCCCAGACCCCGGAGCTCGCCGATCAGGCTCGCCGCGCCGCGCTCCCAGCCGCCAGCCGCGCCCCCGATCCGCCGCCCTCGGACCAGCCCGGCACCGATCCCAGGCGCGCCGGCGCGCGGTATGGTCGCGTCGACGACGTCTTCAAGCGAGGGCCCCGCGACGTGGCGCAGTTCTACGCACAGCAGGCCGCGGACTATCGGCGGCAGGCGCGCTATCCCAAGTACAACGAACCCCTCAGCCCGGACGGCACGGATCCGCTCGCCAACGACAACGCCAGAGTGCGCCGCGAAAAATCCGCGGGCGATTCCGAGGGTTTCGGCCCCGTATTGGTGCTCAACGGCCCGATGTCCAACGTCGTCTTTCCGGGCCCCGTCGTGGTGACCGCATGGGTGCAAGAACAAGATGCCGTGCTCCCCATGATCATCCAGGCGGACTTCGACAAGGGACCTCCGAACCCCCTGCCCAAGCAGCGCGTCGCCTTTCGCGACGACGGACGCAACGGCGACGAGGCGGCAAACGACAACATCTACACCTGGCAGCTTGCACCACAGACGCCCGAAGAAGCTCGCCGCTGGGACGGCATGCACAACCTCTACGTCACGGCGACCATCACGGACGCGGAGCACACCCAGATCTTCTCCTCGATCGGCTGGCAGTACAGCACGCCTGCGGGCGCCAACCTCACGGGAAACTATCGCGACGCGGCGCGGGATGGCAGTCTGCTGATCGAATCCGAGGTCCGCGTGGACCTTCCGGGGCGGTATCACTTGCAACTGGCGTTGTTTGCCCAGAACGGCACACCACTTGTCTGGGCACAGAACGAAGCGGTGGCCGCGTTTTCGTCTCCCGGCACCTACTGGATCCCGATCACGGTTTACGGCATCTTGCTTGCGGACAGCAAGATCAGCGGCCCCTACGTGGTCAAGCGCATCTGGCTGCGCAACGTCTCGGAGATCCCGGCGCGGGTGACCACGATGTTGGAGAACGTGCATGTCACGCGGCCGTACTCGTGGGAGGATTTCACCACTGTGCCTTTCAACGACCCTGTCGACCTGAGCAAGGCGGAGTTCGCGGAGAAAGAGCGTGATGCGATCCTGGCGGAGCTTGGTAGCGAGACCGCCAACTACGGTGCGGAGGCGCAACCCAGCCCGGCTGCGGGCGGGCCGTGAGCGGCGCAAGACCGCGCCGCCGCCTGAATCCACCGCCTGTCCGGCTGCGAGCTGCGCGGAAGGCGCATCACGAAGACCCCCCACCGCACCTCCTCCCGCCTGCGGGGGGAGGGACGGAGGATGGCACTGTCACGCCGACGGCGAACAGGCGGTGGATCCAGGGCAGGGTCACCCGCGCCGCAGGAATGGCCGCGGCGGTCTTCGTGATCCTGCTAGCTTGTCGGCAGCCCGAGGGCAACGAGGATGCAGCGGCGCCAGGCGCCGTGCCCGCCGCCCGGCGGCCGCCCGCGCCCGCCGCACCTGAGCGCTCCATGCAACTTCCCGTGCACGACCTCGACGCGATTCCCGTCAGCGCCTATCGCCTGCTTCGATGGATTCGCGAGGTCCCTGCACCGACTCCCCTTCTTCGTGCCGGCGGCACGACGGTCTCCGCCGGTGTGCTGCAGCGCGCACTCCAGGTATTCGATGAGACCTTCGCGCGTCAGGGGTTTTCGGCCGCGCCGGACGAGCACACCGCGGCTTACGTCAAGTCGCTGCTGGCGGACCGCATCCTGCAGGCGACGCTGGCGGACGAAGCGCGGCGGCGGGGGCTTTCCGTCCAGGAGGCGGACCGGCAGGAGCTCGCCTGGCGCCTTTTGACCCAAATCCGCGGCCAGACGCCCAACCTGGTGCCCCCAAAGGCCGAGCTGCTCGATCGCGCCGCCGAAGCGCTGCTCGCCGACGCGCTGCTCGCCGCCGTCGCCAGCCCTGGCGAGGACGAGCTGCGTGCCTTTTTCGCTTCCATCAGGCCACCGCTGGAGCTTCGCGATGGCGTGCGGATCAGCGATGTGATCATGCCTGTGCGGCAGTGGCCCGAGACTACCGAGGCGCAACGTGCTGATGTTGCGGCCGCGGCCAGAGCCCGTGCCGAACGCCTGGCGGCCGCGCTGCGCGCAGGTGCGGCACGCGGCCTTGCGCCGGCGGCGCGTCCCCCTGACCTGGCCAAAGACGACCTCCTGAAGGTGGGTTGGTTCGACGTCGATCGCATGCCGGCGCCGCTCGCGCGAGCCTTTCGCAACGCTGAAATGGGCGCTATTCTCGGCCCCATCGAGGACGCGGATGGCTTCCACGTAATCCGCCTTTGGGAGCGTCGCGCCGGAAAGCGACTCGAGCTCGACGACGCGCGTGAGCTCGCAGCGCGGCGTTGGCGGGACCAGTACCGCGAGCAAACGAGCAAGAAACTGTTTCGAGAGGTCGCTCAGGATGGCCGAGTCGTGCTCTACGCCCCGCGCTGAGACGCCCGCTGGCGCCGCCGCGAATGCCGAGCTCCGCAGCGTGCTCATGCCGACGTCTCCTGACGGCCCGCCGGCCGGGGACCTGTACCGCAACGCCCTGGCGCGGCTTGCGACCATTCTCTTCTTCCCGAGGCAGACGTTTCAGTCGATCCGGTCCCACCCGACGATCGCCGTCCCCATCGCCGCCTGGGCGCTGGCCGGAGCTCTGCTCAACGTTGTCTCGACTCCGCGTATCGACTGGGATGCCGTAATCCGGGCCAACATCCAGTCTCTTTCCCTGTCGATGCCCGAGGCGGAGATTCAGAGGCACATCGCCGATGCTTCCCGCTATGGAATCGAGTCTACCGTCATGAGCACTCTCATCTCCATGCCCCTCGGCTATCTCATCATGGGTGCGGCTTTGTGGGTGGCGCTCGGCTTGCTCGGAAAGCTGACCGATCTCAAGACCGCGGTGTCCGTCATGGTGCACTCGCAGGCACCCCAGGCCGCGGCGATGTTGCTGTCCATTCCCGTGGTGCTGCGCGTGGACAAGATCGGACCCGAGCTCGTGCGCACGGGATCCTATCTGCCATCGAACCTCGCAGCCGTATTTGGCACGAGCGCTGGCGGCCCCCTGCTGCAAACACTCTTGACCAGCGTGGATTTGTTCAGCGTCTGGTCGGCCATCCTGCTTGCGTTCGGTCTCGTCACCGCGATGGGCTTGCGGGCGCGGCAATCGGCGCAAGTCGTGGTGATGCTCTGGGCATCATGGGTGACGGTCAAGGCCTTGCTCACCGTCCTCAATCTCCTTGCCGGCGGCCGGGCATGACGACGAACGAGCTATTTCCCTTGGTTGACGCCGCAGGAAATGTGGTCGGCAGCGTCGAGCGACGCGTCGCGCACGCAAACCGGACGCTCCTTCATCCGGTCGTGCACTGCCTGGTGCTGAACCGCCGGGGCCACGTCCTGATGCAGAAGAGAAGCACAACCAAAGACATCCAGCCTGGCAAGTGGGATACCTCCGTGGGCGGCCACCTGTGTTACGGTGAAGATGTGCTCGCGGCGTTACGCCGCGAGGCGGCCGAGGAGATCGGTCTCCGGGTCGATGACCACGGGGTGCGCTTCCTCTACCGCTACATTCAGCGCTCCGAGGTGGAGAGTGAGCTCGTCTCCACGTTCTTTTGCTGCGCCGAAGGGCCATTTGTGCCGCAGGCGTCGGAGATCGACGCAGTGCGGTTTTGGACGCCCGAGGAGATCTCCGAGCATCTCGGGAGCGGCCTTTTCACGCCGAATTTCGAGGATGAGTGGGCGAGGTATCGCCGCTATTGCGAGGATGGAGCGTGAGCGAATCTGGGGAACTCGAGCTACAACCCAGCCTGCTCGTCACCGCGCTGGAGGCCGCCGTCAAGCTGCGGCGCGACTGGCTACAACGTGACCGTGGACCGTTCCGCGTGCCGGCGGTTTCGGAATGGAGCGAACAAAAACAGGGCCTCGACCACGCGATTGCCACGCAGGCGGACAGGCTGCTGAAAGGGCGGTTGACGCCGTCCGTCCTGCGGTTGCTCAACGAGGCTATCGAGGTGCTTAACGAAGCGGCCGGGACGACGGCGTACCGCCTCTGGGGTGAGCACTTGCAGCGGTGGGACGACACTTCGGGGGCCTGGACCGAGATCGGACCGGTGGGCTCGGATTCGCCGTCGGGTCGAGTTGACGATAGATCCTGATCCGTATAATATGGATACGAATCATCTGGAGCTGACGAGGGTGGCGCACGCAGATCCGACCGATTGCCCATACTACTTGATGACGCGCGCGAGCCTAGCCGCGACGTCAGAGCTCAAGCGCGCGCTGGCGGCTGCGGACCTCGCGGTCGTGCGCCCGGCGTACCTGGGGGTGCTGTTTTGCCTGGCCAAGGAGGACGGCCAGCGCGTCGTGGACCTGGGCAGAGGCGCGGGCCTCGAGCCGTCGACGATGACGGGCTTGCTCGACCGCATGGAGCGGGACGAGCTTATCGAGCGCCGCCCGGATGAAGAGGATCGCAGGGCGTTGCGCATTTTTCTGACAGAGCGATCGCGCCAGGCACTTCCACAGATCGCGGAAGCTCGTGACTCGTTGCTGGCCAAGTTGCTCGCGGGAGTTTCGCCGGTCGAGCTCATCGCCGCACGGCGGACGCTGGCAGCGGTGCTGGAAAACGCGAGTCGGGACTGACTTCGCCCGCCGCCGCCGCCGCGCCCGCCGCTACGGCTCGATGACGGTCTCGGGCTCGATGATTGCGTCCTTCGCCACCACGACGATTCCATCGCGGACGCACCAGGCGTCGCCGTTCACCTCGGTTCCCAGCGGAAACGGCCGAATCCTCACATTGGCGCCGATGCGTGCGTTCTTGTCGATGATCGCCCCTTCGATATCGCAACATGGCCCGGTGCCAAGGCGAACCGGCATGCGGTGGCTGTCCTCGCTCTCGTAGTAATCCGCTCCCATGACCACGCAGTTGCGAATGCGGCAGCCGTGGCCCACGTGGCTGCGCAGGCCGATGATGGAGCTCGTTACCGAGGAGTTGATGACGCGGCAGCCGTCCGCCAGGAGCACGCCGTCCAGGGTGCTGGACGTGACGATGGAGCCGGGCAAGAACCGCGGCCGCGTGTAGATCGGCTGCTGGTTGTCATAGAAGCTGAAGGGCGGATTGTGAGCCGCCATGAGCAGGTTGGCTTCGTAGAAAGCACGCATCGTCCCGATATCCTCCCAGTATCCGGAGAATTCGTGGGCGCGGACGTCGAGCGTGTCGATGGCGCGCGGAATCAGGTCGGCTCCGAAGTCATCGATACTGCGGTCCTCGAGAAGTTTCCGCAGCATCGCCGTCTTGAAGGCGTAGATGCCCATGGAACCCTGGTAGGGGCGGTCGAGCCCGCGCCGGCACACGAAGCGTTCCAGCACCGCCGGATCACGCGTCTTTTCGACGAACGCGGTGATTCGGCCACGGTCGTCGCACTGCAGGAGCCCGAAACGCGAAGCGTCCGCCTCCGGCACGGGATAGGCGCCGACCGTGATGTCCGCGCTATCCCGAAAGTGCTGGGCCAGCATCTTCGCGTAGTCCATCCGATACAGGTGATCTCCAGCGAGGATGAGCACGTCGGTGGCGTCGGAGGATTCGATTTCCACGAGCTGCTTGCGGACCGCGTCCGCCGTTCCCTGATACCAGTCCGAGCTCTGCGTTGTTTGTTCGGCGGCCCAGATCTGTATCCAACCGCGGTGGAAGACGTCGAAGTTGTAGCTCTGCGTGATGTGGCGGTGTAGCGATACGGAGTTGAACTGGGTGAGAATGGCGATCTCGTAGAGCCCGGAATTGATGCAGTTGCTGATGGGAATGTCGATGAGGCGGTATTTACCGCCGATCGGCACCGCGGGCTTGGAACGCATCCGGGTCAGGGGATAGAGGCGATTGCCGCGCCCGCCACCAAGGATCACAGACAGAACTCTGCGATTGTCGCTCACCTTTGCACCTCCGCCGCCACGCTTCTACCGCTACCGCTATTGCACGCCGCGAATGAGCTCGTTCATGGTCGCCCCCGCCGGCAAGGGCAGCACCGCGGTGATCGATTCCGGGATTCCGGCGAGCTCGAGCACGCGAGGGTCGTTTTGGACTCCGAGCAGACCGGAGCGAAAGCCGTGCTTCTCCCAGGCCAGGCGCTGAATCTCCGGATCCTTTAATGCCTCGATGAGCTTCTTGCCGCGACCGGTCATTGCGATCAGAGGATGCTCGGACCACACGGTCGGTTTCGGGTAGAGGATCCGGATCTTCTCGCGCAACGTCTGGCGGAATTCCTGATGGTCGATGAAAAACTCGACGAGCTGGCTCTCGTACCCGGCGATGATCGGCCTTGCCCCGATGCCGGTCTTGAGAAAGGACTGGAACAGGTCACCGGAGGAGCTCTCCAGATGTCCGAGGCGCGCGTAGTAGCTTTTCAGCCGCGGCAACAGCGCCGGCAGATCCTGCTCCGTAGCTACGTTTCCGCCGTTGAGCATGTTGGCGACGAGGCCGGCGAAGACCGCGCCGGAGCTGCTCCGCGACGGGTCCGTCGTGAAGATGCTGATTTTTCCGAAGAGCTCCGCAACGCCGATATCTGACCACTTTTTCTCCTCGGTGATGGCCGCGATGAGACCCGAGAAATCAGTGACGTAGTGGGCCGTCCCCTCGTCGGACACGAATCCGGCCTTGGTGAGCGCGTCTGCGACGGGCGCCCAGGCATACAGTACGATGGGGCTGTTGAAGATGGTCTCTTCGCCCTCGATGTGAGCCCCGCGGGCGCGAAAAATCTCCGCGGCAGTCTGGCTGGATGGCCAGACGCAGTCTTTTCCATCCAGCGACAGAGACGTCACCATCTCGATGCTGCCGGCCTTGCTCCCGTCGATGCTCAGGCCGTATTTCGCGGCGAGAAGCTGTTTCACGGCCGGATCGTCGAGAAAGCCGGACTTTTCGCCGCCGACATAAGCGCGGACAGTTTCGGCGGCGGCCGGGGAGCCGCCGGTGCCGCTCGAAGTCACGGCGCTCTTTTCCCGCACCTGAAGGACGATCACCGCGGCGATGACGCCCACGAGAATGACGACACCGAGGAGCTTCTTAGCCATGATGTTCTCCTTCGCTCTGGATGGGTCCTTCGAGCATGAGCATTTCCTCGAAGGCGCGGGCATCCGCGCCGAGCTCGGCCAGATCGCGATCGATGAGGCGGCTGACCTGAGAGTCGAACGCTTGCCGGCCGAGTTTCAAGATATTCTCGATTTGCTCGAGTCGATCTCGCTGCTCGGTCGTGGCGTGAGGCAACGCGCTCAGCTCGGTGTATTTTCGAGCGATGCCGAGTGTCCGGCCCACGTAGATGCCCAAAAAGTCCGCCAGAGCCGCACGCGCGTGTTGATCGGCACCCACGCGCTCGAGCGCGTTCTCGACGGACGCGGCGATTCTTTGCATGTTGTCAGCTACTGCCGGCTTGAGCGAGCTCCTGGCGAGGCCTCGCAGCGCGGCGGCGTCCCGTTGCGCTGCGGCGAGCGCGCGTTCGCAGTCGGGAGGGGGCACCGCGGCGGGAGACGCCGGGAGCAGGAGCTGAAGCGCCACAAGCACGCTGCCCGCCAGGACCGCATCGAGCCAGATCGGCATGGTCGTCGCCACATAAAGTCCGACAAAGGCGGCGGCTGCCGACAGCCCGCTCAGCAGCTCCCTGGCGAGGCCATGCCATGTGGATGGAGAAGATGCCACGATCGTCAGTTGAATCCTTTTGCCTGCCGGAACGCCCCGATCAGGTCCTTTTGCCCGTCGAACACCTTGCCGAAGGCTTGCTTGGACAGGCGTTCGAGCTGCGCCGAGTCGGCGCTTCCGAACATGATCGAGAAGACCGGGATATCTCTCGCGAACGGCAGGGTGTCCAGCTTCTCCTGGAGAACGGGCAGGGTCTCCGCCGACTTGCCGTCGGTCATGAGAATGATTGCAGGGAAGTATTCCGCGAGCCGATCGGCATAAGCGTTGATCTCGTCCAGCGCCTGCGCCGTGGCGCGGTAGATGTCCGTACCGCCGCTCGGGGATATGCGCAGGACCTCCCGCAGCAGACCCGCGAGCATGGCGGGGTCGTTGCCTTCCTTGCGCAGGATTGCCATCGGCACGTGGCTAAAGGGAACGACGATGTGCACGTCGCGCGGAGAGGCCTGGATCATATATCGGCGCGCCTGCTCGGGATCGAGCAGGATGCGCATGGCCGCCTCCAGTTGCCGCTCGCCATCTCCGGCCATGCTCCCGGAGTAATCCAGGGCGTAGACGGTCAGCGATGGTTTGCGGAGCGCCGTCTGGTAGAGGTTGAGCGCCTCCTGCACGACATCGCGCGGCGGCGTCGGGACAGACGCGATCACGCGGTTGACGTCGATGCACCACTCCGGGTTGAAAACGGCGGGATCGGGATTGTCGACGCCAAGGCCCAGCAGTGAGGCGCGGCGCCCGAGCGACTCGATTTCTCGACGAACCTCCGCGCTGGACAGATAGCGCTGCAGCTCCAAAAAGACCTGTTCCTTGGCGGCATCTGCGTGGTCGACGTACCCCAATGGGTGGTCGGCGACCATCAGGCCGTCGGCGGGGTATACCGCGCAAAGCGGTTCCTTGCCCGCCTGCACCAGCTCGCGATTGGCCTCGATGACGAGAGATTCGTAGTTGAACATCGCGTCGTACTGGTCATACCCACTGACGATGAGATCCTTGAGCCATCCCGAGCTGCCGGAGGAACGCTCGACGTGCGAGAGCAGCCGCCGGACGGCATCATGCAGCAGCGGATCCTGCAGATGCTGGTGCGTCAGCACGTCGGGGCTGCCGGCGAGGGCGTGGAGGAACCCCAGATAGGCGGCCGCCCCCGAGTTGCTTTGCGTGGCGGAAGTCATGGCGAAGTTGAGCTTGCCGGCGTCGGCCGCAGCCAGGATATCGGCGATGACGACGGGCTTGCCTACCCACCCGAGCTCTTCGCAAAGCGACTTCCTGATGGCGAGCACGACGGGGGATCGGGCCACGCTCGCCGCATGCTTGACCACTTTGGTCCGGTCACCGAGCTCGATCCAGAGTGAGTTTGCGGGCCAGACCGAGTCGGCCTCCATGGTCTTTCCCTTTTCGAGCTCAAGGGCAATATCGACGCTCCCCTTGTAGGTCATCTCGATAGTGACGCCGCTCTTCGCAGCGAAGCGCTCGACGATAGGCTGTAGAGCGGTGTTCTCGGATCCTGAGAGCACGCGCAGTGGCCGGGCAGTCGCGCTCGCCGCGTCTCGGGAAGTCCCGGAGGAAGCGGGAGCGCCTGCGTCGTCGCGACCGCCGCATGCGAGGATTGCGACACTGACAAGCAGCGCAGAGGCGAGACAAGTCGCTCTTCGTGGCACGCCACCCTCCCTGAATGCTGGTGGAGCTCGCTATCGCCCGCCGGGCCGGCGGCTCCAGTGCAAGCATAGAGGCAGGTGTGGATCGTGTCAACGTGGCCGAGGAGAACAAATCGCCCGCTACCATCTGTCACCTCAGCGCGGACCGCCTCCTGGCAAGACCCCGGCTTTCGCCGGGAGGCATCATCGCCGACATGACGATATTGCGGCGGCCGCGTGGATCAGCCGGGCGATTTGGGAGAAACCTCGGAGGTGTCAGCAGATCGCTACGCCCGCCGGGAGCCGCGGAGAAAACGATGGCGCGCGAGTAGGAAAGCCATGATCGCTTTCGCGTGGTTGGGAAGCCCCGGGGAGTCGAACACCGGCGTGCGTTCGGGAGCCCTGCTCGAAACCGCGTACGGCGAGATCGCCGCGTCCATCCGCGCGGCGCCGCGCGTGTGCACGGACGAGACGGGCTCGTGCTCGAGCGGTACCCGCACCTCGTTGTAGGTCCTTTGTAATCCCCTGGTGACGCTCTTTGCCATCGTTCCCAGACGCTCTCGCAAGATCCTCGAGTCCTTATCAGGCCACGAATAATGGACCGTTAGAGAAGACGATAGGATGGACGACGGGCTCGGATTGTGGGCCCGGGCCAAGTCGGTGGCCCATTCCAAGTGAGAAGAAGCGGCCGACTTCTGGAATGTGTTGAGAAGCGAAGCGCCGGCACCAACCGATAGGGCCCTGACCCCGCACCGTCGTGCGCTGATGATTGTGGTGCATGCCTGCATCCGCTTCGACCGCCTGCAGGGCAGATCATTCCAACATCCGCCACCACAATCACTCACCGCGGCGGTGGGTCCAGGGGTTTTCCATGGCCTTGACAACTGCGATCGCGCCTGGTATGCGATCTCATACCGGCCGGGGGTACATTCGCGCCGGGAGGTGGAACGTCTGCAGCGCGTTCGCACGACCTCGAACGCAGAGGCGAGGGAGGACCATGATGGCAAGACAGAGTGGCGTAGACCGACGGCTGAAAGTCTCCAGCATCTCCCTGCATGGCGCTGTCTTACATCGTAGCGCGCTGCTGCTAGCTCTGCTTTTCACCCCCCCCCGCGCTACATGCTCTTGAGCCCGTAGATCATCTCGTATCGCACGCCGACCGGATCATCACCTACATCGAGGGGTTGCCGGCCGGGGCCTTCGG
>JACPHN010000243.1 GCA_016188575.1 Candidatus Schekmanbacteria bacterium
ACGTGAGGGGAGGGCCACTGGGCTTCGGCATCTCGGTGGGAATCTGGGAGGGCTGGACGCCCGGCCGGGTCTCGGGCGACTGGATCCGCGGCATCCAGTGCAAGATCGTCGGGCCCGCCGGCGAGACTGTGCCGCTCGGGGAGTGGTATCGGTGGACGGCGCCCGCAGTGGCGGACTCTTACCAGATACCACCCGACAAGCCGATGTTCAGGGGACTGGTGCCGCTCGACAAGGCGGAATTCCGGGGTTTGGTGCCGCTCCACATCGTGAGGCAGCTTCCGGTTGGTCGCCTCGAGGTGATCTGCACCGCGGAATGGGAAGGCCGTGAGGTGACAGATCTGCCCGAGAGCGCACCCTTCGCCCGGCTGGTGGAGCCGGACACGCCGGTCCACCGCGCCATCTACTACTATCAGTGGGCAGCCGAGGTCAGCGGGCAGGCCACCCACTCCGAGCGCGCCAAGGCCGACGAGGAAGCCTGGCGCCTGATCCAGGGCGCGATCCAGCAAAACGTCTCGCTTCCCTGCATCTGGGAGTCGGCAGCGGCATGGGCGCGCGACACCGGCCGCAATCGGCGCGCGGCGGAGCTGTTCACCCGGTATCTCGACGAGCTGACCGCGGCCGTCGAGCGTGGCGATCCCGGTTATCGGCCGGAAGACTTCACCTTCGATGATCCCCGGGAGAAGCTCAATGAGGTGCGCGCCGATACCTTGAAGCAAATCGCCCACTTGCGGTCGCTCCCGGAAGAGGAGTAGCCGGGCTCGCGCCAAAATCCCCCCGCCTCGAGGTCGGCTTCGGAAGCAGCTCACGCCTGCTACATCTGGCCCTGGCGATCATCACCCGGCGGTCGACGGGCCTACTGAGATAGGCTCCAAGCCTCCCCACCTCACCTCCCCCCGCCGGCGGGGGAGGGACGGAGGGGGCGGGGCGGCGCCAGCCTACCCCTCCACCGACCTCAGACTCCACACCTCCGGGGACCGCTCCACGCGAGATTGAAAGCACTGCCGTTCCGCCTCCATCTCGCGCGGCAGCCGGGAACCGAGCTTGGCGAACCACTCGCCCTGCTCTCTGACCTCCGTGCGTGCCTGGGCGCGATTTATCTCCATGATCCCGTGGAACTTCTCCCTGGGGAAGTCCAATCCCGCCCAGTTTAGCTCCCCGTACTCCGGCACCCACCCCAAGGGGCTCTCGACTCCGATTGCGTGTCCGTGGCAGCGGTCGATGATCCACTTGAGAACGCGCATGTTTTCCCCAAAGCCAGGCCAGATGAACCGACCTTCATCGTCCTTGCGGAACCAGTTGACGCGGAAAATGCGCGGGGGCGTCGCCGCGTCCTGCAGGCCGATGTTGAGCCAGTGTTGCCAGTAGTCTGCGATGTGATACCCGCAGAACGGCAGCATCGCCATGGGATCGCGCCGCATCGCCGCCTGCCCCACTGCGGCCGCAGTCGCTTCCGAGCCCATGGTCGCCGCCAGGTACACGCCGTGATCCCAGTTGAACGCCTGAAATACCAGCGGAAAGTTCTTCGCTACGCGGCCGCCAAAGACAAAGGCGCTGATGGGTACGCCCTCGGGGTTTTCCCATTCCGGATCCATCGACGGACACTGCGTTGCCGGTGCGGTGAAGCGGGAGTTCGGGTGGGCCGCCGGCCTGCCACATCCAGGCGTCCAGTCGCGGCCGGTCCAGTCGATGAGATGCGCGGGCGGCTGCTCCGTCATGCCCTCCCACCACACGTCGTCCTCATCGGTGAGCGCGACATTGGTGAAGATGCAGTTCTCCCGAAGCATGAGCATGGCGTTGGGATTCGACCGCATCGAGGTTCCGGGAGCGACGCCGAAGTAGCCGGCCTCCGGGTTGATGGCGTAGAAGCGACCATTCTTGGGCTTGATCCAGGCGATGTCGTCGCCGATGGTCGTCACTTTCCAGCCGGCGAAGCCCTCCGGTGGCGGCACGAGCATGGCGAAGTTGGTCTTGCCGCAAGCTGATGGGAAAGCGGCGCAAACATACGTTTTCGCGCCAGATGGGGATTCGACGCCAACGATCAGCATGTGCTCGGCGAGCCAGTCCTGCTCCCGCGCCATCACCGAGGCAATGCGCAGCGCGAAGCACTTCTTGCCAAGCAGCGCGTTGCCGCCGTATCCCGAGCCGAACGACCAGACTTCGCGGGTCTCCGGGAAATGCGTGATGTACTTCGTGTCGTTGCACGGCCAGGCCACGTCTCGCTCGCCGGGCGCCAGCGGCCTGCCGACCGAGTGAACGCAGGGAACGAAGCTGCCGTGCGCACCGAGAGCGTCCAGCGCTTGCTGGCCCATGCGGGTCATGATCCGCATGCTCACCGCCACATAAGGCGAATCCGTGATCTCTACCCCGAGATGCGAGATTCGCGATCCGAGCGGGCCCATGCTGAACGGCACCACGTAGAGCGTTCGTCCCCGCATGCAGCCGGAGAAAAGGCCTCGCAGAGTCGCCCGCATTTCTTCGGGGTCGACCCAGTTGTTCGTCGGTCCAGCGTCCTGCTCAGAACGTGAGCAAATGAACGTCCGATCCTCCACACGCGCCACGTCGTTGGGATCGGAGCGGGCGAGAAAACAGTTGGGGCGCGTTTCCGGGTTGAGCCGGATGAGGGTGCCGGTCTCGACCATCTGCTCGCAGAGCCGGGCTGCTTCCTCCGCAGAGCCGTCACACCAGTAGATCGAATCGGGCCGGCACAGCGCCGCAACTTCGTCGACCCACGCCAGCAGTCGCTCGTTGCGGATCCGATTCACGCCCGCATGGGAATTCAGCATCGCTCGTTCTCCACGATCGAAATTTGTGCGGAAATTGCCCTCGACCGGCAACGCACCATGGTCGGGCCGGGGACGAGGTGTCGCCACCGCGGTCCGTCAAGTCCGCCGCCCGGCCAGTAGCGTCGCAAGCCAGGAGCTTTCGTGCATGCCATCCTACCCGGGCTTGGGGCGCAGGTCAAACGCTCGATCGTATCGCGGCGCCCTGGTCGCCGGTGGGCGCCCGGACGGCGGGAAAACGCGCCGCAACCGCGATGCGGAGGCACACTTCGGCGCGAGGTCTGAAGCCCTTGCCGCCGGCGGGCGCGTCGGCGGTAAGATGCCGGATTGAGAGCCATGAACCTGACCCAAGACTTCGTGCCGATCCTCAACGCGCCGGTGCGCCGCCACGGCGGGACGGCTGCCATTGCCGGATCACCATGACCCGCGCCGCGCCGCCCGTACCGCGGCACATCGGTCCATATCGCTGTCTCGAGACCCTCGGAAAGGGCGCCATGGGTGCGGTTTACCGCGCCGTCTCGAGCGCCGGCGAGGCGGAGGTGGCCGTAAAGACCGTGGAGGTGCCGGACGCCACCCGCCTCCCGAGCCTTCGACGCGAGATCGAGGCACTGGCACAGCTCCGGCATCCCGGAATCGTCCGCATCCTCGAGCACGGCACGACCGCCGAGGGGTTGCCGTGGTACGCCATGGAGCTCGTTGCCGGAAAACCCATGACCGCGCACTGCCGAACCTTCTGGAAACCCGAGGGAAGTCCCCCGCACGTTCTGCCTGAGAGCGCGTTCAAGCGGATTGTCACGCTCTTTGCCCGGCTCTGCGAGCCGGTCGCTTACTTGCACGGCGAGGGCATCGTGCATCGCGATCTCAAGCCGCACAACATCCTGGTGCCTGAAAGCGGTTGGCCGGTGATCGTGGATTTTGGCCTGGCCCAACAGGTGCGGCGGGAAATGAGTCGCGAGGTTCTCTTGCATGTGCGCGGGGTGTCCGGAACGATCAGCTACATTCCGCCCGAGCAGATCCGCGGCGAACGCCTCGATCCTCGGGCCGACCTCTACTCGCTCGGGTGCGTACTCTATGAAACTCTGACGGGGCGGCCGCCGTTTGTGGGTCCTGCGTCACAGGTGCTGGAGGGTCATCTCCGCGGGGAGCCGGTGCCGCCGTCCAGGCTGCTCGGCGGCTTGCCACCGGCGCTCGACGCGCTCATGGCGTCGCTGTTGACCAAGAAACCTGGTGATCGGCTCGGTTATGCTCGCGACCTCGGGCGCCACCTGGTGCGGCTGGGAGCCGAGGGCCCTGCTGAGCGGCCTCGCGCAGATCGCAAGACGCGCGACTACCTGTATGGCTCCTCCACGGTCGGCCGCGGGAGCACGCGGCGCCTGCTGGCCTCGGTGGTTTCCGGCATCGCGTCCGGGCGCCGGCCGGTCGTGTTCCTCTCCGGCGAGAGCGGCGCGGGGAAAACGCGGCTCGCCTCGGAAGCGCTGCAGACGGCGACGCGCCTGGGCGTTCAGGTCGTCTTCGGCGAATGTCATCCGCCGGGCTCGGGCGACACCGGCCCCCTTCATCCCTTTCGCGGCTTTCTGCAAGCCGTGGCGGGTCGCTGTCGCGAGGGCGGCGCGGCGGCCGTCGGCGAGATCATGGCAGAGTCGGCACTGGTGCTTTGCGACTTCGAGCCCGCGCTGCGCGGGCTGATGACGAGCGCACCGGCCGGTGTCAGCCCTGCCGAGCTTTCGGCGGAGGAGGGCCGCCGCCGGGTCGTAACCGGGTTGTGGCAGGCAATTCTGCGCTATCATCGCGGCCAGGCGGTGCTCGTGGTTCTCGATGACCTGCAGTGGGCGGATGAGCTGACGCTCGCGGTCGTCGAGCACGCGTTGGCGCTCCGAGCTGGCGACGTGGCGCGGCTGGATGATGACCATGGCTGCGGCTGCGGCGTGCTCGCGACCTTCCGGGCGGAAGAGGTGAGCGCTGCGGTGCGGCGGCTGGCGGAGCATCCGCGGGCGATGCGCGTCGAGCTGCCGTGTCTCGACGAAGCGAGCGTCGGTGCGATGATTCGCGAGATGCTGGCCATGAGCGACGTTCCGGCGCGGTTCTCGGCGCTGGTGCAGCGCTGCACGGGCGGGAACCCGCTTTTCGTTGCCGAAGCTCTGAGGGCGGGGATCGACGAGGGCGCGCTGTGGCGGGACGACGAGGGTCGGTGGCACGTGGCGGATGCGCACGCCGAGACGGTGCCGGGCACGACCGCCGCGCGCGGCGGCGGCGGCGAGGAGCTGCGCGTGCTGGCGCTGCCGGCATCTGTGCGCTCACTGGTGGCTCGGCGCCTGGCCCTGTTGAGCGCTCTGGCGCGGCACGTCGCCGCGGCTGCCGCGGTCCTCGGTGGCGAAACTACAACGGAGGTTCTGATGGTCGTGGCAGCCGGCGCCGGTCCCGAGTTTGCCGCGGCCTGCCACGAGCTCATCTCCCGCCACGTGCTGGCGGATTCCGGCAACGGAGGCTTGCGGTTCACCCACGACCAACTACGGGAGGTCACCTACCGGGAGCTGGCGGACGCGGAGCGTCACGACCTGCACGGCCGGGCGGCCGCTGCGTTGGAGGCGCGGTACGGCAGCGCCGTGGAGGAGCACCTGGCCGAGGTCGGACGGCAGTGGCAAGAGGCGGGCGACCCGCGCCGCGCCGCGGCGTACTATCTGCGCGCCGCCCGGCGCGCCGTATCCCAGTACGCCCACGAAGAGGCGGAACGTCTCTATCGATCCTCTCTCGACCTCGCCGGCGATGATCCGGAAGCAGCCGCCGTGCGCAATGAGCTGGCCAGCAGGGTCTACGAGCTCGTCGGCAGGTTCCCGGACGCGCTCAAGGAGCATCTCCTCGCCGCCGCCGCCGCGCGCGCGACGGGGAACCGCGTCGAGCTGGCGCCGGCGCTATTCGGCATCGCCGGCATGCGGTACCGACTGGCCCACATCGAAGAGGCGCGGGAGCCGTGCCGCGCCGCCCTGGCCACCTGGCAGGAGCTCGGCGATCAGCCGCTCTGCGCCAAGGCGCGCAACCTGCTCGGGCTCATCGAGGTCGCTTCAGGAGCGACGGTGGAGGGCGAAAAACAGTTCCTGGCCGCATTGGCGACGCTGGATGAGCACCCTCACCCCCGGTTTCAGGCCATGACGCACAACAATCTGGCAAACCTCTATCACGACCTCGATCGCGCCGATGAGGCGCGTGCGTGCTACATGATGGCGGTCGGCGAGGCCCGCCGCGCCGGAAGCTTGCGCGTTGAAGCGCACGCGACGGGCAATCTGGCGCAGGTCCTCGTCAAGTCGGGGGATCTCTGGGGCGCCGCCAAGTTGCTCCGCTCCGCGCTCGAAGCCGCCCAAAAGGTCGGTGATCGCGCCTTTGTCGGCTGGGCACAGGGGTGCCTGGCGGGCACTCTCGCGGAGCTCGGCGAGGTGGGGGACGCGGAGGCGTCCTACCGCGCCTCCCTGGCCACGCAGCGGGCCGCCGGCGATCGCTCGCTCGCTGCCGCCACTGCGGTCGGACTGGCCGCGCTGCTGCGGAGAACGGGCCGCGACCTGAACGAGGCCGCGGCGCTCGTGACTGCCGCGGCGACAACCTTTCTGGATAACGGCAATCGCCCGTTTGCCATCGCGTGCCAATGCGAGCTCGGGCACATCGCTCTGGCGCGCGGGGACGGCCCGTTGGCGGCGGCCATGCTCGCGGAAGTCCGCGAGCTCGCGGGCGCCGCAGCGCGGCACAGTGCCACCGCGGACCTCCCCGTCGTGGCCGGCAAGGCGCTGGCGCGCCTGGAGGCGGCATGCGCGGCAGGGATGGCCGGTGGAGCGCAGAGGCTGGTGGCAGGAGAACGGCTCGAAGACATCCCCGAGCGCCTGCGCGCCTGGGTCAGCGCCGCGCGGTGAAGGCGGCACCGCGCGGGCGGCGGCCAGTACCGCTCAAACCTCCAGACCGATGGCCCGCATGAGCTCCAGAGCATTGCTCTTGGTGACGACTCCAGGGCGCATCACGTAGTCGAAGCGCATGCGCCCGTTTTCCAGGTGGTCTTCGAAGCACACGTTGCTCGCGATCGGCCCGAGCTCTTCGGCGATGCGCGCGAGCGCCAGGTCGTGAGTCGTGACCACCCCAAGCGCGCCCTTTTCTACCAGCGTGCGCACCACCGCCTGCGCTCCGATGAGGCGATCATGGGAATTGGTCCCGTGCAGGATTTCGTCCAGGAGCGACAGGACGGTGTGCTCTCCGGAAGTGAGCTCAACGATCTGATGCAAGCGGGTAATTTCCGCATAGAACCGAGAAGTGCCCTGCTGTAGAGAGTCGTGGAGACGAATCGAAGCGCCGATCGCCAGTGGGGAAAGGCGCAACGAGCGGGCGCGAACAGGGGCGCCGGCGAGCGCGAGAACGACGTTGGTGCCAAGCGCGCGCAGCAGGGTACTCTTGCCCGACATGTTGGACCCGCTCACGATGAGCAACCGCGGCCCGGCGCCGAGACGAACGTCGTTGCGAACGCACCGGGTCTCCGGCAGCAGTGGGTGGCCGATACCCGCGCTGTCGAAGATCGCGGGTCCGGCGGTGATCTCGGGGAAGGGATCCTGCGGGTGCTCGTAGGCATAGCCCGACAATGCGGCGAGCGCTTCGATCTCGCCGAGCGTCTTTAGCCAACGCGCCGCGGCAGGGCCGTAGGTGCCTTGCCACGCTTCGATTGCCAGCGCGACCTGCGTTGTCCACAGGAGCGCGGCACCGGCGGGCGCGAAAAGTTGGTTGCGACGCAGGTCGAGCGCTTCGAGGCGACGGTGCAGCGAGCGCACGCGCCGCGACGGGGGCATCCCGGCGGTATCGAGCGCCGCGCGGAGAGCGGCAAGTCGCGGCGAAACGAACGTTTCTCGCTCAATCCTTTGCAGCAGGCTGACCAGCAGCCCGAGGTCGCGTGCCGGACGCTCGACCTCGGCCACGATCCGCCGGACGCGGCGCCGGAGAAGATGGGCGTAGAGGAGCTGGAGCCCGGTGGCGATCAGCAGCGGCTCGGGACCGCCAAGTCCCGCCCGCCACGCACCGGCGGCAGCGATGGTCAAGGCCACCAGGAGCGGCGCCAACGCCCGCGTCGCCGGCGACACCAGGCGCGTCTCGCGCGTTCCCCACGCGGTCAGCGAGGACGGGTCAAGGGCGCTGCGGAGGTCGGAACCGAGCACCGCGAGGTCCTCGCGCAGATCCAGACGCGGCCGCAGCTCCGCGACGGCCGCCTGCCGGGCGCGAATCTCCTCGGGCGGCGCGGGCGTCAAGAGCCATGCTGCCAGCGTATCTTCCCCCGCTCGCGTCCTCGTCGTCGCCAAAAGCTCGAAAAGCGAGCCAGCTCCGAAGAGGTCCAGGTCCTCGGCGTAGGGATGAGCCGCGTCGCGGTAGCTTTCTCCCTGGACGCCTCGCCCCATCCACCGCTCCTCCAGACGCGCCAGACCCTCTTCATAATGCGTCATCCGGCGTGCCGCCCGCCGCCGGGCGCGGATGACCCTGTCATGCTTCACGACCAACGCCAGAAATGCGGCGATCGGAATCAGCAACCATGCCAGGTGCATGGCCTCTTTCCAGACCAGCGCCACCATGCCGGCGCCGGCCAGCGCCACGGCCATCCGGGCATGAGCAATGAACGCGTCTTTCCGGGCCGCCCGCTCCGCCAGCAGGCGCTGCGCGGCCAGCCGCTTTGCGTACTGCGCGTGCGGCGCGAACGATTCCGGGCCGGCGTTCGCGCTCATGGTTTTGCACGCTCTGCGATGCCGGCGGGGCGATCCGTACCGCACCGGGGAGCGCTGCATTCGCCTGCCGGCCTGGCCCTCATGCCAACGTCCGCAGCCTCGCCCCTTCTTCGGCGGCGGCCAGGCCCAGCGTATCGACGATGGCGAGGAGCTGGTCCGCGTTGAGCGGTCGATCAGCAAGGGGATAGCAAACGCGTACCAGCATGCGGCCGCGGTCGACGACAAAGCTCGTGAGAATCTGATCGTCGTTGAGGTGGAACAAGGTGTCGATGAGCAGCGGCGACGGAGCCTTACAGGAGCCGAGCGAGATCTCGGCCTGCAGGTCGTGTCCGACCCGCAGCCGGACGCGACCCCAGTCCGATGCGCCGGGGTCGGCGGCGACGAGCAGCTCGTCTGCGCGGGCGCGCACGTCGCGTCCGACCGATCCGAGCGCCGTCGCGATTGCATCCAGGGTCAGATGCGCCACGGCACCCGCGCGCGCGGCCGCCGGCCAACCGCTGTCGAGCTGTCCGAGCAGCGCGGTATCCGGTAGTCCGCGGGCAATCGTCCGCCGCAACGGCTCGCCGATTACGAGCTCTTCGGCGGCCATTTCGAGCAGCACCCACTCGATCTCGGCACGGGTGAAAGGGGGCTCGCCCTGCGCCGCGCACGGCACCAAGTCCCGCCGGAGCACGATCTGGTCCCGCAGGAGCAGAATCTTGGAACCTCTGCTCGCCGCGGCAAGGGGCCACACTCCCGTGAGCAAAGCGATCCGTTCAGCAGGCGGGAAGGAAGCAAGAGCGTGGACACAGCATGCAAAACCGCGGCGCACGTAAAAATAGAACGACAGGGTTTGGGCACTGTCGTGGATCGGGATCTCGGTCACCAGGATGCCACCGTGGCGCCGTTGCACGGTGCATCCGGCAAGCGCGAGCGCCATTTCGAGCTCGGCGCGAACGTCGTCCTCGCCGGGAAGTCGGATATCGCCTATGGGGCGCATTGTGGATGCCTTTTCGCCGGAGTTATCAAGGGGAAGAGACGCGGCTGTGGCGCTGCCAAGCGGTCGTTCGGAGAATAATCCGGCGCGACCCTGCAAGCAAGTCGGCGGGTGGCCCCACGGCCCTCGGCTGTCCGCCTGCGGGCTACGCGGAAAGCGCATCACGAAGACGCCCCACCTCACCCCGCTTGGGGGAGGCGGGACGGAGGATGGCGACCGCGAATTGGCGTTTGCCACGGATGAGCGGGGCGCCAGGTGATCGGCCGGTGCCTCGCTCGAGGCGTGTAAGGAGCCCCACGCGGTCGCCGGGTGCCTCGCTCGAGCTTTGCAATGGCCGCCTGATGGTCACCGGGTGCCGCGGTCACGGCTCGCAAGAGCCACTTGCCGCTCGGCCGGTGCCGCTTGCAAGCGCTGAGCGATCCCCCAGGGCATCCGAACCGCTGGTTACAGGGCGTGAGTGAGGCACTTCAGATGCGCCCGGCGGTGTTTGCCGCGCGCACGTCCCGCACCGGCCTACTCACCCGCGCCCTCCGCGCCGGGCGGCGTCGTGGCCTTGGATGCGGTACGGCCGTCGCCGACGCGAAAGAACCGGTCGGGCCAGACGCGTCGGAGGCGGCGTTCGCGCGCCCGAGCGCTCAGCGCTTCGTGGACCCCGTCGCGCTCGCGGGTGAGATCCTCGGCGAGCGTTTCGCGGCCGAGCCAGAGCTCGCCGCGCCTGACCGTCATGGCGCGCGTTTCGACCACGGCCGCGTCAGCGGCATCGACCCACTTCGACAGCTCGGCACGGTGCTTTTCCAGCACGGCGTCGCCAGGGCCGCTCAGCCATCCCCGCACCACCGCGACCTGCTTGCCCAGTGCCTGGCGAATGAGCTGGCTCGCGGAGCGCTGGAAATACCGGCTCCAGCGGGGGCTATCGCTGCTCTTGCCCGTATCCAGCCAGAGCTCGTCGGCGAACCGGCTGCAGGCGTCATCCAGGCGGCCATTGGCGATCACGCGACGGGCGGTGGTGCGCATCGCCGCCTGGCGCAGCTCACGGTCCGTGCTGCGCACCTCGTCGAGCCGTCCCACCCACCCGGCTGCCAGCGGTGCCAGGTCGCGGGCGTCCTCGTCGGATTCGAGTGCCGCCTGCGTGAACAGAATCTCTTCCTCGATCGCTTCCAGCGGCATCTGCGAGTGAATCTGTCGTGGCATCTGTTGGATTCCACCTTTCTGGGAAGAAACGGGGGCAAAGAAACGGATTGCCAGATTGCGGCGCGTGGCGGCGCCGCGCCCTAAATCACCTGCTGATCATGGCTGCGTCGCCGGGGGCGTCGCGGTCGGCTTTTCCCGGGCCAGGACGCGCGGGAACCAATCGCGTATCTTCTCCCCAAGCCCGATCCGGTCCGCGAGCGACATCCGCGGCTCGATCTCCCGAGCGAGCGCTTCCAAATCGACCTCGTCGCTCATGAACTGCTTCTGAAAGACGATCCCAAGCTGGTGCTCCAAAGCGCGTACCTTCAGAATGGGGACGCGATCGGTCACGGCGCCAAACAAGGCGTACGCCTTGCGCATCCACTCCGGATCCGCGGTGTTGCGCTCCGGGATTTGGCTCCACCGCGTGATGTATTCGTAATGCCAATATCCCCCGAGCGCGTAGCGGGCGTGGTCCGCGTAGAGCGAGTCGGGATACTGCTCGAGCAGACGTTGGAGGGGCGGCACGCCATCCCTGGACGTAATCGTGCCGCCATTCATGAAGCGGGCAATCTCCTGACGGCTCCAGATCTCCATCACCGGCTGCTCGCTTTCCGGAAGCGGCGCTACGGTGACCCGGACCGGGTCGGATTCGCGCGCGGCCGGATAACCGGGTTCCGCCTTGACGTAGTAGCTGCCAGGACGAGAGAACACGAGCT
>JACPHN010000245.1 GCA_016188575.1 Candidatus Schekmanbacteria bacterium
CGGAAAAATCGGCATAGCTGCTGCCGCCGAACGTCCGCTCCACGGGATCGAGCTCGTGGTAATAGTTCCCCGCCTGTGCGAGCAGAAGCCGGGCAGGGTCCCCGCCCGCGACGTATCCGTCGGGATGCACAGTTGTCGGCGCGGGGGCGGGTTGAGCCACTCGGCGCTGCGCCTCGGCGGGCTGCTCGTCCGCACCTTCCGGGAGGGCCGGGTGGCGGCGGTGGCAGGCACACTCGTGCACGGAACCGAGGAGGACCTGGCTCGGGGTCTGACTGCCTCCAGCGCGAACACGCGGATCAACACCGCCTTTGTGGAACGGCAGAACGGTACCGACCGCACGTACAATGCCCGAAAGGCGCGCAGGACGCTTGAATTCTCCAAGGAGCTCATCGTTCACATCGCCGTGAGCTGGTGGGTAATGCTCTGCCACAACTTCCACCACCTTCACAGAGGCATCCGCCAAACCCTTCTGGAGGAAACGTATCTGGCTCGAACCCCGGCCATGGTCAAAGGGGGTGTCGGTCCGGAATACCGGACGAAGCTCGATCGATGAACATTCGCCAACCGACGCACGGCAATCGCTTTTCCGTCTCGTTTCCCCCTGTTCGAGTGGGTCCAATCAGGGGATCGTCCGCAGATGGACGTCTCCGTTTCGGTGTCGCGTGGACAACAGTGTCCTCCGCGGCTGGAGCCGCAAGGTGCAATCTTCTATTCGCGCTCGATTTGGACACCATTGCATCGGTCTGCGTCCCGCATGATGAACGAATTTTCTGGGGGCACAGGCGAATTCGGCCAGGTCCGGTATTCCGGACCGACACCGGTCAAAGGCTTGGCCGAGCAGCCGCTCAAGACAGCGGAATTAATCATGACGCAGGTTATCGGTTTCACTCCGTCCCCCAAGCCGGACACAGCCGATTTTCGCCGGCGTAAAGCTACCGGGCCGGCCCCCTGAACAGGACACGACCGATAGTCGGATTCTCCCAGAAAAGAAAACACATGCTTTTCTCGGCAGCACCGATGTCCGTCCACTTTCAACCACTTCCAACCCCAGATCTCCAAAGCCGCGCTCCCAGGACGCCTTTCACTCGCGCTCCTCGGATCTCGTTGCGCAACTCGTGGGTCCGGACCGCCTGCAACCCCTACGCGATTTCGCTAGCCACGATCATCGTGGTCCCGTCGGGCAGGACCCTCGCGGCGAGCTCGCTTCCCCCGCCGACCGGGTCGCTAGCCGGGATGGTCGTGGCCCAGCGCTCGACGAGCCCGCTCGCAGGCGGGACCCTCCCCACTCCCCACGAAGGCAAGCACGACCGCGACGAGGACGAGACCGCTGGAACTTCCCTCCGCCAAGCCGACGATTCGCACACCACCTCCGTCTGAATGCCATCTTGCCCCGGATGCCGATACTTATAGGAAGTTGCTTATAGGAAGTTGGATTTTTCCCATCACTTTCTGCTTTTTCTTCAGATAATAAACAGCCCCAAGCCCTGTAAGCGCCGTGAAGATTATCATGCCCCATTCGTTCATGGTAGGAACTGATGCTGCGGCTGCCATGTAATGAGCGCTGATGCGCTCCCGGCTGAGGACTGTTGAATAATATGCAACCTCATCAATGTAACCATTAAGATATCTGGAGTCCAGCGTATTCCCGCCGATAAAGATATTGGGGTTGCCATTCAGAGGGTTGCTGTTTGTAGATGTTGATCCCACCAGAACACCGTCAACATATATTTCTTTATTCCCCCCCTGAGTCCGTGTGGCGACCAAATGATGCCACGTACCATCGTTAAGAGCCGGCCCCCCCGAAACAGTTGTATCCGGATTTCCAGTGAAAAAAACGAGCGCATTGTTGAGGATCGCCATAACAAAGTCATCGGCAGTGTCCGCTACATCAGACCAAAGGATACCATTCCCATCATATCCTTGTGAGCCTGTCAAGCCGCTTGCTGTTGTATTTATCCATGCTTCTAGCGTGAAGTTTTCAGCCACATTCCTCGGAGTATCAACATAATCATTTATGCCGTCAAATGCCGCAGATGTTCCAAATTGCGAAGTAAATCCAGTCTGACTTAGTAATACTCCATTCACATATGTGCCATTGTTTCCGTTGCCAGACGAATCATTAGCCGTTGTACCTACAGTCTCCTCAAATCTGTAATAGCAAACTGGATTATCAGATAGTACCACATCTGCATACGATGCTAAAGCGTTATCAACACAGATCAAAGATTGTATTCCGACTATTAGAAGCTCGAAAACAGCGGCACCCAAGGCGAGCGCGCAGGTGTTGCGGGTCATTGGCACTTTCTCCGAGAGGCTGGTTGACACATTCAGGAGACAGGAATCTTAGCAGCGCTGGCTGGCGACAACAAGTCGGAGCCGGCTCATCCATTCGTCAGCCGGCCGGAAACCCCACCCTGCGTGGCCGAATCGCCGCGGAGCCCCAGCCTGAAACGTGGGCATCGGCAAAATGCGGGGGCTGATGCTTTACACCTGAGCACAAGAGGGACTTGCGCAAGATGCGAGCGGGCAGCACGATATCTTCGACTTTTCACCTGATAGGAGAATCGTGTGTCCGCTCGCCGTAAAGATCTTTCGACATCCGACCGTATTCAGATTAGTGCGAAGATAATCGCGTTTCCAGCCAACAACCGTGCCCAAATCGCCCGCGAGGCCGGGGTCTCGCGGCCAACGGCTTATGCCATCGGCCGCAAGGGGCGCCACGCTCTGGAAGCCGCGTTGGCGCCCGACGCCACCCCACCTCCGCTCAGTCCGGATGGATTGTGGCTCTGGGTGGATTGTGGCGCCTTGAAACGCGCCATCGTCGCTCTCCGCGCCATCACCGGAGCCACCCACGCGATGATCGTGGCCTTCATGATCGAAGTCTTCGCCTTGCGGATTTCGGAAGAAACGGTCCGACAGGTCATCCGTGAGGCCTATGAGCGGGCCTTCGACTACCGGCAGAGCGTCGAAGGGCAGCCAGGCCACGCCGAAACGGCCTTCGCCCTGGCGCAGGCGATGGAGTCAGTCGGGCGCGTGGAGGAGGCGCGCGACATCTACAGGCAAGCGCGGGACGAAGACGGGGTCGTCATCCGGGCGGTTAGCGGTATCAACCCGATCGTCCGCCGCGTCGCCGCGGCGCACGGGGCGGTGGTGGTGGATATCGAGGGGCTGTTCCGCGGCCATAGCCCGCATGGCATCACGGGCCCGGAGCTATTTTCCGACTTCTGCCACCCCAATCGCGCCGGCTACCGCTTGTTGGCCGAGGAGCTCGTGCGGGTGATTGCCGAGCGCGAGCTTCTTGTCCCTGCGAGCGAGTTTCAGTGGAGCAACGACGGGCCGCTCCGGTCATTCGCCGCGCGTGCCACGGGCGCGGGCGCAGGGGAGCGGCGGGCGGTTCCGGAGCAGTGAGCGAGCTCAGGTGACGCCTTCGCGGCCGTCGCCACGCCGCCTGGCTACCGCGGCGTCGCCACGACATCCCCGAACGCTTCATGCGCTGCACCACCAGCGTCTTGCACGCCGCCGTCGTTGCCGTCGACAGCGCAGAGCCATCGCCGCTCACCACCGGCAACCGATGCTCGAGCTCAGCGGGGTGCCCAAAGACTGCTCGACTTCTTCCACGACCTCTCCGCGAAGCGTCGGGGCACGGCACCTACCCTACGCGGCGCGCGCCCGGCGCGGAACGTGAGCACCCAAGCGCTGCTCGCCGCCATGCAGACTGGGCAGGGACAGGAGGAGGCAAAGGCCATCAAGAATGAGGCTGGCTTCAGGGCGCGACGTTGGGTAGTGGAACGTCTGCACAGTTGGATGAACCGCTTTCGTGGGATCCTGGTGCGCTGGGCAAAGAAACCGCAGAATTATGTGGCCCAACTCCATCTAGCCTTGGCGATCATCACCTGGCGGTCGACGGGTCTATTGGGATAGGCTCTAAGGCAATTCGACCTCTACCTGCGGACGCACCCTGACCGGTGAGCTCACTACCCGGCGCCGCCAGACGTCTGCCCACTTACCGCTGTAAACCACATTCGGCCGACGCCCAATTTCCAGACCCTCGTTCTTGGTATATACAGATACCCGAGGTGGAAACGACTGGGAATCGGCGCAGTCATGCCCTTTTCTGCTCATGAAGGTAGGGAAAAGCCGTGCGGCGCTAGCAGACTCGCGCTAGACCCCATTCCCTGCCTCTACCTGGTCAAGGAAAGATCGGACTGAGGTTGAACAAGACCGGCAATACCGCAGCTTCCAGGGTAAGATACTGATTGGCGAGGC
>JACPHN010000251.1 GCA_016188575.1 Candidatus Schekmanbacteria bacterium
GGGGCGGAGATCGTCCACTACACCTACGACGCCAACGGCAACCGCCTGAGCGAGGATCCGGCGTCGGCGGAGCCGATCGCGAGCTACGACGACCAGGACCGGCTGGTAACGCGACTGGACGCGACGTACGCCTATTCGCTGGACGGCATGTTGGCCGCGAGGACGGATGGGGCCGGCACAACGTCGTACGACTACGACGCCCTGGGAAATCTGCGGTCGGTCGTGCTGCCGGACGGGCGGGCGATCGACTATGTGGTCGACGGCCTGAGGCGGCGGGTCGGCAAACGCGTGGATGGAGCACTGGTCGCGGGATGGCTCTACGGCAGTCAGCTTGGGGTCGCGGCGGAGCTTGATGGCACCGGAAACGTGGTAACTCGGTTTGTGCCGGGCGGGATGGTGCGCGGCGGGGTGACCTATCGCATCGTCCGCGACCACCTGGGGTCGGTGCGACTGGTGGTGAATGCGGGATTTCAGCCGTTCGGGTTCGCGGGCGGGCTCTACGACCCGGATACCGGGTTCGTGCGGTTTGGGGCGCGGGATTATGACCCGGAGGTCGGGCGGTGGACCAGTCGGGACCCCATCCTCTTCGCCGGCGGCGACGCAAATCTATACACCTACGCCTATGGCGACCCCGTAAACCTCGTCGATCCAGTCGGTGCGATGGGCGCTACTCCCGATCCGCTCTATCGTGGCGAAGGCGGTGGGGGCGAGGCCGTCCAGGTCGGAGGGGCTGGCTTGGGGCTCGGCCTCATGGGTTTGCTTGCCTATCTCCTTCAGAACGGGGGTTGTCTCGGCGAACCGCTCGAGGGTTTGCTGGACTCGATGATGAGCGAGGACGAGGGACCCCCGGTTGCGCAACCCGTGGGAAGGCTGGTGGACCTTGCTCCGAGGGCTCCTGGACCCTGCCCGCATGTTCCGTCACGGCCCGTTGACCAGGTGGGACACACCCCAAAATGTGGTTTACACTTGCCGGAAGTTGCAGGCGGTGCGACACCGGGGACCGCGCGCCGCCGGCCGCCCGCACCGCTACCGATTCACGCCCGCCACGGCGAGGTCCTCCTGCGAAAAGAGGTCACGCCAGCCGCCCAGCTCGTACCGCAGCAGACCCGTGTAGTCGAACCACTTCTTTCCCTCCGCGGTTTCGTGCATTACCAGCCCGCGTTCGATGATGATCTCCCGATCGCGCCGGGACAAGCCCGGGAAGGTAGCAACGCCGCCAATCGGTATCGGTTCCGACTGGTGGATGACGCGCGTGCCGCGCCATACCGGCGCCACGCGCTCGCGCATGACGTCGATCACCCGATGCGAGACCAGGGCGACCTCGTCCTGGCGATAGACCAGACCCATGAGCGCGGAGATTGATGAGGGGGCCAGGCTGACTCGCGAGAGCTGTGAAAATCTCACCTTGCCGGCCAGCACCCGCTCCTCAAAGGTCGTGACATCGCGGCCCCAGTACACGGGAGCGACGAGTGATCGCCCTCGCATGTCTTCCAGCGTCTTGATGTCGCTGTCCTTGCGCACGACGACAGAGATCCGCTGCGTCGTCTTTCCTTGTTTCGATACCGGAATTCCGAGAATATCTATTTTCCACTCTTTATAGAAGTCAAGCATAACCTGAGCATGTAAAATGCCAAACAAAGGGTAATCGTCATTAGACACGCACCCTTCCATAAATTCCTGAAGATCCTGAAGTCTATTGAAGTAGCTCAATCTCAAATCATAGCCAAGCGCATGACTCAAGTGAACATCGAGCCAGGCTTGAAAGTAGGTGGCTACGGCGGTGTGATCTTCGCCGATGGTGTCCGGGAAATAGTAGACCACCTGTCGCTTTTCGCGCGCCGCCGCGGCCGGCGGGTCGATGGCGGAGAGCAGGATGAAGGGCAGGAGCAAGAGCGCGCCCGCGGCGCGGGCGAGGTAGCCAGGGAAAAAGTGCGGACGCGAGGCCATCGATTACCGGTTCCGATTGCGGAAGAACGGGTGAACGCAAGCGTACTGTATAGCAGGGTTGCCGCACCCGCGGCGATATCGCCGTGCTGTTTTACGAGGCGGCCCCGGACCCGCGTACGCGGCGAACAGCGACGACCTGTGCCTCATGCCGCTCGTGTCACCGTCCCGGAAACGAGGACCAATGCTGTTGCCGGCGGTCGATCAGTGCCGAGCAGGCGGTGGATTTAGGTCCCGCTCCGTTCTTGCAAACGCGGCCGGCGCCGGCTAATAGTCATGATTTCGCCACTGCAATCCCGACTCGAACAAGCGAGTGAGCGCGGCATGCATCACGACCTGTCACACCCTGGCAATCGCGCCGGCGGTACCGGCCCGGAAGTGGTATTCAAGCTATTCGCGGGGACCGCACCGACCTACGACGAGGTCGTAGAGCGGACCACGCTTGGTCTTGACAGCCACTGGAAACGCCTGATTCTCCGCGAGATCGCCCGCCCAAGTCAAGTTCTGGACCTCGCCAGCGGGACGGGAATCCTCTCTTTCCTGATCGCGACGGCGTGGCCGGATTGCTCGGTCACTGGCATCGAGCTCCAGGAGGCGTATTGTGCAATCGCTCGCCAGCGCGCCTGCGAGCGACTACTATCGGACCGCGTCCGCTTCGTGTGCAGCCCGGCAGAGACCGCCCCGCTTGCAGCCGAGCGCTACGATTGCGTCACGACCTCCTACCTTCCGAAGTACGCTCACCTCGACGTTCTCGTTCCGCGCCTGTATGCGGCGATGGTAACGGGCGGCAAGTTGATCTTTCACGACTTCGTCTGGCCCGCCTCTGCGGGGATTCGGAGCGTGTTGGAGGACAATTTCGCCGCCTGTCTGGCGGCGGCGAAGGGGGCGGACTCGGAGTGGGTAACGATGTTTTCGGAGCTGCCGGGCGTCATTCGCGAGTCGCGGTGGGTGGACGAGCTGGTAGACGAGCTTCGCGCCGCGGGGTTTCGCAACATCGCTTCGCGCCCGGTCAGCGTGGGGTGCGCCGCGATCGTTACTGCCGTCAAGTAGGTCCGAAGTCACCCAGGAGACCTTCTCCCCGCAACCACGACTGCAAGCCGCGGGGCAGATCCGCGGGACATTCGCCGCGAAAGAGGGGTATGCCCGTGCGCTCGGCCGCGATTGCCCGCGCCAGGCGCGAGATGCCCTTGCCAAGCTCGCTTGCGCTCTCGAGACCCAGAGCGGCGAGGATGGCGGCCGCGGCGTTGTGAGCTGCGGTCGCGGGGAGGCCGATGGCGAGCTGGAGCAGACCGCGCTCAACTTCGCACAGTCCGACGCTGACCTGGTCGCCAACGTCCCGGGCCAGCACCACCGCTTCATCGAGCAGCCGGGTTGCCGCCTGCAGGTTACCGCAAACGCGACGTTCCAGCGCGGCCATTTCCCGCAAGGTCGCCGCTTCATGAATGCGGTCCCCCACCGAGCGCTGGATGGTCAGCGCTCGCTGGCACAGCTCCAGCGCCTGAACGGGCTGCCCTCGGTCCGCCATCACCAAAGCGAGGTTGCTGGTGAGCGCTCCCTCCATCGGCCGGTCACCGACCTCGCGGATAATTCGTAGCGCCTGATCGAGCAGCTCCGCGGCCGTGCCGGAATTCTCGTCCGCGGCATGGACCGCGGCCAGATTCCCGAGCGTAATGCCTTCCGTGCGGCGATCTCCGACTTCACGGTGAATGACGAGGGCCTCCTGCCAGATGTCGCGCGCGGCGGCGAGTCGACCTTGGGCATACTCGATGTTGGCGAGGTTGTTGAGCGCGATGCCGACGGCGCGCTGGTTTCCGACCTCCCGATTCACGGATAGCGCGGTCCCGAACAGCGCGGTCGCTTCGGCGAGCCGACCTTTCGTCAACAGGACCGTGGCCAGCCGCCCGGCCGTGACTCCTTCGCTCCAGCGATCTTCGCTGGCACGATGCAGCGCCAGCGCCTGTGCGAAAAGCTCCTGCGCCTGCTCCAGCTCGCCGCGCGCAAAGTAGATGCGCGCGCGATCGCTCAGCACCGAGCCTCGGGAGGCGACGTCCCCGAGCTCGCGGAACAGGTCGTCGGCGCGCTGGCAGTACTCCTCAGAAAGCCCGGAGTTGCCGGCGATGCTGTGGACGGTCGCGAGCCCATGCAGGCTAGCGGCGATCCCCGCGCGATCCCCGACCTCGGCCGCGGTTTCCAGCGCGATTTCGTACTCGATCTCGGCCTCGCGGGTTCGCCCGCGGAGGATGAGCACGTCGCGAGCGAGCTCTTGCCGCGCTTGCACGGACTGCAGAGTAGGAGTGTCATTGAGTGCAAGGTAGGCGCGGTAGAACCGCTCCGCGTCGCCGTGGGCAGATCTGGCGACGGACTGCCGCGCGCCGAGCAGGTAGTATGAGCGCGCCCGCTCGCGCGCTCCGGCGCGCTCCCAGTGGTGGCCGAGAATGGCCAGGTGCTCCTCGCGAGACCGCTCGGTGAGGTCTTCGAGCGCCTCGGCGATGACCATGTGCGTGGCGCGGCGGCGCTCGGGGTCCATGGCCTCATAGGCGACCTCGCGCAGCTTGTCGTGGATGAAACGCACGCGCTGTGCGCCGGAAAAGCGGAGAACTTGCCGGCGCTCCAACTCGTCGATCGCCTCGAGCCAGCGCTCCTCGGAAAGGGCGAAACGCGCCCGGATCAGCTCGGTCACTGCATCATGCCCTGCGACCGCCGCGACCTCGACGATTTCGCGGAGCTCGCGAGGCAAGGCGTCCAACCTCTCCTCGATCAGCTCACGCAGCGAACCGGGGAGCGCGATAGACGCCAACAGCCGGGACAGGGCGCCTGCGTCGTCAGCGTCTTCGCCGGCGACGGTAATGCCTCCGCCGGCGTCGCGCCGCAGCAGCCCCGAAGCGGAGGCGGAGCGCAGATACTCGGCGACGAAAAACGGGTTGCCCTCGGACTGGCGCACCACGAACCGCACGAACGGCGCAGGCACCGAAGCAGTGCCGAGGATGTCGGCAATCATGGTCTGCAGGGCCTTCTCTCCGAGGCGGCCGAGCCAGATGCTGCGCAGACCCTGGCTGCCAGCAAGGTCGCGGAGCTGCGCCGTGGCCTCTTCGATGCGGTACGCCCCGACGATCAGGACAGGATGTCGGCCGAGCACGCCGGTGCGGGCGAGATGTTGAAGATAGGTCAACGAAAGCTCGTCCGCCCACTGCAGGTCGTCCAGCAACAGCAGGAGAGGTGAGCGCGTGCTTGCCGCGGCAAAGACGTCGGTGAGATAGGTCTTGAGTCGATGCAGGGCCGCTTCGGCCGGTAGTCGGGCAGGTGTCGGATGAGCAGCGACGCCGGGGAGGTCGAGCAGCGCCGGTTCATATACGCCGAGCACCTTGGCGCGGCGGCCGAAGATGCGCTCCGTCTCCGTTTGACCGCGCGTCCGGCACCATTGCCCAATCGTGCGCAGCGGACGGCGAAGCACCTGCAGCGACGAGACCGCCGGCGCGTCGCCGGCCGCCTCCGCTGGCGATGGCACCGCGGCACACTCACCACTCAGCACCCAGATGCCGCGGACGACCGCGCGCTTGGCCAGCTCGACTCCGAGCCGCGTCTTGCCCACGCCGCTTTCGCCGCCGAGTAGTACAAGCCCCCCCGTGCGCGCCTGCAGTCGCCACAGGTGCCAGTCGAGCTCCTTGAGGGTATCGGCTCGCCCGGCCAGGCCGGGGCGATACAGGAAGTCGCGCGGCTTGAATGCCGGGGCCCAATCCACATCTTCTGCCCCCAGCGCCGCCAGGCGGCGAGCGAGCTCGGTGGCGTGGCCGATGCGGTCCCGCGGCTCTTTCGCCAGCAGGCTGATCAGCAGCTCGTCCAGGCCGTCCGGGACGCCGGAAAGGAAGGAAGAGATCCGCGGCGGTGCCGCCTCGAGGTGACTCCAAAGGACCTGATACGGCTCGCTCCCCGTGAATGGCGGCCGGCCTGCGAGCAGCTCGAAGAGGATGCAGCCGAGCGCATAGAGGTCGGCGCGCGCGTCGACTTCCTCGCCGCGCACCTGCTCGGGGGCCATGTATGCTACGGTCCCGGCCGGCTGCCGGCCCACGAAGAGGGCTTCGCGGCTCACGTCGTCCCCGAAATGCGTCATCAGACCGAAGTCTACGATTACCGGGTAGCCCCCCGGTCGCACGAGCACGTTGTCGGGCTTGAGATCGCGGTGGATAATCCCCTCGCCGTGGAGGTAGGCCAGCGGCGCACAGAGGCGGCCGATGAGCGTGAGCGCGGCACGCAAACGCAGGGTGTCCACAGCCTGCCGGCCAGCGGTAGACGTGGCGGCGGCGCCGGCGGCTCCGGCCGATGCAACCGCGCCCACGCCGCCGCCCCGAAGAATCGGCGGGATCGGCGCGTCGACGTGCAAGCTCACACCCTCCAGTGACTTCGTCCACCAAAGCGGCTGTGTGGCATCAGCGTCGGGGTGATCCGCCGCGCCATTCGCAGCGAGAACGCGGCGCATCGTCAACCCTTCGAGCAGCTCCATCGCGTACCACGGAGCGCCCGAGTCGATCCCATCGTCCACAATGCGCACGACGCCGGGATGGCGAATGCGCGCCAAAGTGCGGATCTCGCGCTGAATTCCGGCAAGGAGGCTGGGATGGGGAACAACCACGGTCTTGATCGCGACGAGCCGGCCCGTGATTTCGTGTGTCGCGCGATACACGATCCCCATGCCGCCCTGGCCGATGGGTTCGAGCGCGTGGTAGGGCCCGATCCGTGCCGGCACCGGAGTCACTTTGGAGCTCCCCCGCCAGCGACCGTGGCCTCGCCCGTGGCGGCATCCACGAGGACCTGCACGCCGCCTCCAAGGTAGACGCGGTAGCGAGGTCGGTACGTAGGATCGGTTTCCAGCGCCGCAAGGTGAGGCGCGAAGCGCTCGCGGTCGCCCGGGTCGACACTGACGGCGGCGGCAGCCCGGTCGATCGCCCGGTCGAGAGTGAGGCGCGCGCGGAAGGCCGCCGCAAGATCGGACGGATACCCGTCGAGATATTCGACGGTGTTGATCTGGCCATCGTCGGGACTGATTTCGACGACGACCCGAGCGCCGGCCGGGTCATAGATTTCGACGCGCAATGTCGTGACGCCGTACGGCCGCTCGGCCCGCACGGCGCGGCCGCCATACTTGCGCGCCACGCCGCGAGCCGCACCGGCCAGATTCAGGGACCCTCCGGCCGGCACCTCGATCGCCGCGACCGCGCCGGCGCCTCCGGAACCCGGTGTGGGGTGACCATTGCGGGCTTCCGCAGACGCTGCGGGAGACGCGCCAGGCGTATGTGGAAACAGCGTGCGCCGCGGCGGCGGCAGGGCACCACCGGCGCCATGGGTGGATACTCCGGGCGCGGCGGTGATCACCGGTGCCGGGGTATCGACGGGCCGCAAGCGCACGGCGCCTGGCGGCACCTGTGTGAGCTCCACGCTGATCGGCGTCCCCTCCGGTTGCGGGCCGCGCCACCCCGCGTCCCGCTCGCCGCCCAGCCCACAGCCGGTCCCACCGACGAGAAAGAGGCAGAGCAGCGCGCACGCCGTGAATAGGATCGCCCCGCGCACGGGGCGCGCATGTCGAGCGGTCGCATGTAGCGCACGGCACGCCGCTGAAATCATGGGAAGTGCCTCCTGGGGCTGCGGACGTGGAAGGTGCTCTTCGCAAGCTATGCGGCTACCGCTTTCATTGTAGATGCCTTGGCGCGCTCGTTCCACGCTCGGACCTCAGACTAACGCCTGGTAACTGCTCACCGCCACCGCTCGCGGGGGAGGGACGGAGGAGGGCACGGTCACGATGGCGGCGAACAGGCGGCGGATCAAGGTCGGACGCGTCGCCTTGCGCCGAGAACCGAGACCGTGTAGCGTGTTCTCTCGCCTGCCGTGCAGGCGATTGCGACTCGTGCCGGGGGTTTGGCAGTAGATGGTGGCAGACAGGCGTTCGCGCTGGTGTGGCGCTGTTGTTTTCGCGCTTGTCACGGTGCTCGGTGTCACCACCACCTCCGCGGCTCATGACGCGTTCGCGAAGCGCGCTCTGCTGCTCTCTTCGCCGCGGATGCCGGAGGGAATCGCGGTCGAGATCCTGGCGCCGGCCGACTGGGATCGCCGGACACGAGCCGTTCTCATGCTTTTCTTGAGCGACCGCGTCGGCAGCGCTTCCGCTTTTCGCCGCCACGGTCTGGCGGAGGTGCTTGCTGCGACCCTGCGGCGCGACGGCATGCCGCCCGTCGTGGTGGTCAGCCCCGGTCACGCTGGCACGTTCTTGCTCGATAGCCAGCGCGGTCTCATGGAGAGCTTCATCATCCGCGACCTGATTCCCACAGTGGAGCGGCTCTACCCCGGCGCCGGAGGCGACCGTGACCACCGCGTCGCCTGGGGGATCTCGATGGGAGGATGGGGCGCGCTCAGATTCGCTTTTCGACACCCACACACCTTCTCCCGAGCGGCGGCGATGGCCCCCTGGATCGTGCACCTCACCTGGGAGCAGCATGCGGAGCGGCGATCCTTTCTCAGCAAGCTCCTGGTGGAGCCGTCTCTCGGCGGCTCTGTCGATGAGAGCCGCTTCGAGCACCATGACATCTACCACCTCGCGGCGGCCGCGGCGAGCGGCGGATTGGTGCCGGAGCTGTTTCTCGCGATCGGGGAAAAGGACCGCTTCCGCTCCGGTGCCGAGGAGTACGCCAGATTTCTGAGAGATCAGGGTTTTCAGCCCGAGGTGCTGTCCATGACCGGTGCCCACCACGCCTGGTACTCATGGAGAAAGTTCGCCGCCACTGTATTCGCCTGGCTGTTGAAGCCGCCCAGGGCCGGCCTCGCAACCGCCCCCCGCCTCCAGTAGAAGGACCCTCACGATGACCAAGGTCGCGCGCATCGAGCTTTACCACGTCGCCATCCCTCTACCCGCAACCTTCTACCCGAGCTGGATTCCGGGCTTCCCCCAGACCGAGAACCGGTTCGACCTGATTCGGGTCATTACCGACGATGGCGTCGAAGGATTCGCCGCAGGTTCGAGTATGGGGCGCGAGCGGGCCGGGCTCGGCAATCTCATCGGGCCCTACATGATCGGGGAGGATGCCACCCACATCGATGGCGTGCAACAGCGATTGCGCGAGATGGCATATCTGGGCTGGCGCAACTTCTGGATCGAGCCGGCTTTCTGGGACATCAAGGGAAAGCTCGCCGGCAAACCCGTTTTCGAGCTCCTTGGCGGGAAACGGTGCACGGTCAAGCTCTATGCCTCGACCGGCGAGGTCAAGGAACCGAGGGCGCGAATCGCGGAGGCCGAGGCGCGGTATTCGGACGGATTTCGTGCGATCAAGCTGAGGGTCCACGACTTCGATGAGGCCAAGGACATCGCCCAGGTGGTGGAAACCGCCAAAGCGGTTGGCGGCCGCATGAAGATCGGCGTCGACGCGAATCAGGCGTGGCGGGTGGCGGCGATTGCGGACGCGCCACGTTGGGACCTGGCCCGCGCCAAGCGCTTCGCGGACGCCTGCGCGGATGCCGGCGTCGCCTGGCTCGAAGAACCCTTGCCGATGGACGACTACGAGGGGCTGGCGGAGCTGACCGCATACAGCCGGGTGCCGATCTCGGGTGGCGAGATCCACACGGGGGGGTTAGCAGAGCTGAGAATGATGATCGAACGGCGGTGTTACCACATCTTCCAGCCGGACGCGACGTTCACGGGTGGGATTCAGCAGACCTTCGAGGTGGCGCAGCTTTGCCGCCGCCATGGCCTCGGGTATTCGCCGCACACGTGGACGAACGGTTTTGGCTTCGCGGCAAATCTGCAGGTGGTGGCCGCGAGCGGCTTCGCCGGCGAAAAGGAGCTCGAGTATCCGCTCAACCCGCCGTCGTGGATCGTCGAGGCTCGCGACGGAGTGCTCGCCAGGCCGTTTCTGCACGATCGCGGCACGCTGGAGGTTCCCGATCGCCCGGGACTTGGGGTGGACGTGGACTGGGCGGCGCTCAGAAAGTATGGAAAGCGGTTTTTCGTCATGGACAAGAAGCGCCTGGTGTGGTTCGCGCTGCGCGATCGCGGCGTGCGCGTCGCCCGAGAGGTCGATGCGGCCCGCAAGCAGCGGCGAGGCGAGGCATAGAAGTCGGCCTCGGCAGCGCGGCGCCGCGCGGCAGGCATCGGCGCCCAACCCACCGGTCGCGTCAGTGCTCCGTGGAGGCCTCGGCATCCGCGGGCGTCAGGGCGTGGTCGTCCCGTGCTTCGGGAGACGATAGCAGCATTCTGCCGGCGAGCAAACCGAGGATCCCGGCGACGGTCGAACCCACGAGCACTCCGAGCTTGGCGATGCCCAGGAGCTGCGGATCGGTAAAAGCCAGGCCCGCAATGAAGATCGCCATGGTGAAACCGATCGCCGCCACGACGCCGACAACGCCGACACCGAGCCACGTCACCCCCCGAGGCAACGCCGCCAGTCCAAGACGCACGGCCAGGAAACTCGCCAGCACGATTCCGATCGGTTTTCCGAGCACCAGTCCGAGGGTGACTCCGAGAACGACACCCACCGCGCCGGGAGTGCCAAAGCTCACGCCGGAAAGATCGACGCCGGCATTGGCAAGCGCAAAGATCGGCATGATCCCGAAGGCGACCCAGCCGTGCAGCGCGGCCTCGAGCCGGACCACCGGGGCAACGGCTTCGCGGCGGGCCTGCTCGAGCTCGGACAACGGCACTACCAGGTCGTGCGCTGCGTGATCGCGCGTGGCGCGCCGGCGAAAGTCCTCGATTGCCCGCTCCGCGGTCGCAAGGAATCCGCGCGTTCCGTACCACGAGCGCACCGGGGTGAGCAGGCCGAGAATGACACCGCCGATCGTGGGATGGACGCCTCCGACCCACAATCCCCCCCAGAGGACGGCTCCCGGGAGAATGTACCACGGTGCACGGCGAACGCCGAATCCGGCCATGACGATGACTCCGGCGACCCCGAGCACCGCGAGGGCCAGGCCGCTCCACGCCAGCGCGGCCGAGTAAAACAGCGCGATCACCACGATGGCGCCGATGTCGTCGATGATCGCCAACGCCAGCAGCAGCACGCGAATGGCCGCGGGAACACGCTTGCCGAGCAGCGTGAGCACTCCTACGGCGAAGGCGATATCGGTGGCCATGGGGACGCCCCAGCCGCGACGCGCCGCCGGATCCCAGTTCAGCGCGCTGTAGATCAGCGCGGGGACGACCATTCCGCCGAGCGCGGCGGCGACGGGAAGCGCGGCGCGTTTTGCCTCGCTGAGCTCGCCTTCGTGAATCTCGCGCCGAATCTCCAGGCCGACAACGAAAAAGAACACGACCATGAGGCCGTCGTTGATGAGGAAGTGCAGCGGCTGCGTCAGCGATAACTTGCCGATACCAAAGGTGATCGGAGTGTGCCAGAGGTGCTCGTACGACGCGCTCCACGGGGAGTTTGCCCACGCCAGGGCGATCGCCGTCGTGGCGAGCAAGAGGATGCCGCTGGCGGCCTCGATCTGCAGAAAGCGGTCCAGGGGGCGGGCCAGGTAGTCGGCAAAGCGGCGCGCGGACACCCACAGCTCCGGGGGATGAGACGGCGGCGACGTGGGTTTGGTCATGGCGCGGGCCTGGTGTGGATGGATGGTAGCGGAACTATTGCGATAGTAGCCGGTCAGGATTGGCAGGACAAGCAGGCGGGGGGAGGCAAGGTGGTGATTCTTCGTGATGCGCTTACCGAACAGCTTGCGGTCGAATCGGGGTTGATTCAGGGAGTTTTCCTCGCTTGACAGGCCTGTCGATCGGCGGTTCAATCGCTACGGCGTAGATGCCATCGGAAATGCGAAATGTCCATGACGTGCATTCTGACCATGAGCTCGTCGGTGAACAAACGTGTCTTGTCTGATGAGGTGGCCGCGCCGTTGCCATCGTCGGCGTGTATGGCTGACATCCGGACTTTTCATGTGTCCCATTACGTGGACCTGGACGCCAACGTGTCGAGCGGTCTATCCGTGCGCTCGCGGGGGAGCCCTTGGAGCTCTAGGCGTCGCCGGTGATTCCGCTATCAAGGCACAGCGTGACCCCGGCGGACACGGCGGGGATTCCCCGCGACGCCAAGGGGACATCGCTGTGCGCGGGCGCGCTGCCGATGCGTCGTCACGGGTTCGACAAGGCGAAAGGCCGGCTGGTGTACAACTGTCCAATAAAGCGCCCGACGCACGCGGAAGGGCTCCCGGTACTGGTGACCCACCGAGGGGAATGCCCACTTGGTGCGCTGTGCGAGCCTGAAAGCAAGATGGGGCCGCTCCTCTATTTGCCGATCCTGGAAAATC
>JACPHN010000253.1 GCA_016188575.1 Candidatus Schekmanbacteria bacterium
CGTCGGCGTGCTGACACAGCGCGGATTCGGAGGCCCTGAACGCGTCGGCCGCCTCAACCAACACGGGACGGAGCTCCACGAGCGGCGCCGCAACCCCATCGAGCCGCTCACGCACCTGGTCTCCTGCCCCGGCAACCCCGCCGGCGGCTTCCTTGACCTCGATCAGGATGCTACCCAGCGCAATCACGGTGTCGCGAAGGCTGTGCGACACCTGGCCGAGCTCGGCCGCCGCCCCGTTCACGGTGCTGCCGGCGGTGTCCATCGCCCGCCCGACGCCCTGCGAAACCTCCGACATGCGCGCCTGGTAATCGCTCGGGAGGCCACGGAGCGTGACGACGATCTCGCCGAGCGCGTGCTTCAGACCGGCGACCTCCGCATCCGCCTGAGCGAACACGGCGTCGCTGATCTGCCGGCCGGCGCCTTCCCTGAGCCGCTTCATCTCCTCGACGAGCGTGGCAAAATGCGGGGCCATCATCCTGAGCAGCGGTTCGCTCGTGCTCGAGCCGATTTTCGTTGGCAGCGACTCGGCGAGCTGCTGCAGCGTGGCTCCGAGCTCTTCGACCTTCCGGCGGACGTCTTCGGCCAGCGCGGACACGCGCTGCTCCAGCTTTTCCGCGCGCGCCTCCGCGCGTTTGCTTTCGCTGCCGGCGAGCTCGCCGACGAGGGAAATCAGGTGCAGGTGCGCGTGTCGTTCGGTGAGCAGCGGAAAGCGGCTATCCAGCATTCGCGCCCAGGCCGCCAGACGCTCGCCGCGCCGCGCTTCCGCGCTCCGCAGGCGGAGCGCCCACAGCATCGCGAACAGGATTCCTGCGAGCGACTTGGCGAACGCCAGGCGTGCACCGCCAAGCAGATCCGTCATGCCTTCCTGCATCCCCTCGATGGTCCCGGCGTCGTCGCTCTGGGGATCACCCGACGCCGGTGCCGGCACCCCGGCGGCGACAATCGCCGAGGAGCCCGCGACGTGCTCGGCCCCGGTGAGCTTCGGCACGGCCTGCATCAGCCCGATGGTCAGGCCCAGAAACGTCCCCATCAACCCCAGCGAAATCAGCACCGTCTGGCCCGTGCCGAGCAGCTCCGGCAGCGCCAGATCGGCAGCGCCGCGCCGACCCGTGGCCAGCGCTTCGGCAGCCGACGTGATGCGCCAGGTGCGGCCACCGAGCTCGACGGGCGAGGCGGAGACCGCGTCGGCGACGTGGCTCAGCTCCTGAGGTACGCCTCCGGCTGAGTCGGGCTCGCGCTCGAGCCAGTCACGACCGGCATTCCACCAACGGCGAAGCGCCCACCAGTAGAGAAACCAGGCGACGGTCACCACGCTGATCATGATCGCGGTCAGCGGGTCGCGGTGCGCGCCGGGCAAAGCAAACCTCACGACCCAGTAGACCGCGCCGGCACAGGCAAGTAACTCCAGCACGCCGAGCCAGCTTTCCCCTGCCCACTTCAAGAACCTCAGCATCCCCCGCTCACCGACATCCAACCATGTTTGTTTCTCGTGTGCTCGTCCCCTGTTGACCGAGTCCAATAGTACATGATTCGACTCCGGTGTCAAGATGCAAGCATTTGAAGCCATGCAAGCCTGAATTCACCGCCCATACGATTGCCAGCGGCGAGCCCCACTTCACCTCCCCCCACTTGCGGGCGGAGGTGAGGCGGAGGGTCCTCGCGATGCGCTTTCCGCGCAGCTTGCAGCCTGACGGGCGGGGGATTCATGGACCGTTCACGAGTTGCGAAATTGCCCGCTACGCGCGGCATGGACCGTTCACGAGTTGCCAAGTTGCCCGCGACGCGCGGTATGGACCGTTCACGAGTTGCGAAATCGCCCGCGCCGAGCGCGCCGGCAACCGCAAGAGACTCCAATACGCCGAGCCAGCTTTCCCCTGCCCACTTCGAGAACCTCAGCATCCCGCGCTCACCGACGTCCAACGATGTTTGTTTCTCGTGTGCTCGTCCCCTGTGGACTGAGCCCAATAGTACATGATTCGACCCCGGCGTCAAGATGCAAGCAATTGAAGCCATGCAAGTGGACGCGATCAGGTTGGCGAACCGCGAGGGCGTTTGTGGAGCTTCGCATACTGCGTTCTCCAAAATCCAAGCTAAAGGTCGCTCGTAAGGTCGTGGAGATCCTGCGCTCGATAGCCAGCCTTTGTGATGGCCTGACGCTGGTCTGCCGACAAGATCGGGGCGATGGCCACCCGTTCGATTTTCCAACCGGCCAATTCGGGGTGCCGCAGGAGGAGCCGGTCGGCGTGTGCGTTGAACCGCGACAGGTCAGCGACGAGCTTGTCAGCAGAGCGCTTGCACGAACCGATGCGGAGCCGGCGGCTGTGCGCATCCTGAGCCACGAGGTCGACCTCGGCGCCCGTCCGATCCCACCAGCTTGCAACCGGCGCCGTAAGCGGGAAATCGCCCTTCCCCAGGCGGCTCCGTTCCTGGTAAAGCCACGCTGCCAGGCGTTCCAGCACCCCACCCTCCACTGCAGCCAGGCGCTCGTCGGCGATAGACACGAGGTCTGCGACGGGCCGTATACCCACCAGTGCGAGCGGGTCAGCCAGGGCGCCGAGCCAGGACTGAAGGAAATTGTCGGAGATGCCGTAGCGCCCCTGGCGGCTTCCCGGAGCAGCAAAGGCGGCACGGCGACGTTCGATGAGGCCGAAGCGCTCCTCCAAGGCGCGAAGATAAAAGCCGGGTTGCCCATCGCCGTATCCCTTTACCTGGTTGGCATGAGCGACGATGTCGGCATGGCTGCACCCGGGGTGCTCGGCGATGTAGCGAAGAAACAGGTCGTAACGACCGCGCAGCTCCTCGAGCAGCCAAGTGTGGCCTTCTTCGCGCAGCGGTGCCGGCCCGTCGAAGAAAAGCGCGCGCAGTACTTCGGAACGATCCGAGGGCAAGATCCCGAGCTCCCAGGCGTCTTGCCAGTACTTCGGGACGCCCTGGAACAACCCCCACAGAAACAAGAGCCGAGAGGGTTCACGGTCAGCGTGCTGGTCGCAGATCTGGAGAATCGCTTGGGCGTCGAGATGGCCAAGCGTGAAGCCGCCGCTGAGCCGGCCAAACAATGGGGCGCGGCGATCTTCAAGCAGCGCCATCATCTCCGTATGGAGAGAGCCCAGTAGAACAATGCCACCGCGGGCAGCTCGTTCGCCCAGACGGAAGCGGTCCACCTCGAACTGGAGCATCGAGTTGAAGGGGAAAAGGGATTTCTTGGAGAAGTACTGGAACTCGTCCAGGACGACGATCCAACCGTCGGCAGCGAGGTCAGCAAGGCGGGCCGCGAGGGTTTGCAGGTCGGTAGGCAGCAGTGCCTCGGGGACGCCACTCAGGGCAAGGTGCCGGCGTGCAGTAGCGACGACCCCAGCGGGTTCGCCATCGTCGACCTGGAGGAAAGCGACGCGTTCGCGTTGGGCAACGCGCAAAGCCTGGCGAACGAGCGCTGTCTTGCCGATGCGCCGGCGGCCGGTAACCCGCACGAAGAACCACCGATTGCGTTGTAGCAGGTCGGCAAAGGCGCGCACTTCTGCTTCGCGCCCGTAGAAGGTCCAACCGGAAAGCGCGTTCACGGGGCGTTTCGGGGTAAGGTAGAAATTTCTACCTTACGCCGCGACCAGCTCGTTGCATCGTCACCCAGCTTCCGTTGCACCATCCGGCAGCGCCCAGTCCAGACCCCAAAGCCTCGCTGCGCCTGCCCCGGGCTGGCCTTGATCCTCGTTTCGGCCAGGCGATGAAGGCGTGTAGCCATGACGGAGCTGACGAGAGCACGGTTCGGCTTCCGTAACGAACTTCCAATCCGGGGGGTCCCCCGAAAGTGTCGAACCGTGCCTGCTTAATATCCCTGCTCATCGGTTCCTGCAAGCGCGTCGCCCCGCTGGGACGGCATCACCAGAAGCGATTCTTGACCCACTTGGCCGAAACGAGGATCAAGGCCGGTGTGCGCGGCCGCAGCCGAGGTGATGCGCCAGGTGCGGCCGCCGAGCTCGACAGTCGAGGCGGAGACCGCGTCGGCGACGTGGGTCAGTTCCTGAGGAACTCCTCTGGTCGGGTCGGGCTCGCGCTCGAGCCAGTCTCGACCCGCCTTCCACCAGCGGCGAAGCTTCCACCAGTAGAGAAACCAGGCGCCGGTCACCAAGCTGATCATGATCGCGGTCAGCGGGTCGCGGTGCGCGCCGGGCACCAAGAACCACATGATCCAACAGACCGCGCCGGCAGAGGCAAGAAACTCCAGCCCACCGAGCCAGCTTTCCCGTGCCCACTTCGAGAACCTCAGCATCCCGCGCTCACCGATGTCCAACCATGCCTGTTTGTGGTGTGCTCGTCCCACGTGGATAGACTCCATCAATACATGGTTCGACGCCGGCGTCAAGATGCAAGCATTTGAAGCCATGCAAGCGAATTTGCTTGCGCCTGGGCGCCCCTACCGTCCAGCCCGCATTTCCACTAGTTGCTTGCCGAACCACCAGACCGGTATTATCTTGTGCGTGCACGAGGGCGGAACGCTACGATCACAATGGGCGGATCAGGTCTCATATCGGCGTTGGACAGGCGCCCTGGATGCGCGTCGATCTGCTATCGCGTTCCGGAGAAATACGCACGGCGCGGTGCGCTTCGGCCAGAGGCGAGTTTGGCGCGGGAGATTGGAGCGCGGGCGTTGCGTTGGCGTGAATCTTGCTTGGGCGACTGCATGCACAAGAACCGAGCACAGCGAGGAACAGGACAGCAACCGTCGTCGGCCGATCGTGGCACGTGCCATCGGCGCGGGGCTTTCGTGCAGGCGCAGCCGGAAGACCATTCAGGCCATGAAATCGCCTCGGACCTTATTGTTTTTACGCCGGCCTGGCAAGCTCCCGGCTCGCCAACGCCGCACCCATAACCCAACTGGGAGATCTGCCGCATGAACCGTCTGTTCGCCTTGTTGCGGTCGCCGCCCTCACCTGGCCGAGCTCGGCCAGCGCCTTCACCGAAGAAAAAATCCGCCAGGTGCAAGGTGGTAATCAGAAGCTCGGAGCGTCTTTCGTGACGGCCACGCCGACCTTCACCGTGAGCGGGTCGCTGAAAGTCTGGGAAACCTACGACGGGGTGAAGACCTACTCAGGCACGAGCATACAAGCCTGGTGTCGCAACCAGGGTGGTTGCCTGGTTGGCGCCTACAACGCGAGCACTGGCGCCGCGGTCCAACCCATCGTCACCACGAGCGGAAAGACAGACGCCTTCAACCTGACCTTGCCCGGCGCGGGAACGTACCTGATCGTGGCAGGAGCAATTAGCTGGCAGAACGTGACCTGCCGCTCGGCCGTCCTCGGCACCGCTGTCGTCAAGGTGACGTCCACTGCACCGAGCTTGTCCGGCGTCACTGTGAATGTGTATCCCAATCAGGGAATGGGGGAATATCCGTACGAAAACTGGGAACCCGATACCAATTCTCACAAAACGGATGGCATGGACGATAGCTATGTCTGGTGCCGTGATGGAGGAAAGAACTGCTTCGAGCACAGCCACCGCATGAACGACTTCTTGAGCTCAGCGGAGGGCAGCTTGATGACACTTGTCCTCGATGAAGTCACAGCGTTGCCATTTCCTCTGACACGAGCCTACGGGGCGACATACGGGATAAACGCAAACATTTTGCCAAACTACAATCAAAACTATAATATCTTCATCTACAACGGGGCCTCGCGCGATCTCGTAGATGCGATTTGGATCACTTTCGACAAGTCGACCGGATACAGCCGCATCGACTACGCATTTAAAGATGCCTGTCAAGTATCGGATCTGACAAACAAATGCGCGGAATGGGGCATTTCGTCGGGTGAGGAAGATCGTTGCCCGCCGCTCAGGGATACGGCAACGGTCGGGCGCGTCTCCAATAAATGAAGACAGAAAGCGCGCATGCCAGACCTGCGCCAGCCGGCCCGGCCATGGTCGGTACATGATTCTCCCCCCGATAGGCTGCCCAGATGTTAATTTGCCCGTAGCCGGTGCGGAAGTCATAGCCGATACCGGTCGAGGTGATGTCCGCGGCGCTGTAGCTGAGGATGTCCTGGAGATCGCTCGGGCGCGCTAGCTGATAATGCTCCTGCAGGAGCGCCGCCGCGCCCGCAACCACCGCCGCGCTCGCCCAGGAGCCGCACTGATGGCCTGGAGCGGTGTAGGTCGATTGGCAGTCGGTCGCCGACACGTGCGGCGTGATTCGTTCGATCGGGTCCGACATCAAGACGCGGGCGGGACCCTCCGCGCTGGTCTCCCGCACACCAAATAACTGCCCACGCCCCGCCGGATGAGGTGTGGTCACCGTGCGATCGAGCGCCGCGACGGCGAGCACGCCCGGAATCGCGGCGATACCGCCGATCGTATTCGCCGTGCGCCCCGCACTGATGAGCGTTGGGTAACCGTTCTCAGCGTCGTCGCTAACTTCACACGGCGCCAAGACGAGCCCGAAGTCGCGCACCTCCGCCGCAGGGTCTTTCCATACGGAGAAATGGTATGTTCCGGCGGGAGCGCTCGATACACCGGCCCAAGTACGTGGACCGCCATTGCAACAATCATTGGCGGACAGGACATTCATATCCTTGTCAAGTAAATACAAACCGTAGTTTTGGTAATCATAAGATTCATAGTTGTCAGTCCAGTTGATTGACGCTCCGACATCACATGTTTCCGTTGTCTCTACCGTCCACACCGTGTTTCCACTACCGAAGTCGTGAAGGTCGTTTCCAGCATTTTTGAAAGTCCCTAAATAGTATGAAAGACGATGACCTCCTGCTGATGTGATGACCAAACTTCCTTGAGAGATGATTTGACTAATGGTATTTGCATATTCTGTATCATCATCGAGCCAAACATTTTGTTCAAAATTGTCCGTAAATACTGCAATTTTAGCGTTTCCGTCCCAACTACCAGGGAGCATGGAGTCTACATCTTTCACATTTATCATATCGTAAATCTGTATAGCAGCTCCCGGAGCAATGTCGTGAATGATCTCGATGACCCGAGTCCCGATATTTCCCTGCAGAACTGGGGCGCCGTACATGAATGTAACTTCAGGCAAATCTCCTGATGCCTGCGCCGCCTCGTAGTTGTAATAGAGGTTTGCAAACACCGCCACCGTGACCCCGCTCCCCGTCAACCCCGTCTGGGCGCGGAAGTCGGCGAAGCCGAGCTCGCTATCGGCCTCGGCGGTCACCTGCCCGACGGCGAACGCGGCCGACCCCGCCCCCAGAAACGCGACCACCATTATCCCCACGATCACCGCCGCGCGTGCCATTCCAGCTCCCTCCGCCATTTTTTCTCCCAACTTTCCGCGAGCTCGAGCGGCAACCCGATCGCGCATTCGCCCACGAGCTTCCAAAACCTCTTTTCCAAATGTTTATGGTTATAACGGCCAATTAATAAGCATATCGTGTCGAGCTCAATGGGCGTCAAGTCCATATCGACGAGTCGTTTTAGACATTCCAATAAGGCGCTTTCATCGTCGTCAATGGCGGCGATCAAGGCAACCGCTTCAACTTTCCTCCGTGTCGTAATATGTGTATTCATTTGCGCCATGATGTAACGGGCTAATCTCTTATCCTCTTGCATTACGGCACAGCGCAATAGAAGCATTGACGTCGTAAGAGCCTCTTCGCTATTCGGATTGGTGGCAAGGGACATGGCATGGTCGAGCACCGCGCGCGCGCCATCCAGCTCGCGTCTGGCCAAATAGTCGCGGGCGCGCGTGCAGGCGAGAAAGATCTGGTCCAAAAGGTCGTCCCCGTCAAGCTCGGGAAGGCTCGCAACCTCGAGACCTGGCCCGAGATCGATGTAAAGATCACATCTTGTCAATGCTATCGTGCTACTGACGACTGCGCTCACCTGGGCGATCAATTGTTCTGCCTGCTTGATCGTGCTGTACGCCGTCCCCATCATCCCGGCGAGTCGCGCAAGCTCGGCCTGCTGATTGGTGAGCGACACATACTGGCTCAGGTCCATTGCATGTTCCCGTGCCCGCGCCGCGTGCCGATAGGCCCGCCGCATCAGCCCGAGCTCGCCGGCGGAGACGAGCACTCGCGTCGCCAGCGGCAGGTAGAAGCGGTGCTCCCTGTTTGGCCAGCTCGCCAACGCATCCTCCCCTGCCGCCAGCGCCCCGGCGAAGTCCCCTTCCAGACGTTTTTGCTGCACCCGGGTGGTGATCGCATACAGTCGCAAGGCCGCCCGCGGCCGGTCCTCGCAACGCCGCAGGGAGTCCTCCACGTATCCGTCCACTTGCCGTATCCTGTCGACTGCGCTCCCCGGGGTGCTATTGATCAGCACCGCGAGCAGGTTACAGCGCGTGGATTCCTCCAGCCCCTCCCACCGCACTTCCTGCAGCCGATCGAGCAACGCCTCGCCTCTCGGCAGGGCGTTGCCTCCCAGACCCAGCGTGGCGACCGCGTGGCAAGCGAGCGCATAGGCGTCCCCGCGGTCTCCGGTGGCTTCCGCGAGCGCGAGCGCCTGTTCCGCCGCGGCGCACCGCTCCTCGATCGGGAAGAGCCGCGTCGCGCCCCAGGCCGCCAGCGCTCTGGCCTGGAGCAACGGATCGCCCATCTCCGCCGCCAGCGCTACCGCCTCGTCGGCGACCACCCGCAGCCGCGCCACATCGATCTCGACGTCCGGGAGCCCGCGCCGTGCCGCCACCTCGAACGCCCGCAGCCGCACCCAGACACGCGCCCCACAGACGCTTGCCCCGCCAAGCTCCTGGAGCACCTCCAAGATCTCGATCACGTCGCGATGGGCGTCCTCGAGCACCAGCTCTTCCACCAGTGCGATCCCGTAGCGCGCCGTTTCCGCGGCGTCGCCCGCCGCGCGCAGCAGGCGAAACGCCCGCAGGCGGTCCTGCTCGCGCACGATCCGCGCCAGGCGCTCGACCTGGAGGTCCGCGGGCACCGGCGCCTGCACGCAGACGCTCGCTTTCCGGATCCGTTCCCCGTCGCGGAGGATCAGCAGCGTCCCCTGCTCGCCGCTGTCTAGCCCGGTGAGCGCCTGGTCGACCGCGGCCTGCTCCCACCCGAGCACCTCGGCGATTTCTTCGGCGCGCAACCAGACGCCGGCGACCGCGAGGGCGCCGAGCACGCGGCGCGGCTCATCCGCGAGCCCCGCCATCACCCGCGCTACCTCCGCCCGCATTCCGGCGAACGCCTTCCCGGCCGCGATTTCTTCGATCCGCCGCGTGGCGATCACCCAGGACAGGGTGGCGTGGGCAATCGCCGCACCGCTCTCCACGAGCCCGCGGATCAGCGCCACAACCAGCTTGGGCAGGCCACCGGTGGCCTCCCAAATCGCCGTGGCGGCCTCGTCGGCGTGGGCCAGCACCCGAAACAGGCGCTCGAGCAGCTCCCGGATCGCGGCGACATCAAGCGGTGCCAGGGCATGGCGCTCCGTGACCTGTTCCGACGGCGCCGCTCCGACCAGGTGGACAGCGCCCGCCGCGGTGGCCGGCAACCCGTCGAGCCGCTCGGCAACCGCCATCCGCGCCGCTTCCTCCCCGTGATGGATCGCGAGCCACGCTCTAATCTCTGCAAGGAACCGCATGCGGCCAATGCCGCCCGGGCCGTCCACCAGGACCACGCGCGGCCGCCCGTCCGCGGATGCGGCGCGGCCGAGCTCAACGAGATGCGCGCAACAGGCGTCCCGCGCCAGCGAGCGCTCGACGTAGGGCGGCCGGGCCAGGCGCAGCAGGATCTCCTCGCCGTCGGGATAGCGCGCCTCGGGATTCCAGTCGGCGCAGACCTCGGCCATCGACTTCGGGCGCGCGCCCGGATCGCGGTTGAGCATCTGGCGCACGAGCGCCCGCAGGTGCCCGGGGATCGCCATCGGCATCACTGCTGGCGCCTCCGCAAGGCGGCGGTCCAGGTCGGCGTCCGTCGTCACTGGGAATGGCGTCTCGCCGCTCAGCAACTCGTACGCGAGCCACCCGAACGAATAGATGTCCGCGCGCGGATCGACGACGGCGGGCCGCGACGGATCGCGCAGCGCCGGCGGCGATGGCCAGCCCGAAGTCCGCGACTTTCGCCACCGCTTGGCCGTCTCGCTCCGCGATGAGGATGTTACCCGGCTTGATGTCCAGGTGGGCGATCCCGAGCGCATCGTGGGCGTAGGCGAGACCTTTGGCGATCTGCCAGAGCAGCGCGAGCGCCTGGTCACGATCGAGAGCGCCGCGACCCTGCCGTGCAATGCGGTCCCGCAAGCTATCCGGCAAATATTCCATCACCAGCCCGACGGCGCCGAGCTCCTGGTCGTGGACGACATCGAGCATGGGCGCGATGTGCGGGTGCACGAGCGCCGCGAGCGTCCGCATCTCCTCGCGGAACCGACCCGCCGCCCGCTCATCCGCCATGCGCGTCACCTTCACGGCGACTTCGGAATGATGAGTTGCGAATGATGAGTGAGGAATGGGAGACGGCGCCTGCAGCGTTGCCGGCAGATCTCCGCCCTCTGCTCTCGGCATTCCGCATTCCGCATTCATCACTCCGCATTCATCATTCATCATTCCCCGAAACACCATCCCCATGCCGCCCTGGCCAATGAAGGACAGCAGTCTACAGGAACCGATGTGGCCGCGGGCGAGAAGCTCGTCGGGGGAGAGGGAGCTTCGAGTTTCGGGTTGCGGGTTTCGGGTTTTGGGTTGCGCGTTCCGCTCGGGGTCTTCCTGCGTTCGCGCGGAGAGGTGAAAAGGGGGGCCAACAGGCGGTGTGCTCAGGGTCTCCAGGGTCACCTCGGAACCGGAAGCCGGGAGATCGGCGCACGGAGCCGACGACGGGCCGCCCGAGACTTCGAGCGCGAAACGCGAAACCTCAAACTGGGAACCGACCTCCCACGTCCCATCGTAACCCCGCCGCAGCCGGCCCGCCGCGACCTGTTCCCCGAGCCAGTCGATCAGCGTCCCCGGCAAGCGCGGTGCCGCCGACAGGAGCTCCGCCGCACCCGCCGCGAGCGGCCCGCCGAGCACGGCGCGGCTCAGCTCCGCCGCCAGCCCCGCTGCCAGCGCTTCGAGCCGTCGCACCGGCGCGCCCAGACCCACCAGCGCGTCTTCCGTGTCCGCGGTCACCAGTGCCACGCCCGCGAACCGCGCCAACAGCGCCGCGACGAAGGCGCGGGTGGCGTCCGACGCCGCGTCGAGCCGCTCGAGAATCAGCGCCGACGCGCTCTCCCAGGTCGGCGCCAACGCCCGCGCCACCGTCTCGGCCGCCCCGGTGTCGAGCGCCCCGATCCCTGCGGCCGCGAGCTCCGCGCCGGGATGTGTCCGCCGCACCCGCGCCACCAGCTCCTCGGCAACCGCGCCAGCCGCGATCTGGTCGAATCGCAGCCGCACCACCAGGAGTGACGCGCGCTCCCACGCCACGCGCGCCTCCGTTGCCAGGCGGTGCTTGCCGCTGCCCGCCGGGCCGACCAGGCCCAGGCGCGGCCCCGCGTTCCCCGGCCGACAAACAGCCCAGGCGGCCTTCGTGATCTCGGCCAGCTCATCCTCCCGCCCGACAAGCCGCGTCGCGGGCAAGTCCAGGTAGCTGATCGCCGCCGGCGCGAGCAAGCGATCCCGCTCCGCGCCCAGCTCCGCCCACGCCGCGAGCCGCGCGCCCAGCACCCCCGGAAACGGCCGCGCCTCCGGTGCCAGCGCGAAGCACTCGCGCAGCACCACTTCGAGCTCCGCGGGAAACGGCGCCACGATCTCGCTCGGCCAGCGCGCCGGCTGGGACTGCTCGGCGCGGCCGGAGGCGTCGAACGTGCGCACGGGAAACGCCGCCGCACCGCACCACAGCTCGTACAGGACGCAGCCGAGCGCGAAGATGTCGCTCCGCGGAACCACGTCGATCGCCCGGCGCGACTGCTCGACCGGCATCGCCCCCGGCGTCCCGAACATCTCGCTCTTGCCAGTCTGCC
>JACPHN010000254.1:0-57978 GCA_016188575.1 Candidatus Schekmanbacteria bacterium
GCCGATCTCCACGATGCGCTGCGCCTCCTCGTATCCTGCGCTCCGGTAGCGAAGGCTGTAGGAGCCCGGCGAAAAGGCCGCCTCTCCGGCTGCTGGCGAGAACGAAAAACCGCCGCTCGCGCCGGTAACGGTCTCGAGGGGTTCGACCAGGGCATCGGCAACGCGGAATTCGCCCCCCCCCCGAAACCATGATGAGCCCAATCCCTCCCGCGACCGCAAGGCGCGCCCGCCGCCCGGCCCCGCGCCGCCACGCCACCGCCAGGACCGCTGCCAACGCGATCAGCATCGCCGCCTGCGCCGGCCCGGAGATCCCGACATACACCTGCGACAAGGACACCGCGATGCCGGCATGGTCCGCGGCGCCGCTCAGGTAGGCGTGCCCGGAAATCGCCGTCACCGGCCCCGCCGCGGCCGCGCTCCCTGCCAACAACGTCATCCACGCGGAGCTCGCCGCGCCAGAAACCCACGCCTCCCGCCGCCAATTCGTGCGATCCGACATGTTTTTCCCCTGCGTCGAGCGACCCGGTCGATTTCTCCGAGCTCTCCACCCAGGTTACGCGCGCCCTCCTCGGCTGTCAAGGCGCGGAGCCGTCCTGAATTCACCGCCGGTCCGACGTCGATGCGATAGTGCCCTCCTCCGTCCTTCACCATAGGCGTCCGGTCAAGGCGGGTGGATTCAGGCCGACTTGCCCTCTTCCAGCCATGGCTCTATGAACCTCAAGCGAGATGCGGTCGCGCTCCTGGCCTTGGACGCCTCCGCCACCCGCCTCGGATAAACAATGACCCTTCCGCAGTCGCGCGCGCCAGCCCGAATTGGTCCCTATGTCATCGAACGCGAGCTCGGACGCGGCGGCATCGGCGCGGTCTACCTGGCGCGCCACCCGCATACCGGAGAGCTGGTGGCGGCGAAGGTCCTCCAGTCGCCCGCGGCTTCCGTGCTTCCGCTGGTCCGACGTGAAATCCTCGCCCTCAGCCGGCTCGCTCACCCCGGCGTCGTACGCATCGCCGACAGCGGCACCGAAGGCGGGCTGCCCTGGTATGCCATGTCCTACATCGAGGGCGAAACCTTGGCTGACTACCAGGCCGGCAGCGCGCCGCGGACGTCGGACACCCGCGACGCGAAAACGAGCCGCTCCACTCTCGTCCAGGTCGCCCACGACGCCGATACCCCGACCGATCCTGTCGCCAATGGCGCCGGCCCGCGGGCGCTGACCCCCATCGATCCCTCGCGCCTTCGCGGCCTCATCACCATCATCTGCAGACTCTGCTCGGCGCTCGCATACATGCACGGCGAAGGCATCGTCCACCGGGATTTGAAGCCCCAAAACGTGATGATCGGCAGGGACGGCCTCCCTATTCTCGTCGACTTCGGTCTCGCCCACCGGTATCGCGGCGACGAGAGCCGGGAAGTTCTCGAGCTTGACGGCCTGACCGCAGGGACGCTCGCATTCATGGCGCCGGAGCAGATCATGGGGCGATTCGTCGATCCCCGCGCCGACCTGTACTCGCTCGGGTGCATGATCTACTCGCTGGTGGTTGGACGCACGCCGTTCTCTGGCGCCTCCGGAGCACAGCTTGTGAAGATGCACCTGGAGGTGCCTCCGACGCCGATGTCGCAGATTGTGGGACCGCTTCCCGCAGCGCTGGACGAGCTGGTTCTCCACCTGCTCGCCAAAGATCCCGCCAGCCGCATCGGGCATGCGCAGGACGTGGAGCGAATCCTACTCGACCTGGGCGCCGAGCCCTGGCCCGCGGAAGCGCGGCTGCCGCTGCCGCGACTGTATCTCTATCGGCCGCGCCTGGCCGGACGGCAGTCGGCGCTGGCGGCGCTAAAGAGTAGTCTGAGCCGGCTCGATCGTGGCGGCGGCGAGCTCCTGCTCGTGCGCGGCGAGAGCGGCGTCGGCAAGACGCGGTTGCTGATGGAGCTTGGCGCGCTGGTTCGTCGCGCGCGCCTCGCTTTTCTGGTCGGCGAGTGCCGCGTGTCGTTCGGGGCGAATGGGGCCGGCGAGCGCGCCCCCGCCGAACCCCTGCATCCCTTTCGTCCGATCCTGCAACAAGTCGCCGACACGTGTCGCGAGAGCGGGCTCGAGGAGACCGAACGCATCCTCGGCAGTCGAGGTCCCATTCTGGCGCCCTTCGAGCCGTCGCTTGCCGACCTTCCCGGGCAGCAGCGGCACGATTATCCCGGGGACCTCAATTACACCGAATCCCAGGTTCGCCTGTTCGTCAGCCTCGCCGAGACACTCGAGGCCTACGCCTGCGATACCCCGTTTGCGCTCTTCATCGACGACCTGCAATGGGCGGATGGACTGTCGGTGGAGCTCATCCGCTTTCTGCTGCGCTCGGGGCGGCTCAAGCGCACCGGCATGCTGATGATTGGCACCTATCGCAGCGACGAGGTCAGCGACGTCTTGCGGGAGCTCATCGAAACGCACAGCGTGCGGATCTTGGAGCTCGAACGCCTGAATCGAGAGGGCACCGCCTCCATGGTCTCCGACATGTTGGCGCGTCCCGACCCGCCGGTGGATCTGGTGCAATTCATGCACGAGCACTCCGAAGGCAACCCTTTCTTCGTGGCGGAATACCTGCGTTCGGCGGTCGCGGAGCGGTTGCTCCAGCGAGACGGGTGCGGCCAGTGGGTGGTGGCCGGCCAGCACGAGTCTCAGGGCCGACCCCCCGACTTTTCGGCATTGCCGGTGCCGGGTTCGATCTACGGACTGGTGACTCGCCGCCTGCAGGCATTGTCCGGCATGGCGGCTCGCGCGGTGACCATCGCGGCGGTTCTTGGCCGCGTCGTCAGGGCGGATGCGCTCGCCGCGGTCGGCGGCATGTCAGCGGAAGAGCTTGTGGACTGCTCGCTCGAGCTCCTGCAGCGCCAGGTGCTCGAAGAGGTTTCCCCCGATGTTTTTCGGTTCGGGCACGACAAGCTTCGGGAGGTGGCATACGACACCACGCCGCCGGAAGAGCGGAAGCGCCTGCACCGTCTCGCCGCCGCGTGGCTCGAGCAGCTCTCGGTGGGGGGCGAGGCGGCGGATCACGCGGTGCTGGCGCGCCACCTCGAGCACGCGGGAGAGCTCGGGCGGGCCGCCCGGCACTACCTGGAAGGCGGCCGGGCCGCGGCCGAGCGCTTTGCTCACCAGGACGCGATCGGCCTGTACCGCGCGGCGATCCGCCTGGCGGAAACGCCGGATGTGGTGCCGGCGGCGCATTTCGAGCTCGCGACTCGGGTGCTGGCCATCATCCGACAGGATCGCGAGGCACTCGTGGTCTTGCAAGCCGGCCTCGACATTGCGCTGCGCGGTGGCGATGGCCTGGCGGTCGGCGCCTTTCAGCAGAAGCTGGCCAGCGTGCTGGCGAAGCTGCGCCGGTTCGCCGAAGCGGAGGCGATCTGCAAGCAAGCCATGGCAACGTTTGCCGCCGCCGGAAGCGACCGGGATGTGGCGATCGTGCTCGGTGAGCTGGCGGTCATTCGCAGTGGTCAGGGGCGCGGCGCGGAGGCGATCGAGCTGCTGCAAGCTGCGCTGCAGAAGCATCGCGAGCTTGGAAACAGACTCTACGAAGCGATCACGCTGGGGAATCTCGCAACTGGCCGGCAGGCCATGGGCGACCTCTCCGCCGCCGCCGAGCACTACGAGGCGGCGCTGGCGATCTACGCCGAGGTTCCCAGCCGGAAACATCAGTTCATCATGCTCAGCAACCTCGCGGCATTGCGCTGGTCGATGGGAGACGCGGCCGAGAGTCGCCGGCTGTTCGAGCGGTCCCTTGCCATCCATCGCGCCATGGGCAACCGCACCTGGCAGGCGGCGGTCTTGACCAACCTCGCTGTCTTGGCGGAGGACCGGGGCGACTACGGGGGCGCGCTGCAGCTCGGCAAGGAGGCACTCGCGCTGCATCGCGCTGTGGGCAACGCGCGCGGCGAAAGCCAGACATTGACCAATCTCGGTTGCGTCCTTACCGAAATGGAGATGCTTGGACAGGCCCGGAGCGCGTTCGCGGAGGCCTTGTGCTTGTGCCGAGCGCTGGCAGACGCGGCCGGGGAAGCGGCGGCGCTCGTGCTGCTCGGCCGCTGCGAGCGACGGCTCGCGGGCGAGCTCGAGAGCGCCGAGGGGCACTTGCGGAAAGCGATGGAGATTCTCGATCGCCACGGCGACGAGACGCTGAAGGCGCGTGCACTGTGTGAGCTCGCGCACGTGGCGCTGGCGAGGCGGGCAAGCGCCACGCCCTACGTGCGCCAGGTCGAGCAGTACTGCGAGGCGGAGAAGCTCGGTGCCGCCAGCTTGCCGCGGCGGGCGCTGCGCGAGGTGCGCGCGGCGATCGATGCCCAGGAGCGGGGCCAGGAGCTCGTCCGCGGTGAGGCTCCGGGGGCGCTGCCGCTGCCACAGACGCCCACCTCCGTCCCTCCCAACGCCAGCGGGGGGGGGTGAGGTGGGAGCTTGATCCCGCTTCGGCGGCAGTCTTGCATGTTCCGCACAGCGGCCATACGAACACCTCCACGCACTGTCGCCGCCCTCGCCTGTCCGGTCGATTGATGTACGTTGACGTTCATGCTCATCTCGTCCACCCGGCGTTCGCGGGTGAGGAAGACGCTGTCGCCGGCCGCGCGGCCGCGGCGGGGGTGGAAATGGTCGTGGTCACCGGGCTGGAGCCGCGCTCAAACCGCGCCGTTCTCGAGCTGTGCGAGCGCCATGCGCACCTGCTTCCAGCCCTCGGCATCTACCCGGTCGACGCCCTTTGCAAGCTTGTCGATCGCTCCTCGTGGCAGCACCCGTTTCCGCCTCCCGAGCGCTTTGACGTCGAGGAAGAGATCGCGTTTATTGACTCGGTCGCGGGCCGGTTGGTCGCCATCGCGGAAGTGGGGCTCGATCAGTACTGGGTGCCGGATTATCCCAGGGAGCAGGAGGAAACCCTCCGCAAGCTGTGCGCCGTCGCCATGCGGCACGACTTGCCCGTGGTGCTCCACAGCCGCAAAGCGGAATCGAGGACCTTTGCGGTCGTGCGCGAAATGGGAGTGGCGCGGGCGGTTTTTCACTGCTTCGGCGGCAAGCTCAATCTGGCCAGACAGATCGCGGATCACGGCTATTGTTTCTCGATCCCCCCGGTCGTGGAGCGGGCCGAAGCCTTTCAAGCGCTTTGCCGAGCTCTCCCGCTGGACAGGCTGCTGACGGAGACGGACTGTCCTTACCTGGGACCCGATCGCGATCAGCGCAACGAGCCCGCCAATATCCCGCGCGCCGTGCGCGCCATGGCGGCGGCGCGAAAGATCCCCGAGCGAGAAATGGCCGCCGCGGTGCGCGCCAACTTTCGCCGCACGTTTGGGCGCTGAGTCGCGTGGGCGCTGAGTCGCGCGGCCGCCGCAACGATCTCGCGCGCGCGCCGCGCTCGCGCTATGATTATCGCGCTCTCGCTGCATTCGGAGCATCCCCTCGATAGGTGCCACGGCAATGAGCCCGCACAACAAGACCCTGTCAATTCCACGACGCACGAGCTACTCGATCCGCACCCGACTCACCGTGCCCCTGGCGGCTCTCGCCTGCCTTGTCGTCACCAGCGCCGGTGCCACCGTCACGCAGATTCGGCTCCAGCGCTCCGATGCGCTCACCATCAACATGGCCGGCAGGCAGCGCATGCTCCTCGAGCTGACAAGCTATCGCGCCGCACTGTCGTGCTGTTCAGGTCCCGCACTGTGGCCGGCTTCCGAGGCACCCGCCGGCCGCGGCTCGCTCGCGCCTTCGGCTCCCGGCACCAACGCCCGCAGTCTCTTTGAGCAGACACACCGGGCGCTCCTGTCGGGAGGACAGACCTTCCGCGACCTGCCAATGACCGAACCGGTCTATGTCCCGGCTGTCGCGACCCCGGTCGCCCGCGCCCACCTGCGCGCCGTGGGCGACCAGTGGCGCGCGTTGCTCGGCCTGCTTGCGGAGGCCGAGGAATCCAGACTTCGGGTGGCATCCGTTCTGGATCTGCGGCAGCGTTTCGCGGCTCTTGAGCAGCAGGAGGCGACGCTGCTCCAGGAGCTCGACAAGGTGGTAGCGTTGATCGAAAGCGACGCCTCTCGCCGCCAGCAGCTTGTCCTGTACACGCAGATCGCGTTTCTCATCGTCGGCATCTTCGTCATGGTGCTGATCTACGTCCACGTCAACAGCTCCATTGTCCTGCCGCTGGCCCGCCTCACGGGTAAGGTCCGGGCGCGGCACAGACCGCCGGCAAGCTGTGGCGAAACGAGCATCGACGAGGTCGAGTTGCTGAGCAATGAGCTGGACGAAATGAGCCGCCAGATCGACGAGCACATCGCCGGGTTCGAAGGCGCCGTGCGCGCCCGAACGGCCGAGCTCGAAGCGGAAATCGCGCACCGCAAGCAGGTCGAAGCGCAGCTCGTCGCGGCGAAGGCGATGGCTGAGGCCGGATACCGGGCGAAGTCTGCCTTCTTGCGCACCATGAGCCACGAGATCCGCACGCCCGGTGCCGGCGTGCTCTCTGCGACCGGTCTGCTCCTGGAGACGCCCCTGTCCGAGCAGCAGCACCACCTGGCCAACGTCGCCTATCGCTCGTGCGTCAACCAGCTCCGCCTGTTGGACGATATCCTGCTGGCGTCGAAGCTGGAGGCCGGTTGGGCTTCGCTCGAGCATAGTGATTTTTCGGTGGCCGCGCTGATCGCAGAGGTTGTCGAGCTCTTTTCGGTATCGGCGCGCGAGCGCGGCACGCGCATCCTGGCAGAGCTCGCTTCAGCATTGCCGCGGTCCGTGCAAGGCGATCCGCTCCGGCTGCGGCAGGTGCTCGCCAACTTGATCGGCAATGCCGTGAAGTTCACGGAAGGCGGAACGATCACCGTCAGAGCCCGCGCCGACGCGCTCGACAGCAGCCAGGTCTTGCTCCGCTGCGAAGTAGAGGATGACGGTCTCGGCATTCCCGATCACTTCCAAAGTCGCTTATTCGACGAATTTACGCAGCTCGACGACTCGGCACGGCGGGCGCACGGTGGCGTGGGGCTCGGTCTGAGTATTTGCCACAAGCTAGTCACTCTCATGGGGGGCCAAATCGGCGTGACCAGCGTGGACGGAGAGGGAAGCACGTTCTGGTTCGCCATCCCGGTGCGCATGTCAGAGGCAGGCGGCGAGGTGATCGCGTCGGGCGGAAGCGGCCCGCGACCGCGGGAGGGCTCGCATGCAGCCTCACCGGTACGTGCCGGCAGCGGCAGCATACTGATCGTCGAAGACGAGAGGACCAACCTGGCGCTGACCAGTGCGGCGCTGAAAGGCGTCGGGTGGACGGTCGTGACCGCGTCATCGGGGGCCGCGGCGATTGCGGCGTGCCGGCAGCAGGACTTCGCTCTCATCCTCATGGACTGCGAAATGCCGGGCATGACCGGTGGCGAGGCGGCACTGGCGATCCGCCAAGAGGAAGCGCAAGCGGGTCGCCCGCGCGCAATGATTGTCGCCCTGACCGCACACGCGCTCGCGGAGGATCAGGCGCTATGCGTGACCGCGGGCATGGATGGCGTGCTCGTGAAGCCGATTTCGCCGCACGACTTGCGCGAGGCGGTCGCGTCCTACGTGGATCGGGGGAGGCGAGTCGGCGAGGAATCGCCGGCGTAGCTATGGAGACTCACGCCCGCTGGCCGCGGCTCACAGTCGGGCAGCGATGCGGAAGATGTGCGCGTCGACGCGGTGGCGCACGGTGAACGGGTCGGGCGCGATCCGCGCGAGCAACACGGCGTGCTCGCGATCGAAGGCCTCCACTTGCGCAGGCGTGAGGGTCGCGCCGATGCCGCGGCAGGCGCGGATTCGGCCCCGCCAGCCCGCGTGGGTGAAGGCGAGGTCCTCGTCATGGAAGAACATCGCCTCGACGACGAAGTCGTCGGCGGACCACGCCGGTTGCGCAGGCACGACGCCGTCGTAGCCCGCCGCGGTCCAGTCGGGGTTGTGCGCCAGCACCAGCGCTTCGGTCTGCCTCGCAACGGCATCCTCGCGCGGGAGCCAACAGAGGTGGCAAGTCACCAGTCGGCCGCCGGGGGCGAGAAGCCGCTTGACCTCGTCGATGATCCGCGGCCGCGGGAAGTAGAGCCAGCACTGCGCGGCGGTAACGACGTCGAAGCTCGCGTCCGGGAGCTCCGTGCTCTCGGCGGGGGCGACCCGAAAATCCAGCGTCACGCCTTCCTCGCGTGCGCGGCGCCGGGCCTCTTCGATTTGCGGACCGGCGATGTCCACGCCCGTGACCCGGCACCCGCGGCGCGCCAGCTCGCGCGCAAGTAATCCCGTGCCGGTGCCGAGATCCAGCACGCGCTGGCCGGGTACCCCGATTCCGAGCACGGTGAGGCGATCATACAGGCTGGCGGGGTAGCCGGAGCGGTACCGGCCGTAGTCTGTCGAGGTCCTTCCCCAGTCGATTTCGCGTCCGTGATCCTCTGCCGACAGCGTGTGCATCGTCTGCCCGCCGCAATCAGTTTCGCCGCGGCGACGCGGGCACGGGCTCGACCTGCCAGACCTTCAGGAACGCCTCCACGATCCGCGGATCGAACTGCGTGCCGCTGCAGTGCTGCAGCTCTTCGATCGCTTCCTCGTGCGTGCGCGCGGAGCGGTACGGGCGCGTGGTCGTCATCGCATCGTAGGTGTCGGCCACCATGAGAATCCGCGCCCCGAGCGGTATGTTCTCGCCGGTAAGCCCATCGGGGTGACCGCGCCCGTCGAATCGCTCGTGGTGATGGCGAATCGGGCCGAGCGTCGGGTACAGCATGTCGATCGGCGCCAGGATACGCGCGCCGATCACCGGGTGCTGAGCGATGTGCTGATACTCTTCGCGAGACAGCGGCCCTGGTTTCAACAGTACGTGCTCGCTGATGCCGATCTTGCCGATATCGTGGAGCATCGCGGCGAGCTCGAGCTGGCGGATTTCCTCCTCGGCGAGACCGAGCTGCTGCGCAATCAGAACCGCGAAGTAGGTGACGCGACGCGAATGCCCTTCGGTGTAGTTGTCCTTGGCTTCCAGGGCGAGCACCAGTGAGTTGATGGTGTTGATGAACAGTACTTTGATTTGTTCCGTACGATCGTCGACGAGCTCTTCCAGGTGCTTGTGGTAGCGCTCGTTTTCGCGGACGACCCGCGTGTGCGTGAGCGCGCGCTCGATCGACACCAGCACTTCTTGGAAGCGGAAAGGTTTGGTGATGTAGTCGTACGCGCCGGCCTTGAGCGCGCGGATGACGTAGTCCGAGGTGCTGATCGCGGTAAGCAGGATCACCAGGAGGTGAGGATCGATCTGCTTGATCTCGCGAAGTAGCGTGATGCCATCCATACCGGGCATGTTGACGTCCGAAAGGACGAGATCGAAGGTCTGCTGCTGAAGTTGGGCGAGCGCCTCGGCGGCGCTCGTGGCAGCGACGGGGCGATATCCCTCTTGCTCGAGCTTCATCGACAGCACTTCGGCGATTGCGACTTCATCGTCGACGACGAGAATCCGTTCGCTCACATCAGAGCTCCAGGGAAGCGGTGGCGCAGCCAGACAGTTATGCGGGACGTTCGCGACTCGAGACTTTCAATGTAGCACAACAGCCGCGAGCCGAAAAGGGAGGCGGTTCTCCCTGAAGCTACGCGGCAGTCGGGACCTGCGCCCGCTTGCCGGGGGAGGTGAGGCGGGGTCTGCGAGGTGCGCGGCGCGGCCGAGGAATGCTATATCCTAGTGCCGCCCCGTGTCACCTCATTCGACGGAGTCTCCCCATGAACGCTCTCGTCACCGGCGGCGCCGGCTTCATCGGCTCCCACGTCGTCCGCGCGCTGCTTCGCGACGGCCATCGCGTGCGCGTGCTCCACCTGCCCAAGGAAAACCTGGCCAACCTCGCCGAGCTCGACGTCGAGAAAGTCGCCGGTGACATCACCGACGCCGGCGCCGCGCGCAACGCCATGCGCGGGTGCGACTGGGTCTTTCACCTCGCCGCGGTGTACGCGTTGTGGCTGCCGCGTCCCGCGCTCATGCGCGAAGTCAATGTCGGCGGCACGCGCAACATCCTTGACGCCGCCGCTGACCTCGGCGTTTCCAAGGTGGTCTTTACGAGCTCCATCGCCGTGTTCGGCGGCCAGGGGCTCGACCGCGACGCCACCGAGCACAGTTCCTTCGCGCTGCGCCATACCGGCGACCTGTACTGCATCACCAAGCTCGAATCGCACCGCCTCGCGGAGACCTACGCGGCGCGCGGTCTTGACGTCACGATCGTGGCGCCCACGGGGCCGGTCGGCCCCGGCGATATCGGCCCGACCCCGACCGGCAAGCTCCTGCTCGCCTGCCTCAATCTTCCGGTCGCGCTGGTGACCGACACCGTGAGCAACTTCGGCGACGTGCGCGACATTGCCGAGGGGCATCTGCTCGCAGCCCATCGCGGCCGGCCGGGCGAAAGCTACCTGCTTGGCGGTGAAAACGCTCGCTTCTCGGACGTCGCCCGCCTCGCGATGCGCGTGCTCGACCTGCACAAGCCGGTTCTTTCGGTGCCGCCCGGGGCTCTTGGCGTCGCTTCTCACTTTCTCGTCGCCTGGGCAAACCGCGTGTCGCGGTCGGCGCCGCTGGTCACCCCCGCGGCTGTCGAAATCAGCCGATTGGGGCTGCGCGCGGACTGCGCGAAAGCCCGGCGGGAGCTCGGCCTGCCCTCCCGCCCGCTGGAGGAGACGCTGCGCGACGCCGCGGCGTGGTTTGCAGGCCACGGGTACGTCCGCAGCGCCGCGGTCCGTCGCAAGATCCTGCAGAGCTGAAGTGTCGCCGGGAACCGTTCGCGCAGCCCTTGCGCCGCGCGAGCGTCTTCGACTATGGTGACGAGCCTGGGCCTTCACCGACAAGCACTCCCAGGGCAGACGCAACGCATGCAAGGAAAGCTCTTCGGTCGCACTGCAGCCGGTGGTGAGAGTTGCGAGGTCAGCGTCGCGGGCGCTTGCCTGCAGGCGGAGCACGAGGAGCAGACGGTGCGGTTTCCGGCCGAAAGCTCACGGCTATCGATCGGCGGCACCAACGGCTGCATGTTCGTGCTCGAAAAAGATGGCGCCTCGGGAACCGTCAGCCTCTATCTCGATCGGCCGCAGAGCCGGCAGCTCTTGCTGGCGGCCGGGTTCGCGGCGCGTCTCGCCGAGCTCGAAAGCGCGCACAGCGCTGTGCGCGCGCGCTGGGCGGGCGTGGCCGTGCTCGTCGTGGCGGCGTGCCTGGCGCTCGCGTTCGCTGTCAACAAGGTCGCCGATCTCGTCCTCGTCTCGGCCGTGCAGCAGGTGCCGCTCTCGTGGGAGTCCAAGCTCGGCGCCACGATGATGAGCGGCGTGCTCGCGACCGCGACGGAAGTTTCGCAGCGGGAAGTCACCGCCGCGGTGGAGACCGTCGTGTCGCGGCTGAAGGGCGCCCTCGAGCCGCCTCGCGACGACATCGCCGTGCACGTCTTGCGCGACGACGAGGTCAACGCCTTCGCCCTACCCGGCGGACAAATCGTGCTCAATACCGCCCTGGTCGCCTCGTGCGAGCGCCCCGAGGAACTGGCCGGCGTGCTCGCGCACGAAATGCAACACATCCTGCTGCGGCACAGCCTGCAGTCGATCGCGGAAAAGATGAAATGGAGCATTCTGCTCTCCCTGGTCATCGGCGACTTCGACTCGGTGCAGGCGGCCATTCTCGGCGGTGCTGCCGGCCTCGCCCGCCTCGGACACAGCCGTGATATGGAACGGGAAGCCGATCGCCAGGGGCTCCTGCTGCTCCATCGCGCCAACATCGATCCCGAGGGCATGGTCGACTTCTTCGCCCGACTGGGCGCCGCGAATCGACCCGAGAGCAGCGCGCTGCTGAGCTTCGCATCGACACACCCCGGGGACGAGGAACGCGTGTCCTATCTGCAAGCGGAAATCGCCGGGCTGGGCGAGCGCACCGTCGAGCCCCTCGCGATCGATTGGGAAACTATGCGCCGGATGCTCAAGGAGGGTAGCTCGTGAAAGCGGCAATCGATGGCAATCCCGACTTCGGTAACCTGTGGCTGACGCTGGATGCGGGAGACAAGGTGCTGGCCGAGTCGGGTGCAATGGCACACATGTCGGCCGATGTCGAGGTCAAGACCAGGCTCATGGGGGGATTCTTCAAGGCGCTCGTCCGCAGGCTGCTGGCGGGCGAGTCGCTGCTGGTCGGCGAGTACACCGGACGGTCGGCAGGAAGCCGGTTGGCCGTGTCGCCGGCGCTCCCCGGTGAAGTCGGCTTTCGCGATTTTGACGGCGACGGCTACTACTTCCAGGCGGGCTCGTTTCTCGCCAGTACGCCGGGTATTGCGCTGAAGACGAAATTCGTGGGACTGAAGGCGCTGTTTTCAGGCGAGGGCGCTTTCTTCCTCTATTGCACGGGCACGGGAAGACTGTGGTATAACGCTTACGGCGCGATCGTGGAACGGGACGTCGACGGAGAGCTCTTCGTCGATACCGGCCACGTCGTCGGCTGGGAGCCGACGCTGACCTGGAAGATCTCGGGGACGGGCAACTTCTTCAGCACGATGTTTTCGGGTGAGGGGTTGCTGTTGCACTTTCAGGGCCGCGGCAAGGTGTTGCTCCAGACCCGCTCGGTGGGCGCTCTGGTTTCCTGGACCAAGACGTATCTGCGCTGAGGAGCACGGCGATGCGATTGCAAGTATTGGGAAAGGGAGCATTCTCCCGCGTGCGCGTCGAGCTGAATCCGGGCGAGACGTTCATCAGCGAGGCCGGAAAGATGGTCCGGCAGTCCGCCGGCATCGACATGGACGTGACGACGAAATCGCGCGGCAAGGGCGGGCTGCTAGGGGCCATGAAGCGGCTCGTCGGCGGCGATTCCTTCTTTCTCGCCACCTACCGCGCCCGCGGGACGGGTGAGGTGGTGCTGGCGCCGGATTTGATTGGCGAGGTGGCGGTCCTGCAGCTCGACGGCGGCTCCGCGTGGATGTGCTCGGGCGGCTCGTTTGTGGCGCAAGGACCGGAAATCGGCATCGAGGCGCGCTGGCAGGGTGCCAAGGGGTTGTTCAGCGGCGAGAGCCTGTTCTTCCTCGAGGCGACCGGCCGCGGGCCGATTGTCGTCAGCGCCTTCGGCGCCGTTCGCGAGATCGCGGTCGACGGCGAGTACATCGTGGACACCGGTCATGTCGTCGCCTTCGAAAACAGCCTCCAGTACGACATCACCAAGGCGGGTTCCTCGTGGCTCCACTCGTTCCTCGCGGGCGAAGGCCTGGTGATGAAGTTCCGCGGCCACGGACGGCTCGTCGTGCAATCCCACAACCCCACCGCGTTCGGCCGTTTCCTCGGCCCCAAGCTTCCTCCGAGGTGAACCATGAGATACGAGATCGTCAAGCCCGGGGCCTATCCGGTGCTGGAGGTAACGCTGGCGGCGCAAGAACGCCTCGTCGCGGAAGCCGGCGCGATGTCGTGGATGAGCCCAGGCATGAAAATGGAGACGTCGATGCGCGGCGGCGTCGTTTCCAGCCTGAAGCGCAAGGCGCTGGGCGGTGAGAGCCTGTTTCAAAACACGTTTTCGACGACCGGCGGCGCGGCGACGGTCGGCCTGGTCCCCGGACAGCCCGGTGAGGTGGTGGTGCTCGAGCTCACGGGGCGCGATCTGTTTCTCGAGCGCGGCGCCTATATCGCCTCTACTCCCGAAGTTCAGCTCGACGCCAAGTTTCAGGGGCTGAAGGGGCTCTTCAGCGAGGGTCTTTTCGTGCTGCGGGCGTTTGGCAAGGGGCTGTTGTTTTTCGCGGCGTATGGATCAGTGGACGAGATCGATGTGGACGGCGAATACATCGTCGACAACGGCTACGCGGTGGCGTGGGAGAGCTCGTTGAGCTACAGCGTCACGCGCGCCCGCAAGATCCGCAGCTTCCTGTTCGGCGACCAGCTTCTGCTGGTTTTCCGCGGCCGCGGCAAGGTCTGGGCGCAGTGCCGCTCCGCCGTGTCCTTCGCCAACTGGGTACACCCGTTTCGACCCGTGAAATCCAAGAGCTGAGCTTTCGGAGGGAGGTTGCCGCGGTGCTCGGCTACGACGACGAAGAGAAGGAAGAGAAGGACTCGTTGCTCACCAAGGCCTATGAAAGCCTGGTCCCGGACATCTTGCGCAAGGCGTACTTGCTTGGGCTCGGCAGCGTGGCGATGACCGAAGAGGGTCTGCGGCGCATGATCTCGGAGATTCGGCTGCCGAGGGATGAGGCGAAGAAGCTGATCGACTTTCTGATCGACCAGAGCCGGCGCAGCAAGGAAGAGGCGCTGAGCCTGGTCGGCTCAGAGGTCAACAAGTTTCTGCGGACCATGAACTTCGAGGACGAGATGCGCAGGATGCTCTCCGGTCTGCGCATCCACGTCCGCGCCGAGATTTCTTTCGAGCGTCTGGACGACGAGAGTCAACCGACCGAGCTCCGCGTGCAGCCGGAAATCGTGACGAAACGAAAGCGACCCAAGAAGGCGGAGTAGTTGTAGCGGACCGAGAACATGAACGCTCGGGACCGAGAACAGGTACCCCGCCGGGCCCACATTCATTGAGAATGGACCGAGAACAGCCGATCCGGACCCACATTATCTGCGAACGACAATCAAGCTGTCACCACCGCCCAGTCGTGGCGTACCTGCCAGGCGGTCGCGAATGACCCGTAGGTACGCCGCGCCAACTCCGCGACCGTCAGCTCCGGGTCACGTTCGAGCTCGGCCCACATGTCTGCTCGATAGCTCGGCCCCATGCGCACCCGGCATCGGTAGGTGCGGTGGCGGCGAGCGAGCTCGGTCGGGCTGAGAATGTCGGCCGGCCTGTCGCGAAGGATACCGGCGGGGACGCGGAGCGGGCCGTCGGCGAAGCGTCCGTCCTCGCCGCGGCGAGCGAGCTGGAAGTCGGTCCCTACCGCCAGGAGATCGAGGCGCGGTCCATCGTAGAGCGCCTGGAGCCGTGCCAGACGGCGATCCTTTGCGAGCCAGCAGCCGATCGCCGCCCAGAACGCCCGCACCCGCGGCGACGCGCTGGCGCGAAGCGCCCGCCGGCGTCGGCCCATTCTGCCTTACACCTGAGGCCGCCGCACAGAGGCGCGATTTGTCGCGCCCGGTCCTCGCGGCCGGTGATCGGGGCGGATCATTCGCGGCGCGTCGGAAAAACGGGGCGCCGGGCGCTGCCGCTGACCCGGCGCCCCGTTAGGCGCAAGCCAATTCCGGCTAATTTCTCCACCGCGCTGTGAAGGACGAAGCGATTGACGACGTTCTAGGTATGACGTATCACCATACTGATGGAGGTCGCTATGGCGAAAACCAAGGTTGCAGTCACGCTCGACTCGAAGTTGATCATCCGCCTGAACACCCTCATCGCAGAGGGCCACTTCCCCAATCGCAGTTCCGCGATTGAGGTTGCGCTGGAGGAGAAGTTGGAATGCTTGAGCCGTGCCCGGCTTGCCCGCGAGTGCGCAAAGCTGGACCCCAGCGAGGAGCGCGCGCTGGCGGAAGAGGGGCTCAACGCTGAGCTTGCAGCATGGCCGGAATACTGAGGGGCGAAATCCGGTGGGCAGACCTCGATCCTGTTCGCGGCCACGAGCAGGCTGGGCTTTGTCCTGTCCTCGTGCTCAGCCAGGACGTCTTCAACGAGCGCTCGGGCACCGTATTCGCGATGGCGCTGACGAGCCAGCCACAGCGTGCCGGCTTTCCGCTCACGCTGGAGCTCTCGGACCCGAGCCTGCCGAAGCGATCGTGGGTAAAGATCAGCCAGATCCGGACGCTCGCGACAGAGCGCATCGGCAAGCCGATCGGACGGGCGTCCCCGGAGGAGCTCGCTCAAGTGATCGACGGTCTCCTCGAGATCGTAGGCGTCTAACAACGCGCTGCAGCGGACGGGCCGGAAGCCGGCCTGTCCCTGACCCGGCGCCCCGCTACCACGGACGCTGCGCGCCGTGCCAGCGGGCGGAGGAGGACGGGGTCATGGCTCTTGTGAACACGGCCTCGTTCATCGTTTGGGCCACAGCAAAGGTCATGCGGCGTGCCAATAGGCGCATGCCACTGGCGATGCCTTCGGCCAGACGTTCCAAGAGTCTCGGAAACGATGGAAGCCTTGGTATTCGTGGCAAGGCGCGTCCATCTCCTCCTGCGAACAAGTATCGAGCAGTTGCCGAAAGGTCCCCATGTGGTCGGCCATCGAGATAAGCAGTTCTTCATCGCCGCCGCGCCAAGCCTCGCAGATCATTTCGCGCGAGCACGGGCCGAGCGACGCATCATCACCGTCCATCCAAAGCAAGGCGTGAGTGTCGAGAACGATCACGCCAGTGCCTCCCAGTCATTCGCGGCGATGGGCGAAACAATGTCGCCTTCGATGTGCAGCGTGGGGTGCAGGCCGAAGGGTGAATTGGCGCGTGTCCCGGAATAGGGCCGTAGCTCTGCCACGGGTTGGCCGTTCTTGGTGATCACCAGCGTTTCTCCCGTCCGGGCGATGTCGTCCATCAGCGCAAGACAACGGGCTTTGAAGTCGGATGCCTGAATCGTCCGCATTGGTAGCTCCTTGGTGACCATGCTAAGGACTATAGTCGTTAACATGCCCTATTACCAACGTCTGCTCACGCCGCGGCCGTGCCCGCCACGGGCCGGCGGTCGTGGTAGCGGACCCGGCCGATATTGGGGGCGACAGACGCCACTGTCGAGCTTGAGCCTCTTTGGATCGGGGTCAGGAAAGTCGGCGTCGGCTGAATGTCCGGTTTCGTCCTTTACACTACTTCCCGCCGCAGGCTTGGGCGCTGAGGGGCGCGATTCATCGCGCCCCCAATTCCGGGCCGGGGATCATCAGGCCGAGAATGATCCGCCCCGATTGCCCGCCGCGATGACCGGGCGCGATTCATCGCGCCCCTGCGTGGCGGCCTCAGGTGTAAAGCAGATTCGGTCGACGCCAGACGCTGGCTGCGGGATCGGCAGGTTCTTGTTGTCCTTGGCCGTCTACTGCTCGGGTTCCGCCAGTCTATCTCGGGCGGTGCTTACACCCGATGATTTGGAGAATCTTGCGGAATGGACATGTCGAGACCGAACTGTGGAACGTCTGGAGCGCTCCTTCTTTCGCCGAGTTGACAGCCCGATCCTCGCAAAGGTATCCGCTGCTCACCACCAGCTCGTGAATGTCGAGCCGCGTGCAAACCTCGCAGCTCGTCCCGAAGCGATTTGGAGGTTGCGGAACCCGAGTTGCGAAGGGACGGCGATCATTCGTTATTCGTTTTCTCCGAAGCCGCGGAAAGCGGTCAGGGATCCAACGTAGCATCCACGCGAGACGCGACAGGGTCGCGCCGGGTGCTTCTTTTCAAATACCCCCTCTGAAAGAGGGACGCTGGGGAGCGCTGTTGCATCGACGGCCTACGGCGGTGGATTCAGGCTCCCGAGCCGCATTGCGCCGGCGGCGTTAACGACATAGGCTAGTTCGAGGACGGCCGCTGTTCCGGAGATTTCAGGGGAACGACGTGAGTCTAGTAATTGCGATTTCCCCTCGCCGGTGGCGGCAACGCGCCACGTTCTGTCCGATGCAACAAACCCCTGATGCGCGCTCGCCGCGAAGGCGGCGCGCCGTTGGGTCCCGATCTATTGCAAGGAGGTTTCCGTGGACGAGCAACACCGCATCGACATCGTCCGCAAGCTGTACCAGGACTTTGTGGAAGGCGACATTCCGGCAATCCTGGCCGTACTGTCCGCAGATGTGGAGTGGCACGAGCCGCCTTCCGGGCCGTTCCCGTTCTGCGGCACCCGCCGTGGCCGCGACGCGGTCGGCGCGTTTTTCCAGAGCCTGACCGAAGTGATGGATATGACGTCATTCGCGCCGCACGACTTCGTGGCCGCCGGCAACCGCGTCATCGCTTTTGGCAGCTATGCCGGGCGCGGCCGTGCCACCAACCGCGAGCTCACGACTGACTGGTCCATGGTGTGGACGTTCAAGGACGAGCACATCAGCCATTTCCAGATCTACAAGGACTCGGCCGCCGAGCTGATGGCGCTGGGCGAGCCCGCGATCAACGAACGCAACATCGCGATCGTCAAGAGGTTGTATTCTCTGTTCGGCAGCGGCGACGTCGCGGGCATCCTTGACCACTTGCGAGCCGACGTCGCCTGGGACAGCGACGCGGCCGACCGCGGCGTACCCTGGATCAAGCCGCGTCACGGTCGCAAGGAGGTGGCCGAATTCTTCGCGAGCCTGGAGGCGCTCGAGTTCCGTACGTTCGAGCCCCTGGATTTCCTGGCGGGGAATGGCAAGGTCGCTTCGACGGTTCGCTTCGAGGCACGTGTGAAGGCCACGGGCCAGATGCTTTCCGAAATCGAGCTCCATTTATTCGCGTTTGATGAAGGCGGGCGCGTGCGGTCGATGAAGCACTACGTCGATACCTTCCGGCACGTTCAAGCGTCGCACGCCTGATCCTACCGGGGTGAAACCGCGTTACTGAAACTGAACGATAACACAAACAGCCGCAGGAAGGCGGGCGGGGATGGGAGCCCCACCCCTTCCTGCGATTCGCCAACAGCTCTAGCCGGCGCCGCAAGCCCAACCCGCATCTGGGCAAAGGCACCTGAGCTTTTTCCGATGTGAGGAAACGACATGGGCAATGCCGTCCGCGCGGTGATGATCGCTATTGTGGGACTGATAGCAGGCTCGACCGTGGTGCAGGCGGAGACTTTCCAGCCCGGCGAGGTCATCGAATACAAGGTGGGCGGTGCCTATCCCGAACGGTGGGAACGCGGCGTCATCGTGCGCGTGCTTCCCGAGGGAAAGCAGTATCTGATTCGCCAAAAGCCGACTCAGTTTTTTGCCGAGGGCGCCGAGACGGCGTTCGCGGTGGCGGATCTGCGGCGTCCCAAAGACGAGAAACCGGCGCAGGCCGGCGGCGCATCGGCAGCATCCCCCTTCGACAGCGCCGCATACGCCCGAAAACCGGCGCCCGCACCGCCGTGCGGCGAAGGCGCGGACGGAGGGCTCCTGAGCAAGGACCAGGTCATCGCCCACGCCCGCCTGTTGATGGGTGCCAACCCCTTTACCAACCCCATCCGCGATTCGATTCTCGAGCGCATCCGCGACTACGTGAAGAGCTGCGGTACCAATTTCGGCACCGACGACGACTTTCGGGCCCGCATGGACGCGCAGGGCACCATGTCCAGCCACATCGGGTGGGCCGTGGACAGCAATCGAGGCGCCCGTCCAAAGCTCGACGACTACTTCGGAACCTGGCTGTTGCGCGCGGCAAGCCGTGGAAGCACGGTGGTGTCGCAAGCGAACGGCAGGACCGTCGCGCGGACGACCGACTCCCAGGCGGAGTCCGGCAGATTGACGATCCATGCGGACCGAACCTACGTCTGGGAGGTACTGCGCGGTGATCCCGAGGAAAAATGGCTGCGGGGCCGTTGGCGAGAAGTCGTCCCCGAAGAGCTCAACGCGTGGGAAGCGGGGCCGGCGATCTGGCTCGAGAAGGCCAAGCAGGGAGACGAGTACATGGTGCGCATGGGCCGGGACCCGGAATGGCCCGGCTGGATCGACGTGGGCGCTGGCAAGGCGCGCACTCCCGTCGAGTATGGCCGCAGGCCGTAATCGTGCCCGCGGCGCTCTACCGAGTCGCCGCGGGCTTGACCCCGCGATACCACGCCACTGTGCCGAACACCGTGGCGGCGTGATGTTCCTCGCGCACGCCGGGAAATCCGGCCGCCGCGATGAGCCGCGGGAGCTCGCCGTGCACGTTTTGCGCCGTGGCGCTCAACCCATCGGCGAGCCGGGGGGCTAAGGACGCCAGCCGCATGGCCAGGTTGTGCGCCTTCCCCAGGTCGAGGACGTGCAGCTCGCCACCCGGGACGAGTAGCTCGAAGGCGGCGGCCAACGTCCGCTCCTTGTCCCCGGGCAGGAGATGGTGCAGCACGAGGCTTGACACAATGCGGTCGAACGACGCCGCCGGAAATGGCGATTCCCAGGGGAAGGCCTGAACCAGGCCGGCGGCAACCCCGGCAGCGGCGAGCTTGCGACGAGCAATGCCGAGCACCGCGGCGTCGGGATCGAGGCCCACGAGGCTGACACCGGGTATCTGCCGCGCGATCATGACGAGCAATGTCCCCGTGCCGCAGCCGAGGTCCATGAGGCGATGGCCCGGCGCCAGTGCGGCTTGCTGGATCAGCCGCTCCTTGAATCCCCGCTCATCGAGCGCCAGGCGCAGCAGGGGATCGAAGAACCGCGTGAGAAAGTGAAAGCGCAGCGCGGGGACGAATCTGGCGGCGAGAACCATGTGCGATGTCCTTGCAAGTTGCTGGGAGCGTCAGTCCTGTGCCCAGGGGAGTGGCAGATACGTTTCGCCGAGGGCGAGCTGGCCGCCGAGGTGGCCACCGGCGAGCACCAACAAAGCCGCGATAGTGATTATCCCAAGGTAGATCGCGCGGCGCGCAGACGCAAGCATCACGTCGCGGTGGGTCGCTACCCGCGCCAGGAGCAGCGGATCGTCCGGATAATGGGCAGCATTCAGCAAGCCCGTGGCAATCGCCGGCAAGAAGCTGACCACCGTCGCCAGATGAGCGTATTTGCCCACAGTTCTCCTCGCGCTGCCGAATAGTGTGCACCCGAGCACCCGAACGCCATCTCCGTGACGCCGGTTTTCCGGCGCTGCCGCGCAAGAAACGTGGCGCTGGAGCAATGTCTGCGGCGTCGGAGGACCGGAGCCGCCATTGCCTGAGCGCGCGCAAATACCCTCTTTCACGCGATCGCCATGCGCTTCTGCGGGGAGCACCGGCGACCGCGCCCGGACATGAAGCTCGCCAGTGCGAGCGGGTACGAGCCCTGCAAAGGCGAGCTAGCGCATGACCTTGGAATCACTCTGGAGAAACGCATCATGGCACATGGTCAAGTCTTCAAGTCGGGAGCTCCGTTTGTCCGTTTTCGGGCGCGGCTCGTAGCGGGAGCCTCGCTAACGTTGGCCCTTGCATCATTGTTATGCGCGCCTGCATTCGCTACAGACTATCATGTCAGCAGCGGCGGAGGCTCGGACGCGAACGACGGCCTCTCTCCGAGCGACGAAGGAAAGAACCACGGACCATGGAAAACCCTGAGCAAGGCTTCTGAAAAAATCTATCAACCCGGAGACAGACTTCTTCTCGACCGGGGAAGCACGTGGAGCGACAAGGATTTTACGAAGGACGGCGGCGAATGTGAGCTTGTCCTGAAGGGAACCGCTGACATCAGGAAAAACGAATGGATAACGGTCGAGCCGTATACCAGGGTTTCTGGCGATGAGAATATGCGCCCGCACATCACCTTTCCTTCAAAAGACACGACGCCGGGACTGCTTGACTGGGCAGACGTAGTCAGTTGGGCCAAGAAGCACCAGGGCACGGGATTCGATCAGTATCTGGATCGCGATTATGTACGGATAGCGATTCGCATTGACGGCAACGGCTGGAAGATTCGCGGCCTCGAGATTTCTCGAGCAGAGATGGGCATTGCGAGCTACCTGGAATTCGGTGACGGATTCTGGTTCGAAGACCTATACATGCACGATATGATTGGTCTTGCCTGGCCGAAGCACCCGGATTTCACGGAGAAACAAACGCTGTTTTCGACGACGCCATTGATATTTGGCGCTATTCACATGAAGGCATACAACGTAACCGTAAAGGATTGTTCAATCATAAAGAATTACGATCCGTTATTTATTGGCGGAGACGGAATAAGCGGGGAGTTTCACAACGCGCTATTCGAAAACCTGTATATTTCTCACATGGCCGGCGCCGGCGGAATGTCGTACGTGAGCGGAACGAACATAACCGTCAGAAACTGCACGATACTTCATGGTGAGCATGGAATGTGCACGCTTGATCCGAATACATTCGAGCACGTTCTTACCCCACAGTTCCAGGGATGCTGGTATGGACCCGATGCCTTTGACATAACATACAGCACGAACTACGTCATAGATAGTAGCGAAGTTGCATACGTGAAATCAGGCCCTGGCGGAGCTGACCAATCACCCATATCGATTCAAGGTGAAAACGTCAATGTTACAGTAGAAAACTCATTCTTGCACGGTTCTGAACATCCTGCGTTCGGTTTCCACTATGGGATTGGCATATTCAAGCAGAAAGGGACCAGGATCGAAAATAACGTCATATATCGGAATGGAGTCGAAAACCCCGACGTAATGCCCGCACTTTCCGGTGACGCGATGTGGCCGCTGGACTATGACCCCGCGTCCACCAGCGACTTCACCTATGCGGGCAACCGGGTCTACCGCGACGAGGCATCGGGGCAGGAGCTACTGGCGTATGTCGACGGCGACCCCGCTCACTATTGGAACGATTTCAGCGAGCTTTCATGTCCGTACGAGCCGCCTCAGGGTAACTACTCCTGGTCGGGTCTCGGCAACCGCGTCATTACCACTGGCTACGACAACTACGTGCCCACACCGCCGCGAATTTCCAGTGTGAATCTCGCCACCAGAGCCCGCGTCACCCAGTCTTCCCGCCACGGGCGCAACTACGACGCGAGAAACGCCAGGGACGGCAGCTTCGCGACCTATTGGCGCCCTTCCGAAGCGGACTGGACCGACGGCGACGTGTGGATCAGGTACACCTGGCGGTCGCCAAGAGACGTGGACCGCATTCGCATCTTCGATCGCCGGGAAGTGGGACACGCCAGTCGCTCCGGCTATCTGCTGTTCTCCAACGGCGCGCGGGTGAATGTTACGGGCGGCATTCTGGACAATGGCGCCATGCGGGAAGTCATCCTGGACGCGCCGCAGCGCGTCACCTGGGTCGAGCTCCACGTCACCAGGCGAGAAGGCGGCGCCGGCATCTCCGAGCTCCGGGTCCATGCGAATTCGGTACAGCACACCGTGCCCGAGGAGCCGTCTGCCGGATCGTTCACCGATGACTTCGAGACCTCACCCCTGGATGTGCTCGTGGGGACCGCGGGCGGCCCGTCCGAGCCCAAGAACAATATCGACTGGGGCAAGGCCGATTTTTCAGTAGCCGAGGAGTCGCCCGGAGGCAATCGCTTCGCCTTCATCAACTTTACGCCCCTCGTCGTGCTCGACCCGCCCACGGCTTTCCCCGTTACGTGGGCGAGCCGGACCATCAAGCTCCCGAAGGGGAAGATGCTGAAGAGCATCGACGTGTACGCGCCGCCGTCAGCGGAGTTTGGCCAGTTTGGGATCTACATTGGCCAGCTCGGTGCCGATGCGCCAATAGAGGTTTCTGAGTCGGATGGCGGCTGGCACACCTACACCATGGGCTGGTCCAATGGCTCGCCCCAGAGTGACGTCGTCATGGTTGGTGTCTGGTTGCCGGGCCATGCGAGCGGCTACGGCGTCGATACGGTGGCTTTCGACAATCTCATCTACGAGTAGCACCGGTCCGCCCCCCTCTGTCCTCCCGCTTGCGGAGAGGTGAAGAGGGGGGCGCATGCGAGCACGAGCCCAGGCGACAGCGCCGTTACGAATCCTCAGATGAACCCCCGCGGCAGCGGCAGGTTGAGCCGGCGCGACAGGTCCTCGCGGTCCATCGACTTGCCTAGCGCCTCCGTATACTGGACCTGCTTGCGCTCCACGAGCGTTGCGAGATGCTGGTTGAGCAAGAGTTGTCCATCTTGTTTTCCGGCCTGCATCATCGAAGGAATCTGGATGGTCTTTCCCTCGCGGAGCAGGTTCGCTATCGCGCGCGTCACGACCATGATCTCCAACGCTGCACAACGCCCCCCGGTGCGGCGCTTACAGAGCATTTGCGAGACCACTCCCTTCAGGTTGTCGGAGAGCGACGTCCGCAACTGATCTTCCTGATCCGCCGGAAACGAATCGATGATGCGATCTACGGTGCTGACCGCGGAGCTCGTATGCAGCGTCCCGAAAACCAGATGCCCGGTGTTGGCGAGCTCCATCGCCAGCATCATGGTCTCGGTGTCGCGCATCTCGCCGACCAGCACGATGTCCGGGTCTTCGCGCAACGCCGCTCGCAGCGCGCGGGCAAAGGACTGCGCGTGCCCGCCGACCTCGCGCTGGTTGACCAGCGCCTTCTTGCTCGGGTGCACGAACTCGATGGGGTCTTCCATGGTGATGATGTGCACCGAGCGCGTCTCGTTGACGTGGTTGATCAGGGCGGCAAGCGTGGTGGACTTGCCGCTGCCGGTTGGACCGGTGACGAGAATGAGGCCCTTGGGGAGGTCGCAAAGTGACTTCAGAATGTCGGGCATCCCGAGCTGCTCGAGCGTCATGATCTGGCTCGGAATCAGGCGCAGAGCGGCACTGGCGCCGTGGTGATCGGTGAAGAGGTTGACGCGGAAGCGGGACCCATTGGCGGACGCGTAGGAAAAATCGACGTCCTTCGTCTCGCGGAACTCCCGCAGGTGGCGCTCTTCCATGACCGGAAACAGGAGCTCGGCGGCCTCCTCGGTGGCCAGCACCGCCGTATCCTCGATTGGGTGCAAGTCGCCGTCGATGCGCCAGCGCGGTTGCTGGGCGGCGCACAGGTGCAGGTCCGAGGCACCTTCGGACACCACCCGCCGCAGCAGTGCGTCGAGTCGTGGGGAGCGGCACTCGGCCGGCGCTTCAACGGGCGGAGCCGGCGCCGCCTCCTGGTCGCGTTGCCAGCCGCCGGCTCCCGCCGCCGACCGCATGTAGGCATCGAACGCTTGCCCGCGAATCCGCACCGGCAGCACATCCATGCCGGGAAGATGGCGGCGCACCATGTCGAGCACCGCGGGGCTGAGTGTCTCCACACATCCGAGCGTGAGCTGATTGCCTTCAGCCTTCACAGGAAGGACGCGGTGACGCTCCAGAAATGCCATTGGCAGCAGCCCCACGGTTGCCGGTTCCAGGGCCGCCGGGTCGAGGTCATAGTCCGGCAATGGCACCAGCCCCGAAACCTGCTCGAGCCGCGCGGCCAGACCCTGTGCGAGCGCCAGGCTGAAGCGCGGGATTTGTTCGGACATGCGCGCGAACACTGCCGCGGAAAAGCGCAACAGCCTTACCGGTCCCTTGGCGGTAACGGTCGCGGTGCGCGGCCTGTCCAGCAGGAGACCCACTTCGCCGAGGACCAGTGGGGCTGCCAGATCGCTAATGTGCGCCAGCTCCCCGGATCCCGTCCTCACTGCCACCGACACGCACCCGGAAAGCACGACGAAGAAGCTGTCAGAAGGAGCTGCTTCCGCGAGAATGAGTCCCTCGTCGTCCACCTGTTCCATGACGCCTGCGGTCAAGACGCGCTCCAAGTTCTCGCGGCTCAGCGCGCCAAAGAGGCGGAGCTCCCCAAGTTGCTCGACCACAGAATCGCGTTCCGCGGCGCTTACCATGACGTCCTGCATCGGCATCCCCTCATTGGCTCGGACCCTACTACGATCTCGTCGTCACTCGCGGGCCTAGTCTAACCACCGCGCCTCGACCGGCGCAAGGTTTCGCACACCGGCCGTGCCGCCGCTTGACAGGCTCCCCTGCGCTCGGATACTGTTGACCCACCCCGTAGCTACCCCCGCGCGCAGGAGCCACGTCATGACGCAGGCGAAGACCCATCAAGATCTCGAGCGCGAGCTCGTCTTTCGCAAGAAGCTGGCGGAAGTCACCAACGCCATCAATCTCGCCGCTTCGCTGGAGGATCTCCTCCTACACGTCAAAGACAATGTGCTGGAAGTCATCGACGCCGAGATCGCCACGGTCTTCGCGGTCGATTCGGAGAAAAGCGAGCTCCGCTCCTTGCACGAGCTCGAGGAGGCCGGCGAGATTCAGGAAATTCGCCTTCCGATCGACCACTGCTCGATTGCCGGCTTCGCGGCGTCCGCAACCTCAGTGGTCGCGATCACCGACGTGTACGACGAGCTGGAGCTGAAGCGACTGCACCCTGAGCTCCGCTTCGATCGCCGCTGGGACCTCAAGAGCGGGTACCGCACGCGCTCGATCCTCGCCGCACCGCTGGAGCTCCGCGGCGAACGGCTGGGCGTTCTGGAGATCATCAACAGGCGCGGCGGTGTCGCGTTTACCGATCAGGACAGGGAATCGGCCGAAGAAGTCGCGCGCGTGCTCGCCATCGCCCTGCACAATCTGAGGCGGTCCAGCCAGATTGGGCGACCCGCGAAGTTTGGATACCTGGTCCAGAAGAGACTGATCACCTCCAGCCAACTCGAGGAGGCGATTACCGAAGCGCGGATTCAGCACCTGGACGTCGCCAACGTCCTCATGAAGCGATTCGAGATTCCGCAGAAGGAAATCGGCCGGGCGCTCTCGTCCTTCTATGGAGTGCCATTCTTTGCCTATGACGGCGTGAAAACGATGTCGAAGGATCTCGTGAGCCGCGTTCCCGTGGACGTCCTGCTAAAGCTGCGCTGCGCGCCTGTCAACACTACCTCGTCGGGTCTCATGTTCATGGCCGTGGATGACCCGTTCGACCTCACGCGCATGGATGCCATCCGCGCCTTGCGTTTTGCCACTCGCTACGAATTTCAGGCAGCGCTGTTGGAGGACATCTACGCGTACCTGTCCGCGTCGTACGGGCTCAAGAACCTGGCCGGTGATGGTGTTGCGGCGATGCGGGGGATGGAACAAGACATCGGCGCTCTGCTCAAGGAGCTTGGGCAGGAGCTCGGCACGTCAACAGCGGCAGCGCTCGGGCAACCCGACGAGCTGGACGAATCGGACTCCAACGTGGTCAAGCTCGCCAACCGCATCGTGCTCGAAGCGTTCAGCCGCGGCGCCTCGGATATCCACATCGAGCCTTACGGTATCGGCGAACCGTGTGAGGTGCGGTTTCGCATCGACGGCGCCTGCCAGACCTACGTCGAGCTGCCAGGGCAGTATCGGAGCGCGCTGATTCAGCGCTTCAAGATCATGGCGCAGCTCGATATTTCAGAGCGGCGGTTGCCACAGGACGGCAAGATCAAGTTTCCGCTCCCGAATGGAGGCCAGATCGAGCTGCGAGTCGCCTCCCTACCGACCGCCGGCGGCAACGAGGACATCGTCATGCGCATCCTCGGCGCGTCGAAGCCACTCCCGCTGGCGAGCATGGGATTCAGCGATTGGAATCTGCAGCGGTTCAAGCAGGTTGCCTCCGAGCCGTACGGAATCGTGCTGGTCGTCGGTCCGACGGGCAGCGGCAAGACCACAACGTTGCACTCGGCGCTCGCGCACATCAACACCAAAGCCCGCAAGATCTGGACTGCGGAAGACCCGGTGGAGATTACTCAGCGCGGGCTTCGTCAGGTTCAGGTCTTTCCGAAGATCGGCCTGACCTTTGCGGCCTGCATGCGATCTTTCCTGCGGGCGGACCCGGACGTGATCATGGTGGGCGAGATGCGCGACCAGGAGACGGCCGGGATCGCGATCGAGGCGTCGCTGACGGGCCACCTCGTGCTGTCGACGCTGCACACCAACAGTGCGCCGGAAACGATTACCCGGCTGCTGGAGATGGACATCGATCCGTACAACTTCGCCGACAGTTTGCTCGGCGTGCTGGCGCAACGCCTCGTGCGCGCGCTGTGCAAGTCGTGCAAGCGCCGCTACGAGGCATCAGCAGACGAAATCGCGGAGCTTCGCACCGCCTACGGCCCGGCCGCCTGGGACACTGAGGAGAAGATGCCGAAGGCCCCGGTGCAGCTCTATCAGAAGGGGGGCTGCAAGGACTGCGGCCGGTCGGGCTACCGCGGCCGGCTGGCGATTCACGAGCTGCTGATCAACTCCGACGAGATCCGCCACCTCGTGCAGCAGCGGCGGCCGGTCGCCGAGATCCGCGAGCAAGCCCGGCGCGAGGGCATGCGCACGCTATTGCAAGACGGCGTTGCGAAGGTGCTTCTAGGGCATACGGACTTTCCCCAGGTGCGGGCGGTGTGCCTGCGGTGAGACGGGGTCAGGGCGTGGGGCGCAGCGATCAGCGCGCCCCCGGCAGCGGCAGTGCGGCTCCAGGCAGCAGGCCGCCATCGGCTGGAAGTCCGCCGGCGCTGCGGCGCAGGCGGTTGATCCAGTCGGCCAGGAACCGATTGTATGGCCCGGCGCGGCCGACCAGCCCGAGCGCCGCCGCCTCGGCGCGCGCGGACGCCACCTCGGCTTCTTCCTCGGCGCCCGCCTCGCGCAGCGCTCTGTCCAGCTCCAATAGCGCCAGCACCTGATCTTCGCGAATCTGGGCCTCCTCTGCGAGGGCGATCGTTCGCTGCAACATCTGCACGGACTCCAGCTTCTTGCCGAGCTTTCGCAGCGCCATGCCGGCGATGAGACCCGCGCGGTACACCGTCAACACCCCCGGCGCGCAGGCCAGGACCCGCACCAGCCGCTCGACCTCGAACTGTGTCTCGCCGTCCTTGGCGTCGCTGAGGTACAGCCACCACAGGCGGGCCAGGGACTGGACCGGCCATTGGTCGGGAAGGCAGGCGCTCAAGGAATCGACGCGCGCAAAGAGCTGCGCCGCCGTGGCGGTCCGTCCCGACCGCGCCATCACCTGCGAGGCACCGAACAGGATCGCGGGCAGCCGCGACACCAGCCCACCGCCCTGTGCGACCCGCCCCGCCTGCTTCAGGTCGTCGAGGGCCGGCTGGTGGGCTCCGAGGTCACTGCGCAGCAACCCTACCGCGGCCAGACCGAGCGCGTGCACGTCGGCGTCCTCACAATCCGACAGCGCCATGGCGACGCGTCCTGACACGACCAGCGCGCGGTCGAGCTCGCCGCGCACCCGATTACATTCCAGCACCACGCTCAGCGCGCGCAGCAGGCCCAGGCGATCGCTCTGCGCTTCGGCTTGCCTGACCCGGCCTTCGGCCGCGCTCAGGCGGCGCTCCAGCTCCGCCTTGTCGAAACCGCGGCGACTTCCGAGCTCGAGGGACCCGGCAGCCGGTGGCGGCTCCGCCGGCGTTCCCGCGTTCATGGTGGTCTCGACGATCTCGCCGAGCTCCATCTCCACGGCGAAGGCATCCGCCGGCCGCCGGTTCGGGTCTTTCTCCAAGAGCCGGCAGATCAAGCTGTCGAGCGCCGCGGGAATCGCCGGGTTCAGCTTTCGCGGTGGCACCGGCTCGTCGCGAATCTGCCGCGCGATCACTTCCAGGGCGTTCTTGCCGACAAACGGCTTGCGTCCTGTGCTCAACTGGTAGAGGATGACGCCCAGGGAATAGAGGTCGGCACGCAAATCCACCTCGCCGGCCGCCGACTTCCCGCGCGCTATTTCCGGCGCCATATAGGATGGCGTGCCGATCATGGCGCCATCCTCGGTCAGCGCCACGGCGGCCTCCTCGAGTTTGACGAGACCGAAGTCCGTAAGCTTGATGCGATCCCCGGGAAATACCAGGATGTTGCTCGGCTTCAGGTCCCGATGCACCACGCGCTTGTTGTGCACGGTGGAAAGCGGCTTGCAAACGCGGCGGATGAGCAGACAGGCGCGCAGGATTTGGGGCAAGGTCGGCGGCAACAGCCCGGCAAGTGGCCGGCCGCCCGGGCCGAAGAAGGCCTCGGCGAGCGGCTTGCCGTCCACGAGCTCCATGACGTAATACGGCCTACCGTCCGCTTCGCCGTAGTCGGTAACGCGCACCAAACCCGGGTGCTCAATCCGCTGCATGACCTGGTACTCGCGGCGAAAGCGGTCAAGCTGCTTGCCACGGGCCACGTCGAGCTGTTTGAGCGCGTAATCCAGGCCGTCCTCAATGCACGTGACGCGGTATACGACCCCCATGCCGCCCCGCCCCAGAATGTCGCGGACGACGTAGCGGTCGATACGCGCCGGCATGGGTGTCGGTATCGCCGTCACGGTGTCGGTCGCCGTTTCCCCTGGACCAGCGGTGCGAGCTTTCCAAGACCTTTCAATGAGCGAATCCTGAGCTTACCCGTGTCGTCCTTTTCCAGCACCAGTAGCACGCGCTCCGGGTTCTGTAGCGATCCGAGCGCCATGCCGCGAACGCCCTGATACGAGAGCAGCACGCGAAAACTGACGTCGGCTTCCGCCGCGGCCCGGCCCTCGATGATGTCGATGTGGTCGAAGAGTATGCGGATATTGTCGTATCGCCGAAACGCCTCCGCCAGTAATACCGCGACCTCGCTCTTGCTGGTGTGGTGACCGTCGTCAAACGTGTCCGCAAGATTCGCCAGCACGCTCTCCGGAAGCTCGCGCTCGAGCGCCGATGCCGTCTCGCGAATCACCTGTTCTACGGGTCCCGTGCGGAACAAGACATGCCACGCGATCAGGCCCGCGACCGCCGCGACCGCGGCACAAGTGGCGATAAGGCGCATGGACATGGCCGCTCTCCTGCTCGACGCCGGTGGCGTCAGGGTCAGTGCTTCATTCGTTCGCCCTGGTCCTCGGTCATGAAAATCCAGCTTACGATTTTTCCCGCCTCGATCTCTCCGCTGCCGAGCCAATATTCTCGGTCTCGCTCGTATCGGGACGAGCTCGCGCCGTGCGGGACTTGCTCGATCTCCGCGAAAATGCGCTCGACTCGCTGCTTCCACCGTGCGGCGTTGGCAGGCCGCAGGTCGACCCAGCCGTCCGCCGTCCAGCGATCGATGGACGTGGGCGTCACGGGGAGCGCGTCCAACCCCCGCGAGGTGGGAATCTTGAGCAGTGGCCCCCGCAACAGCGAGGTGCCGTCGGGCATCAAGATGGCAATGCCGATCGAGAGGATCCGCGAGCGCAGCGCCGCGTTTTCGCTGATTTCCGCCGCGAGCGCGGCGACCACGTCGGCGACAGCGGCCGCGCGGAGCGCCGGCAGCGATCCAAAGCAGCGGCGCAGGAGGTGCGCCTCGTAGAGCAACTTGGCGAGCCGCGGCGGGCCAAGAATCTCGAACGCGACGCTGTCGACGCCATGCGCTCGCTCCAGCTCGCGGAGTCGCGCGATCGCTCGGCCGCGCAGCGTCCCCGCTCGGTATGTCGGTCCGAGACACGCGTAGTCAAGTGCGTTGATGATTTCGTGGCCGGAGTTTCCTCCCTTCAGCTCGAAGCTCACCTCTCTGGCGATTTCCTCCGGGGTGACGAACTCCATCTGGCCGGGGGCGGTAATGGCGATGAACTCCTCGGCTGAGAACACCCCGTTTTCCCCGGTGTCGACGTAGACGGAGCTCAGCACAGGGGCCCCGGCCACCTTCTCATCGGCTGAAACCGCCAATCGCGGAGCGCGAAGCTCGAGGCGGTCACCCAGCCGGACGGCGCCCTCAGGCGGGCAGTCGTACAGTCTGATCGGCTCCCCGCGCCGGTGGATTGGACCGTAGCCGATGCTCTTCCAGGCAATGACGGCAGTGGGCTTGATCTCCTTGACGATCGGGCAACCCGGCGTTCGTCCCATCAGGAACAGGAGCATCGTGTGCGCGCCGGCAATCGCCGACTTGCTCAGCAAGACCGGCGACGGTTTTTCCTCGCTATGCGTGTAGGGGATGTTCAACCCCATGCCGCCGGTGCCGCTGGTGCCGATCTTCAGGTAGATCTCGGCACCGCAGTCGGCGAGCGCGGCAAAGAGAATCTGCATGTGGCGGATGAGTTGGGGCAGATAAAGGGTGCAGAGCTGCTGTTCGGCGGCCGCGGCGAGCCGCTCCTGTGGCCCGTTCAAGGCGGCCTTCAGCTCCCGTGACGCGGAAAACATGTCCTGGTAGGCGACGGCGGTAGCCGTGTTGACGGCATCGATCACGATCTGCGGCCGGTAGCGGGTCAAGAGCTGATACAGATACTGGCGATGAACGAGCTCGGGAGTGAGGTCGCCGAGAATGTCGTCGACGAGCTGCGCGCGCAACTCCGGGTCCGACAGCAACGCGCCGCGCGGACAATCCTTGAGGGTGGAGCGCACAAAGACGTTTCCCCAGGCCGGCTCGATGCGAATCCCGGAGAGCTCGCGGCGAAGCTCCTCACACGCGCCTTCGGACTCCTCCCGGAGAAGCGAGGAAACGACGATCTGCGCGGGACGATCCGCCGCCAGCTCGCGGCATACGGCAGCGCCCACCTGACCGGCGCCGCCCAGGACAAATACGTGCTTACCCTCGATTGTCATGGCACCAACCTACTACCTGCGAGCGTGACCGTCAACAAAACGGGCGGTCGTCGGGCCGAGCTCTCACCCCGAGCTCAACCGAAGTGTGTACGAAACCGCTTCGACCGGTGACGGCCGCACCGCGTAGGATGCAGTCCTCGCGTCTTCGACGGCGCGCGCACGGAGAGCGCCGGGGGCCACGGCCACCATTTCTGGGCGCAGGGGTGGCTGGCGTCCAGAATGTTCCTCTCAGACTGTCAGCCGCGTCCGGTAATTTCAAGGGGCAGGCGATGTCGGTCACGGCCGCCTGTTCGGCCGCGGGCCGCTAACGGATAGGGCGCGGGGCCGCCGTGGAGCTCCGGATTACGTTGTGACACAATACTTGACAACGTGATACGGCGTGTTACATTAAGGCCATTGGCCCTGAGGAAACCCCATGAGCAGCGAAACCAAGAGAAGCGCCAGCGCGAAGAACGAACGGGTTCTCCACACCCGGATTCCCGAGGTTCTGGAGACGGAGCTCAAGCGATTCGCGGAGAGTCTGCGGGTTCCCGTTTCCAACTTGGTGCGGACGATTCTCGAGGACGTCGTCACTGCTGCTGGGGCGGTTTCGGAGATGGCCGAGGATGAGCTGCGGACGGTCGCCAGGCGGCTGGCCGAGCAGCGATGGCGGTTTCAGGACAAGGCGCAGGAAGTCGGAGCGGCGCTGGCGGCGGCGACAACGGGCGAGGGCGCTCGGGTCGCGGACCGCGCGGTTCTCGTAGTCCCGAAGTCAGCTCGCGAGGAGAAGCGCGAGCTGCTCGCCGGCGTGCTCGGGTTTCAGCCGCTCGTCCTCGCGGTTGCCGCGCGCTGCGCGCTGTGCGGGCGGCGCCTGTTTCCGGGCGAGCAGGCTCACCTGGGTGTGCGCGGGGCGCCGGGGCCGACCGTGGTGATTGGTGATGAATGCCTGCCAAAGGCGCAGGCGGAGAGCACTCCCCTCAATGCTGGAGAAGGACAATGAACGAGTACACGCCGTTGGTCGATCGCGAGAAGTTGGACAAGGCCGTCAGCGAGTTTCTGAAGGTCGGCAGAGTCTGGGCCAAGCATGGCCTGGAAGCTGGCGAAGCTGCGCTGCAGACGACCGCGCAGGCGCTGCGCCACGTCGCGGCAGGGCTGAAAGAGCTGGCGGACGGCATCACGCCCGAGCAGAAGGCGAACGCGCAGGAAGCGGGTGAAGCGGAGGCCGAGACGGCGCAAGAGCCGGCGACGACGCCAGAGGCCGCGACGGCGGCGCCCGCGGAAGCGAAGAAGGAAGAGACGGTCAACGCCTGAGCCCGTAGGTGCGCGTCCTCATCGAGGGCGGCGCGGATGTTGCAACCCTTCCCCCCGCACGCGGGGGGGAGGTGAACAGGTACCCGCACGCGGGCGGGTAGGTAGGGTGGGGGCTTCAGTTTGCGTCCAGTTGCGACCTGATCCAGGCGATCGACTCATCGTCCGCCAGTTGGCTGCTGGTCAAATAGAAGAAGGCAGTAGTTTCGTGCTCGGCCCCCGGCACCACCACGTAATCAATCGCATTGCCTGCTGCTTGCAGCGCTTCGACGGTTTCCCGTGTGTAGGGCTCTGGAGTCGTGTTGTCCTCGTCACCTTGATAGACCCGGAAAGGCGCCGTCTGTTCGTATGGGGCGACTGCATTCAAAGTGAACGCGTCGTGAACCATAGTGTACTCGCTCCACGTCTCCGTCTGCATTTCGTGGAGAAACGTTTCGTCAAAAATTCGATTCGGGATATCCGGAATACGATCACCTATGGATTCTCCGAGTGCAAACATACAGTAGTTATTCATCGTGTCGTCGATTGTGGAGGAAAGACTGGATGCCCAGATCGGTTTGCTCCAACCATAGCGATCCGCCCAAGCGTAGAATAGCATCGCATGATATTTGAGCGCATCTGTGATGTAGCTCGTTGTGGGCAGCCAATGGCTCTCCCACACCGTGGCAGGTCCGGCGGCGGCAAAGGCGCGGATATCCAGGTCGGGAGCGTATTCCGCGTGCAGGGCTGCGGCGGCGAAAGTGGCGTGCCCACCCTGGCTCAGACCAGCAGCCGCAAATCGATTCGTGATCGGTAGACCCAGGAGCGCTGCCAGCGTCCGCGTCGCGCGCATGCCGTCCAGAGAGCTCGTGGCTTCGACCCGCTGTGTAAGGTAATGATGTAGGCCGGGCGTTCCGAGGCCGGCGTAGTCGCTGGTTACGCCGATCATGCCGCGCCCGCCAAAGTAGGATGACAAGCCGATGCCGACCGACAGCCCGGCAGTCGCGCAAACGTCGCCGATGCCGACAGTGCCGTGATTATTGGCGGCAATGTGCCATCCTCCTGCCGGAGGTGTCAGCCCGGTATCGAATGGCACGGTAACCGTGGCACCGGAAACGGCTCCATCCGTGGCGTAGTAGATCGTGTAGATCGAGTACCCGTTGTCGAAATTGATATCCGGGGTGGCGTACGGATCGATGACGGCCTTGGTGTACGAGCCACCGTACGAGCACTGCCGCAGACAGCCGTTCGTGGTGCACTCCGGCGCGACATCGATCGTTCCTACCGGCACCATTACCGTGTCCGATTGCAATACGCCGTCGCTGCTGGTGACGAGCGTCACCCAGTAGTCGTAGGTGACCCCGGCGGTGACCTGCGTATCTGTATAGAGCTTCGTGCCCTGGGCATCGATAACGGCGAGCGGATCCAGACGCGACTCCGATTGACTGGCAAAGCCCACGCCAGCGGCCAGGAGAGCGAGCACCGGAGGCGCGAGGCGCGGTAGGCGGCCCTGGCGTCCCCTGAGCCATGTGCCCATGAGGGCGATCCCGAGCGCTGCGAGGAGCAGGGCGGTCAGCGTGACGCCATTGGCCGCGGGCACCGTTAGCTGATGAGCTTGCCGGTAGACCTCGTAACGGACAAAGCCGGCGTCGGTCGTGGAAGTCCACCACAATTCGACGGACGGCGTTGCATCCGGTGTCACGCTCTGCAGTACCAGCGTCGAGCTCGCCGCCACCTCGGCAACCGTTACTAACGACAGCGCTGCGAGCAGGCCAGCTCGGAGAGCCCACCGAGGCAAGTCCCTTGACAGTTTCATCCTACCGTACCTCGAAGGAGGAGAACGCTTTCGTGCCAGAGCGCGGCGTCGCCCGGGGCGGCAGGAATGCGAGCCCGGCCAGGGCTCGCCGCCACCCTGGAGCCAGCGCCGCCGCAGCCCTTGCAACGCCTCAACAAGGGCGCAACATAGGTGTGCTCGATAGCGGAGTCAAGCAGCGCGGCTTCCCTGAATCAGCCGCTCCTCGCTGTTCCTCCCGGCGCGGGGGGAGGGACGGCATCCGCGCTCGGATAGGACGGATGCCGCTTCCTGTCCTCCTACCCTCGCTTGCGGGGGGAGGATCGGGGTGGGGACGGACAGCGGCGGGCTAGCCCTTCTTCCCCTCTCCCGGTCTCCCCCAGTGAGCGGAGGATGGCTATTGCGCGTTGCCACTGCTTATCCGAGCGCGCTTGGGAAGGGACGGTGGGGGTCTTCGCGAAGACTTTCCGCGCAACTTGCAGGCGCACCGGCAGCGGAGCTCACGGGACGCGCCGAGCCTCCGTGCCGGCGATCATCCCCTCACTATTCTTGATGGCCTCCATGAGCGGCTCGATCTGGGAGCGCACTGTTTCGTCAAGCTTGATCCCCTGTGACGCCAGCTCCTCCAAATAGGCCGCGGTGTTGTTCTCACTGGGGGGCGTGAGCTCCGCGACGGCCTCGCGCACGCTCTTGTCGCCGTAATTGTTGAGGTAGAGGTCCTTTTGCGCCTGGCGTCCGGCTTCCATGGAGGCGAAGACAGCGAAGCTGCCCACCGCGCCCGGTACGGTGGCGATCTTGGTCGAGGCGTTGCGCAGGTTTCCCGGGTTGTTGGCGCGCCACGCGAGCGACCCCCCGACCTTGACGACATCATCGTAGGCGACGTAGCGCCGGGGTTGATCTCCAACCTGTTGCGCGGCCTCATTGACGGCGAGGATGGTGTTTGCCGACAGCTCTCCGCCGGCGGCGATCACGCCCTTGACGGTGAGCTGCGGGGCGGGAGCCGCAGGGGCGGCGGGTTCGCTCAGGTCCTGGCATGCGAACATGCCGGCCGAGCTGTCGATGGGAGCTTCGATCTCGCCGCGGCACCCCAGGACGGCGGCCAGCGCCGCGGGGTTGCCGTGGCGCGCGGCAAGCATGCGCTGCACGTCTTTGCCGCTGGACGTGTCCTGCCAGTCCGTGTAGCCCAGCTCGGGCGCGCCAACTGCGGGTGCGGCCGGCGGCGTGTCTGTGCTCGTCGCCGGCGCGGTGAGCGGGCTGAGCGGCAAGGTAGGTAGGGCGGGCTTTTCGGTTGGCATGTCGGTGCGGAACATGCGTCATCTCCAGGAAAGGCGAATGGGCAGTGCGCTCTTGAGTTTCGTTCCTACTGCTTGCAGGATTCGCGCCAAGGACGCGAGCGCGACGAGTTGCGACGGAGTCGCGCGCCAGGCGCTACACGTGGCAGCCGTCCACCCAGTTGTGTGCGCGATACACGCACTCGCGCGCCGACCTCGCCGGCAATCCTCTCCCACCTTGTCACGTGCTACCGGCCATCCATCTGGATAGCCGTACGAAAAGGCGGGATGCCGGTTTGCAGCCCAACAACCTCGGCCCGCCGATCCGTCCGCCGGCTCGGCGACGGCGGTGACGCTCGCCCGCAGCAACGACCCCAAGCTCCTCGCCAAGACGCGGTCCCGCGCCAGATCGCTTTTGCCCAAGCGACGCCGGAGTGATAACCCCGCGCCACAGTCAATGCCGCCCTCCACGTTCACGGGGGAGCGGACCACGGACCACTCGGCATCAGTCCTGCGTGGCGCCCATCGGACGTAGCTTGGCGGTTTGATCGAAAGGCTCCATTCGAGCTATGATATTTCGTCTACGAAACCGATCTCCATGTAACTGCCGCCGTCGCAACCTCGCCCAGAAAAGTCGTTCGGCGTCGCTCACCTCGGTTCTCAAAGAGCGGGTGCGAGTGCGTTGTTGCGCCATTTCTAATCCCCCCCTCTGTCCCCCCCGCAAGCGGGGGGAGGGGGCGAACAGATATGTGAGGAGCACGCGTCATGGGCACGAGCCGAGCTACCGTGTGTCCGTTCTGCGAGGCCATGTGCGGCCTTCTGGTAACGGTGGAAGGGGGCCGCGTGGCGGCCATTGAGGGAGATGCGGCCGATCCCCTCAGTCGCGGTCACCTGTGCCCTAAGGCCTTCGGTCTTCGCGATCTGCACGAGGACCCGGATCGCCTTCGGCAGCCGCTTTGCCGCCGCGGCGGTGAGCTCGTGCCATGCACGTGGGATGAGGCGTTCGCGGCGGCAGCGAAGTCCTTGCGCGGGGTGCAAGCGGCGGGAGGACGAGACGCGGTCGCGCTCTACCGCGGCAATCCCGTGGCGCACAACTATGCGGCGCTGCTGGGCAGTGAATTCGTGGCGAAAAGCTTGGGCACGCGCAACGTCTACTCGGCCAACTCCGTCGATGCGCTGCCCCTGATGTTCGCCGCCAACCTCCTCTACGGGCATCCGTTGCTGGTGCCGGTCCCCGACATCGACCGGTGCGAGCTGCTGCTGATGCTCGGCGCCAACCCGGTGGTGTCTAACGGCAGCGCGCTGTCGGCGCCGGGAATCCGCGAGCGGTTGCGCCAGCTCCGCGAGCGCGGGGGCCGCCTGATCGTGGTCGATCCACGGCGCACGGAAACGGCGGAAATTGCCGACGAGCACGTCTCCATTGTGCCGGGCACAGACGCCGCACTGCTGCTTGCCTTGCTCCACGAGATCGTCGCGAAGCGCCGGGAACGCCTAGATCGGTTGGCGTCGATGGTCACCGGGCTCGACGAGCTACGTGAGCTCGTCGCGCCATTCGCTCCGGAGTGGGTCGCGCCCATGACCGGAGTACCGGCCGACGTCATCGCGCGGCTCGCGCATTCGCTTGCGACGGCGACGGCGGCGGCGTGCTACGGGCGAGTCGGTGTCAGCACGCAGAGCTTTGGCGGCCTTTGCTGCTGGCTGATCCAGGTGCTGAATATCGTGACCGGGAATCTGGACCGCCCGGGCGGGACGCTCTTTCCGCGGGCTGCCGTTGACATTGCGGCTACTCCCTTTGGCCGCGGGCCCGTTTTCGGCGCCTTTCGCAGCCGGGTGCGCGGGTTGCCGTCTTTCGCTGGCGAGCTTCCGGTGGCGGCGCTGGCCGAGGAGATCGAGACTCCCGGCGTTGGACAGATCCGCGGCCTGGTCACCATTGCGGGCAACCCGGTGCTGTCGACTCCCGATGGGACCCGCCTCGATCGCGCCATCGCGGGGCTGGAGGCCTATGTCGCGGTGGATTTTTACCGCAACGAGACCACGCGGCATGCGCAGGTCATCCTGCCACCGCCGAGCCCGGCCGAGCGCGACCACTTCGACCTTTTCTACCGGGCGTTCGCGGTGCGCAACGTCGAGCGGTATGCGCCTGCAATCCTGGCGAGACCGGCGGGGCAACCCGCGGAGTGGGACATTCTGTGCCGCCTGGCGGCTCGGGTCGCGGCGGGCAGGGAGGCGCGCCGCTTTGCGGTCGGCGTCGTCGCCGCGGGGTTACGCGCGATCGGCGCGCCGCGCATCATCGAGGCGCTCCTGTCGATTGGCCGTGGCCGCCAGCGGCCGTCCTGGCGATCGGTGGCGCGTCTGAGCGAACAGTACCCGAGCGGTCGCGATCTCGGGGGGCTCGAACCATGCTTGCCGGCGCGCCTGAAAACTCGGCCCCGACGCCTTGCGCTGCACCATGAGGCGATGGCGAGCGAGGCCGAACGCCTGAAGACCGCGCTCGTGGCCGCGGCTGACCGCCCCGCCGGCGACACCGCGAGCTTGCTCCTTGTCGGGCGGCGGGAGCTGCGCAGCAACAACTCGTGGATGCACAACCTCGCCACCCTGGCCGGAGGCAAGGACCGCTGCACCCTCATGATGAATCCGCTCGACGCCGCGGCGCGTCAGATTGTATCCGCGTCCACCGTGCTGGTGACCAGCGCCACGGGGGAGCTGCGCGTGCCAGTGCGGCTGACGGCGGCGATGCGTCCCGGCGTGGTGTCGCTGCCGCATGGTTGGGGGCACGATCGGGCGGGAGCGGCGTTGTCCCTCGCCGCGCAAGCGCCGGGTGCGAGCTACAATGACCTGACGGCTGCGGAGCTCGTCGACGCGGCGACCGGCACAAGCGTCCTGAACGGTATCCCCGTCACCGTCCGCGCGGCAGCTTCGTGAGGCCGCTGCGGCGGGCGGTCGAGCACGGCGCGCTCAGCTCGCCTTTCGCCGCTGCGCCGCGGCATTGCCTGGCTTCTGCAGCATGAACGACACGAGCTGCGCGAGATCCACGCGCAGTTCCGCGACTTCGCGTCGCAGCTCGCCGAGCGATTCGTTCTGGCGGGCCAGCTCGCAGCGGAGGTGCTTGACGCTGCGCCGTTGCCGGGTCAGGTGGCGGTCGATCGCGGCGAAGTCCTCGCGGTTGCCGGCGAGGCGTTCCAGACCCAGGGCGAGACGATCTTGCACGTCGATCATGGCGCGCACGAGCTTCTGCGCGGAGTCCGCCGGTGGGGCCGCGCCGGGCGGCATCGCCGCGACGCCGTCGCTGGTGGTATCGATGGTCATGGGGAAGCTCCGACCCAGATTGTGGGCGATCTGCGCGGACGTCATTCCGCATCGCAGGCTTTCGGCGATGGTCTGCAGCACGTCCACGGCCTCGCCGCCATAGCGCTTGCGGCGGCCGTCGCCGCTCGAAGGGATGAACTCGGCGAACCGCTTGGCGTAATAGCTCGCCGTGGATGGCGGCAGATTCAGCCTGCGGGCAATCTCTGAGATGGTCAGGAAGTCGTCGGTCACAGTGCGTGCTCCGGGAAAGGCCCTTTCGTGCGAGATTGTAGCAGTACCGACAACATCTCGGCAATGGTAGCCAGGGCCATAGTGGCGGAGAAATCGGCCGCAGTGGCCCGCAGGCGAGGGCAGCTCACGGAGCGAGCCGCGAACGGAACAACGTTGTTGCTGTGGTCGAGTAGACTTATGGCCTCCGATGTGGCAGGTCTGGTGTTTGTTTTCGCTGTTTCCGCCTGGTTTACCGGCGGTGCTGTCGACCATCGTCGATGTGCTTGGCGATCACGTGTCCATCCTCTACCACCACCCTCCCCCAGCACTCGGGGGAGGGGACAGGAAGCGGCATCCGTCTTATCCGCGCGCGCATGGGGGTGGAACACACGCCTGCGCGTGATGTTGAGGCGCCGTCGATGGCGACCGTGCACCGGAGCGCTGCGGCCACCGGCGCGACCGAGCGCGGTTGCTCTCACCTCCGGGCGGCGTCCGACCCACTGCTTTCACGCCGCCTGCGGCTCCCGATCCTGGTCGACGCGACGCCCAGCAGCAACACCGCCAAGGTGGCGGCAACCACGGGCGACGCCACCGGGACGGGCGCCATGAACGGTTCCAGCTCATGGCGGTTGCTCTTGTTTCCCTCCGCGTCGATCGACAGGAGGCGGGCATAATACGGCTTACCCGGGAAGAAACCGGCCAGGGTGATCTCGTGGTGCTCCGTGTGCTGCCCGTCTTGCGCCAGCAGCGCGTATTGCATCCCGCCACCGTATTCGACGATGGAGCTCGCGGGCTCGTCGGTGTCCCACTCGACCACGGCGGTCTGGCCGTCCTCCCAACGGAATCGCACCGACGCCGCTTCGATCTGTGGCGGCGTCACGTCCTTTTCGGGCGGGAGCTGCACCTGCCCGGGGCCGAAAGACTGCCCGTTGCCCGCGACATCGCTGGCGCCGATCTGATAGAGAATCTTCTTTCCGGACTCCAGTCCCGTGAGCAGCACCAGATGGCTGGTCACCAGCGCATGGTCTTCGATCCGCAAGCGCAGGGGTAAGGACGTCCCGTAGGTCACAATGCTCTTCGCCGGCTCGGAGGTGCGCCAGCGCAGCAGCGCCATGCCGTCCGACAGCGGCACGACCGCCACGTCCGCGATCTGGGGGGGCGCCGTATCCGGTTCCGCCGGAGGATTGACGTCGAGATCGGGCGACTCCGACGCCAGGTCGTACCCGTCGAAGGTGCGCGAGTAGACCACTGCGGTGTAGATTCCTGGTATCACCCCCGTGAACACGGCGCGGTGGCTCGTTCCCGCCGCGGCGCACATCCATACGTAGCTCGCTTCCGCCGATCGCAGCTCGAGCGCGCCGGTCGTGTCCCGATTGGTTTGCCAATCCACCACGATTCTGTCCATCGCCGAGAGCACGACAATGGCGGCACCGATCAGGGCGGGCGGCATGGTATGACCCGCCTCCAAGGTCGAAAAGATCAGCGCTTCCGATTCGACGGCTCGGTTGTAGAGGTCGACGCTGCGCACGACTACCGAATAGCGCGTATTCGCGGACAGGTTCGTGAGCGCAATCTCGTGCTCGAGCCCCAGTGGTCCGACCTCCGCCGACGGGGTGAGCGTTCGCGTGATGCGTGGAGGCGACACCGCCGGACCGAGCTCGGCATCGCTCCCCACCTCCGTGAGGGAAACGATCGACCCGGTCGCGGCAAAATCCGTGGTCCAGGAGATGATGACCTGGTTGGTCCCCAGTCGGCGGTAGTCGGCAAACGGGCCCGCGGTGATGCGAAGGTCGCCGATGGGAGCGGCGGCGGCCGTCTGGCAGGCTCCGGTGATGACCGGCGCGGCGTTGCCCATGCGGTCATGGAAGGTCACGCGGTACTCGATGTCCACGCCGGTGGTCGAGCCGGGCAGAAACAGAGTCTGCCTCCGCAACAGCGTGGCGAGGTCTGCAACCCCGCCCAGCGCGCCCCCCGAGCTCCCCCACTGCAGCGTGGCCCGAACCAGCAGTGGAGATTCGAGAATGATCACCGCTCCCGCGGCGCCGGCGGTCCGCGAATCGCAAAACACGCTCGCCGTGGAACCGATGCTCGGAGCGCAGCCCACGCAAGTCGTGACGCGCCTCTCGCCGGAGACGGCCTGGTTGCCCGCATGGTCGGTCGCGACCACAGAGAACAGATAGGTCACCCCGGGCCCTAGCCCCGTAACCTCGACCAGGTGCTCTCGAGACAGGAACAAGCGCCTCGCCAACCTTCGCCCATCGGAGCGCTCGGGCCGCAGCGACACCTCGACGAGCACCGGCTCGTCCGCGATGATGCGGATGACGATTCGATCGCTGCCCACCTCGATGACGGATGGCGCCTCGTAGAACACGGGCCGGACCGTGTCGCCGCCCGGAACGGGTGGGATGGTGATCGGATCGGAGCAGGACGCGTCCCGTGCCGTCGCCGGCTGAACGCATACCGAAACGGTCTCCCCAAGCGGCGGCGCCGACAGGTCGACGAGGACGCTGCGCCGCGTAGCGAAAGCGGCGTCCGCAAACAGAGTTTCGCCCAATTCCGTGATCACTTCCGCCGACGAGGGCTCGTTGACCGCCCACGATACCAGCAGCGAGCTCGGCGCGAGCGCTTCCACCGTGGGTCCGGAGAGGAAGTGGATCGCTTCGGCGCCCGCGGTGCTCGAGCGTGGCATGGCCTCCGCAAAGGTTCCCAGACTGGGGCCGTACATCGGGCTTCCGGACTGCCCCACCTGCGGCACGGCAAACAGGGCGTAGTAATACGTGAGGTCATTGGCAAGACCCGCGTCGAGATAGGGGAGCTGCGGATCCGTGACCACCCAGGTGCCCTCGGCGGGCGTCCGCGGATGGCGATCGACGGCGCGCCGAATCATCCATGAGACGCCGGTGGAGAGATCCGGAACGGCGGTCTGGCCGGCAAAGAAGGTGAGCCACACGGCGGAGTCCGCGGGGCGCGCAACCAGCTCGTCGGCGTCCGGGAGGGGAATGGCGTCCGCCGGAACGGGAGTGGGGGTGCCGGTGGAGGTGGGTGTCGAGGTCGGAGTCCAGCTCGGGGTGGTGGTGCTGGTAGGGGTAGGCGTTGCCGTGGCGGTTGGTGTTGCCGTGAAGGTATGTGTGGCCGTCTCCGTGGGCGTGTGGGTGGCCGTGACGGTCGGGCTGCGGGTAGCGGTAGGCGTCGCCGTGAAGGTAGGTGTTGCCGCCACCGTGTGCGTCGCGGTGGGCGTGTGGGTGGGCGTGTGGGTGGGCGTGTGGGTGGCCGTGTGGGTGGCCGTGGCGGTCGGGCTGCGGGTAGCGGTAGGCGTCGCCGTGAAGGTAGGTGTTGCCGTCGCCGTGTGCGTCGCGGTGGGCGTGAACGTGGGCGTGTGGGTGGCCGTGGCGGTTGGGCTACGGGTAGCGGTAGGCGTCGCCGTGAAGGTAGGTGTTGTCGTTGCCGTGTGCGTCGCGGTGGGGGTGAACGTGGGCGTGTCGGTAGGCGTCGACGTCGCGGTGTCGGCCGGCGTGGCGGTGGGTGTTGGCGTCGGACCCGAGAGGTCCTGGGTGAGCCAGGCCACGAAGGCCTCTTTTTCCCCCGCTCTGCTTGCCTGGTAGCCACCGGTGGAGCCCGGGAACCCATCCGACGTCGTGACCCCCGCCACGTAGAGGTCACTTCCTGCGACAGCGGCAGCATGGCCGGTTTCGCCATCGGCGCCCCCCAGGTAAGTCGTCTGGACCAAGGTCGTCAAGGCGGGGTTTAGACGCACCACGAAGGCGTCCGTCGCCCCATTGAGTGCCGGCTGGAGGGCCCCGGTCGTGCCCGGCAAGTCGGTGGAGCTCGTGTCCCCGAGCACCAAGACCTCCGGAGCTGCCAACCCGCCGAGGGCCAGGGCCATGCCGTCGTCGACACCCGATCCGCCGAGGTAGGTCGTCTGGACCAGCGAGGTCAAGCTCGAGCTCAAGCGGGCGACGAAGCCGTCCTCAGCGCCGCCGAAGCTTGCCTGCGCGCCACCTGCAGTGCCTGGAAAGTCCGAGCTGCTCGTGTAACCCGACAGGTAGACGTCCTCTCCCGTGACGGCGAGGGCGCTGCCGTAATCGTTCCCCTGGCCGCCGAGATAGCTTGACTGCCACAACACCTCGAGTAGCTCGTCAAGGCGTGCCACGAAGACGTCCTGGCCGCCGCCCGTGCTGCTCTGCGCCCCACCCACCGTTCCCGGGAAGTCCCCGGACGGTGTATGGCCGACGGCAAGGACGGTGGTCCCGGTCACCGCAATGGCGGTCACCTCGTCGTAGGTCGTCATGTCCGACCCACCGAGGTAGGTCGCCCCGAGAAGCGAGGTCAGTGACGAATCGAACCGCGCAAGGAAACCGTCGCCGGTGCCTGAGAGGTTCGGCTGGGCGCCGAGGGCGGTCCCCGGAAAGTCCGCGGAGCGCGTCAACCCGCCGACAAACACGTAAAATTCCGTTACCACCAGATCCCGAATGATCTCGGAATAGACGGTGTGCGCCCCCCCGAGGTACGTCGCCTGCGCAAGCGAGGTCAGCGACCGGTCGAGCCGCGCCACGAAGCCGTCCCCGATCCCCGCGAGGTTCTCCTGGGCGCCCCGTGTGGTCCCCGGGAAGTTGCTCGAAAACGTCTCTCCCGCAACCAACACCTCGTTCTCTGTGACGGCAAGCGCATTGATGAAATCGTCCTGCGCCCCGCCGAGGTAGGTCGCTTGAGAAAGCGAGGTCAGTGCGAGGTTGAGCCGAGCCACGTAGCCGTCCCAGTTGCCGCCCGTTGTGCCCTGGTATCCGCCGGCCGTACCGGGGAAGTCGCTCCCCATCGTCGCGCCTGCGACAAAAACCTCGCTCCCCGTGACCACGATGTCGTGAAGCTGCTCGTCGGAGGCGCCGCCGAGGTAGGTCGCCTGCAGCAACGGATCGATGACGAGCGCATGTCGTGGGTCGCGAGGGCCGACGGTGAAACCGTACCGCATCCCCTGCAGCCGATATGCTACCGGGACTTCCACCCGGCCGCCCTCATGTTCCTCGAAAGCCACGGGTTTCGACAGGGTGACGTTGCCGAGGCCCGTTTCGATCACAAGCTCGCCCTTGGTAGAGAGCGAAAGGGTGCTCGCCCCGCTCACTTCCATCCAGATGAGCTCCGGGTCATGCTGGGGGGCCACGCGGTACACCTTCTCGATGTTCCGACCTCGTGCCTCCAGGGTGATCTCCACGCCCGGCCAGAGCTCGCCGAGATTGATGGAATCCCAGGTCTTCAGCTCCGATCGCCAGCGACCCGGATCGCTGCCGACAAAAGAGCTTACCCTCGTGCTGGCTTCGGCCTGACCACGAACCTCGGGCGTGGAGCCCGGGAACCGCTCGACGATGGTCCAGCTTGGGGTGGCCTCGCGTGCTTCCCGCCGGGAGGCGTCCCGGTCACCTGGCTGGCCGGGAAGCGCGTAGACGATTTCGCCGCGCGCGGTGACGAAGACCGTTCCGGCGAAGGTGTGGGCGCTGAAGCGCACCGTGGGGTCGAGCTGGCCCTCGTTGGCCACGAAGGGCACGCGCAGGTCGCCGAGGCGCGAGCCGAGCTCGGCACGCACCGGGAGCTCGGGGACGGCGCCGGCGGGCGTCGCGGGGGAGGCGAGCAGGAGGAAGAGCACGAGCGCGCGCCCGGGGCCGAGCTGGTGGGGTCCCTGGCCGGATGTTGCCGTGCGGGCGCCGCGTTGCCGTTTTGGGAGCTGTGCAGTCGCTCGGCGTGGGTGGCCGAGCCCGGCCTGGGAAGAACATTCTGGGACGTCGGTCATCCATCTGTTCCTTGGCAAGGGAATCTCCTTTTTGTGCGCGGAGCCAGGGGGTCCCCGACTTGCCAGCAGCATGCTTGGCCATCGCGGCGGCGACTGACACCGTTTCGAGTTGGGTCTTGATGCCCGTGCCCTTGTTTGCAACCGGTGCGCCAGGATCGCATCGGCAGCACGCGGCCCGGCCGCGCGGCGGAGGAGGCGGTACGCCGAGCTATTGCGGCCCCGAAGCGAGGCCGTGCGATCGGTGCAGTTGTACAAGATGACGCCAAGTTGTACAAGGCGTGCGCCATGAACGAGTAGACGGATGGCTTCCGGCGTGGCAGGTTGGTGTTTCGCTGTTTCCGCGTGTTTCCCGGCGGAGCTACGAGATTCAGCCAGAGGGTCGAGCAGGCAGTGGATGCAGGGCATCGGCGCGCCTTGCGGCGACGCAGGTGCAGACCTAAGATGGTTGTCCGTCGCGGTGGCACCGTCGCGACAGCCAGTACCCCGGAGCCGGCAGAAACGCCATCCAGCAGCGAGGAAAGAACGTGGCGAACGTCATCAAAGGCAAGCTCGTCGTGCTCGCCGGTCCTGAGTCCGGAAAGTCGTTTCCGTTTGCGCTCAAGGACGGACAGTCGATGTCGATCGGGAAAGCATCCACTGTCGACATCTCCATCCCCGAAGATACGGTATCGCGCCACCACGCGACCCTTCTGGTGGATGGCGACCGCCTGCTCATCCGCGACGAAAAGAGCACCAACGGCACCCTGGTCAATGGCAAGAGAGGAAATCAGACGCCGCTTGTGTCCGGCGATCGGATCCAGCTTGGGCCCAAGATCAGGCTCCAGTGCATGCTAGCCGAAGAGGCGGCGGAGCGGGAGCAGGCGACTTCGGACCGCACCATGCATCAGCCGGCGGCCGCGCCGCCCCCCCCGCCGGCGCCGAAGCCGTCCCGCCCCGCGTCTCACGCGGCCGCGCCGCATCTGCCGCCGCGCTCCACGCCAAGCATGTCGCCGCCGCCCCCGGTCGCTCCGGCCCCCCCACCGCGGCAAGTCGCTGCGGGCGACGCGGCGGACGAAACGCTGCTCAGATTTTCTCGCGATGTCGACCGCCACTTCCTCTCCCGCAAAACGCCGGGCGAGGGCACCGCGCAAGTCGAGATCCTCGGTACCGAGACGACCGTCGGCCGTGACGAATCGTGTCACGTCGTTATCCCGCAGCGGAGCGTCTCGAAACAGCACGCCCGCCTCACCGTAACCGGGAACAGCGTGCTCGTGGAGGACCTCGGCAGCGCCAACGGTACGTTTGTCAATGGCAGCCGCGTTACCCGACAGAGCCTGAAGGACGGAGACACCGTCGCCTTCGACATCTATGAATACGCGTACCGGCGGGTCGCCGCGGGCCAACCGCTACCGGCAGCGCCGGTGGCGCGGGCCGACTCCACGGCTCCAAACCTCGGCCCCCCTCCCGTGGCCACATCGACCGCGCCCGAACGGCACGATCGCGGCGCACCGGTGACCTTGCCGCCGCCGCCGCCACCGATGATGGGGGCGTCCGTCCCTGACTTCGGCCAGCGCGGTGCCCCGGCACCGCCGCCCTTGACCCCGCCGTCGCTGGCGAAATCCCCACCACCGTCAATGCCGATGGGACCTCCTCCCATGGCGTATGCCGGCCGCGCGGCAACGGTTAACGCCGGGGAGGTCGCCTTTCACGGCACCGGCGGCGCACTGTTCAAGCTGATGCTGGTCGGCTACCTGCTCAGCCTCATCACGTTCGGCGTCTACTCGCTGTGGTTCACCCGCAACCTCATGAAATACCTCGGCGCTCACACCACCTTCCGCGGGCAGCCCATGTACATCGACTTCGGAATCGGCGAGCTGTTCCTGCAGATTCTCAAGCTCTACCTGCTCACCCTGATCACGCTCGGAATCTACTATCCGTGGGCAATGGTCGGCTTCCTCCGATGGATCTTCGACCATAGTCAGGTCGGCCGTTACCGCCCCCAGTTTGTAGGCTCCGGCGGCCAGCTCTTTGTCCAGGCACTGGTTGTCGGCCTCCTGAGCATCGTGACGCTCTATATCTACTTGCCCTGGGGAATTTGCCGAATGAACCGCTTCTTTGCCGCCAACACCGTGATCGGACCGGAATGTCTGAGCTTCGAGGGCAAGGGCGGTCAGTTGTTCGCCGTCATGCTGGTCGGGACGCTTCTTTCCATCATCACGTTTGGAATCTACCAGCCGTGGTACATGTGCAAGCTTTTTTCATTCAACGCTAATAACACCCGCTTCGCCCCCATGGGGCCACCGACGTTCTAGGCCGTCGAGCCCGACAGCGTGAACATGAACGAGCAACAAGCCCCGGACGTGACGCTCTCCTGTTCGCCGCCCAGGCGCCTGCGCGAGGGCCACGGGTGGATTTTCTCAAATGAGCTCGCCCACGCTGGCGGGGAGCTCCCCGGCGTGGGCGCCCTGGTCGCGGTGCGCGACCAGGCCGGAGAGTTGGTCGCCAGCGGCCTGTTTCATCCGCATTCGCTCATTGCCGTGCGTGTCCTCGCCAGCCGTCGGTTGGTGGCGCTCGACGCGGCCTTTTTCAGTGAACGGCTGGAGCGGGCGCGCGACCTGCGCGAGCGCCTGTTTCCCGGGCAAACCTGCTATCGGCTCTGCTATGGTGAGAGCGATGGGCTGCCCGGGCTGCTCATCGACCGATACGGCGAGCATTTCGTGCTGCAAACGACGTGCGCAGGGATGGACCAGCGATTGGACGCGATCGCCGAAGTCCTGGAGCGGCTGTTCGCGCCGGCATCGATCATCGAGAGCAACGATTCGCCGCTGCGCGAGCTCGAGGGCCTGCCGCCGCGGCATCGCGCGCTGCTTGGCGCGCCCCCGGACGAAATCACGGTGCGCCTGGACGATGTCGAGCACATCGTGCAACTGGCCCAGAGCCAGAAGACCGGGCTGTTTCTCGATCAACGGCGGAACTACCGACTGCTTGCCGCGCACGCGCAGGGGCGGCGCGTCCTGGATGGCTTCTGCTATCAGGGCGGATTCGCCCTGGCCGCCGCGGTGGCGGGAGCTGCCAGCGTGGTCGGGATCGACTCTTCACAGCCCGCGCTCGAGCGGGCGGCGAAGAGCGCCGTTCGCAACGGCGTCGCTGATCGCTGCCGCTTTCGCAAGGCCGATCTGTTCAGAGCGCTGGCCGAGCTGCGCCGGTCCGAGGAGCGATTCGACCTCATCATCCTGGATCCTCCGAGCTTCACGCGCAGCAAGCGCCACGTTCCCGAGGCGAAGCGGGCCTACCGCGAGCTGAACACCAACGCCCTGCGATTTCTGCGCCCGGGTGGCATCCTCGCGACGGCCTCGTGCTCCCATCACATCCACCCGGACACCTTTCACGAGATGCTCCTGGCCTCGGCGGCGAGCGCGGGGCGAAACGTGCGCGTGCTGGCGTGGGAGGGCCAATCTCCCGACCACCCCGTCCTGCTCGGCATGCCGGAAACCCAGTATCTCAAGTTCGCCCTGCTCGAGGTGGTCGCGTTTTAGGCCGCCGCGGGGCTCCTTTCGCGAAAGCCCGCAAGCGGGGTGAGGGGGTGAACAGATACCCCGGGTCACTTGCGGTTCCCCTTCTGATTTCAATCAGCACGGGGCCGTGGTGGCGGCGCCTCCGCCCCATTCGCCGCAAAGTCCTTCTTCCACACGCCGGCGCACCGGGCGGTGACATATACGGTATCGGTTTCCGCGGGCGACACGTGCAAACCCAGGAACGAGCGGACCGGGATCCCCTCGCCGACGTCCTGCCAGGTCTCGCCGCGGTCAGACGACCGGAATAGGCCGCGATATGGACTGACGGCGTACATGATCGACTCGTTCGCCGGACCAAGTGCCACCGCCATGGCGTCCCGCATCGCCAGTCGCTGCACCAATCGGTTGTTGCGATCCAGAGTGAAGACCCCCTTGGGAGTGGCGACATGGACGATGCCCGATTGCGGTGCGACCTTCACGTCGAAAAACTTGTCCCCGAAGGAAGGTGAAGCCCCGGCGACCAGGGCCGGCGACCACTGGTCGCCGTGGCGCTTCAGCAACACGATTCCCTCTCCGTCGATCCCCAGAAACAGCTCGGCGAAGTTGTTGCGCTGGGCCAGCGCTCGGCAGCCCGGCTGAGCGAGGATGCGGTGCCACTGCTCGAAGCTGTCCATCCAGAACAGACCTTGATCGTACTGGCATACGAACAGATTTCTCCGGTCGGCGTCGAGGTATTCCAAGGCGAGCGCTGTCATGGCGCCACGCGGCAGGTGGCCGACGGCGACAGCCTCGGCCCCGTCTTTGGCGGCGGATCCAGGCCGGATATTCGGCTCGCGGTTGTTGCCGTCAGCATCTTGCCGCCGCTCCCCGCGCCCATTCGCACGTGCCGCTCGCGCGCGTTTCTCCGCTCGCCGCCCTGGCTTCGCGGGCAGCCCGGGGGATGGTTGGTCCTGTCCTCCAATGAAGCGCCAACTTTCGCCGCCGTCGTCGCTCTGCAGGACTTCGCCGTCCTTGAGCTGAAGATGGGGCCCGCGAGTCGCCAGATAGAGCCTGCCCGGCCGGCGCTCGTCCAGCGCGATGGTGCCGCCGTAGGTGCTGCCGGTGCCTGGCAAGAGGCGCAGGCTCTTTCCGCCGTCCTCGCTCTTGAATAGCCCGTGATCGCCGTACGGCAGATAGAGGATTCGCGGGTTTGCGCGGTCGATTCCTATGGAATGGGGGTAGGCGATTGCCTCCAAGCCCGTCGTGGTCCATAGGTTCTCTCCCAGTGATCGGCTCACGATCTGCCGCCACACCGGCGGATCCACCAGAACATCGTCCGCGGCAAACGCTTGCCCGGCGGAGGCGGTGAAGTACAGCGCGTTCGGCCGCTGCCGCGACACGGCCATGTACATGGCGCCGAACAGGTCTTCCTTGATGGCCTTCCAGCTCCACGGGAGGTTTCGCCCATCGCTGATGACGTCCCACGACTCACCCGCGTCCCGGGACCGGTAGAGCGCCCCGGCGGCCTTTTTCTTGCGAGACCCCTCGTAGGTCTTGTTGCGGGTCTGGGCTAGATACAGACACTGGTCGTCGGTCGGATGCAGTTGGATGTCGTAGTACGCGCCGTTGTCGAGGTCGAGGCCGCGTGTGATCCGTCTCCAGGTCCTTGCCCCATCGCTCGATTTGAAAAACCCGCCGCCCTGTCCCCGCAGATTCATGACCGTCAAGTAGGCCGTTCCCGGGCGGCGCGGATCGACCTCGATCTTGCCGCCGTCGAAGTCCGCGGCTTCAGGCAGCCCGGCGCGGCGGTGATCTACGGGCCTCGCTGCCAGCCGGGCATGCTCCAGCTTCCCGCGGTACAGTCCGGCGCGTGTGACAAGGAAGAGCTCCTGCCTGTCTTGCGGATTCACGGCGCCAGAGTAGGAGCTCAGCGGCTGCCCCTGTGGGTCTGTGAGCTCGCCGATTTCCTCCCAGCTCCAGTCGCCGCCCGCCGCGCGGCGTCCGCGGAAAACGAGGCCACGTGAGATCTCGGCGTGGCGGTCCACGCCTTCCTTGACCGGCGTCAGCAGCCGATCGATATTGCCCGCGACGGACGTGTACACAATGTCCGGATCCACTGGATCAAAGGCGAAGTAGCTGGCCGACTCGTCAAGCGAAGTGCCGGGCCACGTGTAGCTCAGACGCCAGGTAGCTCCTCGGTCCGCGCTCGTGTAAATCTGTCGGGTGAACAGAGCGGCCAACAAGTCCTGCGGATCTTTGGGATGTTGGGCAAGCGCAGCTACTTTTGTGGCCTGAATTCCGTACTTCTCGTAGTCAAAATCCAGGTTGCGGATCTCCCACGTTTTTCCGCCATCCAGGCTGCGCCGCATGCCGCCGCAATTGACCGCGGCAAATAACATCCGGGGATCGCTGTGATCGACGATCAGCGCCGTCAGGTGGCCGCCTCCGCCCGGTCCGATCAATTGCCAGTCGCTCTTACCTGTCTCGCCGGGTCCAGCGAGGGCAGGTAGAGCTGCCAGAGTCAGGAGTAGCCCCGTGCTCAGATGCCTGACGTTCCGAGCCCACTGCTTGTGCGGCCAGCGATCGTCATGGCGCGCCACTCCAAGGCTCCCGGTCGGCGTCTGTGGCGTGAACATGCGCTCTGAATCCAGATCTGCAAGCATCACGTCAGTCTACTACCATCAGGTGTGATCGTGGGCGGCCGGCGGCGACCGCGATTCCGAGCGTAGGGGAACGGACGGGAGCTCCTTCGCCGCGACGCCGAGTTGGCCGCGCACGAAGGTCTGTTCGCAGCCCCACGGCGTTTTCCTCCGCCGTGCCCGTTCCTGCCCCTGCCGGGTCTAATTCGCAAAGCACCGTCTACGTTACCGCCACTCGCGCTCGGAGAGAAAACATGGCCTCGGTTTCCGCTTCAACGACCCATTCGCCCGTCCCCACCACCGCGTTCGCCCTGTCGGCTGCGCCCGCGACCCCGCCAGCACTCGGGCCCGCAACCCCACTCGCCGCCCGGCAAGACTGCTTCGAGCCCTGGGCTGGGCGGGGAGACGGCGTGATGCAGCTCGCCAGCCGCGATGGCGCTACCGGCGGCGGCCTTTCCGCAAAGAGCCCGGGCACTCCCGTTCACACCGATCTCGCGGCCCGACCCGCGGGTCCCCAGTCCCCCCGCACGATCTCCTCCGCCACTCTCCGGCCGTCGGCCTCAGTTCCCGGTGGCGCGGTTCCTCGCGGCCTGCAGAGCGGTGTCGACCTGCAGTCCCGCGATCTCGCTCCGGCGCTGCGGGGCACAGGAGTGACCCTTGCCGAGCTCCGCGGCTACGACGACGTCGACGGCGGCGGTAACACCAACGGAATCCTGGAGGGCGCCGGGCTCGGGGCCGCGCTGCGACGTCTTCGGACCCGCCCGGGCGTCGACTACGCAAAGCTCGTCGCCGCCCTGAAGGTCGCCGCGGGCGTCGTTCCCGCCAAGCAGACCACGGGCGACCGCGCGGAGGTCGACAGCGCCCGCGCCAAGATCACGCGCTTGCAGGACGACCTGAAGCACGTGCGGACGCAAGAAGGCTACTACTGCGACGGCCGGCGACCTGACTACGACGGCTACGCCTGCGGCGCCGCCGAGCAGATGCGCGTCGACGCCGAAATCGCCCTGGCGCGCGCGAGGGAAGATCTTGCCTTCTGGCGGCAACCGCTGCAGCGGCACCTCATCCAGTACCGCAACGGGGTGAAGGTGATGCGCTACTATTCCTCGGCGCACGAGGGGAACCGCCTGCTCCGCACGCGCACCTTCGACGCGCGCGGCAGGGTCGTCCGCGATGTCGTCCCGGAGCGCTTACGCAGCGACGGCGGCGCGATCATGGTCACCACGCAGCGCGACGGCACGGTGATCAGGCTGCACAGGAACAAGTATGGCGAGGCGCTGCATCGTGAGGTTCGCCTGCCGTCAGGAGCCGTTACGCTCTATCGGTTCTTTCCCGGTTCGCCGGCACAACGCGGCATCGAGCTCGTCGTGCCCCCGCAACCTCCAAAGTAGGGCGTCGGTGGGACGGGGCGAATCCCGCCGCTACGCCATGGCGATCGACGACGTGGGGGACGTCGCGGAGTCCGCCCGGGCGGGGCCACCGATTTGTTCGCGGTGACGCCGGATTGCAGCGCGAAATCATCGCGTTGGCCGGTTTCGGGACGGACATAAGGGGGTCGGGCGCGGCATTTCGCGTCCCGGCGACCCCGCTCCCGGCGCTTGATCAGTTTCGAGTTTCGAGTTTCCGAGCGGCAAAACTACAGGCTCGAAACTCGAAACTCGACAGCTTGTCGGCGAGTCGGACGCCGATGGTGGAATCGCGGACGATGCGCTGGAATTCCGAGCGTGTTCCACACGGTCAACGGAGGATATGGTCGGACGTGCACGAACGGGGCCGAATGGAATCAGGGAAATTGCACCGCGGAGAGCGCGGAGAGAAAAAAAGCAGAAGCAGGCATCATCGACAGCTCGATTCCTCTGCTCTGCGTTCTCAGCGAGCTCTGCGGTAAACTTGCTGGATCTCCGGTTGACCAGGCGGGACACACCCGGAATTCCTTGTCGAGGGCTTCCGGCGCGCGGCTCCAGTCCACGTCCGCGTGGACTGCGGGGAAGAAAAAGGCGAGAAACGGTTCCAGGTCCCGATCGAGGAGGTCTTTCCAGACGCTGTCTTGCTGGTGCAGCATGGGCGGCGAGCATACCGCCGACCGCTGCTGGCGCCGATGGCCGATGGGCCATCCGGGAGCGCGTGATCAGTTTCGAGTTTGTAGTTTTGCCGCTCGGGAGCGCGAAACTCGAAACTCGAAACTCGAAACTACTAACTCGAAAGCGGTCCGCTCGCGGAGTCTCTCGCGCGGGTGTGGCGAGCGCGCGGCGCCAGCCCGGGAACCGTAGTGGGTACTCCAGGAGGGAATGGCCGGCGACTCCGATGCCCGGCCGCAGCCTCCGAATTCGCGTGCGGCATCGCCAAGTTGCGCCGCTTGGGTGCAAGGTTTGCTTGCGGGGCGGCTGCAACTGCTTGCGCCTTGACACCGGCGCAGCAATGGAGGATAATCAGATCCAGTTCTCCCGAGCGCGGGCCGAGATCCGCGGCCGCCGCGGGGAGGGGTCGCCCAAGACCATGGGGAAGGCGTTCATGAGACACGGCCTCGAGCCGCGACCTGGGAAGACTACGGCCGCATGCGCCGCCGTGGCACGATTCTTGCGTGCCTGCGTGCCTGCCTTCCTCGTGGCGCCTCGGCAGCAGGCAATCTTCCCCCGGACGGCACGCTCCCTCTCGCGGCAAGCGCGGCCAAGGGGACAGAGCGCGCGCTGGTCGCGACGGAACCCGCCTTGCCAGGGCCGGAGCGCGCCCCCACAGCCGCGGAGCCCGGCCTCCCCGCAGCCGAGCGCGGGCACCGGGAGACGGAGCGCGGCCCCCTTTCGCCGGAGCCCGCGCGGCGCGCCGCGGAGCCCGCCCAGCGCGCCGCGGAGCCCGCCACCCTGCTCGCGACCCGCGCGCCCCATCCGACGGATGCCGCCTTGCCTGCCATCTTCGCCGCCCCCGCCCGCGCGGAGCGCCCGGCCGCTCCCAAGGACCCCGCGCACGTGGCCGTCCCGGCCGCCGGCGAGCCCATCAGCAGCCCGATCCGCAACCGGAGGAGCACCATGCCGAGCAGCCCCAACTGGAAACTTCGCCGTCTGGCCCCTCGAGCCATCCGCGTCCTCGCGCGCCGGGGCGCCGAGTCCCCCGCCATGGCCGCCTACGATCCCGTGCTGAAGGAGCACGCCACGGCCTTCATCGCCGCTTATGACGCGACCCTGCGCCACTCATCGACGTGGCGCCGGGAGCTTTACGAGGGCCGCGGCGCGGCGGCGGCGATGCTGGCGGCGGTGCGCGCCTGGCTGCCGCTGCTCGCCCGCGACGTCCCCGGGTTCGACGCCGCGTCCTACGCGGGTGGCAGCGCGGTGCCCGACGACCTGCTGGCCGATGCCGAGCGCCTGGCCGAGCAGATCGAGGAGGCCCGGACCCCGGTCGGTGAGCCGCTGCCCTACGTCGCGGCGGCGCTGGCCGCCCTGGACACGGCAACGGTGGCGGCGCGCAAGGAATGGGCCGAGGCGGAGGCCGCGGATCGCCAGTACCAGGCGCAGCTCGCCGCCACCCCTCTCGGCGGGCGCGGCGTTCGAGGTGGATCTGGTCGCGTTCCGGCGCACGCTGCTCGCCATCGCCGGCCGCGGCGACAAGGACTTCCAGCGGCTGCGCGCCGCACGGGCGGCGCAGGAAGATGGGGAGGATGGGGAAGAAGCAGCGGCGACGCCGCCGAGCCCACCCACAAGCGCACCGGAAAGCGAGGTGTAGGCTTGAGCACCCAGCGAACGAATGTTACAGCTCACGTCCCCCCCCGCTTGCCGGGGGAACAGAGGGGGGAGATCAGCGATGGCGCAAGAAGCGCTCGGCCTGCTCACGCGGCCGCCGTGATGCTGGCGTTTGCGCTCACCACTCTCGTGGTCTTGCCGCCAGGCGCAGCCCGAGCCGTGGATGCGGTTACGCTGCAGACGCCGGTTGCCGCAAAGCTCCTGGTCGAGGGTGCGAGCACCGCCTACGCAACGCAGGGCAGTGAGCTGATCTACCATGCCATCGGGTCTTACGGCCCCGTGGTTCAGCTCACCTGGACCGAGAGCGCCGCCGCCGATTTCCTCGCCTACTCCCTCATTCGCGCGGACGGGCCCGGCTTTCCGGTGCCTGACTCCGGCGGGTTCGCGGTCGTGGTCCTGCTGTTTCTGGCGGCCGTGGCCTTGCGGCGTCGACGACCTTCACCCGCCCTGGTGCTCGGACTGGCGGTTCTTTTCGCCGCCGGATCATCGCTCTTGCTCGCGAAAGCAGAGACTGTGGAAGTCGGCCGCGTGACGGACCGCGGCACGACTTCCTTCATCGATCGCGCGGCGGCGTCCGGGCAGACGTCGTACTACAAGGTCGTGCTTGTCACCCGCTCCGGAACGGCTGACAGCAATGTGGCAACGGTGCCCGTGCCGGAGGTGGAGCCGGCAGGCGATACCTTGAGCTGGTCGCTGCCCACGGCCCCATCCGGCGCCGCGATCGATGAGCAGGGAGTGGTGCGCTGGACACCTCGCAGAGGTGATGGCGCGTCGGCGAATGTCGTCGTGCGCCTCACGTCGGTGGCGAACGGCACCGTGGATCATGCGGTTGCCGTGCAGGTGGCAGCGACGACCATCGAAAGCGAGCAGCCCATAGCAGCCGCGCAAGGAGGCACGGTGGAGGTCACGTCCGGTGGGGCGGCAGGCGTCGAGGTAACGGTACCGGCCCAGGGCATGCCTGTCGACGCGACCGTGGCGATCGGCACGGCCAGCGGGCTTCCGCCCCTGCGGGCCGGCGTGACGACGATTACGGCCGCCTTCCGCTTCACGGCCGAAAACTCGGCGTTCCTGGATGGCACGACTGCCGGCATCCCGTACGACGAGGGGAGCTTGCCGGCGGGATCGACGGAAGCCGACATCTTCGTCGTCGCCTACTACCACGGTGCGTGGTTCGACGGCGACGTGGCGTCGCTGGACAGCGTGGCCGACGTCGCGACGGTTGCGCTCTTCGGCGCGGAGGTGGTGGTCGGGCTCGCCGTGGAGACAGGAGCGACGCGAGCTGGAACGGAGCCGCTCACCCGCGCCGTGTTTGCCGGTCGTCCCTTCAACATCGACTACGAGGCCGGCGGGGCGGACGCGCCAGTGGCAAACTGTAACACCCAGTGCGATCCGGGTGCGGGCGCGCCGGACGGGTATGTGCGGGGATATTCCGACAGGACCTATGCGCCGGGCGTGCCCGACTACGTGCAGGATGTCGCGTTCGCGTTGCAGGACGCCCTGACGGCCTACAGGAACCTCGGCTACGCGGATCCCACGGCGGGCGGAGCGACGCGGATTCGAGTGAAGCTCAGGCGTTACGCGTTCGGCGGGCTGATGGATCGGTCCAACCAGGTTAACCCCATGTTCCCGAAAACCATCAACCTGCACAGCACGCAGAGCAGGATGTGTGGCGGGGGACGCTGCTATGACGGCGGCTACCCCACGGCCGCGCTTGTCAAGTCGGTCGTCGCTCACGAGCTGTTCCACCTGGTGCAGTATTCCTATAATCGACTGGCGCTCGCAACGTGGAGCAACGATTGGGCCTACGAAGGCACCGCGCAATGGGCAACGGGAATGGCGTTCCCCGAGGCGCTGGACATCTGGGGGAGGCGGATCCGGGACTACTACGAGCTGGGGTTTCCGAGGAAAAGCTGGCTTTCGTCTACAGCTCTGGACGGTGGCAACGGCTACGACGCGTTTCCCTTCTGGTTGCACGTGCAGAGCCGATTCGGCAGCGCCGCGCTGGTCGACTTGTGGGAGCAGATGGCCGACAGTGGTTGGCTGGAGCAGACAGTGGCGGGGGAGCTCGCGGCCGATCGGATGCTGGCCCTTCCGCAGTACGGCTCGAGCCTGGAAGAGGAGGTTGTGGGCTTCGCGGACCGCTGGTTCTACCGGCATGACGACGACGAAATCTTCGAGGCCGACCACTGGGTGAGATTGGGTGTGCTGCCAGGACCCTTTGTGGTGAGCAGTCTCCCGCGAACGGACACGTTCAACGTTCAGGTACGGACGTGCATTCCCCGCAAGATCCTTGCTGGTTTGTCCAGCGGCAAGCTGGTGGTGACTTTCAGCAATCCCGACGCCCCCATACCTTTCCAGGTGGCATGGCGGAGCTCGCTGCTGGCCCGGCGATCCGACTCCGGCGCGATCGTGGACGTGGGCACGTTCACGGGAGACACGGGGACGCCGCTGGAGCTGAGGGGCTTTGGCACGACCTACAGCGAGGCGTTTCTGGATGTGTGCGCGGTGCAGTCGATGGGTGAGGTGAGGAAGGACAACATCGAGGTGTCCATGCAGGTCGTGGGAGCGGCGACGCCGACGCGAACCCCTACGGTGCCGGCGACAGCAACCGGGACAGCCAC
>JACPHN010000254.1:58029-60286 GCA_016188575.1 Candidatus Schekmanbacteria bacterium
ACACCGGTGCCGCCGACGCCTACTGCCACTACGACGGTGACGGCGACAGCAACCGGGACAGCCACAGCTACGCTGGCGCCGACGGGAACGGCGACACCGGTGCCGCCGACGCCTACTGCCACTACGACGGTGCCGGCGACAGCAACCGGGACAGCCACGGCTACGCTGGCGCCGACGGGAACGGCGACACCTACGGCCACTTCATCTTCAACCGCTACGCCAACCGAAACAGCGACGGCAACGTCAACGGTTACGGCCACTTCATCTTCAACCGCTACGCCAACCGAGACAGCGACGGCAACGTCAACGGTTACGGCCACTGCAACAGCAACGGATACGCCGACCGTGACGCCCACGCCCACCCCGACCCCCGGAATGGTTCTTGTTCCCGCCGGGGAATTCCAGATGGGTTGCGATGGGACGCAGGGGAGCTGGTCTTGCTACAGCCAGGAAGCTCCTGTGCACGCGGTGAATCTGGACGCGTATTACATCGATACGTATGAGGTGACGGCGGCGGAGTACAAGGGGTGCGTGGATGGTGGGGGGTGCACGGGGGCGAGCACGGGTGGCTCCTGCACGTACAACGTGGGCGGGAAGGAGACGCACCCGATCAACTGCGTGGATTGGAATCAGGCGACGGCGTATTGCTCGTGGTCGGGGAAGCGGTTGCCGACGGAGGCGGAGTGGGAGAAGGCGGCGCGGGGGACGGACCAGCGGATCTTCCCGTGGGGGAATGCGGCGCCGGACTGCACGTATGCGAACTTCTACAACTTCGGTTACTGTGTGGGTGCGACCACGCCGGTGGGTAGTTATCCTGAGCGTGTGTCGCCGTATGGGGCGTTTGACATGGCGGGTAACGTGTGGGAGTGGGTGAGCGACTGGTATGACAGCGGGTATTACGGGCAAAGTCCGTACCAGAATCCGTCCGGCCCTTCCTCCGGGTCCAACCGCGTCAGACGGGGTGGGGCGTTGACCGTCGACGCCGCGCAGCTCCGCTCCGCCTACCGCGACAAGTCCCTCCCGACGGCCTGGTACGCCAGCGTAGGGTTCCGGTGCGCGAGGATTCCGTAATTCTTTGAGCTTTTAGTCTTGAATCCTTTGTGCTTTCCTGATCCTGATCCTGATCCGGGGCTCGCTGCCGCGTGCGGCGGCGAGCCGAGAATTTTTCCCCGACGGAGAAGGCAATGCTCTACTTCCAGATGACACAGTGCGTCAATGACCGATGAGCGGCCTCGCTCCCTGTGGTCGTCAAGGCCTACGCTCTGCTCCTGTGGCTGATCCCACACATCGACAAGATGCCGAGGAGCCGCAAATTCACCCTCGGCGACCGTCTGGAAAACGTCGCGCTCGAGCTCCTGCTGACCCTTTTTGAGTTTCGGGTTTCTAGTTTCGGGTTTTGAGTTTGTGATCTGTGCGTTGTCGCCTGCTACAATCGTTTCCCGGACATGTTCTTACGCGCAGATCAAGCCGGAGTTGACGCCATGGCAGCGATCACAAGATTTGAAGAGATTCAGGCGTGGCAACGGGCTCGAGACCTGACGGCAGCAGTATACCAGCTCAGCAAGATGGACGCATTCGCCCGCGATTTTGCCTTGCGTGACCAAATTCGACGTGCGGCAATTTCGGTCATGCCGAATATTGCCGAGGGATTCGAACGAGATGGTACACGCGAGCTCCTGCAGTTTCTCTCAATTGCAAAGGGCTCTGCCGCGGAAGTGCAGTCGCAACTCTACGTTGCCGTGGAGCAAGGCTATCTGGGAAAGGAGGAATTCGAATTGCTATACGAGTTGGCTGACGAAACCAAGCGATTGCTCGGAGGCTTCATGCGCTATCTGAGATCTGCTGCCATCAAAGGCCACAAATTTCGCCAAGATCCCCAGCCAACTCGAAACTCAAAACCCGAAACTCGAAACTCGAAACTCAAAACCCGAAACTCGAAACTGAACGCCGCCGATTCCAAGATTTCGCGCGCGCCTTCCCCTACGTGCTGCGGGGCGACATCCGCAAGTACTTCCCGAGCATCGACTGGGAGATCTTGCTCGCGCGGCTCGCTCGCCACGTGCGCGACCCCGGGCTGCCGTGGCTCTCGCGTGTGATCGTCGAGTCGTCCAACCCTCAGGAACCAGCGCTGTTCTACTTCCCGGGTGACGACCTCTTCACGCCGCACGTGCGCCGGCGCGGCATCCCCATCGGCAACCAGACGTCGCAGTTTTTCGCCAACGCCTACCTCGACCCGCTCGACCATTTCGTGAAGGAC
>JACPHN010000029.1 GCA_016188575.1 Candidatus Schekmanbacteria bacterium
GAGCACTACGAGCATTGGGCCATTCCCCCGAGCAACGGCGGCGCGACGCTGATGATCAACGGGCTGCTGTACCCACCGCCGCGCGCCTTCGGCCCAGCCGACCTCGGGGAGGTGCGCCTACACGCAAACCCATGAGAGGATAAGATGCGCAAGCTCGGAATCATCGCCGTGTTGGTCTCCATGCTCGCGGGGGTCGCGGAGGCGCCGGCGGCGCAGGGACGCTCGCGCCCGAGTCGCTATCTGAGGTTCGGGGCTCATGACGGCGTGCCGAGCGGCCCTGACGTCATTGCCGAATACCTTTTCGCGACCCGCGTTATCGGTTGGGTCACGCTGACAAATGGCAGCAGCAGGAGAGGTCCCTACCCGGTGTCCGCTGGTGGCGCCTCCTGGCGGGACTTCGTGCGCCTGGAGATCCGACACGACGGCCAGCGCGCCGAGTCCTGGGTGGAGCTGACCTTCGATGTAGATACGTCCGCTTCCGGCCTTCCCTATCAACATCGCCCCCATGGCGTGGATCGCTGGGAGAAGACCGAGAAGCTGCACCCGTCAAGCGAGCTGCGCCGCGACAGCTCGGTCTCGGTCCCCTTCGAGGTGCGGCTGCGCGACGGCTGCCCGCTGCGGCGCGGCACCTACGAGGTAGTGGCATCGTTCGACCCGGCAATCGCGCGGGTGCCGGAGCTCGCGTGGATCGCTGAGCTCCCACCGCAGCCCGAGCCCGCCGTGTGGCGGGTGGGCCTCACCCCGGAGGAGGCATCCATACCGCGGCACCGGTTCGAGTTTTTTCTGCGCGATCTGAACAAGCAGCGCATGAGGCGAATTGATCGCTGGTCGCACTATGTGCGTTTTTGGCTGGCGGAGGCCGAAAAAGACCCGGCCAATCCCTATCTCGTAGCCGAGGCCATCAACTGGATGACCGGCTGGGACGAGATTGAGCGCCTTCTGATGGCGAAGCTCGCCTGGGTCGAGGCCGGGGGGACGTTCCGGAAAATGTCCTCCTGGGGCCTCACGCAAGCCCAGATTATCGAGTTTTCCTTGAATCGGCTTCGGAGCTACAGGGCCGAAGGAAAAACCGACGACGAGTGGGTGTTCATCCTCGGAAACGAGCTCGGCTTCTATGACCTGCATCGCCGAGACAAGGCCCAGGACGACGTCATGGTCGGGGGTCCGCAGCTCCCGAGATTCCCCGCCTCCTGTCAGTTGCCGATGACGGAGTGACGCATCCTCAACCCGAGCTCCTGAACCAGATCGACTGCCTGCACCCAAAGCCATGAGAGGATGATATGCGCAAGCCTGGAGACATCGCCGTGTTGCTCGCGAAGCTCGCAGGGGTCGCGGAGGCGCCGGCGCAGTAGCAGCTCCGGCACAAGGCCCAGGCCGCCGAGTCGCGGCTGGAGTTGACGTTCGATGTAGGCACTGCAGCCGAAGGGCTCGCCCATCCTCCCGAGTCGGAGGACACCAGGGCACGGCGAAATCGTGAGAGGCTCCACCCGTCGAGCGGGCTGCGCCACCGACTCAAATACCCCGACGACCTGCGGCTCGCGGAGCTCATCCATGCGCTCGGCCTCACACCGCAACCGTCAGGGCTTCTCTCCCAGGTGATCGCGCCACCTCATGAACCCAACGGCAGCACCGCCGGCAAGGCCGATCATGCCCGCCAACGTCGCCACGTTCCCACCTTTCCCCAAGCGTCCCCCCGGGAACCGCGGCGTACGGAGCTATTGCGCTTGCGACCACGCCGGCCGGCAGGCGCCCGGCGGCTGCCCAACTGCCTGCCTGTTGCTGGCACAGATCGAAACCGAATCTGTTCACCCTTCCGCCCGCTTGCTGGGGGAGGTGAGGTGGGGGGCCAGGCCCTGGTGTAAACCAGATCTGTCCGAGGCCGGCATTTTTTTCCCGGGCGTCGCTTTTGCGGGCTCGCTCGTCGACAAGCCGACGCCTGGGCGCGGCGGCCGATGGCGTGAGAATGAGGCCGCGCTCTCAGGCGCCCGCGCTCACGATCGGGCATACTCCTTGCAAGAAGCGTTGTGAGGGCGGCGAGCCAGGAGGTGACGGTCACCTCCGTGCAGCGGTCGCCCCGCGCTCGGGAAACCATGAAGAAGTTCTCCTTTCCGCTCGAAAAGCTGCTCCGGCACCGCGAAGCGCTGCGCCAGGCAGCAGAACGCGACCTCGGGGCCGCCATCGCGGTGGCACGGGAGCACGAGCAGCGCGTGCAACAGGCGCTCGCGGAGCTGGCGGAACGGCACGCAGAGCTGGGTCGACAGCTCGCGGAGGCTCACTACGTCGACGTCGAGGGTCTCCGCCGCCAGGAAAGCTACCTGCTATGGCTCGAGCGCCACATCCTCACGCTCCGCCAGGCGCTCCGCCGCGCGGAGGAGCAGGCCGAAGCGGCACGGCAGCGCCTCGTGGAGGCCCGGCGAGAGGAGCGCGCCGTCGAGATCCTCAAGGAAAAGGCGCTGAAGCGGTATCGCCAGGACGTGGCCAGGGAGGAGCAAGTCATGATCGACGAGGCCGTCATGATTGAGTACGTGCGCCGCACCGCCGGCGAACCGGCCGGCGGAACGGTGAAATGAGCGTCAACACCTTGACAGCAAGCCGCACACGCGCCGTGCGACCCCGTGCAAGCGAGAGGCGACGCGGAGGCAAGCGGCGCCTGGCCCTGGTATCCTGCCTTCTCATCGCCGCGGCACTGACGTTCATGGCGCCGCCGCGGCCGCACGACGCGGGCGGCGGAGCCGCTGTTGCGGTGGCTCAGGAAACGGCCGACCCGGCGCCGACAGCGGCCGCGCCCCCGGCGTCTGCCGCCGCTGTACCCGGGACTGGAGATGCCGCGGCTCTGGGAACCGAAACGCTGAAACAGATGCGACTCGGCATCGACACGGATCGCAAACGCCTGGACGAGCGCAGTCAGGCGCTCGACGAGCGCGAACGTCAGCTCCTGCTCCGCGCCGACGAGGTCGAGAAGGAAGTCAAGCGCCTCACGGCTCTGCGCAACGAGATCCTCGACGCCATCGCCAAACGCAAGGTCGAGGAGAGCGAAGAGCTCAAACGCATGCTGGAAGTCTATCGCAAGATGAAGCCGAGCAACGTCGCAAAGGCGCTGCTTGATCTATATGAACGCGACGAGGCCTTTGCGCTCAGTCTCTTCGAGCGCCTCGCCACGCGCAACCTGGCCAAGATCATGGAAATCATCGTGACCACGAAGCCGGAGACAGCGGCGCGGCTCACGGAACAGTTGGCCCGCCCCGACCTGACAAGCGCGGAATCCGATCTGAAGGAGCGCGTGGATGCCGGTATGGACGAGGCTGCCGAAGCAGGAGATTGACAATGGAAACAACGAGCTTGTTAGGTCCCATCCTTTCTGGAACGGCGCCCGTGGGCCTGGCGGGAACGTTTGCGCCCAGTGCCGAGAGCGACCCGGACGACGCGGCGGTATCGTTCGGTTCCTGGCTCGCGCAATTCGCGGGCCTGGCAGCGCCCATGGCGCGCCCGGACGTGACGACTGCCGTGGGCTTGAGCGCGAATTCGACAGCGACTCCCGCAGGTGCCGGAGACAGCGGCGGCACGTGGAGCGAACCGGGGCGCGCGCCCCGCAGCAAGCCCGCTGAACCAGCCACCTCCGGCGCCAGGGCCGAGCGCACAGAGGAGGCACGAGCGCGCGCGGCGAACCGGGATCGGGAGCGCGTGGCAGCGGCGTCCCGTCAGGCAGCGTCCAAGGCGGAGTCCAGAAACGACGCCGCTGCCGGCGCCGAGGCCGAACGGAATGCGGCGGCCACGCAGGAGACCGGCAGCTCCAAGGTTTCGACCGACGCGGGAAAGAGCGCCGCCGCCAGCGGCGCCAAGGAGAACGCTGCCAGCGGCCAGCCGGCACCGCGCACCCCGGCGGCAGCACCCACCGCGATCTCGGGGACTGCCGATGTCCGCCTGGCCACGGCGGCACCGGCACCGCTTTCCGGAGTGCCGCTGCAGGACGCCGCAAGTCTGGCGTTCGCACTGATCGACCGCACGCGCAGCGCGGGCGCAGCGAGCAACCCCGTGACACCGCGGGCCGCTGACATTGACGACACGGACGGCAGCCAGGTCCGGGCGGCAGCCGCCAGCGACCGCTTCGAACCGCGCCGGGCGCGCACCCTCCGCGATGAGCACCAGCAGCGCCCGGCGACCATGGCGGCGAATGCGAACAGCCGGGAAGACGATCACCTGCAGCCCCGCGCCACCGTCGAGGCAGCGCCCACAGGCCGCTCGGAGCATCCGTCGAGCGACGGCGCCGCCGAGAGCGCCGCGGACTCGTCCCGGCGCCAGCAGCCGACGACTCCCCGCAACTCACAGTCGACGGTGCGAGCCGCCGCGAGCGGCACCGAGACCGCCAGCAGCGGCCGCGTTGCAGAAGCGCACACTCCTGCTCTGCAGGCACGAGCCGGCGAGATTACATTCTCGGCAGGCGGAGCGCGTGACGGCGCCCCAACCGAGCCATCACCGGGATCAGTCGCACCGCGGCCCGGCCCCACCGAAGCTGCCGCTGCCGCTGCAGCCACAAGTGGCAAGCAAGACTCCGGAACCGGCGCGGTTCCCGGCCAGCAGGTCGGGGCGACAAGCAATGCACAGGCGCCCGCGCCCGCTGACCCCGCGGTCCCCGCCGGCTCTCCGGTGCTGGCGACCGTGGCCGAAAAGGCCGCGCAAGCCGCGCCGGCTGCGGGGAGCCCCCCCACCGCCGCCAATGGCGCGGGAGTCTCCGGAATCGCCGCCGGGCGCGGCCTGACCAACGCCACCGCCAAACCCGCACCGGCGTCCGCCGCAGATACCGCGCCGCTCGAGCGATCATTCCTCGATCAGATCGTGCGCAACGTCAAGATTCAGCATCGCCAGGGCAGCGACACCATGGTCGTACACCTGAAACCGCCGAGCCTCGGCAAGCTCACCATCAAGCTCGTCAGCGAATCCGGAACCATCGTCGCCAAGATCGACGCCGAGAGCGCATCGACGCGGGCTCTCCTCGAAAAGACCTTGCCGCGGCTCCTGCAGGCACTCGAACAAAGCGGCGTGCGGATAGAACGGCTCCAGGTCGCTGGCGAGCAGACAGCGGCGGGGGATCCGTCCGGAACCGGCACGGCCGACGACGGAGCCAGTTCCCGCCATCACCGGACGCCGCCAAGCGATGACGGTGGCGAGCACCAGCGGCGCCACGGCAGCCGCCAGGCCGGTGACGACGACAGCGATGAGCCCGGCGCCAGCCCCGTCGCGAGCGCCGCCGGCAGCGCGCGCGGTCCCGTACTTGTGGACCTCATCTCGGACGATACATACCGCGCCTCAATCAACACGACAGCGTAGGAGGTACGGACATGACCGCTGTCTCCAATATCCCATTCGAGCACACCCTGCCGCAAAATCCCGACGGCTCTCCCCGCAATACGGGGCCGCTGAGCGACCTCGGCCGTGACGAATTCATGACGCTGCTCGTCACCCAGTTGCAGAACCAGGATCCCACGGCGCCCATGGAGAACACCGAGTTCATCGGGCAGCTCGCGCAGTTCTCCGCGCTTCAGGAGATGACCGATGTCAACAAGAACATCGAGATTCTCCAACTCTACTCGGCCTCGATCAACAACTCTCAGGCGCTGTCGCTCGTCGGCAAAACCGTTCTCGTTGACGCGAACGAATTCTCCATCTCCGCGGCTCAACCCAATGCGACGTTCCACTATGAAGTGCCGGATGGCGGCGCCGAGGAAGTCAACCTGATCATAAAGGACGAAAACGGCGCCGTGGTGACCACGCAGACCGTTGGCGAAAAGAGTGCGGGGCCCTACACCTACACGTGGAACGGCGTCAACCAGGATGGCAATCCGGTGCCGCCAGGAAAGTACACGGTGGAGATTTCGGGAACGTCAGGCGGCGACGCCGTCGAGGTGGCCACCCGCGTGCGGGCCAAGGTGCACGGCGTTGTCTTCAAGGATGGGCAGGTCTTGCTCGTGCTCGGCGACAATCAGCGCGTGAACATGACCGACGTCGCGGAGATCTACGACACGGAAGCAGAAGAAACGAGCAGTGAAGGAGCCGGCTCAGGCGCCTCCGATGCGTCCGCGGACGCCCTCATGCGCCTCGAGGTAGCGGCCGCGCTCTCAAAGCTGGGACGACGTTAACAGTAGTACCTATCGAGGGGCTTCATGAGTATTTTCAGCGCGTTTTTCTCGGGAATCTCGGGCCTGAACGCCAACGGCATGGCGATGCAGGTCATCGGTAACAACATCTCCAATATCAACACCATCGGGTTCAAAGGCGGTCGCCCCGTCTTTGCCGACCTGCTGAGCCAGAACCTCGCCAACGCCGGGATTTCCGGCCAGGTCGGTCTGGGCTCGCGCATCACCGCCATCGACACGACCTTCGGCCAGGGCACCTTCCAAAATTCCAACAGCTCGACACACGTAGCCGTTTCCGGCGCCGGATTCTTCGTTCTCGAGCACCCTGATCTCGGCACGGGATACTCGCGCGCCGGCAACTTCATGTTTGACAAGAATGGCTATCTCGTCAATCCCGCCGGATATCGGACGCAGGGGTGGTTGACTACTCCTGGCGATCTCGTCGTCGATACGACAACGGCCATCACCGATATTCGCATCCCCTCCGGGCGCGTCGACCCACCGTCAGAGACGACGATCATCGAGATCATCGCGAACCTGAACGCCGATGCGTTTCCCGACGACCCCGCCGCAATCGGGCTAGCCAACGGTACCGAAGTATTTCGCACCTCATTCGTCGCCTTCGACAGCCTCGGGTCACAGCACACGTTCACCCTCCACGCACAGCCCGTCGACACGACCGCGGACGGGGCACTGGATCAGTGGGAATGGGCGGTCACTGTCGACGGTAGCGAAGTGACGGGTGGCACCGGTGGGACTCCATGGATCCTGGCCGGTTCGGCGGGCTTCGAGGACGACACGGATGGCGATACGGTGACCGAGTTCGGAAACGTCGCGGCGCTCGGCGCCGGCCCTGCCATCACCTTCGACGCCAACGGCGTGCTGCTGACCCCGGCCGCGGACGTCGCCATCGCGATCCCGGCGGTGGGAAACGGTTCGTGGGCGAACGGCTCCAACGGTCAGACGATTAGTTGGAACTTGTTCAACGACGACCTCTCGGCCAACGTTACCGGCTTCGCGTCGCCCTCGACGATCATTTCTGCTTCGCAGAACGGCTATGGCGCCGGCCAGCTCGTCGGCCTCAGTATCGACGACCTCGGCGTCATGGTCGGCGTATTTACCAATGGCCAGACGCGTGAGCTTGCCAAGCTCGCGCTCGCGACCTTCAATAGCCCGGAAGGCCTGGTCAAGACCGGCGGCAACATCTTCGCCGAGGGGCCGGGCTCCGGCTCCGCGGCCATCGGCGAGCCGCAAACGGGTGGCCGCGGCTCGATCGCCGGCCAGACTCTGGAGCTCTCCAACATCGACATCGCCGAGGAGTTCACCTCGATGATCGTCACCGAGCGCGCCTATCAGGCCAACTCGCGAATCATCACGACCACCGATGAGATGATTCAGGAGGCGCTGACCCTGAAGCGGTAAGGTCCGTTCGCCGCCGGGGCGCGGCCCCCCACCGGACAATAGCGGGCACAGCTTTGGCTGTGCCCGCTTTCGTTTTTGCGACCCGGACTTGACATGACCTCACTATGATATCATATAAATATCATTCCGATCTCATGTCGACATCTTTCTGATAGGAGCTCGCGATGAAGGAAGTTCGGGAAACCAAGGGCTGGAAGGTCAACGGGTTTGCGGCGGCCGCGGTGGTTTTTTTTCTGATGCTATTTGACGGGAGATTGATCCGGGACGCCGCGCGGCTGTCGGCGGCGGATCAGCGCAGCGCGGCGCTGGTGGTGGGAATCGGCGCGGCGCTGCTGATGCTGGCGTGGGGGCTCGCGTTCGCGGGCTTTTTCGTAGTGCAGCCCAATGAGGCGAGGGTGCTGGTCTTTCTGGGCAAGTACGCCGGGTCGGTAAGCGCGTCGGGGTTTTGGTGGACGAATCCGCTGACGGCGAAGAAGCACGTGTCGCTGCGGGTGCGGAACTTCAACAGCGAGCGCTTGAAGGTCAATGACGCAATCGGTAACCCGATCGAAATCGCGGCGGTGGTGGTGTGGCGGGTAACGGACTCGGCACGGGCGCTTTTCGACGTCGACAACTACGAGACCTTTGTGGGAATCCAGAGCGAGACGGCCATTCGCGGCCTGGCGAGCAAGCATCCGTATGACAGCCACGATGGGGAGGAAGCGACGTCGCTGCGCGGCAGCCCGGTCGAGATCGCGGAGGGGCTCCGGGCGGAGATGCAGGCACGGCTCAGCGTCGCCGGTGTTGAGGTCATGGACACGCGGATCACGCATCTGGCCTACGCGCAGGAGATCGCACAGGCGATGCTTCGGCGCCAGCAGGCGCATGCGATCATCGCGGCGCGGCAGAAGATCGTGGAGGGGGCGGTCGGCATGGTGCAGATGGCGTTACGGATGCTGGACGAGCAGCGGTTGGTCAATTTGGACGAGGAGCGCAAGGCGGCCATGGTCAACAATTTGCTCGTGGCGCTCGTTTCCGAGCGCGAGGCGCAGCCGATCATCAACACGGGGACGTTGTACGCTTGAGCGACAAGAAGCGATTTCTCTTGCGCCTGGAGCCGGAGTTGTACGCGCTCCTGGAGCGCTGGGCCGCGGACGAGCTTCGTAGCGTCAATGCGCAAGTCGAGTTCTTGCTCAAGGAGGCCGCCCGGCGTGCCGGGCGGTCGCGGCCGGAGGAGAGCTCGAGCGCGGGCAGGCCGCGGGAGGAGTAGCGGGGAATCGGCGTGCCGCCAATGCCGCGACGGGCGCGCTCGATGTCGCTGCGGCGCTGCTCATCTACTCGTGGTATGCTGCGCATGCGCAAAAAAGGGCGTCGGCCGAAGATGCATTACAATTGAGGCCCCCACGCAGGGGCGCGATTTGTCGAGCCCGGTCACCGCGGCCGGTAGTCGGGGCGGATCATTCTCTGCCGGATGATCCCCGGCCCGGCATTGGGGCGCGATGAATCGCGCCCTGCTTACCGAAGCCTGCGGCGGGGACAAGTGTAAAGGACGAAACCGGACATTCGGCCGACGCCCAAAAAGCCTGCCGCGGCTGGCGCGGACCAGCGCAGCGGCGGTAGCGGGCACAACGAAGGGGAGCGCGTGGAAAGCTACGATGAAGCCACTAGTGGTCAGGGTTGGCGCCTTGGGCGACCTGGTGATGTGCACGCCGGCCTTGCGGTACCTGTCGCGGCGGTTTGGGGCACCTGTAGACGTCCTGGCGCGTGATCCGGCGCCCGCGCTCTTCGCACAGCTCCCTTTCGTCGGTTCCGTTTACTCGTTGCGCAGCAAGCGCACGCCGTTCTGGTTGGATTGGTCGCAGTGGGGTGCGGTGCGGTTTGTGGGCGCGGAGGGCCCGCGACCGCTGTTCGTTTTCGAGGACAATCGCAAAATCGACTGGCTCATCGAACGGGGGAGAGCAGGCGGGCCGCTCATCTCCTTCAGGGACCATCGGCGCCTGGGTAACGAGCACCAGATCGAGCAGCAGCTCCGGCTGTGCGCGATGCTTATCGATGGTGCTCCGCCGCCGCTGGCGGAGGAGCAGCGCGAGCCATGGACGGAAGTGCGCGTCGATGAGATGGAAATCCAGCGCTGCCGGCGTTTCCTTTCCAATGCGCTCGGAGCTGGGGACGCGCCGATTCTCGTGGTGCATCCGGGGAATAGCCGCACGCAGCGCGGGCGCGGCAAGGCGTGGGACCCCAAGTTCTGGCCGCTCTCGCACTGGAAGGTGGCGCTTGCCGAGATTCTGCGGGCGGATGCGGACGTCAGAATTCTGATCAGCGGCGTGGCCGCCGAGAGCCGCATCGCCGAGGAGCTGGTGCGCGCGATTCCCGGCAATGCGCGGGCGCGATCGATCGCGGGGGAGCTCGACGTGCGCGGGCTCGCCGCGGTGCTGTGCGTCGCCACGGGGTGCATAAGTATCGACACCGGCCCGGCCCACCTCGCCGCAGCGGTGGGGTGCCCGCTCGTGGTACTCTTCGGTGGCACGGACCCACGTGTCAATCGCCCCGTGGCCAGAAGGAGCCCGGTTCAGGTGGTGACGGACGTGCACGGCGGCGGCCCGGAGGACAGCGAGCGGAGCTGGGCCGCCACCCACGACATTACCAGAATCGAGCCGGGTCAAGTGGTGGCCGCGTGGGAAGCGATCGCCGCCGCGCGCCGTTGAAGAACGAGGCGCGGCGCAGTACTCTTCAGCTCGAGCAGCAAGCAAGCCCCCCGAGTCGGATTCCGACGCCCATTCGCAAGAGAGCCACCTGTGCCTTTTCCGGAACCTGTCCAGTACGTCGACCGCCAGACCGGAACAATCGAGACGGAACGGGTATTGGGACGCGGTTTCTTGTCACGGCTCTACCACACTGCACCCGGCCGGCTCACGTTGCGAGTGCTACTGGCGCGCCGGGCGTCGAGCGTTCCGTACGGGTGGCTCAACAGCCTTCCGGCCACGGCGTGGCAACTTCGACGGTTCGCGAAGGCGCTTGGGATCGATACGCGTGAGGCGGAAAAGCCGCTCACGGCGTATCGATCCATCAACGAGCTTTTCGCGCGCCGCCTTAGACCCGGTGCCAGACCATTCGACGCTGATCCCGCAATCCTGGCTTCACCAGCGGAGGGCCGCGTGCTGGCGTACGACAGTCTGGCCGGAGACACAGTGGTTCCGGCAAAAGGCGCCAACTGGAGCCTGGGCGACCTGCTCGGCGGCACCACCGACGCGCGCCGCTGGCATGGCGGCGCGGCGCTTGTGGTGCGGCTGGCGCCGATCGACTATCACCGCTTTCACTTCCCCGACGACGGCGTCGCCGCGCGCTCGTATCGCGTTCTGGGTGCACTGCACTCGGTCAGCCCGATCGCTCTGGCCTCGGGCCTTCCCATTTTCCCACGAAACCAGCGCGACGTGTGTTTGTTCGCGTCCCGAGGCTTTGGCACCATCGCCATCGTCGAAATCGGAGCGCTGGGCGTCGGCACGATCCGCCAGACGTACGTGCCTGGCAGCAGTGTGAGCAGAGGTGACGAGAAAGGGTATTTTCTGCTCGGCGGCAGCACGGTTGTGCTGTTGTTGCAGCCGGGCGTCGCCCGCCTTGACGGTGACCTCGTCGCGAGCACGAGCCGGGGGCTCGAGACGTTCGTGCGGTGCGGCACGCACGTGGCAAGCAGGGCGTGAAGCCGGACAGAAGCGGTCCGGGCGCGCGAAAAAAGAGGGATGCGGTCCTCGCCGGTCGTGGCGTGAAGCTGCGCGCCAAGCCGAGAAGGGCTTTTTGGGCGGGACCGCATCCCGGGCGGGCCTGATCAATCCAGGCGAAGGTGAATGAATCTCCTACATTGTAGAATTATTCAGCAACATCTGTTTGCGGGCGCAGGGTCGGTTCACAGCGCCGCTCGCGCCCACCAAAAACGCGCCATTGAGGCGGCGGCGGCGGTCCACCGCGGGTGGAGCGTCAACGGCTCTGCCGATAGTCATGCAAGTTGCTTGCCACCATCGCCCGACGCGATCGCGCCGCCATGGTCATGCCGGGAGGCATTCAGAAACAGTGCGCCAGAGCTCCCACCCCGGCGACCCTGCCTCGGCAAGAGCCGCGGGCCGCGGTGGGGGACAGGACATCCGTTGCGACGTTGCCCCAAGTTGGCGGACGATGCGAGGGTGATGGCCCGCTACGCCCGAGCTCAGGGGGCTGACTGCAGTGCCTCGACCAATCTTCCCTGCGCGGCGAAATCCCAAACGCCTCCATACTCGATGTCGTCGACGCGCCATTGACCGCTCTCGAGGACCAGCAGGACCTTGTCCGTCCAGCGGGTTTGCGCATGGGAGCCGGCCGGCGAGACATGGGTAAGCTCGACAACAACCTCGGCACGATCTCTCAGCAGCGTGGCGTCGCCGACGGATACCGCAGTAGGACCTTCGAAGAGGGATGAAAATAGGTCCCCCTCGATCCATGGCGGCTTCTCGCCGGGGTTTTCCGAGGCAAATGTCTCCTGCTCGCGGCGAGCCGCGGCGAGGGCAGACGCCAAACGGCGCGAAATCCGCGGCGCCAGACTGCGCATGTCGCGTCGGCCTGGAAGCCCGGTAAAGCCCAGGTCGAGCCGCTCGGCATAGAAGGCTGCGGCGGCCAATCCAGGCGTTTCGAGCCGCGGACTTGCCACGCGACAGGCGGTGGTGAGCATGATCGCGATCGCCATGCCCATGGCCACGGCCGGAGCTGCCCGCCGGGTGGCCCTCTGTGCTTGGGGGCGCTTGCCTGCTCCAGGTCCGGAAATTGAAGATACCGCGAGGACTATGGAGCGGTGAGCGCCCATCGTCATCTCGCGGGATCCGTGCCCCGAGCTTCCCGCGCGCCGTCGAAGCCGTCGATGACCCAGGCGTCGCCGCGGCTGTCGTCTACCACGGCTATGAGGCGATCTTCGCCGGGAAACATGGACACATCGGAGACCTTGTACTGCTTGATCGCGGCGAGCGGAGCGCAGAATGCCCCCCCGGCGGCACCGGCGATGCCACCAGCGGCGACGCTAACACCGACCGCTATTGAGAGAAGCCCAAGCAGGAAGAAGAGATTGCGCTGATTGCCCACAACCACCGACGCCAGGTACGCCTGAGCCACAACGCCAGCGCCCACAGGAGGTTGACCCCGCGGCAACGACGAAGCAGGGAATGGTAATGAACCATGTGAAAACGAGCAAGTCGACAAGCCAACCAAGCCGTGTCGTCGGGCCACCACTGCCAGTTGCTCCAATCGCCCACGCTTCGCTTGACGCCCCCAGCGCCAGAGCGAGCGCACCGCGAACCACCTGGAATTTCCACCCGAGCGCTGCCATGTAGCTACTCTACGCGCCGCCCCGGGCCAGCGCAAGCTGGTCGCGGGACCTACATCCACCGCCCATTCACCGTCGGCGCGACAGTGCCCCGCTCCGTCTCTCCCCGCTGGCGGGGGGGGGGGGGGGTGAGGTGCGGGGTCTTCGTGATGCGCATTCCGCGCAACTCGCAGTCGACCATGCGGCGGCTTCACAGAGCCCCTGACACCAGCGCCGACCATCGGTCCTGTCAATACGGATCCATCGTCCGTCACCCCGGCCCCGACTTTCGCCCGGGGTGACGGAGAAGGCCTGCGCGGCGGGGTGCGGGCGCTCGTCAGTCCGCCGCGATGGCCTCCCCAAGCGCCAGCCGGAATCCCGGTGACTCGGCCTTGATCTCGCCGTCCGCGAACCACACGAGCTTCCCGTGCCGATCATACAACAGCGTTGTCGGCACGGAGCGCACTCCGAACCGGTCCCTGCAGTCCTCGCTACTGTCGAGCGCGACCGCGAAGGGCAGCTTTTCCTTCGCCACGAAGTCGGCGACCGCGGCGGCCGAGTCGTCGACGGCGATGCCGACGACCGTCAGGCCCTGGGGACGAAACCGCTGCTGAAGCCCGGCGAGCAGCGGCATCTCGCGGCGACACGGGACACACCACGTAGCCCAAAAATTGACGAGCACCGGGCCGGTTCGCAGCGCGTCCAGAGCGACCACACCCCCCGGCCCGGAGCGGGAGTAGCCGCCAGGAAGGTTCGCGGCGAAGGGAACCGAGGCCGGCAGCGGCGTCGGGCTGTCGCCGGCGGCGCTGGTCACCGCTCCTTCCAGCCCGGGCACGTTGGCCAGTGGGATTCGCCGGGCCCTCAGCGCGGTCTGTTCGCCGGCCTCGGTCCACACCGCCAGTAGCTCCTCGCCGACCCGCACCACCCGAGGAAAGCCGGCAGCGCGATCCGCGGATGTCCGCGCGACCTCGAGCGGCGCCCCGAGCTTGCCCGTCGGACCCAGGCGGCGGCAACGAATCGCGGGCCCGCGGTTGCTACCGGAGGCGGAGCTCCAGAAGACCACGGCGTTTGCGGCATCGTCGAGCGCCACGGCGACGCGGCCGAACGGGCCACCGGCCGCATCCGCCGTGTCGATCTCGACGGGCGGATCGAAGGAGCGTCCGTCATCTCGCGAAAAAGCCACCTTCACCGTCGGCCGGCCGCCGGCGGCGGTGAACCAGGCCACCGCGATCACGCCACCGCGAGCCGCAATCGCCGGTCCTTCGACGGGGCATCCGGTGATCTGCCACCGGTCTTCGTGGACGGGTGCGGGTTCGCTCCAGCCTTCGCCGCGCCGCCGGACGAACCAGATATCGCGGATCTCGTCGGCGGTGCGGTCACGGTAGGCGATGACGGGTCCCGAGGAACCGGCGGCGGCCGCCGTGCCGCAGCAATCGCAGACGCGCTCGTCCAGGACGAGCGAGGTTTCGGCGGCATTGCTGCCGGCGGTCGTGACCCGCAGCGCCATCGGACCCTGATGCGCGGTTGCGCGCCCATCGAGCCAGAAGACGCCGAGGCCTGCCCCCAGGGGCGCAAGCGATGCAAAGCCGTGCTCCACGTCGCTATCATCGTCGTGGACGATTCCGAGCTCCGCCCAGGTGCGCCCGCCGTCAGTGGAGCGCGCGTGGCACAGACCGTAGCCGCTCCTGCCGGGAGCGCGCGTTTGCGCCCACGTCGCGACGAGCGCGCCATCCGGAGCAGCCGCCACGACCGGCGTGTCCGCCCAGTTGGCGACGAGCAGCGGCCGCGAGACAATCGTCACCGCTGCGGACCACAGGCCGTGGCGATACGATGCCGTCCGCAGCCGCACTGCCTGCGCGCCGCCCGGCTCCAACCAGATGAGTTGTGCGCCGTCCGCGGTCGCGCTGAGCCCCGGCGCCATGGCGCCGCGCGCCGCGGGCGGGTCGGCGACAGCCGCATCGCCCGCGGCGAGCACCGGCGTCGCACGGAGACATGAAAGCAGCGCGAGCCCTGCGAGCACCGCGGCGGCGCCGCTGCGGCGCCACGTATCTCTGAGCTCAGGCGAAGATCGCCTCCTCCACCTTGCGCACGTCCGCTCCGACCGTCGTGTCGGCATCCTGAAAGCGCTGCCAGGCATGGTTTGGCCTCGTCGCGTAGCAATACCCGTTGAATACCGCGTTGAGAGTCTCGATATACCATTCTCCCGGCAATGGCAAGAGGAAGCCCGCCCGCTCGGAAAGATGCAGGATCTTCCGCAGGATGGAGCCGCCGAACGCAAAGGCGTCGATTCCGAGCTCGGCCAGGTCGTCCTCCAGCGCGAAAACCAGCGGCACCGCCGGCAGGACGTAGCGGATGCGATTGAAGCGGCTCAGGGGATTGATCTTTTCCCACCGCGTCATCGGAAACTCGGCGAAGTAGTTTACCGGAAGCGCGGTGTGGCGCGACTCGTCGAGGTGGAAGAGGCGCAGCACCTCCATCCCCGGAAAGTCCGCGATCATCCCGAAGATGCTCAGAGCGATGCCTTCGACGACGATGTTCATCCCGAAAAACTTCTCGAGCCAGCGCGCGCGCAGGATCTGCTCGAGCAGGATGTACTCCCATCCCGTGAACGGCGGCACCGGCACTCCGAACGCGTGCACCAGCTCGCGCATGACCACGAAGTGCTTGGCCTCTTCCAGCACCTGCATGGTCACCGAGGCCTTTGCTCCGCTGCTCTTGACGTGCCTGAGCACGTCCGACGAGACCAGCCAGGCATAGGCCTCACCGTGGCCGATCGCCGATAGAATCGCCACCATCGCCTGTTTTTCGCGCAGCGTGTACTCCCGGTCGAGAAGCGCGCGAAAGTCCTGAGTAGTGAGGCGCTGGCGCGCCAGGCTCTCCTCCTTGTTCAACGCTTTTTCGGCCTGGTCCGCCAGGTTTTTTTCCAGCTTCGAGCAGTCGCGGAAGCTTGACCACGGCGCGTGTTGCTCCGCCTTCCACAGCAGGCGCAAGCTCTTGTCGTAGTGCTTCATGCGCAGCTCGTCCTTCGCGCCCCCGACGAACTCGTAGTGCAGATCGTCGTAGTCGGCCCTGCGCCCCCCGAGGCCAACGGCACCCATTACGTTGTCCCAGGATCGGACCACATTATTCATCACATCGCTCGCGCGCCTGTGGATTTCGACCATCGTTCGGTTGACCGGAACTTTCTTGAATCCCATGCTCCTGCCTCCCAATCGCAACGCGGCTCGCGGACACATTCCGCAAACCCATCGCTTGATGGATCAGTATTCCATCAAGCGATGGAAGTATCAAGGCCCTTCGCACCGGGGAAAAACGGGTGCGCTTGAGGTGTGGTGGCCGGGCCTGATACACTCAGTCTCATGCTGGGTGAAGAGGAAAGAAATCGGCGCATCGAGCAAGCGATCGCGGAGCTGAAGCTCGACTATGCCGAGCGGGTCACGGAGAGCCGCCGCACGCCCGCGGTGCCGGCCAAAACTGCACCGTTTCCGCAGGATTTGCGCCCCGACTTGCGCGATGCGCTGCGCCAGCGCGGCGTGACCTCGCTGTTCACCCACCAGGTGGAGACGTACCGGCGCGCGCTCGCGGGCGAGAACGTCGTGATCACGACTCCGACCGCGTCCGGCAAGACGCTGTGCTACAACTTGCCGGTGCTGCAGCGGTTGCTCTGCGACGCGGAAGCGCGGGCCATATACCTGTTCCCCACCAAGGCGCTGTCGCGGGATCAGATGGCGGAGCTGCATGGGATCGTCGGCATCCAGGGCCTGAAGGAGGAAGGGGAAACGGGCGGGGCCGGCGACGAGGAGCCGCTCGCGCCGCTGGCGGCGCTCGGTGCCTACGTCTATGACGGCGATACCCCGCAGGACCGGCGCCGCGCCGTGCGCCAGCATGCCCGCATCGTGATCAGCAACCCGGACATGCTCCACGCCGGAATTCTTCCCCATCACACGAAGTGGACGAATCTGTTTCAGAACCTCCGCTTTGTGGTACTCGACGAGCTGCACCAGTATCGCGGCGTCTTTGGCAGTCACCTCGCCAACGTGATGCGGCGGTTGCGCCGCGTTTGCGCCTTCTACGGCACCCAACCCACCTACATCGCGTCTTCGGCGACGATCGCCAATGCGCGCGAGCTCGCCGAGAAGCTGCTCGAGGCCCCGGTGAGCCTGATCGACGAGAGCGGCGCGCCGCGCGGCGAAAAGGAGATCGCGCTGTACAACCCGCCGGTCGTCGAACCGCGGCTTGGCCTCCGCCGCTCGCACCTCGCCGAAACCGTCGACCTCGCCGAGCGGTTCATCCGGCGCGGGCTGCAGACGATCGTATTCGCCCGCTCCCGGCTGCACGTCGAGGTGTTGGCGCGCGAGCTGCAGGAGCGTCTTCCCCGCCACCCCGTCGAGAGCCCGCTGGTGCGGCCCTATCGCGGCGGCTACCTGCCCAAGGAGCGTCGCGCCCTGGAAACCGCGCTCAAGAACGGCGAGCTACGCGCGATCGTCAGCACCAACGCTCTGGAGCTCGGAATCGACATCGGCAGCCTCGACGTCGCCATCATCTCGGGCTTTCCCGGCACGATCGCCAGCTTCTGGCAGCAGGCCGGCCGCGCCGGCCGGCGCTCCACGACCAGCGCCGCCATCCTCGTCGCCACCTCCAGCCCCCTCGACCAGTTCCTCGTCCGCCATCCCGACTACTTCTTCGGGGCGTCCCCCGAACAGGCTCTTATCCACCCCGACAACTTGCTCATTCTCTACGCGCACGTCAGGTGCGCCGCGTTCGAGCTCCCCTTTCAGTCGGGTGAAAGCTTCGGCGCGGAGGACCTCGAAGGCATCCTGGCGTTTCTGGAAGAGCAGGGCGTCCTGCACTTCAAGAACGGCAAGTGGTTCTGGACCGAGGACAGCTATCCTGCGGATCACGTGAGCCTGCGCACGGTGACCTCCGACAACTTCGTGGTGGTGGACCAGGCCGGCGGCGGCGACGGCAAACCGCAGATCATCGGCGAGGTCGACTTCAGCAGCGCGCCGACGACACTGCACGAAAAGGCGATTTACTTGCACGGCGGCGTCGAGTACCAGGTCGAGAGCCTGGACTGGGTCGGGCGCAAGGCGTACGTGCGGCGCGTGCGCAGCGACTATTTCACCGACGCGATCACCTACACGAAGGTGAAGATCCTCGACGTGTTCGCCGAGGAACGGAGCATCCGGCGCGCACTGGTCGAGCACCGGGGACAGGCGGCGGTGACGATGGCGCACGGCGAGGTGCATGTCGTCAGCCAGGTCGTCGGATTCAAGAAGATCAAGTTCAACACCATGGAAAACGTCGGCGCGGGCGACGTCACGCTGCCGGAAAACGAAAAGCACACGACGGCCTTCTGGCTCACGCTCGAGAGCAGTCTGTGGGAGGATCTGCCGTTTGGCCGCGCCGAGCTCATCGACGGGCTGCTCGGCATGGCCACGCTGCTGCACACGCTGGCGCCGCTGATCTTGCTGTGCGACGCGCTGGATATTGGCGTCACCGTCGGCGAGGACGCGGAGGGGTGGTGCGAGCCGCTCGGGCGAGGCCTGCCGTCGGCTCGGCTGCGGCCCGTGCAGACCAGCGCGGACGCCGACCCGGCGGCGTTCCGCCCGACGCTGTTTCTCTACGATAGCTTTCCCGGGGGAATGGGGCTCGCCGAAACGCTGTACGTGCAGCACCAGCGGCTCGTGCGCGATGCCGTCGCGCGTCTGCAGGAGTGCGAGTGCGAGCACGGATGTCCGTCGTGCGTCGGCCCGATCAACTGGTCAGGAGCGCGCAGCAAGGCGGTCGCAACGAGGCTGCTCGAGCGCCTGGCGGCGATCCTGGCGGGCCGGCACGACGAGCCGGTGCCGAGCAGTTGGCGGTGAGCGCAGTGGACGAGCACGCCGGCAGGCCGGCGCGCCGGGGCAGCGTCCAGAACCGCCTCGCCGCGATGCTCGCCACCACGTCCACGGCTCTGGCCGCACCGGGGGCCGAGCTGACCGGCGCCGCGCCACCCGTGGCGACGCCACCACCCGCCGCGAGCGACCGCGCCCAACTTTTGGAGCGCTTGCGCCGGCTCATGCGGGTGGCCGCGGATGAGGCCGCCGCGCGCGCGACGCCGGTTTCACCGCAAACGGAGCTGCTGTCGCCGGAGACCGTGTGGGGCGAGCCCGGTCTTCCGGCCGGCACCATCGTCGAGAACCGGCATGGCCCGTGCTACGCCGTGCGCGACATCATGCCGCTGCCGGTCACCTACGGCATCTCGGAGCTCGGAGACCTGTTGCGGGACGTCAGTCGAGAGCTGTCCTTTCTGCTCGGGGAAGGCGCGCCGGATGAGGCGCCTTCGCTGTCGCGCGCAGTCTTTCTCGACACCGAGACCACAGGACTTTCCGGCGGCACGGGCGCCGCAGCGTTTCTGATCGGCCTCGCCCGTTTTCGCCCCGGTGGCGGCGAGCTCGAGCTCCTGCAGCTCGTGATGCGCGACTATGACGAGGAACCGGCGATGCTCGCCGAGTTTCTCGCGTTTCTGGAGGGCGCGGATCTGCTGGTCACCTACAACGGGAAGGCGTTCGATTGGCCGCTGCTGGCGTCTCGCCTGATCTCCAACCGCCTGTCCGCACCGGCACCCGCACTGCCGCACCTCGACGCGCTGCCCGTCGCGCGCCGGCTGTGGCGGTTGCGTCTGGGCGGGTGCCGCCTGGTCGAGCTCGAACGGCCGTTGCTGGCAGTACAACGGGTGGGCGACGTGCCGGGCTATCTCATCCCGAACATCTATTTCGACTTCGTGCGCGGCATCGACCGCGGCGGTCTTCGCCAGGTGCTCTATCACAACAGGCTCGACGTGCTGTCGCTCATGGGCGTGACGAGCTCGGCGCTTTCGCTCCTGGGCGCGGCGTTTTCCGGCGCCGATACGCCATTGGACGGGGCGACCGCGCTCGACTTGCTCAGCGTCGCCCGCTATCTCGCGGCGCGCGAAGAACCCGACCTCGCGATCGCCTCGTATCGGCGGGCGCTTGGCGCACTTGGACAGCTCCGCGAGCGCTGGCAGGGGGAGGTGGAGCTCGGTCGCCTGCTGCTCAAGCAGGGCGACACGGCGGGCGCGACCGCGAGCTTTCGCGACGGCGTGGGAGCCCTGCACGCCTGGCCCGACGCTCTGACCGCCGCCGATTTCGAGGTCGTCGACGAGCTCGCGAAGGTGCTCGAACATCGCCACAAGCTGGTTCCCGAAGCCGCGGCGGCGGTGACGTCGGGGCTGACGACGCTGGCGGATCGGCTCCGCGCCTGCCAGATCGGCGCCCGCGAGGCCGAGGACCTGCGCAGCCGCTGGGACCACCGCCTGCACCGGCTCAAGTGCAAGGCGGAGGGACGGCGCTGGTACTGAGCAGCGTCTGGTTCAGCGGCGGGCGACGGCATCGCCGTCACCTGGGACCGCGCCCGCCGGGTCGGCCGCTTCAATGGCAGGCGGCGCGAGCAACGGGTCCGCCGCTGCCGCCCGCGTCTTCGCCAGCGCGAGCGCCAGTGCCGACAGCAGCGCCGACGCGGCATAGCAGAAGATTCCCGGCCGCGGCGTGAACCGGTAGTGAAACCCCTCGGCCTTGAAGAACACGATGACCATTGCGACGATGAACACGTCCGTCATCGACCAGCGGCCCGCCGACTCGAGAAAGGCGACCAGGCGATGGCGGCGCGCGGCCGTCATCCAGTGCCCAAAGCCGATGACAGTGGTCGCCAGCGCGATCTTGACGATCGGAAAAAGCAAGGAAAACAGGAAAATGAGCGCGCCGATCACGTACTCTTGCGCCTGGAACAGGCGCACGATGATTCCCCACAGGTACTGATCACCGATGGGTAGGCGACCGCTCTCAATGAGCCAGTGGCGGATCTTGTTGTGTAGGTCGAAGACGTTCGGCAGCCACTCGGGCAGCACGAGGTTGAAGGAGGCGTGGATCAGGGGCAGAGCAAACGCTCCGGCAAGTGCCGCGGCAGACAGCAGCACGACGAGAAGCCCGGCGAATCGCCGCCAGCGCATCGAAGACAAGGTCAGCCACCTGTGAATGATCAGATCAGCTCGGTCCCGGGCACGCAGGACCGCAGCGGCCCTCGCAGGCGAGCCGCGACGCGGTCACCGTTGTCCCGGGTGGTCGCCAGGATGACCTGGAAGAGCAACTGCGAACCGAGGTCGACGGGCGGGTCGACCTGATCGCAGGACCGCACGTTGCGCTGCAGGCAGTCCACCACCAGACGAGATCGCGCGCGAAGCTGGCGCGCGCGCGATGCCGCGGTCGCGCCCGCGCACGGCACGGCGACGATGAGCCGCGCGCGCGCGCGGCCCGCAGCCTGGAGCCTCGCGGGGACCAGACGCCGCTCGACCGTCACGCCGCGTGCGAGCCTCCGCCAGGCGGCAACGCGGCGCACGATGCGACCGCCCGCATACACCCCGATGCCGGCGGTCAGGGAAACAAGCAAGGCCGAGCCGTCCATGAGGCCCATCGCCGCCACCAGCAGGGGCGCGGCAACGACTGCTTCTACCGATACGTGGGCTGCCGTGGATCCGGAACGAATGCTCATAACTGTTTCCAACCCCCATGGTCCTTCGCCGTCCGGGCCTCTCGCCGCTATTCTGACGGGGAGTCGCCAGCGTGCCGAGCGCTCGTCCAGCGCGTGGCAGCTTAGCCTCGCAGGGCGGAAAAGTAAAGCAATGCCAGGCCACCAGCCTCACCTCCCCCCGCAAGCGGAGGGGCGGAGGGGGGTGCCTGCGACACTAGTCGAAATTCGGGATCACCAGGATCGTCTCAAACCAGGTGACGTTGACGAAGTGCGCTCGTTCGGTGAGGTTGCCGGCGCGGTCGCGAACCTTCAGGACGAGCTGCTGCCTGCCGAGAGGCAGGTGTGCGGAGACCTCGCACTCTCGGCGATAGGAGTACGGACCGATCATCCATGGACCGGAGAAGGCACAGAGCTGCTGTTCCACAGAGAATTCGCCCTCGCCGTCGCGCCAGAGCAGGACCGCGTCGCGGATACCGCTGCCGAAGTCGGCGAGGTAGACCTCGGCGGTGAAGTCCCGGTCCAGCAGGACCGAGCCGTCGAAACTTGGGTTCACGATGCGTGCCGTCGGGGCGTCGTCGTCGACGGCGAGCTCGACGCGCTGCGAGCTGCTCCAGTTGCAACCGGAACCTACGGAGACCTGGATGACGTGCCGCCCGGCGGACAGGAGGGGCAGGGTTGCAACCAGCCCGGAGTATTGCCTGCGGGCGCCGTCGATGATCAGCCCGAGGGTGTGCTCGTCCGGCAAGATGAGGTCGGTGGTCGCGGTGGTGACCGCCACCGCGATGGAGACAGGATTGCGCGTCCAGTAGAAGCTGGTCGACCCGTTGATCTGGATGCTCGAGATGACCGGCCCGGTCGTCAACCGCACCGGGCAGCGATCGCACGCGTTGGCGACGCCGTCTCCATCGCTGTCGAGCTGACCACCGTCGGGTGCCGACGAGCAGGTGTCGCAACTGTCGCCGACGCCATCGCCATCGGCGTCCGCTTCGTCGCGGTCGCTCTCGGCGAGCGGGCAGACGTCGTCGAGGTTGAGCACGCCATCGCGGTCGGAATCCTCAGGAAGATCGGCGCCCGCTACCGAAGCAATCCACTCGTACAGGCCGGTGGTGAGCCAGGCGCCAGTGGCGAATTCTCCCGATCCTGCGGTCAGGAGGCCAACCACGACATCGTGGCCCGAGCGCCGCTGCAGGACCGGGCTTCCGGAGTCTCCGCCCCGCGCGTTTGCCGAGGTATCGAACGTCGACCACTCGCCCGTGCCGGCGGGAGCGCCCGCGATCCGCGCGGGTGTCGCCGTCTTGTCGCGACCCGCCCCGCCCCATGAGGTAGCTCCAAATCCCACGTGTTGCACCCAGGCGCCTGCCGCCAGGTGCGCCGCGTCCGCGCTTCCGAGAACCGGGACGGGATCGACCCCGGCGGTATCCACGGCGCGATCGAGCTCGATCACGGCGATGTCCCAGCGGGCGTCGGCGGGAACGCGCGTGGCACCCTCGCCCTCGTAGTCGGGGTGGTTGACGGCCGTTCCCCGGTAGCGCACGCCCGTGCTCGCCGTTCCCAACAGGTACACGTCCATTCTCTGGCCGTCCCGCGTGCTGCAATGGGCAGCGGTGAGCACGTGGCGCGGGGTGATCAGGGCTCCCGTGCACTGGCAAGTGGCGCAGCCCTCGTGGCCGAGGTTCACGACCGCCGGATACGAGTCGAAAGGTATGGGCTCGACCCCACTGAAGGCGCGGGCCACGGTGACCTGGGCGAACAGGAGTGCGATGCAGCCGAGGATGCGAGCGCTCGAGGTGACGATATTCATTTTATTCCTACCTTGGGAAGCGGGGATTCAGGACAACCGCGGGACTCGGTTGCAAGCCCCATGCCGGCTCCCTCTCGCCGCCTCCGCGGCGCAACGGAGACCTTTGTCCACGCGTGCCCGCGTGGTGGATTCACGCCGGGCGTGTATGGTTCACGCCAGCGCGGCTGGCCAGGTCTCGGCGCGCGGCGGCAGTGGCGCATCGGGGCCGCGGATCGACAAGGTGGCGCGGCGTTTGCACAGCGAGCGATGGCACGCGCTCCACCAGATCTCGCCACGCAACCCGAAAGGAAATCATCATGACCCACCCGAATCGCTCTCTGACCCTGCTTTCGCTGACCATGGTGCTCGGCACACTCATCCTCTGTCCCGCGCATTCGGTGCGGGCCGACTACGTTCCCCAGGAGCGCGGCGGGACCACCAACTGGTTGGTGTCGGAGCTCGAGGGCCTGCTGGAATCCGGCGCCCGCACCGCCACCGAAGAGCTGCTGACCTGGCTCGGCAAGGCCGTGGTTGAATACTTCTCCCCCCAGATCGCTGACCTCCTGTTCGGTGGCAGCGGTGACAGCGCGGAAATGAATACTCAGAGAATCATCGACGAGGTGCGCCGGCTGCACGCCGATCTCGCCAGCCGCGCGGATGACTCTCTCGACGAGGTCATGACCCAGTACAAGTCCGAGGTCATGGCCACGTTCAACGGCGGCCTGGACAACCTGTCCAACTGGCAGGCGTTCCGTGACCCCATCGACCGCATGGACACCACGGATACGCTCCTGTTCACCGCTGAACAGCAGTTCAGCGAGACCCGCCTCCTGCTCGAATCCTACCTCTCGGACCCCTCGCCGGACCCGCGCATTCAGTTTCGGCGACTGCAGCTCCTCCAGACGCATGCCACCGCGACCCGCCTCGAGCTGACTACGGAACAGCTCTATCGGGGCATGGTCGCCATCCGGTCCGCGTTTCGAAGTGCCTACGGGCGCTACGCCGGGCGCGCCGAGTACGACACCTGGACCGCCTCCCTCAGCAGCGAGCAGATCGAGGAAATCGAGCGGAGCAGTTGGAGCGATGACGCGCTGCCTCGAAAAATCACCGCGGTTCTGGACTTCTACGCCAGCCTCGCCGAACGCGACGACCTGCGGGCGTATGTCGAGGACATCTTCACGCCCCCGGTCGCTCACATGATGGTGTTCACCGGGAACCGTGAGCTTTTCGACCGCTCCAGCGAAACCAACGACGAGGGGAGCTGGGGCCTGGGCGGCGAGGTGTACGCGCGCCTCGATGGTGCCCGCTGGTACTATTATGTAGACGTGCCCTCGGCGGACTGCCTGGACGGTACCCCATACCGGACTCTCCGCTCCGACGGCCGGTCATTTTGGGCAGAAGACCCAGCCGCGCCGTCAGCCAGCGCGTGCAACCGCTTCTGGATCGTCGATCCGTCCGTGTCGAACAGCGCGGATCCCGCCTACTATCGCTATCGGGCCAGCATGGACGGCTACGAGATGTGGTATGGCGCCTCGCCTTACGACCTCCATAAGGATCTGGTGCACGGAGACCTGGTGCGGGAAATCTACGGGCCCGTGGCGCTGCTCCTGGACGCTCTTCACGCCGAGCACTTCACAGGGAGCCGGCCGCTCAACCTTTGGGACGAGGTCCTCAACGAGTACGACGTCCAGGTCGGCCTGCTCGCGGCGGGCCAATCCTACGACGAAGCCGTGGCCGTCGATGCAGCGCTGCGCTCGCGATGCGGCGCCAGCCCCAGCTCGGTGGGGGTGGCCATGTGGTCAGCGATGCTCGCACAGACGGTGGCCAACGGAGGCACGCCGGTGATGTGCCAGGATGCGCTCGAGCCAGACAACTCCTGGGGCGACGCCGCCGAGCTCCACCCCGGCATGCAGCGCCGGCTCAGCCTGAACGTGCCCGATGACGTCGACATCCTGCGCTTCGAGCTCCTGCGAAACCACTCCGTGTTGATTACCGTGGAGCCCGATGAAGCCGCTTTCGCCCTTCCACCCGTCGTCGAGCTCTGGACCCAGTCCGCCGGCCAGGCGGAGCCCGAGCTCGTCGCGGCAGCAAGCGACCACCCCGACTTCGGGCTCGCCATCGCCCTGCACGCCGCCGCGGACGAAACCTATCGCCACGAGATGCTGCGCGCGTTCGTTCGCATCCGTTCGGAGGGGGACGAGACCGGCGCGTACGCTGTCGCGATCCAGACCCGCGGTCCCGTGCTCCCCGAAGACGGCGGTTCCTTCACCCCGGTAGTCGGGAGCAGCTCCGGCTTGATGGAGTGGCCAAAGAAGCCTGGCGAGGACGGCGCCATCGAGGTCGAAGAGAGCCCCGATGCGTATCGTCTCGAACCGTCCCCCACCGGCGAGACCGGGGTGGAAGAGATCACCGTTCGCGGCGTCATCCATACCGGGGGCGAGTGGATCGTCGAGCATTCGGTCTTGGGACAGACCGCCGGCGCCGATCAGGATCCTTATGTGATCTGGGTTCCCGCAGGTCACCGGCTGTCGCTCACCATCGCGCCGGTGACCCCGGACGCCGGTCAACCGCACGGCAGGCTCACGGATCCCTGGCTGCAGGCCAGGGCCACCGATGACGCCAGCGGGTGGCCCGAAACCGGGCACACCCTGTCGGTGACCCCGAACCTGGGCTGCAGCACCGACGGTCGCGACGTACTCCTTCGGGTCGATGGCCTCTTCGACGGCAATTACCGCCGGGACACCGGTTCGTACCGACTCACGGCGCGGCTCGAGCGCGTCTCGGATTTCTACCTGGGCAGCTTTTCCGGCCTGTGCACCGTACGCGACGCGGTTGCCGGCCACCTGGCGCCACTCGCCGGCCGGTGGCGGCCATACGCACCGCTGGAGGAGATTCGGGTGGAGCTGACCGTGGCCAAGATGCCTGCCCGGCCTGGCGATCCGTATGTGCTCTACGCGACGACCAAGATCAACGGCAAGGCGGTCGATGTCTTCAAAGTCGAGGCGCTGTCCACTAAGTCAACGCTGCCGTTCAGCAGCCTTCTCGTCCTGTTCAACACGGCCGAAATGGGGCCGTTGAGCGGGCTGCTGGACAGCCAGGCGCTGCCGAGCGGCAAATAGGCTCCGCCGTGCCCGCGCCCTTGCGTCACCACCGCCCCCCGCGAGTGCGGGGGCCGGGTCGCGGGGCTTTGGGCCACGCCGCCCTGCCCGTCATTCCCACCTACGAGGAACTGACGGGCCCGGCGGGAATAACGCTGCCACTCTTCCGTCGCGCCCGCGTCCTACCGCCACCCCCAGGCAGGCGGGCACCCAGGAGCGAAGACAGGGACCACCCGGCCTGGATTCCCAGCGGCCACGGCCCCTCGCCTCAATTCGCGCCCGGCGGCACCTTCGCTCCGGATGCAAAGCCAGATGATGCCGAAAGGGATAGCCCAATCCGATCTCGAAGGTTTCCGAATTCGGGCTCGCCACGCAATCCGCGATGCCGAAAGAGCCGTCGTGGATGCAATGGAACCCGGGGTCGAATGTCTGGCGTCGGCGGAATGTGGTTTGCACCATGGCGAGCGCAATGCGCGTGGCATGCGGCCCCGCACCTCACCTAACCCCGCTTGCGGGGGGAGGCGGGGAGGAGGCGCCTGCGACACTTGTAAAGGAGCATCACCCGATGTTCGGCCGACGCCCATCTTGCCGATTCCTGTAGCACGATAGTCGGTTAAGCGCCTGCCCCACGACTCTCGATTGCCCGCGGCTCAACTCTGTGCCTCATTCTCACGCACGGCTTCAGCTTCGCGATATCTGGCCAAACCTGGCGCCCGCGAGCAGCGGCCGGGGCCGGTGAGTGGCGGCCGAGCCTGGCGCGGACCGGCCAGACCGGCCATAATTGCCGCAGATAAAACATCTGAGGCGATTCTGGCCGCCAGTTTGCCTCAATTCGCCCAGTTTCCGGCCACTTTTCGCGCAGATGGCCGTATCTAAGGCGTTTCTGGCCGGTCTTCCAGGAATTTCCCGGCCAGATTCGCGTTAGATGTTTTATCTCATCGGAAAGTGGCCGGTCCATCGCCTGACCCTCGCGCCCTTTGATGGGCAGGTATTTCGGCGGTGTCCTACACGGGCTCCCTTGGTCGCGAGGGGAAGCTTGTCCATTCACCAAGCGGCCAGGCGTGATCGGCAAGACCTGCAGCCATCGCTGGAGCACATTGCCCCGATTTCCCTACCTCCCCGCGTCGGAGCGTTCGGACGGGCTAGCAGAAGTTGTAGCTACAGGCGACGAAGAACGTAACCGGGCGTCGGCGGAATGTGGCTTACACCTGCGGCCGGTAATCGGGGCGGATCATTCTCGGGCCGATGATTCCCGGCCCGGCATTGGGGCGCGATGAATCGCGCCTCTGGTCACCGAAGCCTGCGGCGGGAAGAAGTGTAAAGGACGAAACCGGACATTCGGCCGACGCCCACAATCCGCCCCCGCCTTTCCACCGCCCGTCATGGCCACCGCGGCGAATGGCCGACGGCGCTGACGTGCGACGGTGGCGGGCACGACTTTGACGCCCATCGTGCGCGCGGACGGCACGTCTACCCCCAGGCATCCGGAGATGACTAGCACCGGCTGGGCTCTGTTAACCCGCCACCCGCCAGCCCTGCGAAGAGTGAAGAAGAGTGGGCGTAACCGAAACCGCGGAACACGCCAAGACCTGTGTGGGTTTTTTCCTCGCGGACATGATAGGTTAGCCGAAACCAAGAGTGCGGCCGAACATCTCCGAGCCCATTCGTTACACGCGTCAGGCTTCATCGCGCCCACTCCCGGACACGGATCGCACCATCTCCTCAGAATTCGATAGTTACATCGGCGAGTGAGCGAACAGTGAGCTGTAAGTCTCGGCAAGATCGGAATTCGGAGGGATCGCAGCGACACAGCTCCCGCCTACGGAGGAACTCCAGAGGATCGGTCCTGCGAACGAATGTCACTTGGAAGAGCCAGGACACCTACCAGACTTCGACGCGCAAGGCCGAGTTGATCTGGGCGAGATCTTGGTACACAGCGTCGTGGCTGACAAGGACGCAGGACTGATCTAGCGCAGTGGCAGCAATCAAGAAATCAATATTGTGTCTCCTTATGTTCGCGCGATCGATCAGACGCAGGTTCTTCAGCCCAGACTTCAGCTCCGCGAAATAGCGGGCGACCTGTCCATCAAGAGGAAGAATTGAGAAACTACGCAGAATATGATCTATCTGTTTACGGAGCTTTTGTTTCATGGAATCCGGTGAGTTGTCGTAGCTGTACTCCAACTCACAGTGGGTCAGTATGGAGATACAAAGCTCATCATCGTCCGCGAGCTGGGCTACGCGTCGACTGATAGACGCGTGCTCGGGGACGAAAAGGTCATAAAGATCCGCTACAGTGTCCGTGTCCAATAGATAATTCATGACTCATGATCGTGCTGGAATTCGGTGTCGCTACTCCACCGTCGCATGTCTTCCTTCATCTGGCGCCACGTGACCTGGAAGGCTGGATCCTTGAGTGAAGAGTCACTCTCAATACGCTGGACCATTCTCGCCCACCGGGAGCGGCTTGGTTCGTCAGCGATTCCAAGAAGGGTAGCCAACTTCCGTTCATCGATCGTCTCCAGCTTCTCTGCGATCTCGGGTGGAAAGTCTCTCTGAACCTGTACTCTTTCCATGTCAGCAACCTCGTCATGGCTTGAGAGAAACGCTGAAAAGCATTTTAACACCGCCAAAAGAAGGTCTCAAGCCGGCCCGTTCTGAATGTCCGTAAGATCTGTCCCTGAAGGAGCCTTTGTACGTGTCGAATTCGACCTCTCCGAGCGGCCACGGGCTCCATCCTGGCTTCGGCCAGGTTGGAGGGCCGAAGGTTGGCCGCTCCATCCGACTCCGAAGCCTGGTGCGTGAGACTGCCAAGCACCGTGATGTAAAGATAGCGCCTTGCACGATTGTTCCAAGCTGATCTATACTTCACGTCATGGAACTCGTCAAACGAAGCATTATCTATCTCTTGTATCTCACGAGCGTTCAGCATCATCTTATAGAGTGAACGGAAAGCTGATATAGAGAGATACAGAGAAGACAACAGGATGGCTGTGAGGTGGGAAAAGTTTGTCGGTGGACGCAGGTCGGTGGTAGGCTAACGGGCACCGCTCTGCCTGTCGGTGCCAATACCTTTCCTCGGACGCCGTGGGCCCGGTACCACCCCGGAGATGCCTCCAATGAATCCTCGACCCTATCCCTCCGATCTCAGCGATGCGCAATGGGAGCTCATGCGTCCCCTCATAGGCGGCCGAGCACGGTGGTCGCCCCCGCACCGTAGATTTCCGGCGCATCCTCGACGCCATTCTCTATGTGGTGCGCTCCGGGTGCCAGTGGCGGATGCTTCCCCGCGACTTCGGTCCGATGTCGAGCGTCCACGAGTACTTCCGCCGCTGGGCCATCGACGGCACTTGGCGGCGGATCAACGACACCTTGCGCGGCATGGCACGGACGGCGGCTGGTCGCGAGGAGTCGCCCAGTCCGGGCATCATCGATACCCAAAGCGTCAAGACCAGCGAGGATGGAAGCGAGCGTGAGGTGGGCTACGACGGGCACAAGAAGGTCGATGGTCGAAAACGGCACGCGCTGGTCGATGTCCTGGGGTTGCTGATCGTGGTGGTGGTGCGCGCCGCCGACATTCAGGATCGTGACGGGGCGCGGCAGGTCTTCGCCGAGCTCCTGGGGTGGCGACTGCCGCGACTGAAGGCGGTGCCGGCCGATGGGATCTACAACGGCGACATCGGTCCGTGGCTCCTTCGCACCCTTGGCTTGCAGTTGCACGTGGTGGAGCGGCCCGCGGGCACCCAGGGGTTCACAGTGGTGCCCAAGCGCTGGGTCGTCGAGCGCACCTTCGCCTGGCTCGGGCGCTGCCGCCGACTCGTCAAGGACTACGAGCGCTTCCCTGTCTCTAGCGAAGGCTTCATCTCTATCTCCATGATCTCCCTCATGCTTCATAGATTGGCTCGCGTATGAACTCTACAGCTACTTTCCGTACACTCTCTTAGCCGTGGGGAGGCTCAGCAGGAGCTCACGACACTCATGAAGGAAGTTTCCCAAACCCTGCGATATCGCGCCCTCCCGCACGAGGTCTACCAGGTGGTCGCCGACTTCGACCGCTACCCCGAATTCATGTCCGACCACCAGGCGGCCCAGATCATCGCGCGCTCGGACAGGATCGTCGAAGTCCGGTTCACGATCGTTATCGTGAAGGCATTCGACTTCGAGGTCGTACATACGATGGACCCCGGCCGAAGCATCGATTGGGTGCACCGCAAAGGGCCCTTCAAGCACTGCGAAGGGGGTTGGCACTTTGCTCCTTCCGCGGATGGCCTGGAAACCGACGTCAGGTATCGAATCGCCGTGGACCCGGGTTTTTTCATCCCCGGATTCATTGTGAAGAGTCTGATCGAAGGCACGCTGCCGCGGACGCTGAATACGTTCAAGGGGCGCGTGGAGGCGCTCTGCGGCAGGTAGCGGGGCAGCGTCAACATTGGTCTTGCGATTCCTGTGCCACCGCACCAGAATCGCCGTCGGACGTTCAAAAGCAACCGAGCATGACTGCTCGATCGATTCCGACATGACGGCCCAACAGGTATGCGCCTGCCACATCCACCAGCCGGTATGGCCATGGGAGAAAGACGGGCCCTGCGTCATGCCTGCCTGTGCGGCCCGCTATCTATCAAGGCCGCGAAGTCCCCGGCTTCCGCCCGGCTTCGCCCCCTTCATGCCGTCCGGTTCGGGTTCCCGCCTGCGTGGGAACGGCGGGCGGTTCTCGAGTCGCGATTTCGGAATCGATCTACCCGGAACCGGTGATGCCCTGCGCCACCCTCGACATCTTCTCGCTCCGCGACAGCGTAGTCGATGAGTACAAGCGCTTTGCCACCTCGTTCACGACGATCCACGCTGCCGACATCCGCGAGCAGGTCAAGGCCATCTACGATGAGGGGCGGTACTGGCCAGAGCCGCTCATCCAGATCAGTCCAAGCTACAAGCGGTCGACGGACGTCGGCACGCTCGTAACCAGCGGCGTGCTCGAACCGCGGTGCGCGGAGATCTTCCGCGCGCAGGGCACCCCATTGTCGCTGTACAACGGATGTTCCCCGCCCGATTGACCATGGTTGCGATCACGAAGAGCATAGACGGTCATTTGCCGCCCAATGATAGCCACTAAAATTGAACATTTGGTGCGCTTGAAATACGGCGAAAATGGTGCTATATATAGCCACCATGTTCGTCGACGACTCCACATCCTCCCAGAACGGTCGCTCCTATCGACGCGTACTCCTGCGCGAGAGCTTCTGGGAGGAAGGAAAGGTCAAGCATCGGACCATCGCCAATCTCTCGCGATGTTCCGAGGAAGAGATTTCCGCCATGAAGCTCGCGCTCAAACACAAAGGCAACCTGGGCGAGATTGGCCGACTCAGCACCGACTTGACGCTACGGCAGGGTCCGTCGGTTGGCGCTGTTTTCTTGTTGTGGGCAATCGCACGTCGCATCGGGATTATTGACGCCTTGGGCAGCTCTCGGCAGGGGAAACTTGCTCTTTGGCAAGTCATCGCGCGCCTATTGAACCAGGGCTCTAGACTCTCGGCGGTGCGTCTGGCGGAAACACGACCGGTCTGCGAGATTCTTGATCTCAATGAAGCGTTTGACGAGGAAGACCTCTATGAGAATCTCGCCTGGCTCGACCGAGAACAGCGGGGCATCGAAAAACGCCTGCTGAAGGCTCGCCGCGGGGACCGCAAGCCCGAGCTTTTTCTCTACGACGTCACCAGTAGCTATCTTGAGGGCGAGCACAATGAGCTCGCCGCGTTCGGCTACAACCGAGATCGTAAGCGAGGAAAGATGCAGCTCGTCATCGGCCTGTTGTGCGACGAGGAGGGATGGCCGGTTTCTGCGCAGGTGTTCGAAGGAAACACCCAGGATCCCAAGACGCTCGCCAGCCAAATTCGCAAGGTAGCCGACGACTTTGATTGTAAGGCTGTGACCTTTGTGGGCGATCGTGGCATGATCAAGAGTGCCGAGATTCAAGATCTGAGGGATGAAGATTTTTTCTACATTACCGCCTTGACAAGGCCGCAGATCGCGTCAAGACTCAAGAGCGGTGTCTTTCAAAAATCCTTATTCGACAGCAAGCTTGCCGAGGTCGTTGCGGATGATATTCGCTACGTCTTGCGGAGAAATCCGGTAAGAACCGAGGAGATCGCCCTTGTTCGACGCCAGAAGAAGGACGCCATCCAACATGCGCTTGCGACTCAGAACGTCTATCTCGAGGATCATCCCAGGGCGACCGTTGTGGTCGCCGAACGTCGAATGGGTGATCGAATCAAGAAACTCGGAGTCGACAAGTGGTTGAGCGCGACCTGCGAGGGCCGTAGTTTTCACCTGGAAGTTGACGAGGAGGCGTTGGCCGCCGAGTCGGCGCTCGACGGATGCTATTGCGTACGCAGTAACCTGCCGGCAACGGCTGCTTCTGCCGCGACGATTCATGCCCGTTATAAGGACCTCGCGCTGGTAGAAACCGCCTTCCGCACCTGCAAAACCGGGCTCCTCGAAATGCGGCCTGTTCTTGTTCGAACCCAACAAAGCACGCGGGGCCATGTCCTGGTCGTCATGCTTGCCTATCTGATCGCCAAGTACCTGAGGGAAGCCTGGAAGAATCTCGGTCACACTGTCGAGGAGGGGCTGCAAGAGCTCGACGCCTTCTGCGCTCAGGAAGTCGTGATCGATGGCGGGAGCGGGTGTTGTTCGATCCCCGTGCCGCGCGATCTCTCGCAGAAGTTGCTGGACGCCGCCGAGGTACGACTTCTTCAGGCACTCCCAAAGCGCGGCATCCCCATAGCCACGAAAAAAAAGCTCGCATCTCGCCGCAAACAGGCATGATTATGCCGTTTCCCCGCACTTCAGCGTTTCTCGGCGAGGGGAACATCCGTTCCAGGTAGGGGAAGGGAAGCAGAACGGCAAAAATCCAACCTCCCTCAGACCCGAGCCGCGTCTGTGCCTCCTCCGGCCCTACCCATAATCCGGCTTCAGCTCGCCGGCGCGCACCGCGACGTCGAGGTGATTCTCGACCGGTGGCAGCGGGCACGCGGCAAACGGCGTAAATGCGCACGGAGGGTTCACGGCCCGGTTGAAATCGAGGGTCACCACGGCGTTCCTAGGCCAGTCCGCGTACAGAAAACGACCGGCGCCGTAGGTCTCGCGACCGCTCGTCCCGTCCTTGAAGATAAACAGGAGATTGTCGTCTTGCGCAATCGCGTACAGGTGTCTGCGTTTGCCGGCAAGTGTAAAGGAGGCGTACCCCGGCAGCTCCGCCGTTCGCAGGTTTCCGAGCACGTCGGGGACGTCGATCGACCTCGACAGCTCGCACGGGATCCAATCGGCGGCAAGCACCAGGGTGGGATCGGCCGGATACCACCGCCTGCCGGCGTGCTCTCGCCTGGCCGCGCTGCGGGCGTCCAGAACGCGCACGGCCAGGCGGTTTGCGCGCTGCAGAACGACCACCGTGATCGGCCCCCAACAGATCTCCCGGTCCGCCGCGCCCTTCTCGATGCGAAGCGGATAGCTCGCCCCCGCCGCCACCGCTTCTCCATTCAGAAGGACGCCACCTGCAGCCCCAAATGTGATCGCGGTAACCGGCGGCTGGTGCGACAATGTCGCCAGCAGCGCGGGGGCTCCAGGCGGCAGCGCGATGTCGCAGGCAGGGCTCGATCCGATGGTATATTCTCCCGGCTCGATCCCGGTGAGCGCCACGGCGCTCAACCATCCTTTCTCGGAGCGCAGGGATTCCTCCTGCTGTTGCCGCCATCGCGCCAGTTGTTCCGCGTAGTTGTTCATCGCCTACCTTCCTGCTCGGCTCGCCAAGCCCCTCCCTAACGCTCCCGCCGGGCCGACTGGTGCACCACAACGCCGTCGCGGCACAAGCGGGAGATTGCCGGGGTATGCCCCTGGCCCAGTCATTGTGGCCCGACTCGCCGCGCCGGGCAATGGGTCTGATGATCCTGAATCCACCGCCTGTTCGGCGTCGAAGTCGAACCGGCGGTGGATCGAGGTGGCTCACCTCGGGCTGCGCGATGAGCCGTCGATCGCATCTCCCCCGTTTGAGGCGTTCGACGAAGTGCGCGAGGAGCGGCTTGCCGAGGACCGGCAGAAGCACCTTCGAGGGGAGGCGGCTCGAGCCCCGTCGCGTCTGGGCGATGACACCGACGCGACGGCCGTATTGCGCCTGAAGCTTGCCATGATCTTTGTTGACATCCGCGCACATCGTTCGACTCCGATCTCCTTGCCGGGGGCGCATACCAACAATCGTGTCGGCCGCCAAGAGATGGGCACCGCGCCACCCTTTACTTGCATCAATTTGTACAAGCCAGTCCTCATCCCTTCGTCAGCCGGTCCGAAACCCCTCCCAAACATGTCGGCGGCCTAAAGGCCGGCATCCTTGTTGGTCAGCATTCAGCACCCGGCACGCAGCACTGAATAGTGATGGCACACCGATTGCTCCAAGTCGCACGGGCGCAGCCAACACCACGCGCCATCCAGAGGAGACCAGGAAATGTCAGTCATGACCAACGGTTTTGCACCTCCGAGGCGTTCGCCCCAGCCCAGCCAGACCAGGGGACTCGCAAAGGACGTTCTCACGTTCCCGTCGGCGAGCGTGGAGAGCGCCGTGAACCGGACGCGCCGGACATGGCGCGCAAGCGCCGTGTTTCCCTTGGCTGCAGTCGCACTTTGGGGAGCGCTTCAGGTGTGCGCTGCCGGGGACGCGCAGGCGGCGACGGCCGAACCCGTCCGCGTCGTCATTCAGCGGGAAGTGGGCGGGGCGGTCGCGGATGCTCTGCTCAACAGCGGCGTCGGGTCCGATGGCGCCGCCAGCCGCAACTATGGCCGTTCGGGCTCGCTCACGGCCTCCCTCGACGGCAGCGGGGGCCGCCGGCACGGGCTGTTGCGCTTCGACCTCAGCGCCGTCCCGCAAGGAGTCACCATAACCTCCGCAACGATTCACCTGAATCTGCTGCTCTATGGCGGCGCGCCGGTGCACGCCCATCTCGTGACCTCGAGTTGGAGTGAATCCACGGTCAGTTGGGCGAGCTTTGCCGGCGCATATTCTCCCGACGTCACGGTCACGTTCCCCGCCGCCAGTGTGACCTCGGCGGATGTCACCGAGCTGGTCCAGGACTGGCTGGATGGTGCCACTGCCAACTACGGCATCCTGCTCGAGCGCGATATCGCCGGAGTGACCGTGTTTGCGAGCAGCGAAATTCCGCACGCCGCGGCAAGGCCGAGACTCGACATCATCTATGTACCGGGTCCGTGCACGGGCAAGGCGGACGGAACGTCGTGCGACGACGGCAAGGGATGCGCGAATGGGTCCGGCGACGTGTGTGCGGGCGGCATCTGTCGCGGACAGCATCAGCTCATTACGTGGCCCACCTCGGATGAGCGACTGGACTTCTTCAACGCGTACACTATGGCAAGGAAATACGCGTTCGATCGCATCGACGGCACCGATACACCGATGATGTACCCCCCGGCGATCAGTAAGAAAATCATCACCGGTCGCGGCACGGCCTGTCCCGGAAACGCCGCGTACTGCGACTTCGGGCACTTCGGCGAAGGCCCTCTCCAGGCGCTCACGAACATCGATGACATTCAATTCCTGCACGCCGTTGACCATGAGTATTTCCCGAGCGTCGACAATACCTCCCACAAAGTCGACGCCGCGCTCCACTACAAGCGCCTGATCGACTATTTCTACCTGAATGGCGCGAACGCCCAGACGCTGTGGGGCCCGTATGTTACGGCAACCGACTGCATCGACCGCGTCGCGGCGCCGGACCAGGCGGATGTAGTCCCCACGGCCGTCATTCCCTGCTGCGCGCTGGCCACGCCCGGAAGCGATCCATCTCAGTGCGTCGGCGAGGTAGGAGCATCAGCCATGTGGGTAAAAAGCGGGGAGACGTACGTCGGATATGAGAACCGGTGGGCACCCGATATCAACAAGCCAGAAATCAGGAGTCGATTTATCGACGCCATGGTCGAAAACTATGACTGCCAAGAGCGGGCGAATTTCGCCTGGCTCGACAACGCCTACTATGGCGCGAGACCAACCGACGCGTGCGATGGCATCCCGAATGGCAACACGCCAGACCTGTATCCCAACTGCAACGACAGCAGAGGGAACGCGCCCGCGTGGGGCTACGCTGCGACCGCCGCAAATCACCAGCCCGTGACGAAGAAGACGGCGATAAGTTTTTACCACGATCTGCTCAAAGGGCTGAAGGAAGTCGGCTTGCGCGCGATGGCAAACGTCGACTTCGGCGATCTCTCCATTGCGGACACCGAACCGGAACGAGAACGATTTTTCAACGCCTTCACGGAGGCCTTTGCCGAGAACGGTGGCGCTATCTATCTGGAAAGTGGGCCGCTGTACAATCACGAGAATATTCCGTTCCGGACGCGGGGCATGCCGTGGGCGGTGTGCCATGAGCTCAACGTCTACAGGCGGTGGCTCGATGCGAAAATTCCCGTCGTGATGGGAGCGAATCTGGAGCGAGGGCCGTGGGTAGCGGCCCTGGCGATGGCCATTCGCAACAAAGGCGACAGCCTTTTCGTGCGCCGCGATCAGGGAGCGGCGCTCGACGACGTCGAGTGGCGGCTCTATCCGGAGTGGTTCGGCGCCCCCGACCCATACGCGAGCCCGGTCATGGTGCCCACGGATCACTGGGCTCCCGAGTCCGAGTACGCGAAGCAATGCAGCTCCGAGCTCGTGCTGCCGAACGGCGGGACACCTGCCTTGGGACAGGAGATCGATCCGTACCGCACCATGGAATGCTACTCCGACTCCGTGCCCGGCGGTCCCTGGCGCGCGCGCAAGTACTGCGACTGGTATCTGACACGTGCCTTCCTGAACGAGCGCAGGATCACGGTCGTGGGCGCGATGTATGCGCCCACCGAGCACCTGACAGCTCCCGGGTACTCACTTGCCTCGCTACTAGGCGAGGACGCGTTGGGCCATGACGTCGTCCTGCACGGGCTCAACGACGGTGAATGGCAGGCAGACGGGCAGAAGGCAACCTTCACGCCAGACCCGCAAGGGCCGCAGCAGCCGGACCCCTGGGGATGGCGTCATTTTGGAGTTGGCAAGAAGTGCTCGGGCTGGAATTGCGAGAGCATCATCGACGTGGCCATGTGGTTTGCGCCGGAGTGTCGGCCCGACATCGACATCATCGAGGACGGCTGCACCTGCGACAGCGGTGTCACAGCACAGCGGACGTGCGGATATAATGGGAGATGGATAGCTTGTTCTCGGGGCTGTGCTCCAACTGGTACCAAACCGGCGGAGGAAGCGAGCCCGGAATATCAGTAGGCGTGTAGAGGACCGGGCGAGGATGGCCCGAACGATGGCCGACGGGACTTTGGTCCCTCACAGCTTGTCTCGCCTGGTCAGTTGCTTCTCCATATCGTCGGCAGTGAGCACCGTGATCAGCAGCACATCATAAAGCGTGTCCCAATCCGCGTTTGCATCGACCCGCGTGCAGTAGAACACCGCTTCCCCCGTCAGGGTAAACGCGCCCACTTTGACCGCTGAGTTGAGCTCCAAGAACATGTTCGCCATCTCCCCGGGCAGCCCTCCTGAAACTCTATACGCCGGTGACAGGACCTCTCTGGTCTCCAGGCTTCGAAACCGCACCGTGCCAGAACGGATCGCGGCGTGTTGTGTTCGACCATAAGCAACCTCCAACCAGACCTCGAAATCGCCCGAGCCCGTAATCGTGTATTTCATCTTGTGGGCATCCAGAAGCGACTTTACGCGCCGGTCGTATCCGCTCGACGGGCTGTTGGGCTCGGATGCGTGCTTGCGCTCGTCCGACCCCAGGGGTTCTTCCTCCGCGTGAGCCGCAAGGCCCAGGCAGGCAACCAGGGAAATGACGGCAGCCAATTGCCCCAACCAGTGTGCGAACGCCTGCCTCATGTTTGCCGACCCCTTTGCCAAGTTATTGGAAGTCAATACGGCGGCCTGTCCCAGCGGCTCCGTCATTCCATGTCGCCGCTCCGGGGAAGCATCGCGCCATCTTCGCAGCCTGACAATGTAGCACGGGAGAAGCGATGCGACTACGCTGCGTGGCTGAGTTGCGGGCGCGGAGGCAAACGCGGCTGGCCGGCCTCGATCTTGGATCGGCAATCTCCGGGAAGTGGTCGGAACGGAGCTCGCCACGGCAGTTGCCAGCGGCACGTGGACCAGCAAGCGATCGTCGGGCCCTGAATTTCACCTGGCGTAAGGGCCAGGACGCCCCCGCCACTACTGGATATCGGCGAAGGCGAGGGGATTCTCACTGTGCAGTGCCGCGGGAGAAATCCTCGATCAGGATGCACCGCCCCTCGCAGGCGTTGGCGAGTTTTCGGTCACCCGTGACGAGGGAGCACCCGAGCTGCTCCGCGAGGACCACGAAGTGAGCATCGTAGGCAGAAATTCCGAGCCGGATAGCCACTGCCAGGATGTCCTCGCCGTCGGGCTCCAGCTCCTGATGGCCAAAGATGGCGATCCCTGGCTTCCAGGCGGTCAGGGCTTCCTGGTACGTGACTACACGCCCGCGGACGGATAGCGCGAGGACGTTCAGAAACTCGCTCCGCCGCAGCGATGGCAAACGCCAGTCGGGGTCACGCTCCTAGACCCCTCGAGCCGCTTCGGTGCGCTCGCCTTCGATGAGCAGGTAGGCCACGAGGTTCGTGTCGGCGACAATCATTGGCGTCCGCGCTGCCGAGCCAGGTCAAGAATCTCCTGCGTGAGCGGCTTCTGCGTACGGAGTCGCATGGCGTCGATCTGCTCCAGCGTGGGCGGCCCCCTCGGTGACACAACGCGTCCTCGAGGATCACGATCACTTCCGCACTGAGACTCCTACGGTTCTCCAACGCACGATTCTTCAGCCGCCGATGAATCTCATCCGGTAGATTCTTGATCAGCAAGCCGGGCATACGTCACCTCCGCCATACTATCGATTGGCTATCTCGGTTATGGCAGGCGCGAGGAAGCACGGGAAGTCTGTTCGGGGCGTTCGCTGCAGTTGGAGGCACTTTGGGTTTCCAAAGGTCCGTAACTAAATAACTGTGTCAAGCACCGAAGCCGAGCGAGATCGAAACGGCTCGGAGATCCTCAGGGGCCACGTCCCCTGCCTTCCTCCAGTTGAAGACCGGGGTGCTGCCGCTCACGAGATACTGGACACACGCTCCAGGGCAGCCGGGTTGGTCGGCGTAGACGTTCGAGAGCACCTCCGCGATTGAGCCCCTTGCCTGGCACGCGCTCCGTAGCACGCGGGCAAAGCCCGACTTACCGGTTCCGTTGTCGCCATAGACTATCGTCAAGCCGTCGGAGCCAAAGGTGAGGGTCTGGCCGTCAGGAATGGCGTTCAGGCATGTACAGCGAGAGATCCCTGCAACGGTTACCGCCGAGCCATTCCCGGAAGCTGACGGCACATGAGAGTTATCTATGGGGATCGAGGCAGGAACGGCTGCCTGTTGGTTCGCCTCCGCAACGCAGGCGAGGGTCAAGGCAGCGATGTCCGCCGGCGTCAGCGAGACCTGGATGGCGAGCCGACGAAGAGCGTCACGTTGCCACAAGGGCAGGTTGCCCGACCACGCGATGCCATCGGCGTAGAAGCTCATCTCTTCACCCCCACGACCGCCTTGGGCTCGTCGACGAGATCGAAGGCGCAGGTGTCGTTGAACTGTCCCCAGCGCTTGAGGAACTGGACGGCGTCCATGAGGTTGACGTCATCGGTCTGGCTTGCCTTGCCCTCATCTAGTCCGACGCCGAAGATCACGCCCCCGATGTCGGTCAGCAGATATCGGTTGTGGAGCTTCTCGCCGTTCCTGCGCTCAGACCACCGCTTGAAGCGAATTCTCACTCCTGCAGCGATGTGCGAGCTCATCTGCGCTGCCTGCTGCTCAAAAAACGCCAGGGAAACGCCATTGTCGCCCGAACAGTGCACGCAGATATCCTTTGGCTGCCCGGACGGTCGTGATGCAACTACGGTCACGAGGTGCTCCAGCACCTTTCTGTGCCGGCTATTCTCGGGCCCGAAGTGGGGGTCGACGAGATGAAGCTCGTCGCAGTTCTCGACCAGCGCGGAAACCACCGCAGCTATCCCCTCCGGGGTTCGCGGCGGCGTCGCAGCCAGTGGTCTGTGCCAGAGGGGATTGCTTTCGTCGCCCACGGCGGCTTCCAGGAGCACGGCTGCGTGGGAGCGAGGATTGGCCATCGCGATGATGGCGGCAAAGGGGTGTCGCGCGTACTCCGCTTCGGCGTTATCCAGCCACGGTCGCGTGCCGTCATACGACGTGCCCACACGTCGCACGCGTTGGTCGCCGAGGAGCTTGAATAGCTCTGTCAATCGAGTCCGGTCGAGGTCTGAGAGGCTCACTTTCGACGCCGCGTCGAATACCGCCTTCCTCCACGAGGAGAACTTGGGCAACTCGAGGAGCAGCCTGGGCGTGCCGACGCCGAACCGGCCGAACACGAGCCTGAAGGAACGGCGGTCACACCACGCAACCACGCAGTCCGGTTCGATGGCGTAGGCGTGAATCATCCTAGACCAGCTCCCGCATCCTCTCGGCAAAGAAGCCTCGCGGCCATGGCCTCGCGAACTCGCCGTCAGAAGTGACCGGAAGCTCGATGATGCGAGAAGCAGGTCCCTCCGGCTCAATGTAGAGCACCGTGACGTCTTCCGGTAGGACTGGCCTTGCTCCGGCCGGCAACGTCTTCTCGGTGGTCTCGCGCACCCGTCGCAAGATGCGGAGAATCAGGTGCTCGCTGTGGGTTTCGAGCAGGAGGGTGTTCCGCCGCTCGCCGAGCGCCGACTCGATGAACACGTCCGCAAGCTCGGACTGCAGCGCGGGGTGAAGGTGGATCTCGGGCTGCTCGATGGCCACGGTCTTCTGGCGGTGGCCGTAGGCGTTGACCAAGACCGGGAGCACCTGGCTCACGCCGATGCCGACGTCCCGATGGCTCACCACGGTGTTGCTGCGCCGGTCGACGAGGACGATCTCGGAGAAGCGGTCGACGTCCGCCTCGCGAAGCACCGTCTTGAAGCTCTCCACCTCGGCATCCACATCCTTGATGATGGGGTATGCTGCGGTCAGCTTGGGCTCGTCGTCGTACTCGGCTTCGATAGCAAGCCCGTCATGCTCTTGAATGGCCTCGATCGCGGAGCGCAGTGGCTTGTCGAGCTGGTCGAAGGCCACCAGGTCGCGAACCACGACTTCGTAGGGAGTGCTGAGCCGTTCCGGCGAGCTGAGCCAGCGGTTCACGACTGCTCGCACGTCGTCGTCCCGTCTCAGGACATCCCAGGCCGCGCCGCCGCCGGCGTGCCAGTTTGGGTCGTGGTGAGGAGAGAACGCGAGATGGCGCGGGGGGTAGGAGCGCAGGGGGCCCAGGTAGTGGAATCCCTGGAGCGCCGTGGCCGCAGCATCCGCGACGCCGTTGATGAGATCGCGGAGCATGCGCGGCGCGGCCAGGCGCACGGTCCGTCGAACGTCCTCCTGGCGATCCCCCGAGGCCGCCGGCGAGATGAGCGCCTGAGCGAGGTCCTCCTGAGCCGAGCCCCTGAGCTGCACTCGGGGCAGCAGACCGCGGCGCTGGACGTCGAAGGTGGGCAGCAGGTCGTCGATGGCGGACTCCGCGGCGCCGATCTCGGCGTCTCCGACCTTCTGGTAGTAGGTGGCGCTCTCGATCAGCCCGCGCACGAAGCGCCGAAACACCGCGTGCTGCTGGTCGAGCCGGTCGATCCGCATGCGGCCATCGCGGCGCGCGCTCATGGACAGCAGGGGCTTGTCGTCGGCGAGAATGGCGCAGCTCTCCACGCCGACCACACGGCCCTGCTCGCGGGCGAGCTCGCCGAAGAGCGTTCGCTGCTCGCCGATGAATCCGAGGCCGATTGAAAGCCGAATGGAGACGGAGCCGACCGGCGCCAGGAGCTCGGCGAGCTGGTCCCTGGCGTCCGCGGTGGACAGGTCCAGGCCCCACTCGACCCGACGGGCGGCGTCGCGGCGATGCACGTACTGGCGAAAGCCGCCGAGATCGATGGACTCGCCGCCGATCTCCGTGCGCTGCACGTCGAGGTCGCCCGTCAGCAAGCCGTGGTGGGCAAGCGCGAGGCTGTGGATCAGGCTAGACTTGCCGGCGCTGTTGGGGCCGTAGAGCAGGGTCAGGGGCCGAAGTGGCGCCTTCTGGGTCTCGGCGAAGGCCTTGAAGTTGCCGAGGTGCAGTCGTTTGATCATGCGTTGACCTCCACGCCAGATCCCCCGAGCAGCCGCGCCTGCTGTTCCATTTCCTGCAACAGCTCCTTCATGTGGGCCTCGCGCCAGGAGGCGGTCAGGTCGCCGGAGAATGCTTGGTGAAGGAGTGCTGCAAAGAGCTTCTCGATAGCTCTTGAGGCCAAAACTCCGTTCTCCAGGGTTCTCCGGACGCCGCTCCATAACGCCGCAAAGGTCTCCTGCGTCTTCATTTCAACGATTGGCACTCGAATCGCCCGAAGTCCCGCAGTGCTGATATTGGACTGCCCTGCTGTTGTCCGGATGTGCGGCGCCATCGCTTGGCGCCCTGCAGGAGTGCGCAAGAAAGCAGTGACATACCAAGGATGCACCTTGTCCTGCTTCATCCGTGCACGGATTAGGTAGGAGGCGAATAGCGTCACATCCTCGCCGTTCTCTTGATAGACAGCACATCGGCCAACGTAGTCCCGGTTGCCGTTCGTTCTCACAAAGAGCACATCGCCGTGCTGCAATCTGAGACGCTCACATTCCCGCGTAGACAGCTCCGCGTACTTCAGGTCTGAGCGGTCAATAACCCCACCAATGATATTGGGGATCCTCAGAACAGGAGATCGTGAAGAGTCACGGTCGCATCGCGTCGATGTGCCGTAGCGCATATCAGCTACAAGCTGTCCAAGGGGAACCACCTCATTGGCACCCTCGGGAAACATCTTCATGAACAGCGCCGGCAAGATGCGCTCGGCCTTCGCGTCGGCCTCAGCTCGCAGCCTCCGCAGCGCATCGGCCTGGTCAAGGATCTCGATGATGCGGTTCTGCTCGGATGGTGGCGGGAGAGCTACCTTGAGCTCTCGGAGAAACTGGTAGTGACGACTATAGCCGCGGTCGGGAAGCTGCTGAGCCTGAAAGTAATAAAAGAGATACTTTGGGAGTGCTGGAGGCCGAGCGACTAGCACCTTTACGCCATCGGCACCCAGAGCGAACGGGAAATCGACGTACTTGAATCTGCGAGTGTGGTCGCCAAATAGGACCACCGGCAGCGAACCCGGATACTGTGCATCGGGATCGTTCGTGAAGCCGGCGATCTTCTCACTGCCTTGGTCCACAACTGGGAGTGCACCCTCGACGAGGTAGTCCTTCTTCTGAACCTTGCGGAGCCTTGAAGGCGGGGTCCCTACCACCGAGTCGAAGTCAAACTGCCTGAAAGTGGGCGCACTCATTCGATGCCCTCTACGTCTCTCAACAAGCCCTCAAGCCCGGTTTGGAGATGTGCCTCAATCGCAAGGACCTCCCGAATCAGTTCCTTGGGATCCTCGTCCGGAACCTCCTCGCCCACGCGCGGCTTGTAGCGGCTGGCAGCGAGGTTGTAGTCGTTGGCCGCCACGGTCTTGAGCGACGCCCACCAGCAGCGCGGCTGGGAAGCCCCCGGCTCAATGACCGTCCCGGTCTCGACTCCCGGCGGGTTCTTGAAGCTGCCCTGCTTGTGCTCCTTCCACGCCGCGACGAGGGCGGGAATGTCGTTCAGCTCTGGCGTCTCGGGCCGGCCGCCTCCCTGGATCTTGTCCGGGTCGTTGCCGTCGTTCTTCACCTCGTAGAACCAGATCTTGTTGACTGCTCGCTTCTTGCCCTCGGCGGGCCGGCGGAAGACCAGTACCGCGGTCTTGACGCCCGCGTAGGGCCTGAAGACGCCAGCCGGCAGGGAAACGACTGCCAGGAGATCAAAGTCCTCGACCAGCTTTTTCCGCAGCTCGATGTGGGCATTGTTGGAGCCAAACAGGAGCCCTTCAGGCACGACCACGGCGCACCGTCCGCCGGGCGCGAGGTGCTTCATCATGAGGCCCAGGAAGAGCAGCTCGCTCTTCTTCGAGTTGGTCGGCAGGTCGTTGCGAATGGAATCCTTGGGGAGTTGTCCGGCAAAGGGCGGGTTGGAGAGGATCACCTTGTAGCGGCGATTGAGATCGTCCTCGGTCAGCCCACCGAGCTCGGAGAGGCTATTGGCGCGCTTGAGCCGGGCGTGGCGGATGTCGTGCAACACGAGGTTCATCATCGAGATGCGCATGAGTTGGCGAGACACGTCCACGCCGTGGATCGACGCCTCGAGCGTGGACCAGTCCGGGATCCTCTCGCCGGGCCCCTTGCGATAGGTCTGAAGGTTGGGGATGGCATCCTTGGCCTCGGACAGGGTCTGGGCGCGCCGCTCGAGCCAGTCTTCGCCGTAGATCGGCACCTCCGGCCTCCTCGCTGTACTTGGCGAGCAGGTAGTCCACGGTGTCGATGAGGAAGCCGCCCGTGCCGCAGGCCGGGTCGAAGATCGTGTCGCCGAAGTCGGGGTCCACCATCTCCACCATGAAGGCGCGGATCTGGCGCGGCGTGCGGAACTGGCCGTTGAGCGCGGACTGGCCGAGGTGGGTGAGCAGGTACTCGAACACATCGCCCTTGACGTCCGGGCCGAGCTTCTTGAACTCGATGGTGTCGAGCTCGTCGATGACCTGCTTGAGCACGGCCGGGTCCACGATCTCGAGCACAGCCTCACGGAAGTACTCGGCCACGCGGGGCTCGTCCTTGACCAGCGAGGCCATGTAGGGAAAGACCTCGTCGCGCACGTAGTCGCGCAGATGGTTGCCGCTCTTGAACTTCCAGTTCGACCAGCGATAGCGGCTCGCCTGCTGGGGAAACAGTAGCGTGCCGTTTCCATTTGCTCCGGCCGAACCGAGCATGCGGGCGCGCAGCTCCCGCTCCGACTCCTCCTCGTCGAGGAGCTTCAGGAAGATGAGATACGAGATCTGCTCGATATAGGTCACCGGGTTGGTGACTCCACCGGCCCAGAGGATGTCGGTGATGTGCTTGAGCTTGCGGCGAATGTCGTGGTTCATGCTCTCCTCATCCGCCTGCGGCGCCGCGGGTCGCGGGCGCGAAGACGCTCTCGTTCAGGTCGTTGACGATGTCCTTCAGCCCATCCTCGCCGAACAGCTCCACGCCCATGCCCGCGGCGTTCAGAATGGACAGCGGAGGCTGGAAGAGATCCTCGATGCCCACCCTGCCCCGGGCAATGCCGCGGTTCTTCAGCAAGGAGACGTACTGGGCCTGCTCGGAGCTGAGCGACCGAGTGACGACCCAGGCGCGAAAGCTCTCTTCGAGCCGTTCCTCGCGGCCCTTGACCTTGATGAGGCCGAGGGCGGCACGGATGAAGTCGATCAGCGTGCCTCCGGGGTTGCGGTAGGCGCGCCGGAGGTTTTCCTCGTTGAAGTAGAGCTCTGGCTTGTTGAGCCTGCGGGCCAGATCGTCCTCTTCCGCGGAAGTGAGGGGCTCGCCCTCTCGGACCTTGGCGAGGATCGGATCTGCCTGCGACTGCGTCTTGATCGCCTCCTCCCAGTGGGTGACGTACTCGCGCTTGTCGACACGTTCGCCGTCGGGGCCAATCTCCACGTAGCTGACCGCCTCGAGCCATTCGTCCTCGAGGCCGAGCTCGATCAGGTTGTCGGATGGCCGAGGCCCCTGGCGCGGTCCCGATGGCGCATGCCCCCGCCCCGTCCCGGTGAAGGCGTCTGTATCGTTGTCGTTGAAGTACTGATGGTTGCGGAAGAAGTCGTAGATGACGAACTTCCGCTTGCCGATGTGCGGCGCGGTTCGCGTGCCACGACCGCGCATCTGCTGGTAGAGGATGGGACTGCGCACGCGCCGGGCCATGACGAGGTGGAGCACCTCGCGACAGTCGAAGCCCGTGTCCAGCATGCCCACACTCACCGCGACCTGCGGGTACTCTTCCTGCTTGAACCTCCGAATAGCGTCATCGGCGTCGGAGACGTCGCTCGTGATCACTGCGGCGTAGCCGCCATTCTGCTCCGGATGCAGCTCGTTGAGGTATCGGGCGAGACGGGCGGCATGATGCTTGCTGATGGCGAAGACGATGGTCTTGCCCGGCCCTGTCTTCTGACCGGGAGCGAGGTCGTGACAGCTTTCGTGGGCGAGCCGGTCGAATTCTTCCATCATCAGGCGGTTGGTCTTGTCGTTGGTCCATTTTCGCTCGAACTCGGCCGGGTCGTAGTGCTCATCTTCGGCGTCCGCGCCCTCAGCGATCAACTCCGTGATGCCCGTTGCGAACTGGTAGGGCACGAGAAAGCCCTCGTCGAACGCAGTCTGTATCGGGAAGGAGAAATCCGGTTGTCCATCCTTGCAGTGATAAAAGTCGAAGGTGTTGCGCTCGATGTAGGCCGCCGGCGTTGCCGTAAGGCCGATGTGGAGCGCGTCGAAGTGCGTCAGCGCCACCTGCCATGCGCCGTAGATCGAACGGTGACACTCATCGGCGATGACCACGTCGAAGTAGGCGCTCGTGTACTCCTGATATCGGCCAATCATGGTCTGGAGCAGGCACACGGTGATCTGCTGCTCCTGTCTCTGGGCGCCGGGCTTGAGCCAGTAGCTCGGATGGCCGCTCAGGACATCTTGCAGCGCGGCCACCGCCTGCTTGGCGAGCTGTTCCCGGTCGACGAGGAATAGCACACGCTCGGTCCAGCCGGCCTCGATCAGGCGTTTGAGCTGAAGGCAGATGAGATCCGTCTTGCCGGTGCCGGTGGGTAGCTCGATGAGGAAGCGGCGCTTGCCCAGTTCCATGGCCCGATCGAGCGCACGCATTACGTCTTGCTGGTAGGGTCGCACTCTCCTGGTTTCACCCTGGCGGATGTAGCACTCGGGGATGGGAACCGTGGCGAGCGCCTTTCGCGTGCTGCGCATCTCGACCAAACGCTCGAGATCCCGTCGGGAGAAGAACGAGTCGACAATGCGCGCGTCGTCGTTCTGGTAGTCCCAGAAGTAGATGAGCTCGCCGTTGGTGAGGAAGATGAACGGGGCTCCCAGCTCCTTGGCGTAGGGCAGCGCTTGCTGCTTGGCGATGTACGGGTGGATGGCCTGCTTCTTGGCCTCGATCACGGCCAGGGGGCGCCCCCGCTGATCGCTCAGGACGTAGTCGGCTCGACCGCCTCGCGGCTGGGTGGCGGCGGGTGTCACCACGGCCACGAGCTCGCCCACGACTCGAATCTCGCCTTCGTCCTCCGGTGAAAAGACGAGCGGCTGGAAGACCGGGTCAGGGTTGAGCGGTTCCAGTCGGATCTCCGTATGGCTCCACGAGCCATCGGCCTCCGCAACCTTCTCGCTCTTGTAACGCTTGACGGAGAACTCTCCTCCCAGGGCCGGGTCGTTGCAGCCTCGGTGCCAGACCAGCACGAGCTTGCCACCGCGGCTTCCGCCCCGCTCGAATCGGAAGAGGCAGTACGAGCCGTCGGGGATTGTCGGCTCCATGGAGCGACCGCTCACCTTCGCGATGAAGTGATCGCGCGTGAGCCGAATGTGGTCGGGGACAGGCAGCCAGCCGCGTTCCTCGGTATCGATCTCCTGATCTGGCCCGAACGCACCCGCGGCTGCGACGAGATCGATGACAGGAGCGTGCCTGTCGAAGGGCTTCGCCTCGGATCGGTCAAGCAGATGTGGTTCGGCGTCGACGTTGCCGGTGGAGACCTCCGTGCGCACCTGCGACTTGTCGGCCGGGTTCCAGCCGGCGGCGCGCAGCAGATCGTCTATCACGATCCTCGCGTCTGCTTCCGTGCGGCTGGTGCTCATCGGTGCTCCTCCGTTTTGCTGCCAACAGCACTTTTCGTGTCACCCGCCAAACCGTACCGCTGCAGCCGGTTGGAGAACGTCTGGTAGCTGGGCAGGCCAACGAGGTCAGCAGCCTTCGTCTTGCTGCCCGACGCTTCGTCCATCGCACGGGTGACGTGGCTTCATTGGAGGTTGGATTCTTGCTGTTCATCTTCCGGACAGGCAGAGGGGGGCACTGTCATGCCGACGGCGAACAGGCGGTGGATCCAGGATTGGGAACTAGCTTGTCTCGCCCGATGCTGCTCTGCTCGGTGGGCTCCGTGCCGCCCCGATGAACCTCCCAGTCCGCCGGGCAGCGCCGCTAGAACATCCGTTTCTGTCGCGCCTGCCCCGCATCGGAAGCGTCGTTGGCCGGATCGCCGGACGGCGGCGCTCCGGGTCCCGGCGAGCGCGGGTCGTCAAGCACCGCCTGCAGCAGCTCGCGCCCGCCGACTTGCCCGCCGGGGGCCGCGAGACCGGCGATCGAGAAGGCGCTGCCCTCGCGCGACGCGGCGCGGATGAGAGCGATGGTGATGCGGGGATAGCGAGCCTCGCTGGTGACGAGCACGTACTGCCGGCTCGCCCACCATTCGCGCCACCCGAGGCGCACCGAGATCACCTTTTCGGGCGCGATTTTCCGCTGCTGGATCACCCGTGTGCCGCGACCGCCGCGGCGTTGGCCAGGCACCTCCGAGAGCAGCGTCCGCTTGGCGCGCAGCGGCTCGGTGAACAGGACGACCTCCGTCCCGGCGCCGACCGCGGCAAGCACCTCCACCTCCGGGTCATGGGCCGCCAGCGCGAGCGGGTCCGCGTCCCCCGCCGTGAGATCGCCGCGCGGCACCAGCAGCGCCGCCGCCACGGCATCGTCCGCGGCCAGGCTCATCCCTCTCACGCCGGCCGCGGCCCGGCCCTGCACGCTGATCTCTTCCACCGCAAAGCGGATCGCCTGACCACCGCGGCTGACGATCAACAGCTCAAAGCGGCCTTCGCCGGCCGCAACCGCGGCGAGTGACGCCTGAGCGCCGGGCGCCCCGCCCGCGGCGGGCGCGGCGATCCCTAGCTCGGCGCGGACCGCGTCGAGAATCTCGGGCGGGATCGGCTGGCGCTCATCCAGAACGGTCACGAGCCGGTCACCGTCGTCGAGCTTCAGTGCCAGGATACCCGTGCGCCGTGTCGTGTCGAGCTCCGCGCACGCCGTCCGCTTGACCTTGCCGAGCGCCGTCACGAAAATCAGATGCTCCTGCTCCGGTAAGGTCGCGCGCGAGATGACGGTGACGATGCGGTCGTCCTTCGCGAGCGGGATCAAGTTGGGCAGCGCCACGCCCGGCTCGGCCCAGCGCGCTTCGGGAACCGCGTGGCCGGGAATCACGTAGCACTGCCCGGCCGCGCTGAACAGCAGCAGGTTGTGACGGGTGTTCGACTCGAGCCAGGCGCCAAGGACGTCGCCGGGACGAGCGCCGAGCTTCTCCGGCTCCTGCTCGCTGCGCGGCCCGACCCGCTTGAGATAACCGTCGCGCGTGAGCGTGACGACGATGGCCTGGTCGGGCACCATGACTTCGAGGACCGAAGGCGGCTCGGGCAGGGCCGACGGCCCCACGATCTTCGTGCGGCGTGCATCTGCCGCTGCCTTGGTCGCGTCCCGCAGCTCTTTCTTGATGCAGCGCGCCAGCGCCGCGTCGCTCTCGAGCAGCTCCGTCAGCTCGACGATCGCCCGCCGCAGAGCCGCCTCCTCCTCGCGCAGCTCGACGATCGACAGCGTCGTGAGGCGGTGCAGGCGCAGGTCGACGATCCGCGTGGCCTGCACGTCGGTGAAGCCGAAGCGGGCCATGATGTTGCGGTGGGCATCGGCACGATCGCGCGAGGCGCGGATTTCCGCGATCACCTCATCCAGGATGTCAAAGGCGCGAATCAGCCCTTCGACCTCTTCGAGCCGCACGCGCGCCTTGTCGCGGCGATGCGCGCTGCGCCTGCGCACGACTTCCCGCCGGTGCTCGAGGTAGGCGTGTAGCATGTCGAGCAGTCCCACCGTCTTCGGAGCCCCTCCGGCGATGGCAACCATGTTGAAGTTGTAGGCGACCCGCAAATCCGTTTTCTGAAACAAGTACGCCAGGACCTTTTCGGGCGCTGCATCTCGCTCGAGCTCCACGACGACCCGCATGCCCTCGCGGTCGCTCTCGTCGCGCACATCGCTCACCCCCTGGATCCGCCCAACGTTCTTGAGCTCCTCGATCTGGGCGACGAGCGCCGACTTGATCACGCCGTACGGAAGCTCCTTGACCACGAGGCTGGCGCCGCCGCCCGCGCGCCGCTGCGGCGGCGCCGGCGCTTCGACCTCGACCACCGACTGCAGATCGATGCGCCCGCGACCTGTCGCGTACGCCTCCCGCAGACCGTCCCCGAGAATGATCTCTCCGCCGCCGGGGAAGTCGGGCCCGGGCACGTGGGCCATCGCCTCATCGAGCGTTGCGGCCGGCCTGTCCACGAGCATGATGAGCGCCGCAGTCACCTCGGCGAGATTGTGCGGCGGGATCTCCGTTTGAAATCCCGCGGACAGGCCCGTCGTCCCGTTGATCAGGAGATTGGGCAGCATGGCCGGCAGCACGACGGGCTCTTCGGTGCTCTCGTCGAAGTTCGGCCGAAACGGCACGGTCGCCTCGTCGATGTCCTGCGTGAGCAGCGTTGCGGCCGCCGTCAGGCGCGCCTCGGTGTAGCGCATCGCCGCGGGCGGGTCGTCGTCCACCGACCCGAAGTTCCCGTGGCCATCGACAACGGGCAAGCGCATCTTCCAGGACTGCGCGAGGCGCGTGAGCGCGTCGTAGATGCTCTGATCACCGTGCGGGTGGTAGTTTCCCATGACCTCGCCGACGGTCTTGGCGCACTTGCGGTACGGGCGGTCAGGGAGGTTTCCGGACTGCAGCATCGCGTACACGATGCGCCGCTGGACCGGCTTGAGGCCATCGCGGATGTCGGGGATGGCGCGTTCGAGAATGGTGTATTGCGCGTAGCGGCCAAACGAAGTGGCGAGCTCTTCCTGCAGCGCAATGGGGATGACGCGGTCGGCGGCGGTTTCCATCAGTTTGCCTCGGCGCGGAAGCGCACGTTCTCGGTGATCCAGTCGCGGCGGCTCGGTGCGCTGCTGCCCATCAGTACGCTCACGTGTCGTTCGGCGCCGGCGGCGTCCTCGATCGTCACCTGCATCAGCGTTCGCGTTTTCGGGTTCATCGTCGTCTCCCAGAGCTGCACCGCGCTCATCTCCCCGAGGCCCTTGTAGCGCTGCACGGTGGCGCCCGGGTCGAGCCGCTGCTTGATCCGGCTCATCTCGGCCGGCGTCCAGGCATATTCCACGACCGGCGCGCCGCGGCTCCGCTTCTTCTCGACCTTGAACAGCGGCGGCCGGGCGAGATAGAGATGGCCGCCGGTAATCAGCGGGCGCATGTAGCGGTAGAAAAACGTGATGAGCAAGCAGCGGATGTGGGCACCGTCCTCGTCTGCGTCGGCGAGAATGATGATCCGGCCGTAGCGGCACCGGCTCGCGTCGAGCTCGCTGCCGACGCCGGCGCCGAGCGTCTGGATAATCGACAGGATTTCCTTGTTCTTGAGAATTTTTTCCATCGCCGCGCGCTCGGTATTGAGCACCTTGCCGCGCATCGGCAGGATGGCCTGGAAGGCGCGATCACGGCCTTGCTTGGCGTTGCCGCCGGCGCTGTCACCCTCGACGATGAAGAGCTCGATCTGCTCGGGGTCCCGCAGCGCGCAGCGCGTGAGCTTGCCTTCGAGAGAGCTGCGCGCGAGCTTCGCGGTGGCTGTCCGCGTGCCTTCGCGCACCTGGCGCGCGGCGAGCCGCGCCTCCTCGGCCTGGGTGGCCTTCGCGACCAGGAGCCGGGTGACGTCGGGGTTCTGCTCGAAGAACGCCGCCAGATGCTCGGCAGCAACCCGCTCGACCGCCGCCCGCGCCTCGGTGTTGCCGAGCTTGGTCTTGGTCTGGCCTTCAAACTCGGTCTCGCACATCCGCAGCGAGAGCACCGCCATCAAGCCCTCGCGGAGGTCCTCGCCGGACAGACTGCTCTTCTTTTTCCATAGCCCGAGCGCCCGCGCAACGTCGTTCATGACGCGAGTGTGAGCGGCCTTGAACCCCGTCTCGTGGTAGCCGCCCTCGACGGTGCAGATGCAGTTCACGAACGAGTTGACACATTCGGCGTACCCGTCGTTGTACTGAAAGGCCACTTCGACCTCGATGCCGTCCGCCGTGCCGATGAAGCTGACGGGATCGTGCAGCGCCTTCTTCCCCTCGTTCAAGTAGGTGACGAAGTCGCGAATCCCCCCCGAGTATTGGAAGGTCTCGTCACGGCGCTCCTCGCCGCGGGTCTCGATGAGGTGCAGCGCGAGCCCAGCGTTGAGAAAGGCGAGCTCGCGGAGGCGCTCCACGACGTTGCGCGTCTCGATTTGCAGCTCACCGAAGACGACCGGGTCAGGGCGAAACCGCACCGTGGTGCCGCGGCGGCGGCTGCCCGCGGCGCGCGTGGGCGGCCCTTCCGGGATGCCGCGCGCGAAGCGCTGGGTATAGCGCTCGCCGCCGCGCTCCACGAGCAGCTCGAGCCACTCGCTGAGCGCATTCACGACCGCAGCGCCGACACCGTGCAAGCCGCCCGACACCTTGTAGGACTCGGAGCCGAACTTGGCGCCGGCATGCAGCCGCGTAAAGACGAGCTCGGGCACCGGAATGCCGGTGTCGTGCCGGCCGATGGGAATGCCCCGCCCATCGTCGCGAACCGTGACGACGTTGTCAGCTTCAAGGCAAACGTCGATGCGCGTGCAGACCCCCGCGAGCGCCTCGTCGATGGCGTTGTCGACGATCTCGTCGATGAGGTGGTGGAGCCCGCGGGGTCCCGTCGAACCAATATACATGCCGGGGCGCTTGCGGACGGCCTCGAGGCCTTCCAGAACGCGAATGTCTTTTTCGGAGTAGGTTGGATCCGTCATTGCTCGTCTCGGTGGCACATTGAGTCCACGGCGCCTAGTGAACGCCGCGGCTGTGGTCCTGACGAGTAGCAAGCCGGCACCGGGAATGTCAAGGTCTGATGACTCCGTGGCGCAGGGTGTGGCGGTCGAGGTTGTCGGCCGTGACGTGGCGTATTGCGCCATAATGGTGGCAGAGGCAGGCCGCACCCTGCCTCCCCCGCCCAATCCGGCGCATCTTCTCCCGCCTGCCCGCCCACCCAAACCTGGCACTCATCTTGCTTCTCCTCCGCCAAGCACCCTCTGCGCCGTCCCCCAAACACACCACGGAGCCCGACATGACCGCCAATCGCCGAAAATCTATGAGCCACCGCGCCCTCGCCGCCAGCGTTGCCCTCGCACTCCCACTGTGCGCCCTCGCCCCACGATCCGCCCTCGCCGCCCAGAACGAGGTCATCGCCTACGGCGTGGACAGCTTCTCCTCCGAATGCGGCGGCAACGACCTCGACTGGTCCGTCGCTTTCGCCGAAGCCGTCTACGACATCTTCAACGAATGGAGAAGCGACGGCGACTGGGACCAGGTCAGTATCTCCAAGAACACCGGCGTCGACGGTCGCGACTGGACCGACGCTTCCAAGGACGATGGAGCCTACCAGGTCGCCGATGACGAGAACGACCCCTACGGCGCCGACCACGCCGACGTGGCCTTCCTCAGCTCCCACGGCAACCGCACCGCGAGCTCATCCGGCGGCTACCTCAGCCGTTTCGTCATGGGCGATGACACCGACGACTGCAGTGTCTCGACCGAAAACGACCTGCTGCTCGGCAACGGGTCCTACGGCGACGCCGAGATCGCCATCTTCGCCACCTGCCACAGCGGCGACTACACCGTCTGGCAACACGACGGCTACGACCAGGTCATGTCCTCCAGCGGCTCGCTCAACACCTACCTCGGCTTCCACGGCGTCAGTTACGACTCCAGGACGGAGCGCAACGAGCTCGAAGACTTCGTGAACGCCTCCTACTCCAACGGCCTCGGCGACAACTGGCTCGACGAGATGTACGGCTGGTACGTGATCTACGAGCAGTGCCCCGTGGCCATCGTCTGGTCCTCTTCGGACAGCACCGCTGACTCCGTGTATGACTACGGCGGTTTCGCGGATCGCGACAACTTCGGAAGCTCCAAGAGCCAATCGACCTACTACTATCTCAAAGGCTGCAACCCGCAAGGCGCCGACAAGCTGCCCTCCTAGCCAGCGCCGTCGCCCCGTCGCGCGCGCGAAAAACCGACCTGTCACCGCGGGCATCCGCCCCTGACCATGAGGAACAGAACATGAGCCCCATCACGAACAAGATCCGCGCATTTGCGAAGAAATCCGCCTCGGTCCTCGCTCTCACCGCCGTCATGAGCACCGCGAACGCGGGTGCCGGCGACCTGACCGCGATGCTGGACGTGTCGCAACTGGGCAAGGTCCCGGTTCAATCCCTGTCCGCACAGTCCCTGGGCTTTGATCACGCCACCCGCCTGGCGCCGTCCCGGGTCGCCGCGGCTCTGGGCGAAGCGCTCGTCGTTACCGACGCGCGCAGCAGCGGCAGAGTGCGCGGCGAAATGTCTCGTTTCACCTTCGAGTCCGCACCGCAACGCGGCCTCTTGCTGCTGCAGGCAAAACCGGGAGCCGACCTCGCGCGCGGCGTCAAGGCCATCCCCGCGTCGGCCAAGGACCTCCCCGCCAAGGCGAAGAAGCTCCTCGCCAGCCTGGGCATTCCGGCCTCCGAAGTTGGTACCGTCACCGAAAAGGCGGTGATGCGAGCGTCGCGCCTACCGGGAGATGCTGCCGGCGAGCTGCAGGCGACCGTCCACGCGCAAAAAGTGTTCGTCGAGCGTCAGGTCAACGGCCTGCCGGTGCTCGGGTCCCAGGCCGTGGTCACTTTCGACCAATCCGGCAACCTGAAGAAGCTCATCATGCGGTGGCCGGCCTTGGCGGCGAGCGGTCACCAGCTCACCTCCAGGCTCTCCGCCAGCCGGATCGCGCAGCGCGTCGCCGGTGACGCGGTGCTGACCGAGCGTGCGAACGGCTTTGTGGGCAAGGTCCCTGTCCGCCTGGCCTACGACCCCGAGGAGGGCGCCGGCGGGCGGCTCACCCTGAAACTGGTCGCCGCCGCGGCGCTCGTGCCCGATGCCGACGGCGGCGAGAAGATCTCGGTCTACAACGTCGCAATTGACGAGTAGCGCCGGCTTCCTCCACCAACCCAACCCTCCACCCGCAAGCTCGGGGAGCGTCTCGAAGAGCGGTCATCAGCCAGGTCCGCAATCCCAAAGCCGCTCCCCCACTTGCGGGTGGAGACGCGGTGGGGGGTCTTCGTGATGCGCCTTCCGTGCAGCTTGCAGTCGCACCGGTGGTGGATTCAGGCGCGCGCGCGGGATGGCGCGGCGCGGCTCGCATGCGATATATTGGCCACTGCCACCAATTCGAGCACATCGTGAGCCAGCAACCGCCGATCCCGACCTCACTCCCCACTGCGTCAAGCGACTCCCCGCCGCCCGCCACCGCGGCGATGAATCCGCACGCCAATCCTCCCGGCGCCGGTTCGGATCCAACGGCCACCTCTGATTCCGTGGCGTCTCCAGAGGCGCTCGATGATTTTTCGGGCTCCCCACCCTTCCCCGTGCCGGGGTGGGAGCGCTTCACGCAGCCGACGTTTCTGGGTGCCGGCGGCATGGGGATGGTGTTCAAGGCGTGGGATACCCGGCTAGAGCGCTTCGTCGCGCTCAAATTTCTGACCCTCAGCGGCGAGCACCGCGTGCGGCGGTTCTTGCGGGAAGCTCGCGCCCAGGCGCAGCTCGCGGTCGACGGTATCTGTCGTGTCTATGACTGTGGCGTGGTGCACGGCCAGCCGTTCATCGCCATGCAGCACATCGCTGGGCCGGATCTCTCGCGGGTCGCCGCGGAGATGAGCCTGGAGGAGAACGTATTGATCATCCGCCAGGTGGCCGGCGCCCTGCAGGTCGCGCACCAGGCGGGGCTGATCCATCGCGATTTGAAACCGAGCAACATTCTGGTTGAGACGGACGCCGACGGGTGCCGCCACCCCTTCATCGTGGACTTCGGCCTGGCGCGCCACATCGAGGGCGACGACCTGACGGTGAGCGGCGAAATCCTCGGCACGCCCGCGTACATGTCTCCCGAGCAGGCCGCCGGCAACCTGCGCGCCGTCGACCGGCGCAGCGATATCTATTGCCTCGGCGCCACACTGTACGCGGTATTGACCGGTGAACCCCCTGTCGAGGGGACTTCGCCGCTTGACCTGATCGTGCGTGCCGCCCGCGCCGAAACGGTCCCAATCGCCCGCCGGCTTCCCGGTATCGCCGCCGATTTGGAAGCCATTGTCTCCCACTGCCTGGAGGCGGAGCCGCAGCGCCGCTACGCGTCGGCCAGGGCACTCGCCGAGGATCTCGGCCGTTTCCTCGCCGACGAGCCCGTGCACGCGCGGAAGCTGGGCAAGGCAGCGCGCCTGGCGCGGTACGTGCGCAGGAGGAAAACGAGCGCCGCCGTGGTCGCCGGATTCTTCACCTGCGCCGTCATCATGGGGGCGATGTGGGCGAATGCGCGCCTCACGCTCTGGCAGCAATCAAGCACGGCGGTCGCCTTTGGCCGGCGCGTCGATGCACTCGAGGCGCGCATCTGGAAGGAGCGGCTGTCACCGCTGCACGACATCGGCGCCGCGCGGGAAGAGCTGCGCGCCGCGCTGCGCCGCCTGGAGGATGAGGTGCGCGGGCGCCGGGCCGCAGTGCGCGGACCCGCGTACGCGGCCATTGGGCGGGGCTATCTGGCCATAGGGGAAAGCGAGGCGGCCCTGGAGCGGTTGGAACGGGCATTTTGGCTCGGTCTTCGCGACCCCGAGACCACGGTGGCGCTGGGACGCGCACACGCGGCGGTGTATCTGGCAGGCCTGGAGGCGCGGGACGGTAGCGCCGCGAACCACGGGAGGAAACGAGAGGCGGCGCTCTGGCGCGAGCACCTCACGGCCGCCCTGCACCTGCTGAGCCCGGCGACGCCCGCGGATGTCGAGGCCGATGCCGCGATACCGGCGCTACTGGCGGTGCTGCGCGGTGACTACGCGGCGGCCGTCGCGCAGACCGAACGCGCCGCGGCGACGCACCCTTGGCTGTACGAGGCGCACCTGCTGCGGGCCCAGGCGGAGGTCGCCGCCGCCCGTGAGCTCGCAAGCAGCGGGCAGGGCGCGGCGGCGCGGGAGGGCTGGCGCCGCGCCGAGATCGCGTTCGCGGCGGCGGCCCGCGTGGCCGAGAGCGAACCGGCGGCATACGCGGGGGTCTGTCGTGCGCGCGCGGCGGCGGCTGACTTTGCCCGGCCTCCTACCGCGCCGGAGCGCCTGATCCTGCTGCGCGAGACGCTCGCTTCGTGCCAGGACGCGCTGCGCGCCGACCCACGGTGGTTGCCGGCCTACGCGCAGATGCTCTCCGTCTACAGCACTTTTGTGCAGGCGGCTCGGGCGCGCGGAGAGAACGCTGCGGAGGTCGTCGAGCAAGCCCGCCGCGCCGGCGCGGCAGCCCATCGCCTGGCGCCGGCGGATCCCCGGTTCGGCGACGAGGACACCAAGTAGTGGCGCGAGTAGCCGCCCACCTCACCTCCCCCCGCTTGCGCGGGGAGGGTGACAGGAAGCGGCATCCGTCTTGTCCGTGCGCGTATGGGGCAGGACGTAGGGGGCACGGTCACGCCGGCGGCGAGCTAGCGGCGGATTGGGGCGGCCCGGCTTGCTTGACAGGTCGTATCGCGAGGGCGTAGCCTCAGGGACATCATGTCCGCCCAGTCGAGCCCATTGGAGACAGTTGTAGCCTCATGAGGCGAATTCTCTACTTGACCCCGTCCGTTTCGCTCTACGGCGCCAGACGGGTCCTGCTAAGCCTGATCGATTATCTGCCGAGAGACGTCTTTGACCCGGTCGTCGTCGGCCCCGGCGATGGCCCGCTCATCGCGGAGCTGCAGCGCCGCGGTATCCGCAGCCACATCGTGCGCATCGACGCCGTGCGCAAGGCCAAGAATCTGCCGATGCTCATCCCCAATCTGTGGCGCCTGAGCCGGATAGCGCGCCGAGAACAAGTCACGCTGATTCACGTCAACGATTTCTGGGCGAACCCGTGGGCGCTTTTGCCGGCTCGTCGCCGGCACCTGCCGATCGTGTGTCACGTCCATAACGATCCAGGCGCCGAGCGCATTCGCAAGTATTTTCTCGGCCGAGCCGACCGCCTGATCGCCGTCTCGGATGCGGTCGCCACTGCCTTTGCGGCGGCACCCGAGTGTCGTGTCTCGGTGATCCGTTCGGGGGTGGATCTGGAGCCGTTCCTGGCGGCCTCGCAGCGGCCGTCGCGTTTTCGCGCCGGACTCGGCTTGCCGCCTGACGCACTCATCGTTGGCATGGCCGCCCATGTGAGCCGGCGGAAGAATCAGGGGCTGCTGCTTGCAGCGCTCCGGCACGTCATCTCGCACCAGTCACGAGTGCACGGCGTGCTGGTCGGCGGGATTCAGGACGAGGAATACGCGCGCGAGCTGCGGAGCTTGGCGGAGGCACCGCCGCTCCGCGGCCACATCCACTTCGTCGATTTTCAGGACGACATGCCGGACGTCACCGCCGGCTTCGACATCGCCGCGCTCACCTCGGTGGATGAGGGATTGGGCCTGGTCTCCGTGGAGGCGATGGCCTGTGGGCGGCCGGTAGTCGCGACGGCGGTCGGCGGCATCCCCGAGGTCGTCTCACCCGGCAAGACGGGATTTCTGCACGCTCCCGGCGACGTCGCGGGGCTGGCGGAGTCGCTGGTTCGCCTGGCGGTGTCGCCGGCGCTCCGCCGCGAGCTCGGGGAAGAAGGGCGGCGACGTTCCGCGCTGTTCGCCGCGCGCCCCATGGCCGCCGCCGTCCTGGCGATGTACTGCGACCTGCTTCGCATCCCCTTGGTCGCTCCCGCCACGCCCGCGCGCCTCTCCAGCGCCACGGCGCCTGACCCCGAGTGCGAAGCTCTGGCGGGCGAGCTTACCGCACCGCGGTGAGAAATTCCTCATGGAGCGTGGCAAGCTCGTTTTCGACGTCGAAGTCGAGGCCGAGGCGGCGACAAAGAGCCGCGGTGCCAGCAAGAGCCTCGGCGTGGCGCGTCCCGCCCGCCCGCTCCTCGACCCGGCGAAAATCCGCGAGGAGGGTCGCGGCGGCGGTATCGCTCACGGCTCCGTCCGCCATCGAGAACAGGCAGTGGTCTTCCTTCTGGATGTGCTCGGCAAGCATGCCGTCGAGCTGTCTGGCGGCGCTGGAGAAGGCGCGCAGCGCGGCGACCTCCCCAACCGCGGCCTGGTCGACGCTTTCCGCCAATCGCCCGACGAGCCGGCGCCCCTCGTCGTGCTCCATGATCATCACCCCGGTGGGTCCGCCGTGGCGGGGGAAACCGTGCGCTTCCATCACCGGGAATAACAGCTCCTCTTCCTTCGAATGGTGACAGCGATCCGCGAAGTCGCGCATGAGCCGGATCGCGGCCCGGGCGTCGTCGGCGTCCAATGCTCCCGCTCTTTCACCGTTTTCGGCAATCTGCCGCAAACAAGACAGGACGCGTAGAATTATGCGGTGCTCTTCCGTTAGAATGTCGGTTGCTCGCATCAGGTTCTCCGTACAGGAGGAGATGTTTGGAAGGATCACGGGTCACAGCCGCGGCTGGCTTACCGGCTGGAGGCGCCGTGGCCGCCGCGGCCACCTATGGTGGCGTATTGATGATACCATGATCCGTATCTCCGCGCACCTCCCGGTCCTTGCTACCCCTGCGACCGCGGGGCGCGGGAAGCGGCGGCCGCGGCAAGCGAAGAATGGGGAAACGCGATGTTCAACCACAAAGAGGGGCAATCCGAATCCCCCGCCGGTTCGCCTGCAGACCGCGCGGAAACCGCATCACGAAGACCCCCCGACTCACCTCCCGCGGCCAGCGGGGGAAGCCACGGAGGGGAACACCGTGGCGTCGACGTCGAGCCAGCGGTGGATTCAGGGCAACACCTCGACCCCGAAATCGTCGCGACGCTCCTCGAGCTCGCCGCGGGCGACCTGGATTTTCTCCATGACCTGGTGGAAACCTTCGTTGCGGAAACCACGGCCGATCTGGCCACCTTGCCGCATCTATTCGCGCGCGGCGACGCCGAGGAGGTGAGCAGGCTTGCCCACAGATGTCGCGGCAGAAGCGCCAACGTCGGCGCCCTACGGCTGGCGGAGCTCTGGGAGCAGGTGCGCCGCCGGGGCGGCGGCGGCGGTGGCAGCGTCCCGCGAGAAAGCACCGCGGACCTGCTCGCGGCGCTCGCCAGTGAGCTCGTGGGTGTTGCGAGCGCGCTGCGTCGGCACGCGCCGCGGTGACCGGCGCCGCAAGCGCGGGGGCAGCCCACGCCTCACTGGGCTGCCCCGGGCGCTACGACCATCAGCGCCAGACGGCGACGATGTCCGCGCTGATCAGGTTAGCCCGCAGCAGGTCAATGAAGAGTGACTTGTCGAGCTGGCCGGCCGCGTAGCTCTCCACGAGCTCGTTGACGATCGGTCCTTGCAGAAAGTCGACAAACGTCTGCGTCGGCCCGAGATAGGTTCGGTCCCCGCACACGACCCAATCACTCCAGTCGAAGTCGACCGGCATTTCCTCTACGAACAGATACGTCAAGGACTCTTCGATGATCGCGTTGAGCTCGGCCCACCGCTTCAGGTCCTCGATCACGGCGTTGGTCTCGGTGTCGATCACCGAGGTCAGCCGATTGTCGAAGGTCGTGATACCGTCGAAGTACGTGTATTCGTCGCAGTTGTTCGTCTCATCTTTCTCGGCGATTACGTTATTCACGTCGGCGCACACCTCCAGGTGCAGCGTCGCGCTGCCGGAGCCACTGCCGGGGAGCATCGGGAAATTCGTCAGGCGGAACTGCAGTCGCGTCGTGGCCTCGCTCAGATAGTCGAGCGCCGCATAGTTGATCTCATCTTCGGCAGCTCCATCAACCGATAACCGCAGCACGCTGCTGGAGCTGCCGGCGGACATTCCCGTATTGCTGAGCAGCACGGTGACCTCGCCTTCGGTCGCCAGGGCGAGCGAGGTCACGACAACGTCTTCGATGGCCACGGTGTAGTCCGGACGAAAGAATGCGGTATCGACGGTCACGACTGCGGTGTTGTTTGCCCGGTCGGGGTCGTCCGCGACGGCAGCGGGGTCCAGCGTGTAGGTGAGCGTTCTGGTTTCGACCGTGCGGCCGCTCGACCTGGGAATGTCGACCGTGAATATGGAAACGGCGACCTGTCCTGGCGCCAACGCGGGAACGCTTGTCGAGGACTGAACGGTCGCTGCGCCGCCCGAAGTCGCCGGCGCGTTGCTGAGCTGCAAGCTCACGGCGGGCGAAGTGGCGCTATCGCTGAGGTTCTCCACCCACACGTAGTGGGAGAAGCGTCTAACCGCTCGCAGTCTCCCTGCAAACGTCGCGTAGGTGTCCGTGTAGGTGCTCCGCACTTCTACTTCGTAAATCGCCAGGTCGGTCTGGGCGATCTCGATCTTCCCGCGTAGCGGAATCCAGTTGTTTTGGGTCGACTCCTCGGTTTCACCGTTCGTGTTCTCGATCTTGACGATGGCGTAGTACTCCTGACCGGGAGTCAGGCCGACCGGCACGGTAAAGGTGTTGCCGGAGCGAAAGCTCGAATTTGCCGATACCGACGCGGAGCGCACCTGCGACGCCGCGACGTCACTCGACGACAGCGACTCGTCCGTAGAAAAGTAGAGTCGAATGTCGAAATCGAGCGCGCCGGTACCGTAGTTCGCGATGGCAAAGCGAGCGTAGACCGTCTCACCCTCATACAGGGTGGTCTTCGGGTCCGCGGCGCAGTAGTCGTCGAAAGTGCTGCCCGACCAGCCGCTGCCGCCGGCGACCTTGCAAATGGCATACTGATCCGCCGGGCCAGTGGCGCTGCTGCCCAGGCTGTCGACCCAGGTGTCGAGGACGGCGGCATCGACCTCGCTGCCGCTATTGCCATACAGCGCGCGCAAGCCCTGGCGGTCGTCCGGTAGCGGTTCGATCTGATCGTCCGCGGAGCGGTTTGACCAGGGTCGCGACCCATAGTTCATGAAGGCGTAGTCCTGCGGCTCGTGCTCAAGCCCCGCGGCGTGCATGAGCTCGTGGATGGCCGTCGGCCGCATGTAGCGGGCCGTCGAGGAGGGTGTCCACGCGCCTGCGGTCCAGTAGTCCTCGCCTTGGTCCGCGGGGACGCCGAGCGCCCAGGTCGTGTTGGAGTTGAAGATGATGTCTGCCTCCTGGATGGCGCAGCCGATCGACCACACGTAGGTCGACGCGTAGGAGCCGGTGCCGGTCGCCGCCCAGATCTCGTTGCGTTCGTTGGGGAGAAGAACGGTACTCGCAGTCCCCCAACTGTAGTCGAAGGACTGGTCGCCCACGGCGCTGATGCGGTTACCGGGAATGCGAACGGCGTCGCGCTTCTCCGTGGTATCGAAGGACGTTTCGGAGAGGTAGAAAGTCTGGTCGTTGCCCCAATGAATGTAATCGCCACAGGCCCAATTGGATTCCAATTGGTAGGCGCTCGCGGTACCCGCCCAGGTCAAGAGGATCGCGATCGCGACAAGAAGGCAGCGTCTGGTATTCATTGCGATTTCCTTTTGCTTCTGAGGTTTGCGGGTTTACTGAGCGCGGGTCGCGGTGCTGATGAGAGCGACGGGTTGTTGGATTCGCGTCATCGTCTCGCCGTAGCTCTCGCGGAACTGGATGTCGTCGGCGGTCACGGTTTGGGCAGGCGTCGCGGTGGAGAGATTCAAGCTTTGCTTTTCGGTGAGATATCCCGCGATGGTGGTTTCAAAAGCATCGAGCCCCATGAGGGAAGCGGGCGACACGGACACAGGCTGAAGCTCCAGCGAGCCTGCAAGGCCCGCCACCGGCTGCACCCAGGCGCCGCACCGGGAGCGATCCGCGGGATCTGGGTAACACACGGCATCGATAGCTGCATTCGACTCGGCTGAGGCCGGTACCGCCGCGAGAGGCCGCCACGTGGCGTCGAGCACGGCCTGGGTGCCGTCTTCGGCAGTGGCGAGCCGGCGCAGCCCCAAGCCCCCGTAAAGCGTGCCGAAAAAGGGGTGAATACGGTCGTTGGCGAAGACGATGGCGCGCTCGCCGACGCGATATGGGGGAAGCCCGGCGACGTGCATCGCCGTGCCGTCCGAGAGAACGCCTCCCACCATGCGGATGACCACGGTGCTGCCGGTGGCGGCGCCGACGTAGCCTTTTTCGACGCGGAAGGTGACGCGAGCGTAGGGGATGGGACGAGCCGCGCCGGCGACGTCGACAGCGTCGAAGGAGACATCAGTCACCGCGCCGCGAAAGGCGAGCGCGGCCTGCTGGGCGATGTCGCGGAGTGACGGGGTCTGGTCAAAGGTGAGGGCGTGGGCGGCCGGTTGGACGACCAGGGCAAGGGCGGCAGCGACGAGGGTGGAGAAGATTCTGGAGGGCCGGCGGCGAACAGGGGGGGCGGTGATCGTCATGATGATTTGCTCCTGGAAATGGGGCCTTTGTGAGCGGGTTTCACCGGTGGCGATGCAATGATTGCGCCAGCGGCTGCGCGCCGAAGTAGCGATGGGGAAGCGGAACCGGAATGAGCTGGGGGCGTGACATGGCGGTTTTAGCCGCCATCCTGGTTCGTCTGTCATGCCCCTCCGCGCGCGCACTCCCCCTCTGAATCCACCGCCATTCTGACGTCGACGCGACAGCTCCCCCCTCCCTTCCCCCTCCCGTAGCCACTCGTTCCGCAACGATGCCTCATCCATTCGTCAGCCGGTCTGAAACCCTGCCCTGCAACGCGTGCTGCACATTGTCGCGCCTGCACGGGCATGGCGGCGCGATGAATCGCGCCGCGACAGTAACGCGAAGAGCGTAGCCGCGCGAGGATCAGACGATGGGCCGGCCACTTTCCGATGAGATAAAACATCTAACGCGAATTTGGCCGGGAAATTCCTGAAAACCCGGCCATACTTGCCCTAGATACGGCCATCTGCGCGAAAAGTGGCCGAAAACGCGGCGAATTGACGCGAATTGGCGGCCAGAATCGCCTTAGATGTTT
>JACPHN010000258.1 GCA_016188575.1 Candidatus Schekmanbacteria bacterium
CCGTCGCTCTTGATTGCCTGATGCTCCCGTGAAACCGCGACCCAGTTGAAATTTCGGATTCGCACCCTGGTCGACTTCTGGCCGGCACAGATGGCCTGATTTTCGCCAGCGGCGAAGGGGATGCTGGCGGCGGTGCGCGCCTGGCTGCCGCTGCTCGCCCGCGACGTCCCCGGGTTCGACGCCGCGTCCTACGCCGCCGGCAGTGCGGTGCCCGACGACCTGCTGGCCGATGCCGAGCGCCTGGCCGAGCAGATCGAGGAGGCGCGGACCCCGGCCGGTGAGCCGCTGCCCTACGCCGCGGCGGCGCTGGCCGCCCTGGACACGGCAACGGTGGCGGCGCGTCAGGAATGGGCCGAGGCCGAGGCCGCAGACCGCCAGTACCAGGCGCAGCTCGCCGCCACCCGCGCGGCGGGCGCTGCGTTCGAGGAGGATCTGGTCGCGTTCCGGCGCACGCTGCTCGCCACCGCCGCCCGCGACGCCACCAGCGGCCGGCGCGCCCACCAGACGTGAAGGTAGTAGGTCGGGGGAAGCGCTGTCATTGTGCGCCGCTCGCGTTCGCTTTCTTCGCCCAACGCTGCCACGGGCATCCAGGTCTCGATCAGTCGTTTCGTCACAGTGTGATCCCCCGTTTCCGTAGTTTCTTCCGAATCGGGTGTGCTTCGTGGTTATTTCGGCGTCGGCTGAATGTCCCGTTTCGTCCTTCCGCCGCAGGCTTCGGTGAGCAGGGGCGCGATTCATCGCGCCCCAATTCCGGGGCGGGGATCATCGGGCCGAGAATGATCCGCCCCGATTACCGGCCGCGACGCTGGGGCGCGATTCATCGCGCCCCAGCGTCGCGACCTCAGGTGTAAACCAGATGCGGCCGGCGCCGTTATTTCTCCCCTCACACTGCCTGGCTACTTCTCCGCCGCGGTCTCCGCCGCTGCCGGCTTGCGGGCGCGCCGGACCGAGCGCTTGAACTGCCCGAGCTCGGCCATGACGGCCTTGTCCTTCCGAAACGCCCCCCGGGCGGCGTTGAGCGCGGCGTTGAAGCGACTGTAGCGCGCCTCCTGTTCGAGACCGAACTGTTGATGAAGCGCCAGATACTGCCGTTCCAGTGAGTCGTGGGCCGCGCGCTGCTCCCGTTGCGTCGCCGCGTCCTGCTCCAGCGTCGCCACATCGGTGCCGGAAAACGTCCACCCTCGCTGCTTGAAAAGATCGACAAGCCCCGCCAGGTCGTCGTCGAAGGTCTTGGGCGGATAGAAGGTTCGCTTGGATGCTGCATCGCTCATGCTGAAATCCTCCGAGGAAAGAGCCCTGGCGGCGATAGACCGCCGAGACAGTCACGCTGCAAGCAGAGGCAGTTGAACTGAAAACTAATGCCGTCGCAAAGCAAAGTAAAGCCCCTGCGCTGCAATTACTTGCCGTCAAGAGTCAATGCGATTCTTCATGGTGGATTTGCCATGCATCGTCAAAGCATGTGCGAGCAGTGTGAGTGTGTCGGTTGGCCATCGCGAGGCAACATCATGCCACTGTGCTAATCCTCCGAGCAGTCGCGCGGCTTCTCCGAGCAGTCGCGATGATCGGCGTTGCATTCGCCTGGACAGTTGCTCGCGCGCGGCAATCGTCCCGACCTCGGCGGCAGCGGCATGTCATCCATTCGTCAGCCGGTCCGAAACCCCGCCCTTCAGGGCGGAATCGCCGCGGAACCGGGCGCAGCGAGGTCTAGGGCGGCGCCCGCCGCCGCAGGCGGTGGGAGGGTTCCCGAACCCCGGCCTGATCGGCAGCAGCTCATCTTCTAACGTGCCCGGCTGCTGGAGACCCGGTAGCGCATAAACACCTGCACGCCGGTTTCCGGATGTCGCGACCGTGTCAAGGTCGTCAGGACAAGGATAGCCGTTTTCGCGTCATGGGCGTTCGCTCGCGCTCGCCTTCCACACCCAGCGCTGCCACGGGCATCCAGGTCCCGATCAAGCGTTTCGTCACGGTCTCACCCGTCGGGCATGCAGCTTCTTCGCCAAATATTGCGCTCGTATCAGTGCAAATGGCGGAAGCAGTCCTTCTGAATTAGGCGTTGTTGCCGCCTTGTACAGACTTTGTATCGCGCGGATTCCGTCGTCGCTGCGAAGCTTATTGTGCAGGTCATGAATGAGATCCTTGCGGTTATCGACGAGGCGTTGAGCATTCAAATTCAGGATATCGATGTCCACTCTCGCTTCTGGAATACTCCCTTCCACGCGGCCCGTATTCCGATAGACAAAGACCGCTTCCGGATCAGGTGTCTGCCGCCCGGGATGAACGGTTATCTTTTGCGCCCCCTTCGACGTGTCACAATGATCGACCTGACCTTTCGGGCCGAAGATCACGCCGCCGCAAACGCCCAGTAGATTGTCCCACTCATACATGCGGCGTGGTTCGGTTTCCCGAGCGACAACGTGCTCGATCTTCATGCCGCCATTTCCCTTCTTGGATCCACTGTCCGACGCGATCATGAGATAGCCGATGCTCCCGATCCGCTGCATGCAGTACGCGCAGAGACCATGTTGGTTTCGATGCAAGCGCTCTCACAGCGGTTGGGCACAGTCCTTGGGATCCCAATCGGTGCCGCTCGGGGCTATTCCAGTATCTTGCTCGATGCGTTGGGCTTCCCGCTGCAAATCTGCCAAACACTGCGGTTCGCTGCCCTTAGTGATCCGGCGCATCGTTGACTTCCAAGTCATGGATCTCCCACTCCAGCCGCACGACCTCACGATCGTGGTCCCCGAGATCGCTCCTGATCGCCCCGAGAAGCGCCTTGGCCTCGGCGAGCTTCGCATCCTCGATCAAGCTCTCGATCCGATCGAGCTTCTCCTCCATCGACTGCGGGCGTGGTCTGACGCCCATGATTTCTCTGAGAATCGCATTGCTATCTCGGCCGTGAACTGGCTCCGTCGGCAAGGCGCCGCCCGCGTCGGCAACGAGCAACCGCATCCACTCTCGCCTTGCCGTGGCAATGACTTGGGGAGAGTGGGTCGTGACGATGAGCTGAATCTTCGGAAACGCCCGTCGTAGGTCATCCAGCACCTGGTGTTGCCAGGAGGGATGGAGATGCAGGTCGATCTCATTGATGAGGACAACGCCTTCGGCCTTCCTTCCAGCCTCGCCGCCGTGGTGTGGATTCAGTTGGACCGCGCGCCAGGCGATATCCGCCACCATGCCCAGGAGATTGCGGTAGCCGTCGGAAAGACGCGAGAAAGGAAGCTCGTGACCGCCGATGAAAGTCAACCGGAGCTCTTCGTAGGCGAGGCTGTACGACAGGCCGGTAGCGCCTTCGACACAGCACAGCACGGCCTGCTCCACCGCCTCTACATCCACCAACCGGACGAGCGTGGGACTTTCACCACGATCCAGCGCGGCAGCAATTTGTTGCAGGCGATCTTGCTCGCGCCAGCGCATCCAGGCCTCAAAGAGCTTTTGGTTGGAGGCCGGGTCGAGGCAATCGGTATAGCCATTGAAGCGGGATCCGAGTCCCGACGTCTTCAGAACGCTCATTTGCTTCTGACTCCACAGCCGGCCCGTACCATAATAGGCGATGACGGGAAGGTCGACGGGAGCGCCAGTGGACACCGCCTTCTGCGCCTCTGCTGCCCACGACCGCAGCTCCGCAGCGCTGCCGTACGTGGTCTTTCCACCCTTCTTGCGCAGCTCACGAGACCAGGAAAGGCTGCGATCGAACAGGCGACCATCCACGTGAATCTCGACGGGGTAAATGGGCTCTAGCCGAACAGTGTCGTTGCCGTGCGCTGTCCGCATGAGGCGGATTTCCTCGTCCACTATTGAACGTGCCTGGACGTCGGCGAGATTGATGAACCAACTGCCGATGGCGACGGCCAACGCGTCGAGAATCGCCGATTTGCCCGCCCCGTTTGCACCGATGAGCACCGTTGTTTGGGGATGGAAGCGAGCGTCAAATGTCTGGAAACCGCGAAAATTCCGTACGGCGAGTCGATCGATGCGAAACAAGCAGCCGCCATGATCCAGGTAGTCGAGAAACTCGAGCGGAGTCATGGTCTTGATTCGATGCCGCAGCCACAAGGCGGCGCTGCCGGCAAGGATTTTGCGATCTCGGGTCAGAAAGACGTCGCGTCCACGGCGGCAATGGCCGAGGAGCGCATCGACGTCGCTGATCCGGCGCCGATTCGCCCCGGTATGGGCCTGTCGGTCAATGCCCGGGTAGAGGAGCTCGAAGAGCTCCTTGGCGAGGGCGACCTCTTGCGCAGAAACAATGTAGTCGTCTCCGAGGCGTGAAAAGCCGACCCGAAAGGGCGCAGAGACGGGCGTGTCGACAAGGCTCAGCGCCTCGATGCGCGCCCGCAATGGCCCCTCTGGGATGTCCATCTTGTAGCGGGAGCTCACGCCGACATCGACTATTCCCGCTTCGTGAAGTCGCAGCAGCTCCAACGCCGCCTCGTGGTCAGGACGCCCTGCTTCCTGCATGTCGCGCAGGACGTTGGTGTCGGCGGTGACACGTAGCCGGGACATCGGGATCACCTACCTCTCTTCGGATCGATGAGCAGGTGTCGCAGCGACATGAGCACTCGCCTGGGGTACTTGCGGTGCATGGCCATTCCGAGCCAGTAGGCCGCTTCTTCCTTCTCCATCGCTTCTATGCCCTCGGCGACTTGCTGCATATTGAAGCGATCGCGCATCGGGGCGAGCGAGCGAAACATGAGGCCGAGCTGCAGCGCGAGGAGCTCGTTGACGGCGAAGCAGCGCTCGGCCCCTGGCCCCAAGCCCCCCAGATCGATGTCCGCCCTCTTCAGCCGTGGCAACACCCGCGGCTCGACCAGCGCCAGGTTCCGGCCGTGCAGTCCCGCGATGCGCTTCGCTTTCTTCAGATGCGGCGACGCCGCGCTCGGAAGCTGCCACACTTCGAGCTGGGCGTTGCTCGAGCTGATCAGCTTCGCGCGCAGCTCGTACTGCGGTTGCGCTCCGTTCACGGGGCTGCAGTGCTTACCGTTACTCGCTCCCATCACTTCGCCTCCGCCTCCGCTTCCGCCTCGACGAAGGCCGCGCCCGTGGCGAATCGCGTCAGCCGCGCCGACAGCTTTTCAGGCTCATCGCCGGCAAGCGGGAAACCCTGGTTCCAGCTCACCGTGTACACGCAAGTCAGGTGCGTCTCCTGCGCCGCTCGAAACTGGGGCTCGAGGAAGTCCTTCAGCGGCTGTGCGTCGCTCGGCGGTCCGTCAAACTCGAGCGAGAGCGTGCCACCGGCGGCGGTCTCGTACTCGGCTTCGAGCCGCACCGTCTTGTCGGCGCCGCTGGTGCCGGAAATCACGCCGAGCAAGCGGAAAGCGTCGGCAACTTCGAGGACGCGAAGCCGCAGCCTGGCCAGACTCTCGACCCTGGCCGCCCGAGCGTCCTCCCAAATCCGCGTCAGCGCCTCCTTGAGCGGCGCCTCGGCCTTGAAGGCTTTCGTCTGCGAGACGGGCGGTGTCGTCCCACCGCCGCCAGCGCCGGCATTAGCGGCGGGGCCAGGTCCCTGGCCTGCCGGGGTTGGACGAGGCCCTGGCGGCGGGCCGCGGCCAGATACCTTTCTCGGTGGCGTACGCCATGGTGAAAACGCAGGACTGCTCGTCGATCTTGATCTCCGCGAAGGGGTCGCCGGGGCCGAACAGGAGCTCGCCGCTCCTGTACACGTACACCTCGTCCTTCACGCCATTGCGGATCATCTTCAGCAGGTTGCCGTTTCCGAGCATGATCGGCAGACGCGGATCTCTTCGGAATTCCCCTCGCAGGTCCGCCGTGGTGATCTGACCCTTCTTGAGCGGCGTCTGGTCGCGCACGTAGGTAGCGGCGAGCGGGTGATCCTCGTCGCGCAACAGCTTGTTGTTTTCAGCCAGCGCGCGAAGCACTTGCTGCTGGCCGGCTCCGGGTTTTTCGGACGCCGAGTGGACATCGAAGGCGGTGTGGCCCAGGTCGACAGTGGCGCCGCTGACGCGGTTGCCGCGCGACGGGTAGAACATCTGGCGATAACACTGCTGAATCGCGAGCGCCAGCTCCTGCTCCGCGCGCTGATGGAGCTCGTTGACCTTGTCCTGTTGGTGCTCGGCGAGATCCCTGAGGCGTTCCGGCTGCCGCATGGCCGCGAGCGCAAGCCGGCGGCGAATCCTGGCTTTCATCTCGCCGCGCATCGCCTCGTCGGCCAACAGAAACACGAGATTGTTCTGAAGCTGGCGAAAGGCCCCCTGAGACCCGTGGGTGCGAAAGATCTTTTCGACCAGCGGCGGAATGGACACCATGTCGCTTTTGACGGTCTCCGCGTCATAACCGATCAAGACGAGATACGGGCGACCGTCGCCGACGTTGTCATCGACGTCGTAGGGACCGCCGGCGAAGGGGACCAAGTTGAGCGCGCCGCCGCCGAAGATGGTGCGGATGCGGTCGTTGAGCTGGGTGCGCACCTCGTTGGGATCGATCTGGTTCTCCTGGCGCCGGATAATCTGGGTCAAGTTGGCTTCGGTGAGAAACCGGAGCGGCACGGCAGGGCGATCGTCGAGGAAGGCGGATTCCGCCATGAACCGCTTGCGCGCA
>JACPHN010000259.1 GCA_016188575.1 Candidatus Schekmanbacteria bacterium
GGGCTCCCATCGGCCACATGTCGCCGGTCACCGCCCTGTGTCTTTTTCTGGCCGGCATCTCCTTCCTGGCTCCGCACATTCTCGATTCCCGCCGCCGCTGGCCCGCGGCGATCTCATTTCTGTGCGCCGTGGTCGTGACCCCGATCAGCCTGGCGCTGGCCCTGGCGTACATCCTGGGAGCACCGCTGCTGTACTCCAGCGGCGTTATCCCTCCCGCCCTGCCGACGTCCCTTGCCATTTTCGTGCTCGCGGCGGCACTCCTGCAGCCTTCGGCACAGCGCGCCTGGCCGTCCGATCGCCTCCCCGACGCCGTTGGCGCGCGCGCTAGCCTGGCCCTGGCGCTAATTTTCGTTTTTCTTTGTACTGGCATCGTTACCTCCGGCTACCTCTACGTCCGTCACTACGAAAGGCACCACCGCGCGGAGGTGGAGCATGTGCTCGCGGCAGTCGTCGAGCTCAAGGCGGCGGAGCTCGCGCGGTGGCGGAAGGAGCGCCTGAGGGAGGCGTCGGCGTTTTTTGGGAATCCGCGCTTCAGCGAATTAGCCCGCGACGTGCTTGCAGACGCATCCGCTGCCGGCGCGCGCCGGGAGGTTTCGGCGTGGCTGCTCGCCGGCCAGGCCTCCGGCCGCTACGCCCGCGTGTCGCTGCTCGACGACCGTGGCACCGAGCTGGTTGTGGCGCCCCCTGTGGCCGGGACCGCCCCTCTTGAGGTGGCACGGGAAGCCGTGACCGTGCGGTCGGGTGGTCGGGCGACCTTCGTGGATCTGTATCGATCCGCTCCCGATCGACCGATTCGCCTTGGCGTCCTGGTACCGGTGCAGGATGGCGACGATGGACACCGGATTCTCGGCAGCGTCGCCCTGTCCATCGACCCGGCGGTCTATCTCTATCCGCTGATTCGGCGCTTGCCGCTTCCTAGCGACACCGCCGAAACCATGCTCGTGCGCCGCGCCGGGGATGACGTTCAGTACCTCAACGATCTGAGGTTTCGTGCGGGCACCGCGCTCATGCTACATCGTAGCCGCGGCGAGCACGACGTGTTCAGCGTGCTGCTGGCGCGGCCCGATGTGCGCATCGCTGAAGGCATCGACTATCTCGGAAACAGCGTGCTCGCCGTCATCCGCGCCGTCCCTGAATCGCCCTGGTTCCTGATTGCCCGCGTCGACAAAGTGGAGGTCTATGCGCCAGCGCGGCAGCACTTGTGGCTCGTGGTGGGTCTGGTGGCCACGCTCTTGCTTTGCGCCGCGGCGGGCGTCGCCTCGCTGTGGCGGCACCAGCGAGACCGCTTCCTGCGCGCGCAGCGCAAGGCGCACGAGGCCGTTGCCCAGTCAGAGGCGACGCTGCGCGCCATGTTTGCGGGAATCCGGGACGGTATCGTGGCCGCTGACCAGGAAACCGGCCGGCTTCTGGCCGTGAACGAGTCAATCTGTGGCATGTTGGGTTATTCCCGCTCCGAGCTGCTGGCGATGGCGGTCGGGGACATCTACGCCGCTGAGCCGCAGCAACCGGCGCATGAGCCTATGGTGACCGACATCTCCGTGCGGCGCAAGGACGGCTCCACGTTCTTCGCGGAGGTGACCTCGGCTGCTGTCGAGCTCGGCGGGAGGCCGTGCGGGCTATCGGTCCTCAGGGACGTTACGGACCGCCGTCGCGCTCAGGCTCGCATCGTGCATCTCAACGTCATTCTTCGCGGTCTCAGCGGCGTGAATCAGCTCATCATGCGCGAGAAGAACCGTGACCGGTTGATCAAACAAGCCTGTGAGCTTCTCGTCGAGTCCCGAGGGTTTCATGCTGTCCTCATTGGCATCGTCAGCCCGGATACCGGGAGAGCTCTCGCCCACGCCAGCGCCGGGCGCGAGCTAGGGGTGGTCAACGAGACGCTCGCCTGTGGCGACGTCCCGGCTTGCGCGCAACAGGCCATGGAGGCGAGTGGCGACGTCCTGGTGGCGACGGGATCAGCAGGTCCGTGCGCGTCGTGCTACCTGCGAGAATCCCTTCGTGGTGGCGAGGAAATCCTCACGTGCGGCCTCGCACAGCACGGCCGGCGGTATGGTTTCATTCTGGCGATTCTCCCGGAGGGACTTGGTGGTGACCCTGAAGAGCGCGAGCTCTTGCGCGAGGTGGCTGGAGATATCGGATTCGCGCTGCGCGGCATGGAGCTCGAAGCGGAGCGCGACCGCTCCCTGGCGGCACTGCTCAGTGCGGAAGAACAGCTCCGCCAGGCGCAAAAGCTGGAGGCGGTGGGCCAGCTCGCCGGCGGCGTAGCGCACGACTTCAATAATCTGCTCACGGTCATTCTCGGATACGGTGATACGCTGCTGCTGGCCCTGCCTCCTGCCGGACCGCTGCGCAAGCACGCTGATGCCATCGTGACCGCGGGCGAGCGCGCGGCAGGGCTCACGCGGCAGCTCCTGGCCTTCAGCCGGAAGCAGACGCTGCGACCCGAAGTTCTTGACCTGAATGACGTGGTCAGGAACATGCAAAAGATGCTGCGACGGCTCATCGGCGAGGACATCGACATCGCGACCGCGCTCGCCACCGATCTGGGGATGATCAAGGCCGACCCCGGTCAGGTCGAGCAGGTCATCATCAACCTCGCCGTAAATGCCCGAGATGCCATGCCGCACGGAGGGCGTCTGCTCATCGAAACTGCCAACGTGGAGCAGACGGCGGAAGGGCTGTTGCCCGCCAACGATACGGTCACGGGTGCCGGCGTCCTGATGGCGATCGCGGATACCGGGTGCGGCATGAGCGACGAGACGAAAAGTCACCTGTTCGAGCCGTTTTTCACGACCAAAGGTCAGGGAAGAGGCACGGGCCTCGGATTGGCCACGGTCTACGGCATCGTCAAACAGTCAGGAGGCAACATCAGCGTTGCCAGCGAACCGGAGAGGGGCACGACGTTCAAGATCTACTTTCCGCGCGTCGAGCTTCCGCCGACCTCACCAACCGAACGGTTCACTACGGTGGTGCGCGGCGCCGGGGAGCTCGTGCTCGTCGTCGAAGACGAGCCGGCTTTGCGCGATCTTTTTGGGAGTATGCTCGAGAGCCTCGGTTATCGCTCGCTGGTCGCCGCCGACGGCGAAGAAGCGCTGTCGGCTGTGAACGATGGCACACTGCCCGACCTGCTGGTCACCGACGTGGTCATGCCGGGTATGAGCGGCCCGGTGCTGGCGAGTCGCCTCCGGCAGAGCCTGCCCGAGCTCAAGGTGCTCTTCATGTCCGGCTACACGGACAGCGCGATCGTTCATCACGGCGTTCTCGACCCCGGTGTCCCGCTTATGCAGAAGCCCTTCAGTGTCAGTCATCTATCGGTCGCGATTCGCGAGATATTGGAGGCCCGAGAGTGAGCGTAATCGCTCACGCCCTCTGAATCCACTGCCGTTCGGCTGTAAGCAAGGCGGGAAACGCATCACGAAGACACCCCACCTCACCACTCCCGCCAGCGGGAGTAGGGATGGATGAAGGCGGTGTCGCGTCGACGTCGAACCGGCGTTGGCTTCAGGCGGGAGCGCCGCTGTTGCCAAGAAGCCGCTCGACCGCCTCGTACGGGCTGAGCGCGCGCTGCAGGAGTTGCTCGATCAGCGCGTCGACGAGTCCGGACGCCTCCGCGGGAAACCAGGTCTCGCGGAGTGCGCGCCTGGTGAGGAGATGTTGGATCGTCAGGCGCAGTGTCCGCTCTCGCCGCCTGCGGCCGGCGCCCGTGGCCACCAGATGAAGCTGATGAGCCAGGATGTCGTCGAGCACGCGGTCGACGCCCTCGCCCACCGTGGCCACGGTCTTTCGGACCGCCGGCCGAGATCCCGGGGCAGCGAAGTCAACCGTTTCTTCCAGCGCCGCCACGAGACGGTCGCCGCCCTCGCGGTCACTCTTGTTGACGACAAAGATGTCGGCAATCTCCATGAGGCCGGCCTTGAGCACCTGAATTGCGTCGCCCCCTTCGGGGACGAGGACCACGACAGTTGTTCCCGCCAGCTCGGCGACCGCGACCTCACTCTGTCCGACGCCGACCGTTTCGACCAGGACGAGATCGAAACCCGCCGCGGCGAGCACGTAGACGCCTTCCGCGGTCGCGGCCGCCAGCCCGCCGGGGTGGCGTCGGCTGGCCATGGAACGGATGAAGACGCCCGGATCGGTGCTGTGCCGCAGCATCCGCACGCGGTCACCCAGGATGGCGCCGCCCGTGAACGGGCTCGTGGGATCGACGGCAATGATGCCGACCCGGTGCCCTCGGTGGCGCGCCGCGCCGGCCAGGCCGTCGACGAGCGTCGACTTCCCGGCACCGGGAGGCCCGGTGATGCCCACCACGTTCGGCCACGGGCTGGACCGAAAGAGGATGGAAACCAGCCGCTCCGCGGGCTCTCCGCTTCTCTCGACCACCGTCAGCGCGCGACCGATGGCGCGCGGCTCTCCGCGCAACACGGCCGCCGCAAGCTCGTCGACCTCGGCGCCGGAGATGTCGTGGCCGGTGTGCATTACCAACCCATCATGGCCATGCGACGTTCGATAATCGCCGCATATCTGTTCATGTTCCGCGGCTTGCGGCGCAATGGCGCCGGCAAGCACGCCGCGAGCCGGGCCGCCTGATTCCGCGTCAGCGAGGCCGCTGGCACTTTGTAATGGTGACGTGCCGCAGCTTGCGCGCCAAAGACTCCCCGATCCCACTCGACGACGTTGAGGTACAGCTCGAGAATACGCTTCTTGGGCAAGAAAAGCTCAGCAGTCGGAGCGAGAACGAGCTCGAGCGCCTTGCGGACGTAACTCCGCCCGGTGGTGAAAAATAGATTCTTGACCAACTGCTGCGTGATCGTGGAGGCCCCGCGCGGCGAGTCCCACCGCGCTTCCCACGAGTCGCGAAGCTCCACCCAGTCGATTCCGTAGTGCTCGTAGAACCGGCCGTCTTCCGCGGCGATCACCGCGCGCTGAAGCTGTGCCGAGATCTTACCCAACGGCACGGGTTCGCTCCGCATGCGCATCTCCTTGCCCTCCCAAAGCGCCTCGATGCGGCGCTGCACCTGGACGCCCGTCCACCACGGATCCCAGTAGCGCAGCCCGGCGAGCCGCGCGGCGCACAAGAGATACGCGCCCGCCATCAGGAGCAGAGCCCAGCGTGCCACCCGCCTGCCGAGGCCGGTCTTTCGTCGGCCTTCGGCCGCCGGTGCGGACGTTGCGGGCGCCGAGTCTTTGGCGGCTTTGCGCCCCCTGCTCAATACTCGCCGTAGACTTTCCGGAGAGCGTCGCTGATCTCACCCAGCGTGGCGCGAGCCGTGACCGCTTCCATGATCGCTGGCACGACATTGTCCGCATCCTCGGCGGCGCGCGCCACGGCGCTCAGCGCCCACCCTACCTCGCGCGCGTCACGCCGCGCCTTGAGCTGACGCAGCGCCGCGACCTGGCGCGCCTCCATTTCCGGGTCCGGCGCGTGCAGCGTTTGTGCGCCCGGAAGTGCCGGCGCGCCCACGTTGCCGCTCTCGCCAAAGCGATTCACGCCCACGACCACGGCGTCACCGGATTCGATCGCAAGCTGCTGCCGATAGGCGCTCTCGTGAATGCGTTTCTGCACGAAGCCGCCGGCGATCGCCGCGACCATGCCTCCCATGTTGTCTATGCGCTGCATGAGCGCGCCCGCTCCGGCGCACAGGCGATCCGTCATGGTTTCCAGAAAATACGCACCACCGAAAGGATCCGGTGTGTCGGCAATGCCCGTCTCGTAGGCGATGACCTGCTGCGTGCGCAGTGCCAGCCGCGCCGTGGCCTCCGTGGGCAACGCCAGCGCTTCGTCCATCGCATTGGTGTGCAGCGACTGGCAGCCTCCCGCCACGGCCGCAAGCGCCTGCAGTGCCACGCGCACCACGTTGTTCTCGGGCTGCTGAGCGACGAGGGTGCTTCCTGCCGTTTGCGCGTGGAAGCGCAGCCGCCGGGCCTCCAGGTCGGTGATGCCATAGCGCGAAGCCACCAGCTCCGACCAGAGCCGCCGCGCCGCGCGGAACTTCGCGACTTCCTCGACGAAGTTGTTATGCACCGCGAAAAAGAACGAGATCCGCCGCGCGATGAGCGCCGTGTCCAACCCCCGCGCCCGCGCCGCGTCGAGATACGCGAGGCCGTCAGCGAGCGTGAACGCCAGCTCTTCTTCGGCCGTCGCTCCCGCCTCCCGGATGTGATATCCCGAGACGGAGATCGGGTTCCACGACGGAATCGCCCGCGAGCAATAATCGAGCAAGTCCACGGCCATTTTCAGCGACGCTTCGGGCGGGTAGATATAGGTACCGCGCGCCACGAACTCCTTGAGCACGTCGTTCTGAACGGTGCCTCGCAGCTTCTCGATGGCGATGCCGCGCGACTTGGCGACGGCCGCATACAGCGCCAGCAGGATCGGCGCAGTCGCGTTGATCGTCATGGACGTGCTCACCTGGTCAAGCGGAATCCCGGCGAACAAGGCGTCCATATCATCGATGGAGTCGATGGCCACACCGGTGCGTCCCACTTCGCCGCGCGCCAGCTCGTGATCGCTATCGTAACCCACCTGTGTCGGCAGGTCGAAGGCCACCGAAAGCCCGCTCTGTCCCTGTGCCAGCAGGTAGTGGAAGCGCTGATTCGTCTCTGCGGCGCTTCCGAATCCAGCGTACTGCCTCATCGTCCACAGGCGACCCCGGTACATCGTTGGGTAAATTCCACGCGTGAACGGGGGTTGCCCGGGGTAGCCGATGTCCGTTTCGACCTCGATGTGCGCCATGCTCGCCGGCGTATACAGTGATTCGACCGGTTGCGACGAGCTTTCGAATCGCTCGCGCCGTTCTCCGGCGGCGACTGCCGGCGACAGAGCTTCGTTGCGCCATCGTTTCTCGCGCTCCGATTCACTCACAGCTCCGACCTCATCTCATCAGGCGGGTGGTTGCCCCTGGCGGGGCGGTTTGTTGATGTGGTCTCGTCCCATGTCTACGGCTCGATCACAGCGAGCAGTGTGCCGGCCTCGACGGTCTCGCCGGGGCATACCTGCACGTCGCGCATCGTGCCGGACACCGTGGCCGTGAGCTCGTTTTCCATCTTCATGGCTTCCATTACGATGATGCCTTCGCCCTGCGATACGCGCTCGCCCGGTTTTTTCAGAATGGCGACGACCTTCCCGGGCATGGGGGCTAGCAAGCGTCCGGAGCCGGCAGCGCTTCGCGCGGCCGTGGCTCTCGGCGGCATGCGACTTTCCTCGAACACCGCGCCGCGCAGGCGGAACGGTGCGCCCAGAGCGCCGCCAAGAAGCGAGACGTCGCAGCTCGGGCCGTTCCAGGAGAGCATCGCCTCCCAGGAAACGCCATCCACGAGCAGGGAGTACATGTCGTCCCCGAGGTGGCGCAGCTCGATCTCAAAAGTGGCGTCCCCCGACGAGGCGCGATAGCGAGTTTCAGCGCCCTCGGCGGGCAGGAGCTCGACGGTGACGGCGTGCTCCCCGCGATCACTCTGGACGATCAGATTCTCTTTTCTCGATGCCATTCCGCAGCTCTCCCAGCGTCGCCGCGTCAGTCGCGCAATCCTGGCCGCAGCGCCATTTGTCGGCTCACTAGCGCCCACTGACCGCCGTTGTTTCCCGCCACCACGACCTTTCCCGCGGCACGGGGCGTCTCCGGGCCGCGCCGCCGCTCCAGGTAGCCAAGCGCGGCGGCAATCACGGCAATCCGCTCCGCTTGAGACTGGCTCTCCGAGGGAGCCGCGGTCCGTGACCGGGAGGCGAGAAAGCGCTCGACGAAGCCGGTGTCGTAGGATCCGCCGCGGAATTCCTCGGACTCAAGCACCTCACGCAGAAACCCGGCAGTCGTCGGCGGCCCGCACAGCTCCAGCTCATCCAGCGCCGCCCGCATACGCGCCAGGGCGGCGAAGCGATCCAGCCCCCACGTGATGAGCTTCCCGAGCAGCGGGTCGTAATAGATCGGCACCGTGTATCCGGCGTACACGCCACCATCCCACCGCACCCCGGGGCCGCCCGGTTCGCGCATCCAGGTGATCGTTCCGGGGGCGGGCATGAATTGCCGGTCGGGATCCTCCGCCATGATGCGGAGCTCGATCGCCGCACCGCGTGCCGCTATTTCGCTCTGCGCCCAGGGGAGCTCCCCGGTGGCAGCGATGAGAAGCTGCGCGGCGACGAGGTCCAGCCCCGTGACCATCTCGGTGACGGGATGCTCCACCTGAAGCCGCGTGTTCATCTCCAGGAAGTAATAGCGCTCGTCGCGATCCACCAGGAACTCGACGGTTCCGGCGCCGCGATAGCGCGCGGCACGGGTTATGGCGCACGCCGCCTCGTGGAGCTTGACGCGCAGCTCACTACTGATTCCTGGCGCCGGCGTCTCTTCCACGAGCTTCTGGTGGCGGCGTTGGATGGAGCAGGCGCGCTCTCCGAGGTGGATGATGCCCCCGCGGCCATCGCCGAGGATCTGCACCTCGACGTGACGAGACGGTGAGACGAACCGCTCGAGGTACACCTCGCCGCGGCCGAACGCCGCCGTCGACTCGGAGGTGGCCGCACGGAAAGCCCGGCCGATCTCTTCCGGGTGCTCGACCAGGCGCATGCCCTTGCCCCCGCCACCCGCTGCCGCCTTGAGCAGGACCGGGTAACCAATGCCCGCCGCGGCGGCGATCGCGGCCTCCGGTGAGCTCACGGGATCTGGCGTCCCGGGAACCACAGGAACGCCGGCTGCAGTGGCGAACCGCCGGGCCTCGAGCTTGTCGCCCATCGCAAGCATGGCCTCCGGCGTCGGGCCGACAAAGGCAATACCGCGCTCCTCGCAGGCTCGCGCCAGATCGGGATTCTCCGACAGGAACCCGTAGCCCGGGTGAATGGCCTGGGCGCCACAGGCGGCCGCCACCGCGAGCAACCGATCGATGCGCAGGTAGCTTTCGGATGATGGCCCCGGGCCAAGGCGATAGGCTTCATCGGCGAGCCGGACGTGGAGAGCGAGGCGATCCGCGTCGGAGAATACCGCCACCGGCGAAACGCCCAGGAGTCGGCACGAGCGGACGATGCGCACGGCGATTTCGCCGCGGTTGGCGATCAGTACCTTCTTGAACATGTCACCATCACCTCCCCTGCCGCCGGCCGCCGTGGCGAGATCATAGGGGAATGTTGCCGTGCTTCTTCGGTGGGAGGGAGCGGCGCTTGCCGGCAAGCATCCGCAACGATCGGATCAGCTTGGGGCGAGTGTCCGCCGGCACGATAACCTCATCGATGTACCCCCGACCGGCCGCCACCCAGGGGTTGGCGAGCTTGCTGCGAAACTCCTCGACCAGCTTCGCCCGCAGCGCGTCGGGATCGGGCGCAGCGGCTATTTCCTTCCGATACAGCACATTCACGGCGCCTTCTGGCCCCATTACCGCAATTTCCGCCGTCGGGTACGCCAAGTTGACGTCGGCGCGAATCTGCTTGGAGTTCATGACGCAATAGGCGCCGCCATAGGACTTGCGCGTGACGACCGTAATGCGGGGAACCGTCGCCTCGGCGAATGCGTAGAGCAGCTTTGCACCGTGCTTGATGATGCCGCCATGCTCTTGAGTGACGCCCGGCAGGAAACCGGGCACGTCCTCGAAGACCACGAGCGGCACATTGAAGGCATCGCAGCAGCGCACGAAGCGAGCGCCCTTGATGGAGGCATCGATGTCCAACGTCCCGGCGAGGTGCAGCGGCTGATTTGCCACCACACCGACAGATTGTCCTCCGAGATGGCAGAAGCCGATCACCAGGTTGCGCGCAAAATCCTCCTGGATCTCGAAGAAAACGCCATCGTCTGCTACTTTGCGGATGATGTCCCGCATGTCGTACGGTTTCGTCGCGCTCGCCGGCACCATCTCGTTTAGCTCGGGCGCGCGCCGCTCTGGGCTATCCTCCGTGGGACGGCGTGGCGGATCTTCCAAATTGTTGGACGGGAGATAGGACAGCAGTTGGCGAATCGTCCAGATCGCCTCGCGTTCCCCGGCGCAGGCGAAGTGGGCGACACCGCTGCGGGTGCTGTGCGCGACGGCTCCGCCGAGCTCCTCGAAGCTCACCTCCTCATGCGTGACCGTGCGAATCACCTCGGGTCCGGTGATGAACATGTGCGACGATTCCTTCACCATGATCACGAAGTCGGTGATCGCCGGTGAGTATACAGCACCGCCGGCACAGGGACCCAGGATCGCCGAAATCTGCGGCACGACACCCGACGCAATCGTGTTTCGCAGAAAAATCTCCGCGTAGCCCGCCAGGCTCACCACGCCCTCCTGAATGCGGGCGCCTCCCGAATCGTTCAACCCTACCACGGGAGCGCCCACAGACATCGCGTGATCCATGATCTTGCAGATCTTCTCGGCGTACGCTTCGCTCAACGAACCGCCGAACACCGTGAAATCCTGGGCGAACAGGAAAACACGTCTCCCGTCGACGGTGCCATGCCCGGTCACCACGCCGTCTCCCAAATAGACGCGGTCCTGCATGTCGAAGTCGGAGCATCGGTGGGTCACGAAGCGATCCAGCTCTTCGAACGAGCCATGATCGAGCAGCAAGTCGATTCGTTCCCGCGCTGTCAGCTTTCCCTGCTCGTGTTGGCGAGCAATGCGGGACTCTCCGCCCCCCAGTGCGGCTGCGGCGTTTGCTGCCGCGAGCGCCTTGAACAGGTCATCGCGTCGACTCATCTACGGACCACACTTCCCTGCATAGTTGAGCGCTCTCCTCTGCCTTTCGTCAAGAGTCGTGACGGTCATACACCGGGAAGCGCCGCCATTGCAAGCTTCAGCGGGGGGAGGTGGGGGACTTCGCGCGGCGCTTTCGGGCAAAAGACGGGCGAATTAGCTATCACCGCCGGTCCGGCTGCGGCGGAGAAGCTCCTCCATCACCTCATCGTACGGCCGTCCGCCCTGCTCCGCGAGCGGCGCTGTCGCAGCGGACCGGTCGGCATCCTTCGCCTCCGCCAAGGACCCGACTGGCGGCGACAGCCGGTCGAGGAGGCGCTCGATCTCTCGCAGGGTAAGGGGTTTGACGGCATACGCATCCATTCCCGCGGCGAGCGAACGCCGATGGGCTCCGGACATGACGTCGTCGGTGAGCGCGACGATGCGCAAACCGGCGCCTCGGTCAGCGGCGCGAATGCGGCTCACGAGCGCTGGATCGCGAACCTCGGGCATGGCGACATCGACGAAAAACAGATCATAGTGACCCCGATCGAGCATTTCCTCGGCTTCCTGGATGTCGCCGGCGGCATCCACCAGACAGCCGAGCTTCTCGAGCGCGCGGCACACGACTCTCTGGTTGACCCGATCACGCTCGGCCACAAGCACGCGCGCGCGCACACTTCGTGTCGGAGGTGGGGACGCGGAAATGGCGCCCATGCGACGGGCCGCGGCGACAGTATGTCGGGTGATCAGGCGCGTTCCGAGGCCGGCCTGTCGCACGCCCCAGACCATCGACAGGGCCGCGACGAGCTGGCTTTGGCGGAGCGGCCGCACGAGGTACGCGACGTATCCCGCTGCCGCCATCCGTTGGCTGTCGCCACGCTCGGCGCGCGAGGTAAGGAGCACGAGAGGAGTTGAGCCAATAGCGGGGTCGGCCTTTATCGCGCGCGCCAACGTCTCGCCGTCGAGGCGCGGCGGGCTATGCTCGAGGATCGCGAGCTGAAATGGCGCGGCGGCATCGGCCGCATGCCGCATCTCGGCCGCGATGTCCGCGTCGGCGCCATGGTCAACCACGGTCATGCCTGAAGCCTGGAGCTGCTCCCGCAGGACCCGTCTGGCGACGGGGCTCTCGCCGACGATCAAGACTCGCAGTGCCGTCAGGTCGCCCATGGGGAGGGGATCGGGAGGTGCGTCCTCGGGCAGCGACACGCACAGGTCGAGATGGACGCAAGAACCCTCGGCTTCGGCGCTGTCGACGGAAATCGTGCCGCCCATCAGATCCAGCAGTTGCTTGCTAACTACGAGGCCGAGTCCCGTGCCGCCGTGGCGGCGAGCCAGTGGCTTGTCGCCCTCGCTCAGCGGCGCGAACAGTTGCTGCCGGAGATCCTTCGCCATGCCGATTCCGGTGTCCTCGACGCTGATCCTGATACGCGCGAAGTCTCGCCTCAGCTCAACAGCGTGTGCATCGATCAGCACGTGCCCCGCGTGAGTGAACTTGACCGCGTTGCCAACGACGTTGACGAGAATCTGCCTGATCCGCGCCGGATCACCGGTCACCATTTCAGGTGTGCCATGGGCGTAGCGCGCGATCAGCTCGAGGCCTTTCTCGCGCGCCCGGAGCGCCATTACGTCCGCCACCTCCTCGACCGTCAGCCGCAGGTCGAAGGGTATGCGCTGCAGGCGCACGTCTCCGGAGCGGATTCTCGCAAAGTCGAGCAAGTCGTCGAGCAGCGCCATCATCGTCTCGGACGCGTTCTGGATCGTGTCGAGGTACTCGCGCTGCCGTTCATCGACGGGAGTCGAGAGGAGGAGCTCGGTCATGCCGACGACCGCATTCAGCGGGCTGCGGATCTCGTGGCTCATGTTGGCGACAAGCAGAGATTTCAGGAAGTCGAGATCGGGAGGCCCTTCCTGTGGAGACGTTCTGGTGGGCGCCGCCCCGCCGCGGCCCGCGTCCCAGGTGCGGCCGAGAGCACGGCGCGCGGCGGCCCCTGCACGCCTCGCCGCCGGCATCGCGAGCCCCACTGCCAGAGCGAAGGTTGCAGTCAGCCCCAGCACTGCGAACGCGCTCGTGGAGCTTCGGCGCCCGACCTCGGGCGGCGGCGCGCAGATCACCTCGACGCTGGCCTGTGGGCGATCTCCGGACCCAACCGGCACCCGAGCCCGCGCCCCGCCGACTTCGCCCCTGCCCGCGAGCTGCCCGCGCGCGGCGACGACCCGCCCTGCGGCGTTGCGCACGATGATGGCGATGGCCGCGCCACTTGCCGCCTCGAGTGCCTCCACGTAAGGCCCCAAGGGCACCTCAGCGTCCGCACGATTGCGCTCGGTCAGCAGCGCGGCGGCGCTTTCCGCCATCTGTTGGCATTGCCCTGCGGTCTCGCCGCGGGCAGCGAGCCCCTGCCACACGGCGCTCATCGACCAAACGATGGGCACCAAGAGAAGCGCGCCCATCCCGAACGAGGTCATGGTGGTCACGAGCCGCCGGTCTGCTCCTCCTCTCACCGCCCGTGCCCTGCAGTGAGGGACGGCCACCGGAGTATTCGTGTGCTCTTCCATGGCTGTTCTTGGAGCTCGCTGCTGTTGCCCCAAAAGCAATCGCCCGATCGGCGCGACAGAGATGGCGGCCGCGGCGAAGTGCTCGCGGACAGATAGGTGATTTGCGCTTGCTGTCTTCATAGGTAGCAGATTCGCTCCGCTCATGCTATATCGGCGGCCAAAATCAGCTTCGCCTCTAACGCGTGATCGGAGACATCATGGTGGATGTGTTGCCTTTTCGCGGTGTGCGATTCGATGAAGCGCGCCTGGGGCGCGGTTTGTCCGCAGTCATCACACCTCCCTACGACGTGATCTCGCCGGACGAGCGCGACGCTTTCTTTGCGCGCGATCCCCACAACATGGTGCGACTTATCCTGGCACGGCCGGACGCCGGCGCCGGGAGTGACAACCCCCATCTGAGCGCGGCTGCCGCCGCGCGCGACTGGCGGGCATCGGGAGTCCTGAAAACCGATGTCGAAGCCGGAATGTACTTGCTCGAGCAGGAGTTCTCGGCGAGCGGCGCGCGTTTTCACCGCCGGGCAGTGCTGGCGCTGGTGGGTATCGATGCCGGCGGGCGCAGCGGATTCGTTCCCCACGAGCAGACCCTGGCGAAGCCGATCGAGGACCGCCTGCAGTTGTTGCGCACGTGTCGGGCGAGCTTCGAGCCGATCTTTTGCCTCTATCGCGATCGCGAGCTGGCCGTGGAGACGCTTCTCTGGGGTTCTTCGCCAGCGGAGATCGCGCGCTTCACCTCTCCCGATGGCGTGCAGACGCGGGTGCTGCGGGTCACCGACCGCGAGCTGCTGGCCTCAGTATCGAGCTTCTTTCGCAGCGAGCGCCTGATCATCGCGGATGGGCACCACCGGTTTACGGCCGCTTGCCGCTACTGTGACGAAACGGGAGCCGCCCGCGGCGCCCCAAGTGCCTTTCGACTGGCCGCCCTTGCCGCGCTGGACACGCCGGGCCTGGTTATTCTACCGACACACCGCGTGATCTTGCGCCCAGGTCCGGCTGCGGCCGCTGACCCGGTGGGCAGCCTGGCGACTCTGGGCCACGTCGAGCGGTTTTCCAGCGCCCAAAGCCTGCTGGAGGCGCTGAACGACCCCGCCGTCTGTGAGCCGTCCCGCGGCGCGTTTGGATTCTTTGGAAACGACGGCATCGCTCGGCTGGTCCGCATCAACAGCGACGTGGCGGCTCAGGGGGCGGCCACTGCCGTCGATCGCCTCGACGTGGCGCTCGTCCATCGCCTGGTGATCGAGCCTCTGTTCGGGCTCACCCCAGAGCTCACGAGAACGGGCGGCCACCTGGCCTATGTCAAGCAGCCGGAGGAAGCCGTCGCCAAAGTCAGCGACAGTCGGGCGTGCGCCGCGATCCTCCTGCGCGGTACGCAGGTGGGAGCGTTCGCTGCTGTGTTGGACGCAGGTGTGCTCATGCCACAAAAATCCACGTACTTCTACCCGAAGATTCCCTCCGGAGCGGTCATGTACTTCATGGACGTGCCACCCGAAGCTTCCGGTGAAGCGTGAACCGCGTCTTTCCGAAGAAGCGGAGAAAGGCGCCGGCGAAAGCCGCTCCGAGTGCCGCCGACGAGGAAGCGCGCGCGCTGCTGGCGCGGCTCGAGGACGCGGCGCACAAGCTGTCGATCACCGTGCGATACGCCGCCGACCTGCCGCGCGAGGTGGGCGCGGTCCGCATCGCGAGCAGCACCGTGGTGTTTATCCACCGTATGCTCGAGGTGCCCGAAAAAGCTGCGTTGCTCGCGGAGCAGATCGCGCTGCTCGCTGGTGAGCGGCTGGACGAGGTATATGTCTTGCCCGAAGTGCGCGAGCTCATTGCCGCCCACGCCGCCACACGACCACCAGTGGGGCCGGCATCGTCGACCTCGCCGGCCGGCGACTCCGGCCCGGTATCCGCGTGAGCCTCGCGCGCCATCGTCGCGGTCAAAGATGGGCGCCGAGGCGCGCGGCGATTTCGGGGCTGCGCGGCAGGATCTTGTCCAGGACCTGTACCAGTAGCGCCGGCCGCACGGGCTTGAGCAGGTAGGCGCGCGCGCCGAGCCGAGTTGCGCGCAACACGTCTTGGCGCCGCGCCGAGGTCGAGGCGACAACGACCGGGACATGACCGTGCCGGAGGCTCCCCTGCAAAATCTCCAGCAAGCCGAACCCGCCGGACTCCCGGGAGTACGGCTCCACGATGACCAGGTCGGGGACGTAGTCGCGTAGCGCCTGCAGGGGGCCATCATCCGGGCTCACATTCAGTACGGTGATGTCGGGCCGCGCCTCGGAGATGCGGTTGCGCATGGCCTCTCCGCCGCGCTCCGGGCTGTCGGCGACGAGCACGCGCCAGCGCCGTTCGACGGACCCGACTGTGAGCTCGGAGTGCCAGTGACCGGGGGATGACGATGTCTCGTGAGCGCGCAGCCGCTGTTCCAGGGCGACGGCGGCGTACCGCCCAAGAAACCGCCGAGCCGCCTCATCGATCCGGAGAAAGCGAAACGCCGCCTCACCGCGCGGGCCCGTACGCCGCACCAGCCGCAAGATGCTGTCCGGCATTTCCAGATACGCCGCTCCAGCAAGCTCGACGTCCAGGCGATCGAGCCGGCAGAACGCCGGCGGCAGCTTGTCGAACACGGCCTGAAATCCAACCCCGGTTACCGACAGCTCGCGGATCTCCGCGGCAATGGTAGGGCGATCGGCACGCAGCAGCAGCTCGCCGGGAGGCACCGGCACCCGCGGGGCTCCTCGCGCGTCTCCCACCGAGAGCGCTGCGGGCAAGCGCAGGCCAAAGACCAGCTCGCGATCCTTGGGTCTCGCCAACGCGACGAGCGTTTCAAAGTGGTACTTGCGCGCCAGGTACACGTAGGAGCCGTAGACGACCATGCCCTCGTCGAGCCGGTCCGCGGCCAACTTTTGGAGCGCGCGGCACCAAAGCACCTGCAGCCCCTCGTCGTAGCCCACGATCATGCCGTGAATGGGCTCGGCGCGGTCCGGATCCGCCGTCGCGACCTGCATGCGCGTGCCTCCGGATCCGCCGACGCGCTTCCAGCATGCGTGGGTCTCGCCTCGCTCGAGCAGCTCCATGACCGCTAATGGAAGACCTCGACGTCGTGGAAACCGCTTTCGCGAAGTCCCGCCGGCGTCATGCGCTGGAACGAAGCGTTGCGCTGCATTTCCAGGATGTTGCGGGCGCCGCAGTAACTGATTCCAGACCGCAATCCACCGACGAGCTGCTTGACGACGTCCGCGGCCTCGCCCTTCAGCGGGACCACGGCTTCGACGCCCTCGGGGACGATCTCGGAAAGCTCCTCTTCGGACTGGCGAAAGCCGGCACGGTGCGCGCGGCCGAGCTGCGCCATGACGCTCGCGCTGCCACGGCATAACTTTTGCTTGCGGCCGTTGCGTGAGATGGTGATTCCGGGGCTTTCGTGAGTGCCGGCGAGCAGGTTCCCGATCATTGCCGAGGAGGCGCCGGCGGCGAGCGCCTTGGTGAGATCTCCAGAAGCCCGAATGCCGCCGTCGGCGATGATCGGCACGGCGGCGCGCGCCGCGGCCCGAGCGCAGGCCAGCACGGCCGAGAGCTGGGGGACGCCGGCGCCGGTCACGATGCGCGTGATGCAGATCGAGCCGGGTCCAACCCCCACCTTGATCGCGTCTATCTCCAGCCCCACCAGCTCTTCGACGGCCTCGGCGGTCGCCACGTTGCCGGCGATCAGCTCGATCTTCGGAAAGCGCTTGCGGAGCTTGCGAATCGCGAGAATTGCCTGATCGGAATGTCCATGAGCAACGTCTACTACCAGCGCGTCGACGTCCGCCGACACCAGCGCCACGGCGCGTTCCAGGTAGTCACCGTTGATACCCACGGCAGCGCCCACTCGAAGTCGGCCCCGATCATCCTTCGTGGCATTCGGGTACCGCATCCTCTTGATGATGTCCTTGATCGTCACCAGTCCGACGAGCCGATCCTGGTCATCCACGATCGGAAACTTCTCCACCTTGTGCGTACGGAACAGATCCTTCGCCGCATCGACATCCAGCCCGGGCGAGGCCGTCACCACCCGCTCACGGGGCGTCATGAGCTCCGCGATTGGCCGTCCGGGAGAATCGGCGAATAGCGTGTCGCGCGAGGTGAGGATCCCCGCGAGGCGTCCCTCACCGTCCACTACAATGATTCCCGTCACGCCTTTTTCATGCATCAGCGCCTCTGCTTCCCCGACGGTGCGGTCCGGAGTCATGGAGTAGGGCGCGTCAATCACCAGGTTCTCGCAGCGCTTCACCTTGAGCGCCTCTTCCACCTGATCCTCCACCGCCATGAAGCGATGCAGCACGCCCAGGCCGCCCAGCCGTGCCATGGCAATCGCCATTTCCGCTTCCGTAACCGTGTCCATGTTGGCGCTGATGATCGGTATCGCCAGGTCGATGTGGCGGGACAGCCGCGTGCGCACGTCGACCTCGGAGCGGCTGCTGACGGGCGAACGCTTGGGAACGAGCAACACATCGTCGAACGTCAGAGCCTCGGGGATCACGGGGGCGGCATGGGACATTGCGAATTCCTCGTCAGCGAATTTCTGTGGCTTGCGCTGCCTGAGCATACCGCGGGAGCGGGGCGCGCGCCACGCGCCCCGCGCTACGTGCTACGTGCTTCAGAATGGCTGGCATCGAACCGGGTCACGATTTGCTCCGCCACATTCGCCAGCTCCATAGCGACCATGTACGGACTCCCTGATGTTTCGCCCTGTTGCCCTGAAGCAACGGCGCGGCGAGAGGTCCAACCACTGAAGCACCGATAGCTACTTCATGCGATTTGCTGGTGGCCTGTGTTGCGGGGCCGAGTGGCACAGCGGTTGCATGTCGAGCGGCCGAATCCTTCAACACTTCTCAGGAGATTCCAGTATGCGTACCTCGACCACCTCTTCGCTTGCTCTGGCCGGCCTCGCACTCGCTGGTCTCGTTTTCCTCGCGGGTCCACGCCATGCAGTGGCGGGCAAGTGCCAGGAATGTTCTTCAAAGAACCACGTTTCGCAGTGCAGATTCGTGACCGGCACAGGCTTCGCCAAATGTTCCGTCGATCCCGCCACGCAGGACTGTTTCGTCTCTGGGTACTGCGCGGATGGCAGGTCGGATGACGGGGACGAGCCGTGGCCTTGGTACTACTAGGCCGGCCTTGGGGGGTGGGCATCTCGCCCACCTCCGACGGAAGGCGGCCACGATGGCCGCCCTAAAGCAGCAAATCGACCCCTGGCCGAAACGGCGAACGCGGCGTGCCAGGCCGCTTTCGCGGGACGGGGCCGACGACAGCTCGGCGCTTGTTGGCTTTCACCTCCTGGCTTGAAGGAAAACGCTGATGAAACCCGTTACGAAAAGTGTCGTGGTCACCCTGTCCGGCGTCGCCGTCGCTTCCGGGCTCATTCTGCTTGCGATGGCATCCCGCCAATCCGGCGGCGGTCTCGCCGCTGCTGGTCGACGCTTGTCCACCGGGACCGCGCGCGACAGTGAGGATACGGCCGGGCAGAGCGCGGACAGCAGGCCAGTCGGGAGCACCGTGCACCGGCCGAGGAATGGCGCCGCCGCAAGGAAGCTCCCGCGGCCTGTCGAAGGCCTGGCCGCAGTCGACAGTGCGGCTGCCGTGCCGCCGGATGACGCAAGAGTGACTGCACAGGCGGCGCCGCCTTCTCGCGCAATCACCACGAGCCGTCAGTCAGGTACGACCGAGGCGCTGGACGAAAACCTGCCTGTTGATACGGCCCCGGTGGACATCCAGTACGCGACAATAGAGGTTACCCCGCAGCGCGCCAAGGACGATGAAGCCGTGACGTTTGCTGTGCGTCTCTGTTGCGATTCGGACCTGGACAGCGCCGTCCTCGGGGCCGAGATCGACCTTGAGCACCGAGAAGTCCCCGGTCGGCTCGTCAGCGTCCAAACCACCGCTGCCAATGGGCTCGAGTCGGTGCAAACGCCCCGCGAAGCCAACCTTGTCCCGGGCCGATACCGAGCTCAGGGCGTCACCGTCACTATGGGCAGCGGCCGCTCAATCTACGTTCCGACCGCGCGCCTGCGTGCCGGAGACCCGCTTCTTGCCGTAACCGGCTCGACCGCTCCCCTGTCCATCGAGCGCGCGCGCATCCTTCCCGCCGACACGACCACGGCGGGACCCATGCCGAGCCTGGAGCTGGCGGTGGCTGACGACTTCCGCGGCACCGCCACCGTCTACGTGATGGCTCGGAATCCGAAACACAGCCGGCCCATGCAATTCGTTTCGCCGATTGTCTTGCCCTACGGCAAGCTTCGCCTCATCGAGCCTCGGAGAGCGAAGTCGGCCGCCGGCACGTGGCAGGTCGAATCCCTGGCTGTCGAGCTGCCCGATGGGAGAAACGCTCTTTGGGACGGCGCGCCGTTGACCTTCTCGATCAGCGATGACGGCTCCGAGACCACGGATCCTATCACCATGCGGCAGGTCCGCTTCGAGCCAGATACCGTCACTGCGGGCGAAACGACGTCCCTGATCGTGGAGGTCGCCGGCGGTGGCGAAATCGACGGCGAGTCCGACATGGTGATCTCCAACCTCGCTCAGATCAAAATGACCTCCGGAGAAGCCGAGCTCGTGATGATTCGGCGGCTTGGCAGCGGCGGGCCGTTCCTGGGAAAGGTCACCATCCCCGACACCCTGAGTCCCGGAGAGATTCGGGTGGAGAAAGTGTCCGTGAGCGGTTTCAACGGCACCAGCCAGACCCTGAGCGGCGCTGACTCCGATTCTCCGCTGCTTTCCGCCCGATTGATCGTTCGCTAGGCGCATGAAGGGGTAACCTCAGGGGCGACATCCTGGGGGCGACATCGTGGCCTCCTTCGGTCGGAGGCGGTCAGGATGCCCGCCCCCAAGAGCCGCGCCAGCGACGGACGAGGATCTCACCACTGCTGCAAGATGAGCAACTGGCGCATGGCGTCCTCTCCAAAGGAGCTCCGGCAGTCGCTGCCCTGGGTGAGGTACTCACCGGCGTTGGGCAGCTCGCCGTAGGTCGTGCCGTAAAAGTGGTAGATAACGGAAAAGAAGACCTGGAGCGCGTCGAACAGGCAACCATCCACGCGCCCCTGAAAGTCTGCGTCACCGTTTTCGTCGGCAACGAAAGACGCGAAGTCCGGCTGTTGCTCGGCGTCCTTCGAAATCAGGGCCAACGTACGCTCCACGCCCGGGCACAGCGGGTTCTCCGAGTCGGGCTGGAGAGTCCCGTAGAATACCGAGTACACGCCGTTGGGGATCAGCCCGCTCAGGCGCAGGCGAACGTCGGTGCGGCCGTCTCCTGCCACACAGTGGGCACGGGATGTTGCGGTGGCCATCTGGAACTGGCCCCACGTAATCCCCATGCCCGCTCCGACCACATTGAAGAGGGGGGCATCGGCCGGGGTGTCGGCCGTCGGATTGCGGAGGGTGACGCCTTCGATCCAGTAGACGTCGCGATTGAAGATCTGAAGCGCGTCCTCGCGGTCCACACCTTCGGCAGCCGCGGGCGCCGCCAGTGCCGTTGCCAGTCCCAGGATAAACAGCCCGCGAGCGAGGCGGGCATCGAGAATACGCAGAGTCACAGTTGATTTCATCTCACACCTCTGGTGCGACGACCGGACCGGAGCCCCTCACTGGCTGCACGCGGGCGGCCGCCACGTCAACCCCGCGCGGCTGGAGCGCGGGTCACTGCTCCCCTTGATGTGATGCAAGGGAAGTGGGATTCGGCAAACAAGTCTGCAGTTCTGCAATCTTCATGCCTGGGCGCGGTGACCAGAGGGCGCTCTTGTGGCCATTGCCGGGAGCACACGAGGCGCGGCGCAATGGAATTCGGGTTCCATCAGTGGAACGAAAATCCACTAACCATGCAACGGGACCGGCGTGCAGGGGCATCGCTTTGTGTACACCACCGCAAGCTCTCCGCTACCGGTTCGCAAAGCGAGCCCCGCTCAACCGCCGCCGGTGCGCTCCGTAATGCTGAAATGCAGCTTGGCGACCCTTCCGAGCGCATCTCTGCCGCCGGCTCTGACGATCTCGCGTGCCGCCGCGACGACCGGGGCGCCGGCGCCACGCGGCAACTGCATGCCGGCGTTCGCCCCCAGGTCCTCCATCCTCCGCAGAAAAATGTCGCGCGACAGCATCGAGGCCGCCGCCACGGCGGGGTCGGCCTCGGCGCGCGGCCGCTGATCGAGGCGGATGGCCCGACCGCGTTCTTGCAACCTCCGGGCGACCACCGCATCGCTCGTCGCGAATTTGTCACTGATCGCGTAGGTGCACTCCGGAGCTTTCGTGAGTGCGTCCTCAAGCGCCCGGGCGTGGCCCCAGGCGAGCAGGTCGTTGAGGTTCCCGATACGCTCATAGAGCTCGTTGTATCGCTCCGGCATGACGATGACCGCCGCGAAGACGCACGCGGCGCGCAAATCCCTGGCCACCGCCCGGATCTTGCTGTCCGACAGCGTTTTCGAATCGGCCACGCCGAGCTCCGCGAGCCACGCCAGATGCTCACGCCGAACCGCCGCAGCGACCACGACAAGCGGCCCGAAGTAGTCGCCCTTGCCCGTCTCGTCGATACCGATCCACTGCTCAGGCGGCGGCGACGGATGCAGCGCCAGTGCCTCCGCGTACGGGCCGGCGGCGGCCGCAGCGGCGCGCTCGGGAAAGAGCTCGGTGGCGACTGCATCCGCACCGGCGCCCTGGAAAACGACTTTCCCCGAACAGTAGAAGGTCACCGTGCAGTCGGAGTGGGCGGCCCGGAAGAGCGCGTAGGGGGCCGTTGCCAGCCGGAAGCCCTGCGCGTCGAGCCAGGCGCGGACGCGCTCGGCTTCGGTGGTGTCCCGGCTCAGCGTGATCGTCTGTTGCATCATGCGCGGCATGGTAGCGAAAGCTCGCGGGGACCGCAAGCGTTCACGGTCGCCTGAATCCACAGCCTGGTCGGAGTCGAGGCGACCGCGCCCGATTGCGACCGACTCGGGAGGCGGATATGCTGTCCGCAACTGCCGCGCACCATCGGGTAGCGGCGGCTGGCGGAATCACAGCCGGCAGGAGCGCCAGGCAAGATGTTCGCATACGCCCATTTGAATCTCCGCGAAAACCCGTTTGGCGAGTTGCAGAACGACGAGCGGGCGGGCGTGGCCGTCGCGGACGTGGAGGAGCTGGCGGCGTGCCTGGCCGCTTCGCGGTGCGCGGTGCAGCTCCTGGGTGCCAAGGGAACGGGGAAGACGACGCACCTGCTCGCGCTCAAACGCTTCTTTCCGCGGGCGCCCTACGTGCACGTGGCCGAGGGCGAAAGGCCGGCGATCCCGCGCGGCAATCCGCTCTTTCTGGACGAGGCGCAACGCCTGCCGCGGTGGCGGCGGTGGACGCTGTTTCGCTGCCGCGGGGCGCTCGCCCTTGCGAGTCACATCGATCACACGGCCGAGCTGCAAGCCGCCGGCTATTGCGTCCACACGATGGTTCCCGCGGAATTGCTCACCACCGCGCGGCTGAGCGCTATTTTCCGCCTTCGCCTGGAGCACGCGCGGCGCTCAGGGGGGCCGCTCCCCGCCATCTCTGATGATACGGTCCAGTCCCTCAAGGAGCGCTTCGGCAACGACGTGAGGGCCATGGAATTTGCGTTGTATGAGGCCATTCGCCGCATGGAAGGAGCTGAGGATGTCGTCGTGTAGCTTGCGCGTGGAGTTTGACGACTCGAGGCGCTCGTACGAGCCCGGGCAGGAAATCCGTGGCCGCGTCGTGGTGATGGTCGACAAGGACGTCACCTGCAAGAAGCTGGAGATCACGCAGGTCTGGAAAACGCACGGGCGCGGGAACGCACAGATGCGCTGCCTGGATCGCGCGCTCCACGCCTCGCCGGAGTGGAGCGCCGGCAGGCAGTACGCCTATCCGTTCTCCTTCCGGGCGCCGGCCATGCCACTGACCTATCACGGCAATTTGCTCAATGTGGACCACTATGTCGACGCGACCGCGGACATTCCGTGGGCGCGCGACCCGCGCGCTTCGGAGGACTACGTTCTCACGCCAGGGCCAAACAGCCACCGCGACTACCTCGCGACTCCCCCCGACTTCACCAAGCAGGGGACCGAACCGGCTTCAGGATGCGCCCGCGCTCTGGGATGGATCTTGCTGCCGCTCATCATTGTGCTCCTGGTCGGGCTGGCTGTGTTCATACTGCCGATCGCTCTGATCGTCCTCGTGGTGGGCTACGTGCGGCGCCGGGCGGCCGAAAGCAAGCTCGGGCCGGTCGACGTCACATTGAACGCGCCGCTTCTTCCGGAACCCGCGGACACGACCAGCAAGGCGCACCGAGTGGCGGCGGCGTTCACTTCCGGCAGCAAGCGCAAGCGCGCCGGCAAGCATGTGATCATTCCCGGTCAAGTCGTGCAGTTCACAATCGCGTTCACGCCGCCAGGCGCTCTCGAGATCACGCGCATTTCTGCCCGCGTAGGTGCCGAAGAATCCGTTCGGGCTGGGTCCGGAACGGACGCCAAGACGTTTACGCACCAGATCTGGCAGCAGGACTTGGAGCTTTCCGGCTCGATGAGCCCTCCCGCCGGCATGCCCGTGCGCCGCACCGTCGAGGTCGCCTTCCCCGACGTCCCGGCCTACAGCTTCGAGATTACCGACAACAAGCTTTCGTGGACCATGTCGGTGCGGGTGGACATTCCGCACTGGCCGGACTGGGTCCGCGACGTCGCCATCGTCATGATTCCTCGCGATTAGCGTGGAGGTGCGCCAGGTTTGCGGTTTGCCGCCGGCGCACTACAATAGGCGTAGCGCTTGCGAGCATCGACCAGAGGCGGATCATGCAGACCTTTGCCTGGTGGAACTTGGTGTTTCTGCTTCCCGGCAGCGTGGGTCTCTTGCTGGGGCTCCTGAGCGCCCTGGGGGTCGGCGGTGATTCCGAGGGTCACGATGACGGCGACGCTGAGGGAGACGCCGAGGGTGACGTCCATGCCGATGCCGGAGACGGGACAGTCGTCCATGTCGATGCCAGCCCTGATGGCGACGCGCACGCCGAAGCTGCAGAGGCACACGGCGCGCTCATTCCCGCAGCCACCGGCACCATGCCGCATTACGGACACGATGCCGCGGCCGACAGCGCCCTCGCGGCAATCCTCGGCGTGCTCGGCGTCGGCAAGGTGCCGCTGACCGTCCTGCTGATGACGCTCAGTCTACTTTTCGCGCTGATCGGTTTCACGATCAACCGCCTCCTCCATGGCATTCTTCCCGTCCCGGTCTTCTTCTCGATTTCGCTGGTCGCCGCGAGCGCGGGGAGCTTCGCGCTCACCGGCAGGATCTGCGCGCTGTTGGGGCGGCTGGTCCCCCGGGAAGAGTCGTACGCGACGTCGTTCGCGGCGCTCGCCGGGCAGACCGGGCAGGTCGTCCTGCTCATCACCGCGACCGAAGCGTACGCGCAGATCCACGATCGCTTCGGAAACCTTCAGGAGGTGCGCTGCGAAAGCATGGACGGCAAGGCGTTGCGACGCGGCGAAGCGATCCTCGTGGCGCAGGCGCGCGCGGAAGACAGAGTGTGCCTGGTCGTGGAAAACGAGCTCGAGGATTCCAGCTCATGATGATCGCCGAACCCGATCCGAGTTGTTTTGGTGCGCACCGCGCGGCGGTTCCGCCGCCGACGGCGGGCGCCTGAGAATGGAGCCCTAACCGGAAGGAGAGTGCTGTGGGAAAAGCCGTTGCCTGGTTTCTGTTCTGCCTGGCGTTGATTATCGGCCCTTTCGTCGCTGGCGAATTCGATATCGAAATCGGGGTCACCGCCCAGTTGATGATGGCCGTGACCGGCATCGCCCTGCTTGTCGGTGGCACCATGGTCATTACACTCACGAAGCTCTACATGCGGACGAAGGCCAATGAGGCCTTCGTCCGCACGGGCAAAGGCGGGGCGCGGGTGATTCTGGACGGCGGCGCCGTGGTCATCCCGGTAATTCACGAAGTCGTGCGCGTGCCGCTCGAGACGCTCCGCCTCGACGTGGACCGCACCGGCGCGGACGCCTTGATCACCGAGGACAAGCTGCGCGCCGACCTCAAGGCCGAGTTCTACATTCGCGTGCAGCCGAACCAGGATGACGTCCTCAACGCGGCGCGCTCGCTCGGCGAAAAGACGTTCAATCTCCGCGATATCGAGGAGCTGGTGCGCGACAAGCTCGTCTCGACCTTGCGCGCGGTCGCTGCCACCCGCACGCTCGACGAGCTGAACGCCAAGCGCGAGGAGTTCGCAGCCGAGGTCAAACGCGGCGTCGAGGCCGACCTCAGGCACAACGGCCTGACGCTCGAAACCGTGACGGTTTCCAAGCTCGACCAGACGGACCACAAGCTGCTCAACACCAACAACGTCTTCGACGCACAGGGCCTGCGGCGGATCGCCGAGATTACCCAGGAGGCGCTGGTGCGGCGCAACCTCATCGAACGCGACGCCGAACGGTTGCGCACCGAGAAGGACGTCGACACGCGACAAAAGATCCTCGAGCTCGAGCGCTCTCAGGCGGCGGCGGAGGCCGGGCAGCGTGCCCAGGTGGCGCGCGTGCAGGCCGAACGGGCCTCGGAAGCCAAGCAGGCTCAGATCGAGCAGGAACAGATCGTTCTCGCGCGCGAGGTGGAGAAGAAGCGATTCATTGAGCAACAGCAAATCCTTGCGCAGCGACAGCTCATCGACTCCCGCCGCGAGCAGGAGCTCGTCGAGGTCGACCGCGTCAAGGCCGTCGAAACGGCGAACCGGGACAAGCTCGCCGCCATCGCCGAGGCTGAGGCTCGGCGCGCGCAGGCGGAGCGCCTGCAGTTTGACGAGGAGGCCCAGCGAGCGCAGGCCGAGCAACGGATCATCACGGTCGAAGTGACGGCGCAGGCGGATCGCGAAGGCGAGCAGAAGCTGATCGCGGCGAAGAAGGGCGCCGAGGAAGAGCGCTACCGCAAGCAGGTGCAGGCCGACATCGTCGCCTACACGCTGCAAAAGGAAGCCGAGGGCAAGAAAGCCGCCGCGGAGGCCGAATACCACGCCAAGGTGCGGCAGGCGGAAGCCGACTCCGAGTCTGCCCGCCGGCGTGCCGAGGGAGAGACCGCGCTGCAAATGGTCTCGGTCAACGTCGAGCGCGAGAAGGTGCTCGTAGATAGCTCCCGCGTCGACGTCGAGCAGCGGCGCGTCGAAGTCGAGGCGCAAGCGCTGCAGAACCGCGAGAAGTACTCGCGCGCGGCACTCGAGTTCGAGCTCGAAAAATCGCGCATCCAGGCCCAAAAAGAGACCCAGGTGTCGATCGCGGGTGCACTCGGGGAGTTCTTCAGCCAGGCCAACTTCAACATCTACGGTGATCCCGAAAGCGCCCAGCGCATGCTTGGGGCGTATCTCAAGGGCATGGGGCTCGGACGCTCGCTGGACGGCTTCCTGTCGGGCACGGGACCCGAGGCAAAGAAGTGGCTTGGCACGACGAGCGAGCAGATCGTGGAGCTGGCCAAAGGTCTCATCGATCGGGCCGCGGGCGGCGAGAAGAAAGAAGGTGCGGATGGCCCCGGCGCCAAGGCGGAGGCGGACACGTAGCGGCAGGGGACGCGAGAAACTCCCCCCACGCTACTCTCGCCCCGCGTGCGGCTGAGCGTCAGGCACAGGTAACGCGGGTAGACGACCGAGCATGAACCGAGGCCACGCATGACCGACAGACCGCAGACGCTCCCGGCGCCTGGATTGACCAACGTGCTTCTCGAATCACGGGTCTTTGGCGAGACTTTCGCGACGGTGCTCGTGAGCGCCCTGCTAACCCGGTCCCGGGCCAGCGACGGGCACACGGTGCTGGTCCTGCCCGGCTTCGCCGCTACTGACATCGCCACCTGGCCGCTGCGCCGCGCCCTGAACGCCCTCGGCTATCGTGCGCTCGGCTGGGGGCTCGGGCGGAATGTGGGGCTGCCCGCGGAATGCCGCGATCGGCTTCTGGACCGTATCCGCCGTCATCGGCGGGAAACGGGCATGCCAGTCAGCCTCCTCGGGTGGAGCCTGGGCGGAGTCTTTGCGCGGGAGCTTGCCCGCCACGTCCCATCTGACGTGCGCCTCGTCGTCACCATGGGAACGCCCGTGTCCGGCGATCCCCGGGCGAACAACATGCAGGCGATCTACGACCGCCTCAGCGGTCGCCGGCCCGGTGAGGTAGACTGGAACGCCTATGAACGGCGACGCCTGCCGCCGCCGGTTCCCGTCACCTCTATCTTCAGCAAGACCGACGGCATCCTCGCCTGGCAATGCTCGCTCGAGGATTGCTCGCCCCGCACCGAGAACGTCGCCATCGTGAGCAGCCACCTCGGGCTTCCAAACAACCCGCTGACGTTGCTCGTCGTGGCGGATCGGCTCGGCCAGCGCGAGGGGATCTGGACGCCCTACGATCCGCCGTCCGCTCTGCGGTTCCTGATCCGCCCCTACACAACCGCCCGCCACGCTACCGGAAGCGGGGAAAGCGCGTGAACATTCGGGGTGTCTGTGTTTGGCCCGCGCCGGGAGACCGTCCTTTTGCCCCTGGCGGAGGGAATCCGGAGCGGCTCAATAGGGGATCCGGTTAGCGCCAAGGTTATCGCGCATCCCGGGCTGAACCTCGCTGCGTTCGGTTCACAAGCCGCCCGCGAGGCCGGTGTGTCCCGCCCGACCCTGTATGTCATCGCTGACGAAGGCCAGAAGGCTCTCGATACGGTCTTCGATTTATCCGTCGCCTTCGGAAGACCGTCGAGCAAGTCGCAAGCTTCGCGAATGGCGCCAGGGTGGAGGCGAATCTCTGGTTCATCCAGCAGCTCGGCTTTGTGATCGTCAGTACCTCGTGTGGCTAACGGGGCGCCGGGTCAGCGGCAGCGCGCGGAGGTAGGTTGCTACCGCAGGGCGCTGTCCGGCGCCCGGTGCCAGCCGCCGCTGGAAACGGTCGGTTGCACACCCTTGTTCGGGCGTGGTCCTTGTTTGCCCCTCTAGCGCCTTTCTGCATGGTGCTTCGCAATCAGCTCCCGAATGGCCGGCACAAGCTCGTGGGGCACCTCCATCACCGTTTGTGGCGACTCTTCAAACGCCGCCTCATCTTCCGCCACGGCTTCGTCTTCAGTTTGCTCTTCGTACTGAGTCTCCCCACGGCCAAAGCCGGGGGGTTCTGAACGGAAGAATTTTCTGCACACACCTTCGCAAGAGAAGAGGGCGAACGGCATCCGCAAAAGACTTGGCCTTTTCGGGGCTCTCGCAATCAACCAACGGGCTTGATGCTACAACATCCGACTTGGCGATTGGACCTTGCAAGCAATGTCCCGCCACCAAGTCCCGGTCCTTGGGGACCTTGCGGTCCCTGCTCCGGCCGATCTCAGCCGCCATCCGTTCAGCTTGCCCGGGCGAGCCGCTCTGTCCCGTCCGCACCGCGCCGGACGGGTGAGAGCACGAGGCCGTGCTCTGCTTCGCAGCTTGGTACTGACTCGACGCCGCCCGCAGGAGCGACTCCGCACAGGTTGGTTTCGCGTCTTGAGTTTGGAGTTTCGAGCTCGAAGAGGGTGAGCTCTTCAACTCGAAACTAGAAACCCGAAACTCAAAACTCAAAACTGAATGACGCGCAAGATACGCGCTCATGAGGTCGCGTTGAGCTTCGCCACCGCATTCACAACGGTGGGTCCGTTCGCTGAGGATTTTCTTCTTGATCCGCCCGCAGACGCAGGTTTGGCTCAAGCGCGTGGTACGGGTCGCGATGTCCTCGAGCTGGCCACCGGCGGCGGCTTTGCGCGCGAGCAAGGCCACGAACAGTCCCGGCGCGCGGCGGCCGATACTCTTGCCCCAGCGCTTTTGCCATGCCTTGTAGGGCACCTTCTCGCTGCGCAGCACGTTGCCGCGCCGGATCACGCGATTGGCGAGCTGACCGTGGAGGCTCTTGCGATGCGCCGCGGTTCTCCTTTCGAGCTCCGCCTTGCAGGCCTGCGCCCGGGCATACCGGCGCGAGCGGTGCCACTTGCGCGAGCCCTTTTTCGACGTTCCATCGGCGTTGTAGTTATCCGGGTGGCTCAATATGGGATCCGGGGGGCTGATCAGATAGCCCGGTACGCCATGGCAAATGGACGCGTTGACGTCGCCATTGGCGGCTGCAGACTGGGGGCGCTTTTTGGCCAGCTCCCCGGAATCCATCAAGAGCCATGTGGGTAATGGGCAGGGCTAGACGGGCCGTGGGCAGCGAGGGTGTAAGGGAGATCTGGCCGACACCAATAGCACGGCCTCATGATTTTAGCCATACCCCCCTCCGCAACCCACGTGACGCCATGGGGGGCTGAACGCTTACGCGCGGCATGCGGGCGCTCGTTCCCCGTTGGTAGCGCTCTCACGCCCGGTCGTGCCGCGCGATGGCGCGATAGGCGAGCTCGTCGGCCTGGTGGCGCACCTTGTGCAGTGCCAGCCAGGCGTGATTGATATCGTGGGAGTGTCGGGCCTCCGGCCAGACCGCCCCCGTAGTAGATGCGCACCGGGTTGCCGCGCGCCTCGTAGTCGTATTGCCGGTCGAAGACCCCTCAAAGGGCCAGGTGACACCTCATCCGAATACGGTGGAGGCCTCTTTCTTGGCTCGCTCTCTGAGCTTCGCGGCGGCCATTGGAGCGTCGGCCTCAGTAAAACCAAGAAGGTCGTGCAAGTCACGGCTCTGCCGGGTTAACTCCGCTTGAACCAAGCGATGGGAGGCCAATAACGCCTCATTTCCAGGAACCTTCGGATCAATATCTTCCAGCGTCATTACACGGTGGTCCATCGCTTCGTAGGCCCGGCGCGCGGCCCATGCCGCTTCCTGACTCTGGCAGTTCCACCTACAACGCAGCGCATAGGCAAGTGCAGCAGCCGCGTCCTCTGCGCATGCCTGCTCTGGGATCCATACCCCGTCATCTTCACGCGGAATCAACTCTATACACGTATCTATTTTCTCTTTAATCTCTATAATAGTCATCGACTGACCGTCCAGATCTTCCCACAGGCGATCTATGATTACATTGAATTCTGTTGTGTTTCCTCTGCCGGTTATTGATGAAAAACAGCCGTACGCTGGCCGCAACCGTTCTGCGCATGCCGCTGCAAAAGCAACCCGTAATGACGGTTCAAGTGTGTCTATTTGCACAATTAACTCAGTTTCATCAAAACGAAGAACGACCATTGCGTACTCCTATCTTGTCCAGACTGCAGTTGTTGAGCTTGTGAGTGTTCCGCCACTCTCCTCGATCGCTAGTTGGCATGCAGGGCATATATTTCGGGAGACACCTATGGCTATTGGACGTCCTCCTAGTTGTTTGGCTGTCTCCAGCGCCGTTATCTCAGCATGTGCACCCGGCAGCCTGCCCGGGACTTCACCTGAAAGAAGCGCGGCGCGCTGGGCGGGCGCCAGATCGCGGGCACCGCCGGCGGCGATTCGCGCAGCAGTGGAGTCGAGCACCGCCGTCGTACGCTGACCTTGCGCAATCGGGTCAAGGACGCCGTGAATCTGGTTTGCTCTGCTTTCCAGACCTGCCACCGCCCCCGCCGTCTCCCCCGCTCCACCGACCGCCACCCGTCCAGCCCCCGGCACGATCATGGCGCCCGACTCGTCCGCCAGCAGCGCGCTGCCGAGCTGAACTA
>JACPHN010000265.1 GCA_016188575.1 Candidatus Schekmanbacteria bacterium
AGCTACTGCGCGCAGGGCACAAGGACTACATTCTCAACGAGGAAGCGCTGGAGTACATGCGTGGGCAGAAGCTGCCCAATGGACCGATCGAGAAGCTGGCCGCCCGCGAACAGAAGATCTTGAAGGAAAAAGAGGAGTGGGAGGCCACCCTGATGGAGTTGCGGATCATCGGTGAGCGCCACGTGCGCATCGCCACGGAAGGCGCACTGCTGGGTAGCGTGGTCGAGCACGGGGTGAACCCGGGCCTGGCTATCGTCAGTGACGATGCGGGCCAGTTCAACGTCTTGCTCCACGCCTTTTGTTGGATCCACGCCGAGCGGATTTTCGTCAAGCTGGTCGGCTTCAACGACGCCCAGCGTGAGGCGCTTGCTGGCGTACGAAGCGTGATCTGGGACTTCTACGCAGACCTGAAGGCCTACAAGCTCGACCCCAACGAGGAGAAGAAGGTCGAGCTCGATGAGCGCTTCGACGAGCTGTGCGCCACCAAGACATGCTTCGTGAGTCTGAACCTGGCGCTGCAGCGGATGCACCTCAACAAGGCCGAGCTCCTGCTGGTCCTTGATCGTCCCGATGTCCCGCTGCACAACAATCCAAGCGAGAACGACATCCGCGAGTACATCAAGAAACGCAAGATCAGCGGCTCGACGCGCAGCGACGGGGGGCGCCGTTGCCGCGACACCTTCACCAGCCTCAAGAAGACGTGCTGCAAGAATGGGATCTCTTTCTGGGAGTATCTACTGGACCGCCTCCGCGGAACGGGTGGGATCCCGGCGCTGGCGACGTGGATCTTCGCGCCCGCATCCCCCTCGCCACTTGCGTACCCCCAGCCGCGCGGCCCCTGAGGACCGCGGATGCGCTACTGCGGACGGGCGTTCACTTCCGACGAGATCCAGGGCATCCGGAAGCTGATCGAGGATCACCCGACGGCCACTCGCGCTCATCTCTCTCGCCTGGTCTGCGAGCAGCTCGGATGGCGACGAGACGACGGGCGGTCCAAGGACATGAGCTGCCGCGTCGCCATGCTGCGGATGCAAGACGACGGCTTGCTGCGGCTGCCGCCGCCGCGCAACGGCAACAACAACGGCAAGCCGTATCTGCGCCGCACCCTGCTGGCGGAGCCCGCAGCGCCGCGAGACCTCACGCTTCAGCGGGACGTGCTATCGCGCGGCCAACTGGAACCTCGTGGGCGAAACCCGGGGGCGAGGGAAGCTCGACGTCCACCACCGAACCTCGGTGCCCAAGAAGGCAGTCTGGGTCCATCCACTCCGTAGAGACTTCCGCGAAGTCCTCTGCCAAAAGTGAGTCATACGCTCGCATTGCATCCCCAGCCGGCCCAGACCGGAACATCCCTGTCCGTGCCCGGACTTATTGAGATGTTACGTCGGTTCCAGGTCCTCCTCTCGGAGAAACCGGAAGACGTGCGGCCAGCATCTCAGCAGATCCGTCGCGAAGGCCTTCGCCTTGGGATCTTTGCCGTCCCGACAGGTCTCCAGGAGCCGCCGGATTTCCACCACGTGCACCGCGGTCCTGTGCCGCAGCACCTCTCCGCAGATGCGGCCAGCCTTGAAATCATGCCAGAGCGTGAAGACCTTGTGGGCGTTGTCCAGGATCGCCTGCGCCGCCGCCGCACCCTGCTCCGCGGCATCGACGATGGCCTGCAGGTTGCGCAACAGATGCGCCCAATAGAGTTGCCGCCGCGCGAAATGCGCATAAACCTTGGCGCGGTCGCTGGTCACCACCCGTGAAACGCCGCGGGTCAAAAAGGATTCGAGGAGCTTGCGAGAGCGTCTGGGAACGATGGCAAAGAGTGTCACCAGGCGGTTGCAAAGGACCCACAACGAGATACGGGTACCGCTCGACCACCAGCCCGTCTCGTCCGCGTACACGCGCGGCGCCGCGCGGATCGACGCGGCGATCTCGCCGTACGCGGTTTCGAGGAGGGCTCCCGAGCGCATGCAGGTGTTCTGCACGGTACCAAGTGAAACCGGCAACCGGAAGATCTCGGCCAGGTGTCGCAGCAAACCTCGGCGCGTGCATTTTTCGCGGACGGCCACAGAAACCAGCATCGCCTGCAGGCCCGGCCCAATCTTCTGCCGGTGCTCGGGCGCCAGTGCTGCCGTCGTCAGCGCCGAACACTGTGGGCAGCGCCGGCGCCACCGGTGATACTCGACTACCCAGACGGCGCAGCGATCGTGATCCCAATCATAACACTGCCATTATGCGAAAGCCCCTGTCGTCATCCACGGCCGGGTCAAAGGTGGTGCCACAACGCCGGCAGCACGCAGGATGCAGCTCGACGACGCGATTGACCCGCTCCGGGGCGACGAAGAGCTGCCGATGACCGCGGTGACCGGGCTGACCACCCGGCTTGCGCCCGGAAGGTTTACGGCGTTTGCGGCCACGTCGCGACCGGTCGGATGAAGGCGGCCTGGAGCTGTTGCGGGATGACAGGCGGAGTCGCGCCGGGAGTCTGCGCAACGCGAGCCGGGACCGATTCAGTGCGCCGGCAACACGGTGCAGTCGGGCCAGAAGGGGCGGGATCAGTAGGTCGAGCGCCTGGAGTCGTGCCACCATGTCGCGGAACTGAGCAGGAAAGGCACGGATGCGCGAGGCACAAGGCCGTCATGGCGAGGCGGCGCAGGCATACACCGCGGCCCTGGAGACCGTCCGCACCCATCCCGCCGATTACGATCGCGCGACAAGACGCGAGCTCGAGAACGGCCGCAAGAAGGCGCTGGCCAAAGCGAAGCGCTAGATTCGCCACCCACAAAAGGCGGGAGCGATTCCGGAATCCGGCGCCGGAGCTGAGAACAGAAGACCCGTTCAGCGCCATTCAAAGTGAGGAGGGACAAACAGGCGAGGAATGCCAAGACGAGCCTGTCACCTCACGCTAGACAGTTGTGAACACAGACGGAGACTCTAGCAGACGCTGTGCCCAAGTCTCCAGGAGGTACCCAGACAGAAAAAACCGAGGGCAGGAACCCAAAACCACGCTCTACCCCACCGAACAAGGGCATGCAGGCGACGGGAAACAGCCTCCGCTCGTTCCTCGCTGCGGCTGCTTCCGTGCTGCTCGACGGTGCGGCGGATGAGCGCGTCGAGTTGCTGGCGACGGCAGCATGACCAGTGTAGCCGTTTCACGAGAACCGATATCGCTCGCCAGGCGACCGTCAGCCAAAGAACGGCCAAGCTCCCGGAAACGGCGTGGACGTGCCCAAGGTCATTTTGCGCAACGATTGCGGTGCATGCCTACGCCTTCACCGATCGCCCGAAAGGCGCATCAGCTTGCCATCGCCAGCGAGCTCGGCACACTTGGGGCGGTGGCTTCAGGAAGCGCCGCCGGCAACGCTGTTTACACAGGGTCTGCCGGATCGCCTTTTCGCCCCCAAAACCTACGCCGCGGGTGCCGGCTCGCCTCCGGCAACACCCTGCCCCGTCTCGGGATCCGCCACCGCCGCCGGCACCGGCACGGTCGCTCCCGACCGCGCTGACCGCCACACGTCGCCCGCCCAGTTCGCCACGCCCTCCACGAGCACCATCACGTATGGTAGGACCACCAGCGTGAGGAATACGGACGAGATCAGCCCTCCCATCACCGTCCGCGCCATGGGAAAGTACAACAGCCCGCTTACATTCGCGCCGCCGATCGCCAGCGGCGCCAGGCCGAACACCGTCGTGGCTGCCGTCATCAGGATCGCCCGCAGGCGGTCCCGCCCACCCATGACGATCGCCTCATCGCGCGGCATGCCCTCCCTGCGGAGCTGGTTGATGTGATCCAACAGCACGATGCCGTTGTTCACCACGGTCCCCATGAGGATCAGCAGGCCGATCTGTGCCATCAAGTTGAACGGGGTGCCCGTCGCGGCGAGCAGCCACGAAACGCCCGGCAGCGCGAACGGGATCGAGAAGAGAATCGCGAACGGCTGCGCCAGCGACTCGAAGAGCGACGCCATCACCAGGTATACGAGCGCCAGCGCCAACACCATGTTGACGAGCATCTGCTGGTTCTGATCTTCCTGCTCCAAGATCCGATCGTTCCACGACCACGAGTAGCCCGTTGGCATCACCAGGCCGTTCATCAGTCCTTCGATCGCTTTCTTGGCGTCGTCCCACTTTTCTCCATCGTAGGTCGCACGCAGCGCCAGTTGAACCTTGCGGTTTTCCCGCGAAATTTCGTTCTCCCGCCGGATCACCGTGAAGCTCGCGATGTCCCCCAAACGCAACACGCCGCCGTCCGGCGTGGTGAAATGGATCCGCTTGACGTCCTCAAGGTTGGTGCGGTCCTCCAGTCTCAGCGCCAGCCACGTCTCGACCTCGCGGCTGCCGGTATTGAACCGGCGCAACCGCATCCCGCCCAGCGTGAACGCGAAAATGTCGGCCAGGTCCTGAGCCGTAAATCCCATCCGCAGTGCCTTCGCGCGATCGATAGTGACCTGTACCTCCTGAGCCCCCTTGTTGAAGGGCGTGGAGATGTCGTGCACCCCATCCACGGTGTCCAGACGCCGCTCCGCCTCGGTCGCCAGCCCCATCAAGACCTGACTGTCCTGCCCAAAGAACTTGACCGCGAAGTAGGTGCTGCTGCCACCCTGTTCGGTGTCTTCGTGAAAGAAAGCCCGCACGCCCGGAATCTGCGGCATGCCGTCACGAATCTGCTTGCGCAGCTCCTTGATTTCCTTGTCCGAAAGATCTTTCCGATCAAGAACAACCGCAGATCCGGCGTCGTTTTCGGCATAGTAACTGTATACAGTCTTGATGCCAAACTTCTTCTGGTTTTCATAGAGATACGATTCGACTTGCGTAACCGCTTTTTCGGAATCCGCCTTGTAAGAAAAATCCTTGAATTCGTATCGCAGGAACAATCGCTCATTGACGACCGCCGAAAACATTCCGGATTCGACCCAGCCCACGGCAAATGGCACGACGCCCGTCCCAAGCCCCGCGATCACAATGAAAAAGCTTGCCACCTTGTGCCGCAGTGTCCAGGCGAGAATGCGGGTATAGCGACCCTCCACCCACGTCATTATGGGTATCGGTTTGGCTTTCCGCTCGCGAAGAAAGTGCGCGGACATCAGTGGAATCAGCGTGAGCGACGAGAGCAGAGAGCATCCCAGCGCGAGCGATATGGCGATTCCAACCTCGCGAAGCCATGTGGTCAAATCCGAGCTGGCGCCGACGATCAAGGGCAAGAACACGATGAGCGACGTCGCGGTCGACGCCGTAACGGCGAGCGTCACCTGTATCGCTCCGGACAGCGCGGCGGCCTTCGTGTCGCGCACGTCGCGGTGGCGGCGATCGATCGCCTCGAGCACCACGATCGCATTGTCTACAAGCATGCCGACGCCCAGCATCAGCCCCATCATCGACAGGATGTTCAGCGATTTGCCCATGAAATAGAGCACCCCGCACGCCGCCACCACCGAGAACGGGATCGACAGCGAGACGATCAGCGTCGAGTCGAGCCGCCGCAGGAAAAAGTAGAGCACCAGTACGGCGAGCAACGCGCCCACGGCGCCGGAGCTCTTCAAGCCGTCGATGCCGGCGGTGATCTCCTCTGCCTGATCCTCCCAGACGAACAGCTCGACGCCCTTCAACAACGGATCTGCGCCGATGTCTTCGCGGATGACTTTCAGGACCCTGCGCACGACCTCTACCGTGTTGGCCGTAGACTCCTTGTACACTTCGATCGCCACCGCGTAATGGCGGTCCAGGTGCCTGCCGAAGCGCACCGGCGGCTCCTCGTAGGTGATCTCGGCGATGTCCGACAGCCGCAGCCCGCGCTCGTCGACGACCATGGCCCCGATCTCCTCCACCGACGCAAAGGCGCCGACCGCCCGCACGGTGTACCTCAGGTTGCCGCTGTCCGCCTGGCCGAGCACGAGCTTGTCCGAGGCGCTTTGCAGGCGCCGGATCAAGGCATCGACGTCGACCGCGTGCTCCTTGATCTTGTCCAGGACGAGATCGATGTCGATCTCACGCGGCGCGATGCCGTTGAGATCGACGCGGGCAACGCCGGGCACGCGCCGAAGCGGGTTGAGGACGCGCGCTTCGATCAAGTCGTAGCTCTTGGACAGATCCACTCCTTTGGCGGAGATGCGCCCCTGCACGACCGGTATGTCCGTCGTGTTGAACGAGTAGATCATGATCTCGCCGATGCCACTCGGAAGAGTCGGACGCACCAGGTCCATCTTCTCGCTCACCTGCAGACGCACCAGATCGAGCGACTCCCCCCACCGGAACTCGAGCTGAAACTCGGCACTGTCGGCTGTGGACGTCGACGCCAGCTTCTTGACTCCGGAAAGCGTGGCGAGTGCCTCTTCGACCGGCTTGGTGATGAGCTTTTCGATCTGGGTGGGGTTGGAGCTCGGGTAGGAGATTTCGATGCCGATGAACGGAACGTCGAGCTCCGGCAGGTAGGCTAACGGTAGCCGGGTCAGGGCGATCGCACCGATGACGATGATGCTGATGAGCATCATCGTCGTCGTGACAGGGCGATGGACAGCGAGTTTCGGGAGGTTCATCGCGCGACCTCCGACGACGGGTCAGAAACGAGGGCGAGGGGAGCGCTGGTCACGGCTGTGCTCGCGTCCCAGGCGGGGACCACGGCGGCGCTGTGGTCGCGCCGGCGGTCGACCAGGACGTATATCGCCGGGATGACGACCAGGGTAAGCAGGGTGGATACAGTGAGACCACCAATGACGGTGATCGCCAGCGGCGCGCGAAGCTCGGCACCGTCGCCCACTCCGGCCGCCATTGGCAGGAGCCCGAGGATCGTCGTCAGCGAGGTCATGAGAATCGGACGCAACCGCCGCGAGCCCGCCTCGATGATGGCCTCGATGCGGGACAGCCCCGCCTCGCGGAGCTGGTTGATGGCGTCGATGAGGACGATGGCGTTGTTTACGACGATGCCGGCGAGCATCACGATGCCGATCATCGCGACCACGTTCACGGTCTGGCCGGTCACCAGCAACGCGAGCACCACGCCCACCGCACCGAGCGGCAGGGAAAGGATAATGATGAACGGCTGCAGAAACGACTCGAACTGTGAGGCCATCACCAGGTAGACAAGAAAAATCGCCAGCGCCATGGCCATCAGCAATGACCGCAGCGACCGCGACATCTCCTCGTGCTGACCTCCAAGCATCGCGGCCGCGCTGGCTGGCAAGGCCAGCGCGGCTATCGCCGCGCGAACGTCGGTCGCCGCGCTCCCCATGTCGCGATGTAGGAGGTTCGCCGACACCACCGCCGCGCGCTTTTGCCCGATGCGCCGGATTTCGGTCGGCCCCGCCGCCACCGTCACGCTGGCCACGGACTTGAGGAAAATCGGCACGCCATCGCGGTTGCCCACGATCAGATCCTGAATGTTCGCGGCCGAAGCCTGACCGCGCTCGACCGAGACCACGCGGATATCGATCTCGCGATCCCCTTCGGTGAACCGCGTGGCGACCTGCCCCTGGATCTTGGTGCGGACGGTGTTCGCAACCGCGCCGAGATCCAGTCCGAGCCGGGCGAGCTGATCGCGGTTGAAGCGCACCTGAACCTCGGGGTTTCCAAGCTCGGCGGACGACTCCACGTCGACGAGCCCGGCAAGGGCGGTCAGGCGGCCGGCCATCTGCTCCGCGATCTCGTGCAGCTTGTCGAGCCCATCGTCGTAGATTTCGACCTCGATCGGAGTGCGAAATGAGAAGTAGGATGGCCGCTCGAAGTTGTATTTCGCTTGCTCGGTGCGCTCGAGCCGCTGCCGGATCGCGGCGATGACCTCCGCTTCCTGCTCCCGCGTCGCCTCCGTGGCCATGCGCACCTGCAAGACGACGGCGTTTTCACCCTGGCTGCCGCGCTGGCCAACCGCGCCCTCGGCGGTGCCGGCGATGCTCGCGTAACTGGCAACGTGGCCCACTCCCGCCAACACCTGCTGAACGTCGGCGATGAAAGCGTCCGTGGATTCCAGCGGGGTGCCCTCGGGCAGCGTGATCTTGAAGCTGAACTCCCCCTGGGAAAAAGACGGAATCAGGTCGACGCCGAGGAGCGGAGTCGTCACAAGCGCGGCGACAAAAATCGCGACCGCGAGGAACACGGTGACGATGGGCGACCGAACTGCCTGGTGCAGCAGCCGCGGGTAGGCGGTCATGACACCGCCGAGACACGCATCGAAGAGCCATGCAAAGGGCCAGCTCAAGACGCCCAGGACACGAGCGATCAGGCGCAGGATCGCGCGGACCCCGCGGATGCCGTACGAGGGTACGGTGCGAGCCGCAAACCGCCCCGCCCGCCGAAAGCGCCCTGCCGGCGCTGCGAGCCCGCCTGCCGGTGCCGCCGGTACAGCTTCTCCCGCCCCCTGGCCCACGCTGCTGAGCGCCGCCATCATGGGGATCAGCGTCAAGGAGACGGCCAGCGACGCCAGCAAGGAGTACGACACGGTCAACGCCATGTCACGGAAGAGCTGGGCAGCGATCCCCTCCAGAAAAACCACAGGAAGGAAAACCGCCACCGTGGTCAGCGTCGACGCAATTACGGCGCGGCCAACTTCCGACGCTCCGGCGCGCGCCGCCTCCAGCGCGGAGCCGCCCTGTTGACGACGATTGAAAATCGCCTCCAACACGACAATGGCGTTATCCACCAGCATCCCGACGCCGAGCGCCAGACCTCCAAGGGACATGATATTGAGCGTCGTCCCGGTCCGGTACATGAGAAAGAATGTCGAGATGATGGATATCGGGATAGACAGGCTGATGATCAGGGTGCTGCGCAAATCCTTGAGGAAGAACATGAGCACGAGCATGGCGAGCAGGCCGCCGGAAATGGCGCTCGCAAGCACCTCCTGAATCGACGCCTCGATGAAAACCGACTGATCCGCGCCCTGCGTCAGCTCGATGCCCGCCGGCAGCTCTTTCTTCACGCGTTCCAGCCGCTGCTTGAGCCCGCGCGCCACCTGCACGATGTTCGCATCTCCTTCCTTGAAGAAGGCGAGCTCGACAGCTTCCTTCCCGCCCAGGCGGGTGATCACGTCCCGTCGCTTGTGACCGCGCTCGACGACGGCGACGTCGCCGACCGTCACGGTGCGATCCTCGCGCGACACCAGCACGGTGGAGAGGATGTCGTTCAGGTTTTCGAACTCGTTGCGGGCCCGAACCAGGTAACGGGCCTCCCGCTCGTACAGGCTTCCCCCCGCCTGATTGACGTTTTCCCGCAACAGCTTGTCGCTCACGTCGCCGATCGTCAGTCCCACCAGGGGGAGCTTGCCCTCGTCGACGCGGACCTCGATCTCCTCCTCGTAGCCGCCGCTGACTCTGATCGCCGCGACGCCGGCCGTGGATTCGAGGTCCTTCTGCAGGAGCTCCTCGGCGACGTAGCGAAGCTGATAGAGATCCTGCCCACCAGTGAGATACATCCGCAGGAGCGGGTCATTGGCCGGGTCAAAGCGAAGGACGACAGGTTTTTCGACTTCTCTCGGGAGCTGGACGAGGTCCAGCTTCTGCCGCACATCCATGGCAGCGAACGCCATGTCGCGCCCCCAGTCCATCTCGAGGACGACGTGGGACTGGCCGGGTCTGGAGATCGAGGTGAGCCGCTGCACCCCGGCGATCACCCCGAGACCCTCCTCGATCGGCCGGCTGACGAGCGTCTCGACTTCCGCGGGCGCGGCGCCGGGAAACTTCGTTTCGACCGTCAGACTGGGATAGGAGATGGTGGGCAGAAGGCTCAGGGGCAGTCGCGTAAAGCCGACGATTCCAAACAGGACCACCGTTACCGCGCACATCGAAACGGTGACGCGTCGCCGCAGCGAAAACTCGACGAGCGTCATGGTCAGGCGTCCTGCTTGGCGGCCGAGGCGCTTGCTGGTGGTGCGATTTCCTTGATCGCAGCGCCGTCCTTGAGGCTTCCCTGGCCGGCGACGATGACGCGCTCGCCGTCGGCAAGGCCGGATACGACCTCGACGTCGGCGCCTTCCTCCATGCCGAGCGCGATTTCGCGCTTCTCGGCGCGATCCGCCTTGACGATGAACACGTGTGCGCGTTGCAGCTCGCGCAGCACCGCCGTGCGTGGAACTAGCACGGCCGCGTCGTGTCGCTCGCGCACGATTTCGATGGTGGCGAAGCCTCCGGGGCGAACGATTTCGGGTGGGCTGACGGCCTCGACCGTGACCTTGACGGTGCCGGTGGTGACGTCCACGACGGGGCTGATTTGCCGAATCTTCCCCGCAAAGATCACGTTCTCGTCTGCCTTGAGCCGAATGCGGACCTCCTGCCCTTCGCGCAGGCCGACGACGTCTCGTTCCGAGAGGTGTATCCGCGCGATGAGAGGATCGAAATCGGCGACGGCATAGAGCTCGTCGCCGGGTCTGACGTGTTGCCCGGGCTGCACGAGACGGCGGGTCACGCGGCCGGCGAGCGGCGAGGTGATGGTGGTCTTGCTGAGCAGCCGGCTCGCCTCGGCCAGCTCCTGCTTGGCGACGGCATCGTCCACGCTCGCCTTGTCGAAGTCTTCGCGGCTGATGAGCTGCTCGCCCATCATGCGCTCGGCGCGTTCAAACGCGAGGCGCGCCTGCGTGGCCCTTACCTGTGCCTTCTTGAAGGCAATGCTAGCGTCCTCGCGATCGAGCTCGGCGAGCGTATTGCCGCCGGAAACGGTGTCGCCTTCCTCCTTGTGCACGCGGGAAACGCGTCCTTCGGCTTCCGCCAGAACCTTGACGTCGTGCTCGGCCACCAGGTTGGCGGTGGCGCTGATATAGGTGGCGATGGCCCCGACGCGCGATGCGACGCTGGTCACCGGTGCGGGGGTTTCTTCCTTCTTCTTGTCGGTGCTCTCCGCGCCGTCCTTGCCCGCGGCGGGAACAGCGGTCGACTCCGCACCGGGGGTGCCTGCGGTAGCCGCGCCGTCACTCGAGGAGATCGAGCAACCGGCCACAGCGAGCGCGCCGAAGGCAGCAATGACGAAGGAGGTGGTCAGGAGCTTTCGTTTCATGGGTTCGCTCTCGATTTCTCGGGGGAGGCCGGCGGGCGCCGGGGTGGATCCGTGTGACGTGCAGATTAGACGATGGGACTTCGAGAATCGTTTACACCGAAACGGACCCGACAAGCATCTGCCGCGGGCGAACCGGGAACGCGGGTCGCGAGCAAAAAAAAGCCCCGGTCCGCGAAGACCGGGGCGATTTTGGACTCGGGCTCAGAGCGCGGCCTGAGGGCGCGGGCCGCGCGTCGAGCTCGTCGTCAGGGCCGCTGGGTGCACAGCGTGTAGCTGCCGCTGCCGCTGTACGAGCTCACCAGCCAGTAGTAGGAGGCGGCGCTGCCGTTGTAGCTGATGCTCTCGGTCGAGGTCGATCCGAGCGAGCTCTTCACCTTCTTCCAGGAGCCCGAGTAGTACTTGTAGAGGTAGAGATCGAAGTCGGTTCCGGACGGTCCGCTGAGCTGTGCCTTCTGATAACCGCTAACGCTCGTCGTGTAGTAGGTGCCGTTCGGCTGGACATCGGAATCACCCGTGCCGCTCAGCGTTCCCGTGTAGGCGGTGTAGCCGCTCGGGCAGCTTCCGCCGCCGGAGGACGTGACGGTGACACTCTTGGAAGTGGTTCCGGTGGCGCCCGCATTGTCGGTCACGGTCAGGGAAACCGTGTAGGTGCCGCTGGCCGAGTAGGTCTTGGACGGATTGGTGCTGGTCGAGGTCGAGCCGTCACCGAAGCTCCAACTGCGGCTAGCGATCGAGCCGTCGGAATCCGTGCTGGTATCCGTGAAGGTTGCCGTCAGGCCGCTCACGCTGTAGGTGAAACCGGCCGTCGGCGCGCTGTTCGTTGAACCGCTGGTGAAGCTGCCCAGGAGCGAGACGCCCGAGTAGCTGGAGTATGCTCGCAGCATCACGTAGTAGCGGCCGGCCGTCGGCGAAGCAAAGGTGCACGACTCGGCGTTGCCACTCTTGTAGGGCCGGCAATCGTAGCTGGAGGTGGTGGGCTGGCTCCCGAACTTGACGTAGAGGTCCGCGTCGCCGCTGCCGCCGGAGATCTGGAAGACCAGGTTGCTGGCGCCGGAGGTGACGTCGAGGTAGTAGTTTGCCTCAGCACCCGTGCTGCCCGAGAGGTTGCTCACAGCCGTGCCGTTGGCAAGCTGGGTAGCAGTGCCCGAGCCGCCGCCGCCACCGGAGCTGCCCACGCCCACCGCCGCCCAGGCGTTGCCAATCGCATCGGCTTCGGTCTGGCCGTAGAGGTCGGTGGCGGCTTGAATGGTCGCGGTGCGAGCAGCGGCGAAGTCCGAGCTGGAGGTCAAGTAAGTAGCGAGCGCGCGGTAGAAGATGTGGGCGGCCTTGGTGATGCCGACGCCGGTGACGGAAGTCGTGGTCTTGCCGCGCGGGTGGGTGCCGCCCTGCGAGGCGAGGTAGAAGGCCAGGTTGGCGATGCCACTGTTGCCGTGGACGCCGCAGTAGTCGTTCGACTGGGTCGGATTGCAGGTGCCGGCATACATGCGCTCGGGGTAGTAGTCCGTGCTGTAGCCGTCTGCGGTCGGGTTGTTCATGTAGCGGAGCGCGTCACCGGAGGTTGCGGGCGTCCAGACATCCTCGCCGACCTTCCACGTATCCGCGGAGGCGCTGCCGTCTTTCCAGGCCTCGATGCCGGCGGCCATGATGTCCGACCACGCCTCGTTGAGGGCTCCGGGCTCCTTCTGGTAAACCAGGTCGGCTGTATTTTCAGTAACGGCGTGAGTCAGCTCGTGGCCAACCACGTCGAGGGCTCCGCCAAGGGGGTTCGAGTCGGTACCGTTACCGTCGCCGTAGACCATCTGGGTGCCGTTCCAGTAGGCGTTGACGTAGTTGCTCGAATAGTGGCCCGTCGAGGTGATGGTCGCGCCGGTGCCGGTGTAGGAGTCGCGGCTTTCGGTGGTGTAGTAGTAGTCGTAAACTGTCGAGGTGTTGTTGTGGATGGTCTGAAGCACGCTGTCAGTGCTCGTGCCGCTGTCCGTGATCTTCAGCGTGCCGGGCAGGGATGTGCCATTGCTGGCGGTGTAGGTCTTCCAGCTTTTCGCGCTGTGGATGAGGGCGTGGCGAGCGACGACCTGGCCGTTGTTGGCGTCGACGAAAATGCGCTCGAGCTCGGTGCCTTTGGCGCCCTGGAACTCGACCTTCGCGACCCACGCGAGGCGAACGTCGCCATTGTCGGTGGCGATGAAGGTGAGCTCCGGTCGGCCATCCATGTGGCTGCCGCGGATACCGAGAGTGCGAATCCCGTTGAACAGGGCGGCGCGGGCGCCGAGCGACGGCGCTTCGGAGACGCCGCTATCGACGCTCATGCGACCGTTGAAACCGACGACGTCGCCGCTGGCGTCATCCACGTGCACGACGAGGTCGCGGCCGACCACGGGCAGCTTGCCGATGTACTGCTGAACACGAACGTGCGTCGGTCCGGGCTCGTCGCGCGAGATGCCGCGCGCCTGGAACCGCTCGCGACCCTGCATGCGCATCACGGACGCGACTTCACCTGCCAGGAACTCCTCGACGCTGCCGCCGACGTTGGCGGTGTCCACATGACCGAGGCGGCCGCGGACAAAGGACGGCTGGCCATCAGCATCAAACCGAACCGCTTCCGCCCCAGGCATGAGGGCGCGCATGCGAACGGCCGGAAGCTCTGGTTTGTCCGCAGCGCGTGCCGGCGATCCGGTAATGCCGGAGAGTGGGGCGAGAGCCAGCAGGCTCAGGGCCAGGACGATGGATCGATTCCTCATGATCGTGCTCCGCATTGGTTGCCCTCGTCAACGAAACCGGCCGGGTTGGCCGGTGCTCCGGTAGTTGCAAGTCATGTGCCATGCTCAGGAGCGACTCTCGAAAGCGCCGAGAAATGTGATCGCCAAGGCCTTTCTCGCGCGGCGCCGCGAGCGCGTCGGGGCGTGGTGCCGCGGCCTTTCGGGGGCGTGCCGGCAGGGCGCGTGATCGGTCAATCACACCTGCCAGGCTGACACGGGAGATGCGGCCGGCGCCGCGAAAAATGGGCGCTGACGCAGCGCGCCAGCGCGAAACGGATGCGGCGGCGCCGATCTCGGGCCGCGCCACCCCTGGCATGACGCGTCCGGCTGCGACCCGGCGGGCGCAGGGTGTCGCCGCGAAATCACACCAGGTGGCCAGACAGGACGATGGAGCGCTCAAGAAAAGCGTTTCCCGGGGAAGTGTGGCGACAGAATCACAGAGAAATCGAAACTGGGCGGCGCGGGAGGCGTCTGATGTGATTTCCGAATCACATAGAGTCATTTTTGGCGCGCGGCCCTCGGGCACGGCCTCAGGAGCCGCTAGCGGCAGCTCGCGCCGCCGCCTCGACGCGGAGCCGTTCAGCCGCCGAGAAGCTGGCTTCGAGCAAGCGGCGAATGCTCTCGCGCCGCTGTTGCGCTCCCAGCAAGCGGTCGGCCTCCAACGCTTCCTTGGCGGCAAAGAAGGTCGTCACGCGCCGCGACCAGTCTGTTCGCTGTCGATCAAGCTCGGCGAGGCGCTGCGCGGCCTCTTGCCCTACGAGCTGCTGGCGGAAGGCTTCCACGTCCGCGGCGGAACGACCCGCTGCGCGCATCCGCTGCTCCTGGGCCAGCAGTCGGCCAGGAAGCGTCTCCGCCCGCCGCATCGCGCGCTCGTCGGCCGGCAGGTCGCGGTCGAGCTCCGCAAGGAGGTCTTCCTTGCGCAATGCCGGAAGTGTCTGGTCGCTCATGATCCGGCGCCGCTCGATGGCGGCTGCAAGCTGACGCTCTTCCTCTCCGAAGAGCGCCGCCGCGACCGCCGCGCCGAAAACGTCGCGCCGCAGCGCGATAAGCTGCGCCAGACGGGCGTCGAGCTCATCGGTCTCGGCCCGAACGTCCACCACCTCGCGCGCGAGCTCACGATAATGCATGTAGGCGTCGAGGATCTCGATGGCCCGCGCGGCAGCCGCAGGGGGAAGCTCTGCGACGAGAGTCGCGCGGATGCGGCGCTCGATTTCCTCATCGGAGAGCTCGCCGAGGGCGGTCAGGTGGTAGTCGAAGAACCGCCGCAGCCCGGGCGTTACGATCAGCTCGCCGGCATCGGTGATCGGCAAGGCACCGTCCACGTCAGTTCCCGCGAGCGACGGTGCGGCGGACTGAAGATCACCCGCTGGCTCGTCCTGCGGTGCTCGGCGAGGCGCCGTCGGGCCACGGGCGGCGTTCGCCGAAAGTACCGCCGGGCGCGGCGATGAGGGCGGCGGAGCGAGCCGCGGCGATGCCCGATCCACCGATTGCCACCACGCGATCGCCACGGCGGCGCAACAAGCAGCGCCCGCGGCGGCCAGCCGCCACGAAAGATCGCGCCGTCGCTTGCCCACGGAGCTATAGACCGGCGTTCTTCAAGCGGTTGGCGTGCGCCCGGTAGACCGACGTCGGATTCGACTCGAACCAGGAGGTCAGCCCAAAAAGCTGGTTGACTTCGTCGATGTGGTTGAACCCGTAGTCGTCGCGGAGAACGGTGCCGAGATGCGAGCTGCACCGGCCGACGAGCCCGTCGCTCGCCTCGTCGTACACCAGCGACGTCACCGCCAGCAGCGCATCGGAAACGTCCAGGGCGTGGGTGAGCACGCTGGTCCCGGACCACGAGTAGTAGCGCACGCCGTTGACGGTCGCCGCTCCGGAGCCACAGCTTGTAGTGGGGACCGCAGCGGGATAGTGGGCGTTGAAGGTCGCCAGACCGGCGCTGGTCAGCGAATCCAGCTCGCCAATGGCATCCTGCGGGTTGCTTGAGCCGGAGAGCAAGGCGAGGACGTCGCCGAGGCTTTCCGCGAAGAACGCCAATACGTCCTCGGAGAACGAGCCGCCCTCGACATTCTCGCGCAGAAAGTCGGCCATTTCCGCGCCCTTGTTGGGAGCAGCGACGGCGGTTACGGAGGCCACCAGATCCGGGCGCACCGCGGCAACGTATCGCGAAGCGAGGCCGCCGTGACTGTGGCCGATGAGGTTGACTTTCGCCTTCCCGGTCAACGCCACGATCGTCTCGACTTGCGCGAGCAGTTGCTCGCCACGCTCTTCGGTAGAGCTCAGTTGGCTGAGCTCAGCGACGTACACCGTCGCCCCCCCGGCGCGCAGCTCCGAGGGGATCCCGTACCAGTACTCGTAGACACCAAACAGCTCGTCAAACCCGATGAGGCCGTGGACGAGCACAATTGGGTATTTCGTCTTGGTGTAGTCGTCGGTCTTGGTGCACCACCACAGGCAGAGCGCTCCGGCGGGGGCCGGAAAAAGCGTCTGGCAAAGTGCGGCTACGGCCGTGACGGCCAACAAGAGACGAAACTTCTTGATCATGCGGCTCCTCCTTACCTACCATCGAGCGTCCACGCGGCGCTAGCGCGACGCGTCAACCCGCGTCGTTGCAATCCGCAGGCCAGGTGACGAGAGGAAGGAATCGCGGCACGATCGCTTCGCTCATGTTCGGGACCCGAGTCCCAAACTGGCGCTTTTCCGCCAGACTCAACTCGGCGCCTCCGGAAACCCGCGTAGCGTCGAGCAAAACGTGATGCCCAAGGCCTTTTCTCGCCAACACGCCGAGGTGCGCAGCGCGCACGCGGTGCTGGCGGAATAGCGCCAGCCCTGCAGCGGCGTTCATAGGCCGGCTGGCTCCGAGCTTGCGCACCGCCGACAATTATGGATATTGTCTGCCCAAGAGCGTCTCGTGCCGTCTCGCGCCAGCGTCGCCTGTGCTCATCCGCCGCGCCGTGTGCCCGCTGCAGACGCGTAGTCAGGAGGCGCTCGCACGAAAGATGCCGAGCGCGCACCGCGTCGGGCCTCACGGGAAAACCAAGGAGACAGCATACCGTGCACGTGCTCATCGTTCATAGCTCCGCCCTCTCCAGAACCGTTCTGGCGCGAACCCTGCGCGCCGAGTATGACAGTGTCACGGTCACCGAGACGGGAAACGACGGCGAGGCGGCGCGCCTGGTGTCCGCTCAATCATTCGACATCATCTTCGCGGAAGACCTGGCGATCCTGCAGTCTCATCCCGTATTTCGCGCGGCCTTGCGCAGCAGCACCGGCAATGTGAGGGCTCCACTCGTGGCGATCACGGGGCGGGACGACGCACGCCAGCAAGCAGCGTTACGCGGCGTGGACGTCCAGCGCTTCGCGCATCCGCCATTCGCGGCCGCCGACATGCGGCAGTTGGTGGCGAGCTTGTTCGATCCGGTGGCGAACCGCCGGCAGGAGCGCTACTTCATCCCCGGCTGCACGGTGCGGCTGGCGACCGAGGTCGGCGGCGTGTTCGGAGAGGTCCTCAACATCAGCAAGGGCGGCTTCGCGGCGCGGTTTGTTCGCGGTAGCTCCCCCTTCGATTTCCTGGCGGAGGCGAACGTGACTCTCTTTTTCCCGCAGGAATTCGCGGCGGCGCCGATCATCGGCATCGCGGGTCGGCTGGTCCGTCTCAAGGTCGTCGATCGCGGCGAAGACGGCTACGCATCGGAATTGCTGGTCGCGATCCAGATGCGCTATGCGACAGTCGCCGCGCGTGACCTGCTCGCCGGGGCGCTGGACAGCTTCGCCGAGGCGGCTCGCCGGGACGCGGGCGCCTTTTCATAGCGGACGCGAAACGCATGAGAATCATCGCCGGCACGGCACGCGGAAGACGTCTGTTGTCGCCCCAGGGAGGGCTCGTGCGGCCGACACCTGATCGCGTCCGCGAAGCCGTGTTCAGCATTCTCGGTCTGCGCCTCCCGGACGCGCAGGTCGCGGACTTCTTTGCAGGCACCGGGGCGCTCGGGCTCGAGGCACTCTCGCGAGGCGCGGCACACGCGTTGCTCGTCGACTCCGCCGCAGCCTCCTGCGAGCTTTGCCGCAAGAACGCCGAGCGACTCGGCATGACGCGGCAGGTCACAATCGTCGAGCGCCCGGCGCTCGCAGCCATCGCCCACCTCACCGGGCGGTGCCGCGCCTTTGACATCGTGTTCGCGGCCCCACCCTATCGCGACGAGCTGGCGTGCTCCGCGCTGCTCGACGCCCTCTCCGGTGCGCGGCTGACGGCGAACGAGGCACGCGTCGTGCTGCAGCACCACAGATCGGTGGAGCTTCCCGACCAGGTCGCCGGTTTCGAGCGCGACGACGTGCGGATCTACGGGATCACGGCCGTAAGCATCTACGTGTCGGCGGCCGCCCTGGGCCGAGACGGCGAGCCGCCGCCGCAGTGTTGACCACCACGCGCGCTGCGCGTACGATAGCCACTCGTGCGCATCAGCGCCCGCTGCGCTCCCGCCGCCACCTGCTCGGAGGGTCCCCCAAAATGCTCACTGACCGTTTCGGCCGCCACCATGACAGCCTCCGCATCAGCGTTACCGACCGATGCAATCTCCGCTGCCGCTACTGCATGCCGGAGGGCAAAGTCGACTTCCTGCCGCGCCGTGAGGTGCTGAGCTTCGAGGAGATCGAGCGCATTGCGGCGCTCATGATGCGGCTCGGGGTGCGAAAGATGCGCTTGACGGGCGGCGAGCCACTCCTGCGGCGCGGATTGCCGGTGCTGGTGGCGCGGCTGGCGGCGTTGCCCGGGCTCGCCGATCTGGGGCTCACCACCAATGGGCTACTGCTGGCACAACACGCGGCCGCTCTCTATGATGCGGGATTGCGGCGTCTCAACGTCAGCCTCGATAGCCTCGATCCGGAGACCTTCAACAACCTCGTCCGCGACTCCTCGGGGAGGGGACTCAGGCGCGTCCTGGACGGCATCATGGAGGCGAAAAGGATCGGGTTTCGGCCCATCAAGATCAACGCGGTGGCGATCTCGGGGACAACCGATCGAGAGCTCGCCCAGCTCGGGCGCCTGGCACGGGAGTGGGACGTCGAGGTGCGCTTCATCGAGCTGATGCCGCTGGACTCCGAGGGCCGCTGGATGCGCCACAGCGTGCTCTCGGCGCGGCAGATCGTCGAGGCGCTGTCGCGCGAAGTGGGCCCGTTGCGCCGGCGTGCTGTATCGCCGGGCGACCCCTCGCCCGCTCAGGAGTACGAATTCGCGGACGGCTGTGGCCGGATCGGTATCATCGCCTCGGTGACGGAACCATTTTGCAGCCGCTGCAACCGCCTGCGGATCGCGGCAAACGGGCGGTTCCGGTATTGCCTGTTTGCGCTGGAGGATCTGGACGTCCGCGCCTTGCTGCGGAGCGGTGGAACGGACGAGGAGATCGAGCACGCCGTGCGCACGTGGGTGACGCGCAAGTGGGAAGGCCATCAGATCAACGCCGACGAGTTCATACGTCCGCCGCAACCGATGCACGTGCTGGGCGGTTAGGCGGCGCCGGCGCGCGGATCCCGCGCGCCGTCTTCGCCGCCCTGCGCAGACGTTAGACTCGCGCGTCAGTCGATGTGCTCGTAAGCCATGAGCGTCATGAACTCGGGAAAGGACTCCCGTGTCATCATGTCCGCGAACAGCTCGGCCGCGAGGCGGAACTGACTTTGCGCGAAAGCGGCGTCACCCAGCCGCTCGCGGACCTTGCCAAGCTCCTCGTCAATTACGGCCTTCACGAGCTGGCGGGTCACCAGCCGCCCATCCTCGAGCCGGCTTTCGTGGCGAACCCACTGCCAGACCTGCGCTCGTGAGATTTCCGCGGTCGCGGCGTCCTCCATCAAATTATAGATGGGTACGCAGCCGGTGCCGCGAAGCCAGGATTCGAGATACTGAATGCCGACGTCGATGTTGGTCCTCAGCCCGAGCTCGGTGCGCGTGCCGTCGGGCACTTCGAGGAGATCAGCGGCCGAGATCTCGACACTTTCGGATTCGCGATCGAGCTGATTTGGGCGCGGCATGAATTCGTCGAACACGGCCTTGGCCACGGGAACGAGCCCGGGGTGCGCGACCCAGGTGCCGTCGTGGCCCGCTTTGACTTCTCGCAGCTTGTCTTGGCGGACCTTATCGATCGCCTTGTCGTTCGCCTCGCGATCGCTCTTGATGGGGATTTGCGCGGCCATGCCGCCCATGGCGTGGATGCCGCGCCGGTGGCAGGTCTTGATCTGCAGCTTGACGTAGCTCTCGAGAAAGTGCCGGGTCATCGTCACCTGGGCCCGATCGGGCATGACGAAGGCGGGGCGGTTGCGAAACTTCTTGATGAAGCTGAAGATATAGTCCCAGCGGCCACAGTTGAGGCCTGCCGAGTGGTCGCGCAGCTCGTACAAGATTTCGTCCATCTCGAACGCGCCGACGATGGTCTCGATCAGCACCGTGGCACGGATCGTGCCGCGCCGAATGCCGAGCTCGTCCTGCGCGAGGTTGAAAACGTCGTTCCACAAGCGGGCTTCGAGATGTGATTCCAGCTTGGGGAGATAGAAGTACGGGCCGGTGTTCCGTTCGAGCAGCGCGACAGCGTTGTGAAAGAAGAACAGCCCGAAGTCGAACAGGCCGCCCGCGACCGGGGTATCGTCGACCGTCACGTGGCGCTCGCGCAGATGCCATCCCCTGGGGCGCACAAAGAGGGTCGCGAGCGAGTCCCCCAGGGCGTAGCGCTTGCCTTCGGGGCTCGTGTAGGTAATGGTGCGGCGAACGGCGTCGCGAAGGTTGAGCTGGCCTTCGACGTTGTTGGCCCAGGTGGGGGCGTTGGAGTCCTCGAAATCGGCCATGAATACGCTGGCACCGCTATTGAGCGCGTTGATGACCATCTTGCGGTCGACCGGGCCCGTGATCTCGACGCGGCGATCCTGAAGATCCGGAGGGATCGGCGCGACCCGCCACTCTGCCTCGCGAACCCGTCTGGTATCAGCCAGAAAGTCGGGCAGGATACCGGCGTCGAGCTCGCGCTGTCGTTCGGCGCGGCGGGCGAGCAGGACGACGCGGCGTGCTTCGGCGAGGCGGTGCAACTTGGCGACGAAGCGCAACGCTTCCGGAGAAAGAATCTCCGCGAAGGCGGCCGGAACCGCGGCGGAGACGTGAATGCCGTCGGCGGCAAGGGTTTCGTTGAGACTATTTCTGAGATCCTTGGTGCTCATGAGCTCTCCCATTGGCCCCACCGCTCGCGAGCGAGGCGGCGCTGGGCGGGTTGCTGAGGCGCCGGCCCACGGACGCCCCGCTTGCGGAGCGCCGGCGCCCGATGGTTTGCGCCGAAGTCTACAGTCGACCACGCGGTGCGTCAACGCGGACGATCAGGCCAGCCCGCAGGTTTGTCTTCACTTCGCGTTGTTCCAAGGGCCAGGAACCGAGCGCAGCGAGGACCAGGGCGGCGCCGCTCTCGCGCTCGCCGACTCCACCCGCGCGTCGCCATGGCGGCGCCCAAGCCCAGCCCGCACAGCACTCCCGCCAGCAGCGCACCGCTCGGGACTGGCTGAAGCTGCCACTGCGCTCGCGCGCTGGCCAGGCCGGGCGGCGAGGTGTCCGCGAAGCGCGCGCGCACCGTGTCCGGGCTGGCGACGCGCAGGACTCGCGCTCCGGCATCGCTTGCCTCCAGAGAGAATCCGATTCCGCCCGGCGCCGTTGCGAACGTGCCCGAACCCACCTCCGTCTCCGTCAGCTCCACGCCGAATCCCACCGGGTCGCCCGTTTCGCTCGATACTGACACCGTGCGCGTATCCGGTTGCGACGGGTCATCCGCTGGATCTGGATCGTACAAGCGCAGCGCGGCGTGGTCGTTCAGGCGGGCGTAGAGCGGCCGATCGAACGAGAGAATGCCGGACACGGGGGGCGATGTCGGAGTTGGTGTCGCCGTCGCTGTTGGCGTCGCCGTCGCTGTTGGCGTCGCCGTCGGCAGCGGCGTCGGCTTGTCCGTGAAGACGTGCACCATCCGCGGATCGGGCGGTGGGTAGGTTCTCCCCGTGTAGGTGCGTCCGAATACGTCAATACCGCTGCCATCCGGTGGCACAAGCAGCCGCGCGTCGCTGAGCTGCTCCTCGGCCGCCGCCGACTGGCGAAACAGCGTCTCGAGCCCGAAGCCTCCGCCGGTGCTCGTCGCCAGGCGGACCTGACCAATCGTCGACTGCTGATACCCATTGACATGGCTGGAGGCCAGGTCCGAGAAGAAGATGCGCACGACCCCGAAGGCGTCGATTGCCATCATGGCCTGAAAGCCGGTGAAATGCGTCCCGTCCGAGCCGTCATAGTCGTCCGTGCGGTCGGCGACGGTCGTCATCGACCAGGCCGCTAACCCGGCGCGCTGGAAGTAGGCCAGGATGCTTCCGGAATCCGACCCGGTAATGACGTTATAGCGCCGATGGGCCGCCACTGCCGGCGTGCCGTCGGGGAGGAGCTGCACCGAGGGGCCGCGAAAGGCGGCGTCCTGGTTTGGCGGCGCGTCGGCGGCGATCAGCTCCTCCTGGAAGGAGCCGCCCGCGTTGCTCACGTAATACAGCTCGGCAGGCCAGAGCTCGTCGAAGGAGCGCCGGATTTGCAGGCTGTAAACGATGTGCACAAGGCTGCCGTCGCCGGGAGCCAGGTCCGCACCGATCAGGCACCGACTATCGGACTGCCGGCTCGGGATTTCCTGCTGCAGCACGGTCCCGCCCCGGATACTCAGGTACAGCAGGCTGTTCGGCGGTGTCGAGCAGGGGAGCACGGACGCGGGTTCGTTATGCCCAAGAAGGTGAAAAGCGCCGTCGCGATAGCGCGCGTCCCAGTGGTTATAGATTTGCGAGCTGAGCACGGCCTCGGTGATCCAGCCTGTGCCCGACCGGGTCAGGTGCAGTAGGTCGGCACCGCTTCGCAGAAAGACGTGCGCCGCGCCGCCGTCGTCGTACAGCAGGATGGCAGGCCACAGTGGGCGCGTCGGCTCTCCATGAACCAGCACCGCCTCGTCCGCGACCACAGTGCCCGACGGGTCGAGCCCATAGTACCGCAGGATGTAGTCGAGCGCATCATAGTAGAGGACGCCGACGCTCCGATCGGCAGTCACGGCTGCATCAATTACGCCGACGTCGGCCTTTGGGAGCTCCACCTGCACGTGCGCGGCAAGCGCCGTGCTCATGAGGGCAACGCCCAGCGCCGCCGCTCCCCGCAGCACCGTCCTCGCTCGTAGACTCATTCGTCAAGCCCCATGGGTAACGCCTCCCCGTTGTGCGGACACCGTACCGCGACGCCGAAGGCGAACGCAAGACTGCACGCGACCCCGGATCCACCGCCTGGTCGCCCTCGGTGCGACGACAGTGCATCGGTCCCGCGCTCATGCTACGCTCTGCGACGCATGTACCTCGCTCGCTTCGCGACCACCGCCGCCACTCACTGCACCGACAGCGCTCAGGACGAAACCTATGATCTCCTGCTCCCCACAACTCCGGCCCCTTGCCTTTCTCGCCTTGGCGTTCACCTTCGCGCTACCTCCGTCCGCCTCCATCGCGGCGACGGATCAGGAGCAGCCCAAGCCCCCGAAGCCCAACCTCACGCCGCAATACCCGCCCGATCGCCCCGCCGACGTCGCTCACGTCGCGCTGGACCTGGCCATGGACTTCGAGCAGCGCGCCATCGCGGGAACCGCGACCCTGTTCTTTACCCCGCTCGGCAAGCCGGTGCGCACGTTCGAGCTCGATGCCGTCGACCTTGACGTCAGCGAGGTGCGCCTGGCCCTGGTGCCGAAAGCGGCGTCCACCGCCGACTGGTCCTTTCCCGCTGCGGCCGCTACGGCCTGCACTTTCTCGTGGCGAAAGCGGCGCCTCGTCGTGACGTTTCCACAAGACGTGCCTGCCGGGCAGTATGCCGCGCTCGGCATCGTGTACCGCGCGGAACCCGGCGAGGGCCTCTATTTCCAGCGCCCAACCGCGGAGAACCCGAGCGAGCGCGTCGCCGTCTGGTCGCATGGAGAGACCGACGGCAACCGCCACTGGTATCCGTCCCACGACTATCCCAATGACCGTTTTACGTCCGAGCTCCGCGTGACCGTCCCGAAAGCGTTCCGCGTCGTCGCCAACGGCGTTCTCGTTGCCGCCGCGCCGGGTGCCGCCCCAGAGACTACCACCTACCACTGGCGCATGGACGCCGAGCACGTCAACTACCTGATCGCGTTCGCCGCCGCCGACTACGTCGAGTATCGCCAGGAGTGGGACGGGATCCCGATTCTCTCCTATGTCGCCCCGGCGGAGCTGCCGAAGGCAGCGGAGACGTTTCGACGCGTCCCCGAGATGGTCAAATTCTTCAGCGACAAGACCGGCTATCGCTACCCGTACGCGAAGGTTGGACACGCCATTGCGCAGGACTTCTTCGCCTCCGGGATGGAAAATACCTCGATTACCTTTCTTACCCCGAGCGTGCTGATCACCGCGGAGGATCGCGACACCTGGGAGCCGGAAAACCTCCTCGCGCACGAGCTTGTCCACCACTGGTTCGGCGACTTGATCACAACCCGCGACTGGAGCCACGTCTGGCTCAATGAGGGTTTTGCGACCTACTTTGCGGACCTGTTCACGGAGCACTGGAAGGGCGGCGACGAATTTGTCGCGGCGATGGACGGCAACGCGGCCGACTACTTCGAGGAGGCGCTCGACTACCAGCGCGCGATCGTCACGTACGAGTATGAGGACGCCGGCGAGCTTTTTGACGAGCACGCCTATCCGAAGGGTGGTTGGGTTTTGCACATGTTGCGGCACCTGCTCGGCGAGGATGCCTTCTGGTCAGGCATGCGGCGGTATGTGCACGACCACGCCAACGGCATCGTGCAGACGGACGATTTTCGGGCGGCGCTGGAGGCGGCGAGCGGCCGCGAGCTCCGGTGGTTCTTTGACCAGTGGCTTCTCCGCGCGGGCCACCCAGAGATCACGGTGGAATGGCGGTGGCGCGACGACACCCGGGGGCTGGAGGTGACGCTGGCGCAGAAGAGCTCGGTGGAGAGCGACGAGCGCCCGTTCCGCGTTTCCCTGCCGGTGCGCGCAGTGCTGCCGGATGGGAGCCGTAAGGACCTCGTGCTGGACCTTGACGAGTCGCGCCGCGTGCTCAGTTTTGCGTTGGAAGAAAGCCCGGAGTGGGTCGAGCTCGATCCCGAGCTGACAGTGCTGGCGAAGGTCATCGACAAGGCAGACGCTCCACAGCTCATGGCCCAACTCGCCAAGGGCACGACGACCTACGCGCGCATGGCGGCGGCGCGTGCGCTAAAAGACAGTCTGTCGCGCCCGGGAGTGATCGCGGCGCTGCGCGCGGCATTGAGCGCACCGGACGCGTTTTGGTCGATCCAGTCCGCGGCTGCTCTCAGTTTGGGTGAGAGCGGCGCCGAGACTGCCTGCGCCGCACTTCGCACCGCCGTGCCGCTGGTCTCGTCGCCGTGGTCGCGTAGGGACGTGGCGCGCGCGCTTGGTTCCTGCCGGGGTGAGGAGGACGCCCAGGTACTGACCGCACTGGCGCTCGACGATGCCAGCGACTCCGTGCGTGAGGACGCCGTGGAAGCGCTCGGAACAAGCGCTCCGGAGCGGCTGGCAAGCACTGCCGGGGCGCTCCTTGGCCATCGCTCGCAGCGCGAGCGTGTGGCGCGCGCGACTGCCAGGGCGCTCGCGGCGGCCAGCGGTCGCTCGGAGAACGTGGCGCTCCTGCGCAAGCACCTCGACGCGAAGTTGCCGGCAACGGTGTATCGCGAAATCGTGCGCGGTCTGGGGACGAGCGCCGGCGCGGCCGACCTGCCGGCGCCCGACAGAGCGCGCGTGCGGGAGCAGCTTGAAGCGTTCTTGCTCAGCCCCGAGGTAAGCACCACGGCGGCGGCCCTGGACGGCCTCGCGGACCTTGGGGATCAGAGCTCCGTGTCAGCAATCGATCGTCTGCGGGTGCGCACGCGCTCGGACTACCTTCGCCACAAGGCGGAACGAGTCGCGAGCCGGCTGCGCGCGAGCGCAACCGAGCGCAAGCCCAACACCGCGCTTCAGGAGCGCCTCACGAAACTCGAGGAGCGATTGCAGGAAGCGGAAAAGCAGCTCGAGGAGCTACGCCGCCGAGGCGGCACGCCCGCGCCGAGCGGCGCTGCGGCGACAGGTGGCACCGCGGCGACAGGCGGCACTGCGAAGTAGGCGGCCGCGCGCGCCACTGGCCCGCCGCGGCCGTGCGCCAACTGTTCACCTGCCCCTCACTTGCGGGGGGGACAGCAGGGAGATCAGGAATGGCGCAGCAACGCGTTCGCGCCCGTGCTCCGAGAACCGAGATGACCCGCGCCGGGGCGTGGGTCAGTCTTTCCCCGTGGCGAATCCAGCCGGCTTGCGCTTGCCCAGGTCAGCCGCCTCCTGCTCCAGCTCCGCCAGCATGATGAAGACTCGGCGATACAGCGCCATCGCTTCCTCTCGCTTCTCCTCCGGAAGCTCCGCAAGCTGTAGCGCGAGCTGTAGCGCGACTTCGTGGCGCGACTTACCCAAGCGGATCATACCCTCTCCTTGTTCGAGCTCGGCTCCGAGGCGGCCCGCGGTGTCTACCGCCATGGCAAGTACCTCCCGTCCAGATTTGGCGTGCAGAGCATCAGTCTTCAGAAGCGACCGTTCAAGCGGTTTTCGATCAGCTCTTCGAGCTGCTCGAGCGCCGCGACGAGACGCTCGAAGCCTCCCGAGACGGCCTTCTGCAACTGACTACCCCAGTCCTTGAGGTCCAGGCTGCTTACGCGCCCATCCTTGCGCGCCCATTCCGGCGCCACGCGCTGGCCGATGCGGTCCAGCCGCTCGCCCAGGAGGCGCTGCTGATGCGGATCGAACTGGACCAGCAGCTTGTCCTTGCGCTGATTCCAGCCCGCAATCAGCCATGTGCCTTCGTAGAACTTGCGGAGATTCTCTTCGTAATCCCTGTCCTGAAAACTCATTTCCTCAAATTAGCACGATAACGACAACGATGATGGCCACAAGGGCGGCAACTCCGGCGATCCCGATGAGGATCATCTCGTCTTTGCCCATCCCCTGGGCGGCTTCGGCAACGACAACGTCATCGCCTTCCGCATCGTCGTCCGGCGAAACCGCGTTGGCGGCGGTATCACCGGGCTTCGGCGGAGCATCGCCGGCGTCGCGAATCGCGCGGTCACCGACGAATACCATGCGGATGCTGGTGACGGAGATGGAATCGGCGTCCTCGAGGGGATACTTCTGGTTCGGCGAAAGCCGCTCCCCGTTGAGCCACGTGCCGTTGGTGCTGCCGGTATCGACGATGTACCAGACGTCGCCCTCGCGCATGACTTGCGCATGCTTGCTCGAGATCGCCTGATATGGCAGATGCAGGTCATTGGACGAGTGACGGCCGATGGTGATGGCATCTTTATCGTACTCGAAGTGCTTCTCCACTTCACTGCCGGGCTCCCCCTCCACCATGGGGAGCTCCACGATCAGACCGAATCCCATGTGTTTCTCCCCTAGTTCAGCGTGAGCTCGAACTTCCCGGAACGATCTCCGCCTGCGGAGACAAAGGTTCCCGTCAAGGACTTGCCTTGCACCGTGCCGCGAAAAGTAACGTCTTCGCCTTCTGGATTCGTCAGCACGAAGGTGACCTCGTTCCACCCCGTGGCACCGTAGGCCCCGCGTTTGACACTGGTGGTCTTGCGCTCATAGCGGATGGCGTTGTTCCCGATCTTCTTCGAGCGCGTCAGGTTGGCGGTGCCGCTGACCGAAGTTCCGTTCTGATCCAGCATGAGGGTTGCTTCGTAGAGGCCTTCGTTCGACGCTCTGGAGAAACGAATATCGATCTGTCCCGACCACCGGCCATCGACGCGGCCGTAGCGTGCCGGAAGGGCGCGCGCGGCTCGTGCAAGCGACTCCTGCTGGGCCGGCGAAAGCTGGCTGGCAATCTCGCGGGGAAATGGAGCTCCCGGCGACATGGCGTTTACCTCCGCCAGCACGCGGGTATCCGCTGAGCTGTCCGGGGTAAATGCGGGTGGTCGGCGCTGCACGAAGACCAGATAGTAGTCGGAAAGCAGCCCCACCCACCACGCTCCGAGCTGGTCTGGATCGATGCGCACGCCGGCCTGGCGAGAATAGCCGGCGGCATCCGCGGCAGTGACGTCGGCGAGCTTTTCCTCGAGCGAACCATCCGGAGTCACCTGCCAGATCGACGCTTCACCACCAGCGCCGCCGCCTCGCAGCTTGAGTTTTGCGGTTGGTCTTTCCGAAAGCGCCTTGCGCGCGGCGTTCAGTCGCTCCGCCACGCGCCGGGCTCGGGCCTCGAGTCCCTCGCTACCGGCGCCTTCCGAGAGATACAGGATCGGACCGAAGTCGGTATTGACGGAGATCGTTGAGCCGTCCGCGCTGGGCCGACCGGCAGAAAAGGCCAGGAGAAACGGCGGTGGCTTGACCCCGACGATGCTCAGCTCGCTGGCGTCGGAGGTGAGCCCGTGCACGGCCACCGAAACGTTGACGGGGCCGGAGGCCGCGATGTTGGGCACGACCGCTTTCAGCTCCGTGGGCGTTCCTTCCGTCACCTGAGCGCGTTCGGAGCCGAATCGGACCTCGTTTTCAAACGGCTCGGGGCTGAATCCTTCCCCGCGAAGCGTCACCATCTGGCCGGGTTTTGCACTGTCCGGATCGACGGAATCCAGACTCGGCTTGGGCATCTTGACGAAGGCGAGCTCGCCGACGGAGGCGATCTCACCGCGGAATGCCGTCAGGGTGACCGCGCCATCAGGGGCGTCGGTGGGCACGCGCAGGTGCAGTTGTTTTTCTTCGCGCTGGTCGATTTTGGCCTCGACGGTGCCGAACAGGAGACGAAGCGCTTCGGGGCTATCCTTTTCCCCGAACCCCGTCCCGCTGACCACGACTGGGTTGCCGGCGATGGTTTTTCGCGGCGTGATGCTCTCGAGCACTGGAGGGGCGGCCGGTAGTCTCATCACGACCGCGACGCCGATTGCGACGAGGGCGACCGCGGCGATGGCAAACACGGCGAGGACCGCCTTGCTACCGGTGGGCGTCTTCACGGCTTGCTGTTGCACAGCCTGGATGCGCTGCTGTTCCTCCTGCACCCGCCGCGCGAAGTCTGCCGGCACCTTCATCATCATGGTTCCCCCTGCGATCGGCATCTCCGGCTCGGGAACCTCGATCTCGTCGGGAAGCGGCGGCGGGACGGGAGGCGGCGGTGGCGCGCTGGCGGGAAGCGCTGCCGCCTTTTGAGACGCACCCTTGACCGGATCGGGGATATCGTCAAGCTCGTCCATCAGCGCGGCATTCGGATCCGAAAACACGAGCTTGATGGCCGCTCCGAGGCGAATCTCGTCGCGGTCGCGCAGCCGCCGTTCGCCGTAGACGCGCTCGTCGTTTACGAACACGCCGTTGGCGCTGCCGAGGTCGACGACCACCACACCGTTCCAGTCCTTGCGAACGCGGGCGTGCTGGCGGCTGATCGCCTTGTGGTCGATCCACAGGTCACATTCCGAGCTGCGGCCGATGACGATGTCCTCGACCTCGCGCGCGAGCTCGACGGCGAGGCCAGGCTGCGGTCCGGTCACGACCTTGATCGACGGCGTTTCGTCTCCAAGGGCGCTGAGCACCTCCATGACCATGCGGCGAGCGACCATTTCGGTGCGCTCACCCGCCTCCTCGCTGCGGGGCACGGCCTGCAGGACGGAAAACTTGAGGTCGAATGACTCGATCTGCACGTGATCTCCGTCCCGCAGCAGCTTGCGCTCGTCGACCGGGATTCTCTTGCCGTTTAGCTGGGTGCCGTTGGTGCTTCCCGAATCCACCAAGTAGTAGTCCTTGCCTTCCGCCAGAATGCGGCAGTGCGTATGCGAGATGCGCCGATTGGGAAGCTGGACCGAATTCACCGACGCGCGGCCGATGGAAATGACGGTCGTGTCAAAATCGAGCTCGTAATCTTTCGCGTCCTGCGCGGCGAGATCGCGGACCGTAAGGCGGACAGGCATGGCGTTTCGGACTGGGTTAGGGGCGCATTCGTGGAGGACGAGCCGTATTACTACCGTTCGCCATTATTCTGGAGAATGGCGAGTGAAGTCAAGGGGCCGCGGAGCTTGTGGCGATAGGTTCTAGTCAACTCGCTTGGTATCCATCAGTTGCCGAACGGCATGCGATGCCGCCTTGCTATCCTTTTCCACGTGCTGCCTGGCCTTTTCTGCATGTTTCCGGGTGGCGGCGTGGGGCTCGCGCTCGGCGCCCTGACTGGCCTGGTGCGCAGCCCCGCGAGCCTCTCCGTCGCCGCCGCCTACGCTTCGCGCCGCCTTGAGCATTTCCGCCAGTCGGTTCGTGCCGTCAGCGGCTGGCGCGCTCGGTGCCTCGGGAAGCGCCTTGCTCGTGGTGGTCGTTGCCGGCTTTCTTGGCGCCGCGTCGCGCCGTGGCCACCAGGGAATCAATACGGCACCAAGCACTACGACTACCACGCCAAAGGCGATAACCCAGAACTCCATGGTAGCAATCATCCTCTTTTCTTGGTTCGTTTCTTGCTCGGGCCAGCCGAGCTCTTGGGGGTAGGATCGGGTTCAGCGGCGGCGACACCGGCGGCGGGGTTGGCGGCCGGCTGGTGGATGAAGTCGCGTACCGCGGCGGCCATGACCTTTGGATGGGCGACGACCTCACGGCGCAGGACTTGGGCGCGATCCTGGACACGTCGGGCCAGCTCGAGGAGCGCGTCGTGATCCGGCGTGCGGGACTTGCTTTCAGGTGGCTCCGGCGCTGCAGACGCGGCGTCCACCGGTCCGCGAGTGCCGTGCGCAGCGCCTTGGCGTGGTGGCTCCGGGGCGGTCGCGCCCGGCGCGGTTGCCGCCGAAATCACTTTGGGCGTGTCGCCTCGCATCTCCCGCGGCGACCCCGGCCCGGGTTCAGACAGCACCGGCGCAACTCGCTTGCTCGTTGCAGGCGTGCGCAGAAGGATGCGGACTACGGCAAACCAGAATAGCGCGGCTACGATTACCACGCCGAGCCAAAAAACGATCTCCCGGTTCACCTCACGCTCACCAACCGACGGAATACTCGATGACTACGCGCCGCTCCCAGTAGCGGCCTGGGTTGCTATCCACGGTAGCGCGCGTGCTGTCAGAGAGTACATTATCCACAGTCGCGGAAAGCTGCCAGAGGCGCTGCGGCGAGTGCGCGGTGGCGACACGCGCGGACAGGCGGCGGCTGGCGGCGAGTGAGCTCGGCTCGCGCGCCACCTGCGAGCTCCGGTCCGAGCGATACTGGAACCGCAGGAACACGTCGAAAAGCCTGGTCAACGGCACGTCGGCGGCGAGGTCCACACGGTGGCGGGGAGCCCCGCCGGGAGAAGACGTGGAATCGATGCCGTCGGTGTGCGTGTAGGACCACCCGAGCGCATAGCCGGGTTGCCACTGCCATCGGCACTCCGCCCCAGACGCCAGGACGCGGTCGCATCTCGAGCACGTGCGCGTGGCCATGCGCGAAGCGAGGAGCCAGCGCGGCCGGGGCGTCCACGACCAGCTTACCTCCGCGTGATCGCCCACGCCACCCGAGGATCCGGCCTCGTCCAACCGCTCCGCGCCGTCCGGGTCATCGGTCCGCGTCAAGGCCAGACGCGCGCGAATCGACTCGGCAGGAATCCATACCAGCGACGCTTGCGGGTACAGACGCCACCTCGTCCCGTCGCTGCCGGCACCGTCCAGTCGCGAGAGCCGGGCCGCGCTGGCCAGACCCAGGTTCGCGGTGAGCTGCCAGCGGTGCAAAGCCCAGACGGAGACATCTGTCGCCGGCGCCACGAATGCTGCCCTGCCTGTGCGATCGCGGATTCCACCGCGCCCTTGCCGCGGGACCTCGTACTCGAGTACTCGGGACTTGTCATCGCGGTACCCGAGACCGATGTTCAGGTGGTGTTTGAGGTTGGGCCGCCACTCGAAGTGGCCGGAAAGCCCGAATTGCTCGCTGCGGTCCTCTCGTCTCAGCGGCGCGTCGGGATGCGCCGCCTCGCGAGACGTGGCGGCCGCCTCGCGTAGCGCCCCAATCATGGCGAGCTCCACCGCGAACCCCGGCCCCGAAGTATGGTAGGTGAGGTTGCCGAGCGCGCCGTCGTCGATTGCGAGCGGATCGCGCGGCAGGACGTGGCGACGCGACCACGCCGCCGTCGTGAGGCGAAGCGGACCAACCGAGGTGCGGCCGGCCGCCTGCGAGTCGCGCTCCGGCTCGTCCACGAAGTCACCCGGGCCACGCCGCGCGTGCTCGGCCACGGCGCTCCAGGCGCGCGACCCGCGGTTCCCGATTCCCAGGCGCATCGCGCGCTCCCCCTTCGAGCTGCCGCCAATCGCCAGGCTTGGGCCAAACATGCGCCGCGTCCAGGCGTAAATCGCGCCGCGGCTCGCCCCCACGCCGAGAATCGCCTGCATGGGCGCGACGATAACCTCCACGCGCTCGATGAGCCCCACGCGCAGCTCAAAGACGCCAGGAATGCCGTTGGCGGCGCCGAGCGGGACGCCATCGATCACTACCGGCATTCCTCGCGGCCCCGGGCTGCCATCCACCGACCAGGTCAACCCGCCAACAGCATTCGCCTCGGCCTCGAGTCCCGGAACCCAGAAGAGCACATCAGCAAGAGTCTGCACCCCAAGCGCCCGCAACCTGCGTTGATCGAAAACATGGCAGGGCAGCGGCGCGAAGTCCGGCGGCAACCACCCGCCGAAAACGCGACAGCGGTCGTGCGTTGCGTACGGAACGGTGAGCTCGGGAAGAATCGGCTCCCCGGCGGCCTCACGGAAGCGCAGCTCGTCGCTGGATGGCACGTGGCGCGGCGCGATTGGCAACTCCTCGGGATCGACCACTGGCGTGCCGATCTCCTCGGCTCCCGACCGCGGCACAGTCCCGGCGGGTGCGCTCGCAATCAGCGCGATGGCCAGCGCAGTCGCCGCCAGCGGCCGGCGCGCCGGCGCCCGGCATGGACCCAAACAGCGCGCGCGGCGGTGCTCACACAACGCTCTTTCTGCGGGAGCCTGCCCCCCTTTTGGCCGAAAAACAACTTCCACCAAGAGCTGCATTCCTCTCGTGTCCTCGCCGCACTGACTGGGGGAGGCCCGCAAACTACTTACATTCGCGACTAACTGAGCTATAATCGAATCTGCCCGCGGCCGCCATACGAACGACCACCAGAGACTATAATGAGTAGGCTTCTCGCATTCCTCACCAGGGAGAACGCTGACGACGGTTTGCTCTTGGATTTTCGTGCGCTCAGTGAGGACGGCCGGACCTTGCCGGGCTCCAAGCGCGGCCATCGCGCCGGCTGGGGAATCGCGTACTACGACGCCAACGGTCCTCACTATGCGGGCAGAGGAATCGGTAATGCCTTCGAGGACTTTCGCTACGTCGATGCGTGCCGTCTCGTCAAGGGCAACGGCGTCCGCGGCTGCCTGTTGTCTCATTTGCGCAAAGCCGACGACGGCGCACCTGAGGATATTTCCAACACCCAGCCGTTTATCCGACATCCCTACACGTTCGCTCATGACGCGCGCCTTCGCACCTACCAGCCGGAGCTGCCGGCCGATTTGCAGCCCAAGGGAGCAACGCCGAGCGAGTTTTTTTTCGGCGTGGTCCTGCGGCGCATCGAGGAGGCAAAGAACGTCGTCGAAGGTCTGGTGCGCGCGATTGGCGATGTCAGAAGTGCCTGCGAGAGCACGGGCATGGCCATCTTGATGTCCGACGGCGCCCATCTCTACGCATTCCGGGAGGCGGGCATTGATGAGACGTATTATTATTTTTGCTACGGCCGGCGTGGCCAGTCGGTTCTGGTGAGCCAGGAGCCGCGGTGGGAGCTCGAATGGGAGGAGGTTCCCTCCGGTGCGCTGCTCGTGGTTGGCCCGAATCTGACGTGTGACATCCGGCAGATTCTCTGAGCCTCTGGCGTCGCCTCCGATCCGGACCAGGCAGGACGGAAAAGGGCGAGGCGTGGCGTACTCTCTTGATAGCAGGTCCAGCTATGGCATCTCAGCGCGGCGATTCGCCGGAACGGTTGATCAGCGACGAACGAGCAGAATGCCGAAGAGCCTACGAGATCGGGATTCTCTTTCTCGAGCAGGGACTTCGGGAAACCGCGGCCGAATACTTGAAGCAGGCGTTGCAAATCGATCCGGACCACGTCTTGGCGAAGGTCGCCGTGGCCAGACTGAACCAGCTCAACACGGGAGCCGCGCCGGCGGCGACCGAGTTTGCTCCGAGGACCATGCTCCTGGCACATGCGGCCCAGCCGTACGAGTCTCGCGGTTTTGTCGTGCTCCCGGCGCCACGCCTTGAACATGCCGGCGATGATCTGTTTGCGGCTTCTGCGGACGACGACTTCATCCTGGACGACCTGGACGAGACCGGCGAGCAGGACAGCACCGGTGCGGACCGCGCTGGAGGACCTCACCGCAAGGCGCACTCGGGTGATGCGGCGGGCGTGGCGGACGAGCTCGTGGGGAGGCGCATGCTGGTAAGTCCCGAGCTCCCCGCCATGCGGACAGCGCCTGCCGGCGCCAGAACCGCGCCGGCGAACCCACCGGCGGCGGAGACCCGGCGCCCGGTCTTGCGCCATGCCGCTGGAGCCACTGCGCTCGTGGCCGCGGCGATCCTTGCCGCGGTCCTCGTCGCGGCTCGCCACCAGGGCACTGCCAATCGCCGCGACGGAGACCGGCCCGAAAACGCGGCCACCAGCACCTCGCCCATGTCCGCGGGAGCGCCCGCCGGCGCGACCGTCACCGCACCCGACACCGATCCGCGTCCGGCTTCGGAGATCCTGATCGAGCATGCGCGCCTGTCGCTAGGCGCCGGCGACTTCGTCTCCGCACGGCGATATCTCAAGGAAGCGGGAGACTTCCTGGGGCTCGACGCCCGAGCCATGGAAGAAAAATACGGGGACCTCTACGAAGACATTGCCACGCTCGACGCCAAACAGAGCGCCGATAGCACCCGGCAGCGCGAGCTCGTCGATAGACTGTGGAAAGCCGCGAACATCTATTACAAGAAGAACGAGCACAACAGCGCCGAAAAGCTGTTGCTCGCGATCCTCAACGAAGACCCGAGCCACGGCGAGGCCGCCAACATGCTGGAACGCGTCCGGGCAATACGGCGCGATCCCAGTCGCCTCGGCCGCTCGGCAGGCGCCGATGATGATGAGCAGGTTCCGCTGTCCGTCGCTCCCGCGACGACCACAGATGGCGGCACGGCACTGTCGGAGGACCTGGCAGCCGAGGCAGCTCGCGCGGCGACCGTGGACGATCAGGGGCATGATGCGGTCTGGTGGGCGAACCAAAAAAAGGAGCTGCAGCGCCAGCGGGATCGGCTGCGACGCGAGGTCCACCAGGCGAAGACGGAAGCGACGCGAGCGCGGAGCGCTGGCGATGAGCAGCGCTTTCAGTCGCTGACGGCGCGCCGCAAGGAACTGGAAATGCAGCTCGCTTCCGCCGAACGGGAGCTCACGGAGCTTCCCGACGAGGCAAGTCGCGCCGGCGCGCTCCCCGAGTGGGTGCGCTGAGAGGAAAGCCCCTCCCCCCGCAGGCGCGTGTTGCACAGTGCGCGTACGTGCTCGCCTCCCCCCCGCTCTACGCCGCGTCGCCGCCGCTCTTGCGCGCCAGATACGTGTCGCGCGAGATGAGGTCGTCGTTGCCCGGGCGTGCCCCGAGATACAGCAGCGCCATGACGCCGTTCTGCATCGCCATCACCACCGCGAGCAGTGAGGCATAAAACAAGCCGATCCAGATTCCCGTGGGGAACAGGCCGATCACCGATCCTCCCGGCATCTGCACCATGTCCAGGCCGCCGCCGGCCATGAGCATCTGCATTCCGAGGAGGCTCGGAAACCCTGAGATCCCGCCGGTGATGCCCACCGGGATGGAGAGCGCGACCATGCCGACCCACATCACGAGCATTGCCACCAGCGACAGCGCCATGCTGGGCAGGATCGCCCACAACAGGAGCCGGACCACCGCGGAGCGAACCAGGTTGAAGAGCACCTGCATCGTCTCCATGACGGTCGTTTCTTCGAAGGCCACGATGATGGGGGCGAAGGTCCAAGCCAGCGCGGCGGCAACAATCAAGAACACGGTGGCCAAACCCAGCGCGAGGTGGACGCCGAAAATCAGCCCCGTCAGGATGGGACCAGCGTACGGGATCAGCGCGACGACGCCCAGCAGGCCCAGCACGATGAGCGGGGCCGCGATGGTCACGCTGACGATGATGGGGGTCAGCGCCAGCGACACCGCATGTTGCCGCGCCCAGGCCAGGGCCACTCCAAAGGCCGGAGAGCTACCTTCCAGGATTTTTTCGCGCGCCTGAAAGCTGAGCGCCCCGAGGCCGACAAAGGAAATGGCGATGGCAGCAGCGGCGCCGGCGACCACAAACGGCAACGCCAACACCGCGGTAACCCGCGCCGCGATCAACGCGATGCCGAACAGAATGCCACCTACGAGCGTCGTCGCTCCGAACGACGCCAGCGCGACCAGCGCGCGGTTGCGATCGAATCCGAGCGCGAAGCCGCCCCATACGTCCCGCCAGCCGATGCGGTGCGGCTGCTTGAATCGTAATGGGAGCTCATCCGGGAAAAAGCGGTCGATGATGCTGCCTTGCGCCGCCGGCCGCGAGCTCGTGGACCCATCATCGCGGCTTGAGCCGGTATCGAAGGCACCAGCTCCCCGGTTCATGCCCGTGCTCGGCTCGAACCCGGAAGGGGCGGGCCCACCGGTGCGGAATAGCGATGCAAACTCCGGCAGGCCGCCGAGCGAAGTCCAGCCCTCCATGCCTTGAGTCCATACCTTGGTGGAGTCGGGCAGGTTCTCTGCCGTGATCCGCCGCCGCAGCTCGTCGTCCGTGAGTGGGCCGACGCGCTGACCACCGAGAGCAACGTACCATGATTTCCCTGCCATTGCGTGTTCTCCGTACGGAATCCGACCGTGGTGCCCGAACTACCCGAGGTCGCGCTACCCCTTGTCGAGCGTGTGCTCGATGGACTCCCTCAGGCGCTGGAAAATGCCCTTCTTTTCTCCCGAGACAGCCTGCTCTTCAGTCTCGGCAAACTCGCGCAGAAGCTCTTCCTGTCGCGGCGTCAGGTTGGCGGGCGTGCGCACCAGGAACTGAACGATCAGGTCGCCGCGGCCGAAGCCGCGAAGGCTCGAAACGCCCTTGCCCTTGAGCCGCTTGGTGTCGCCGGTTTGGGTGCCGCGCGCGACGCTCAGGCGCTCCTCGCCCTCCAACGTCGGAATGGCGACGTCGGCGCCGAGCGCGGCCTGCGTCATGGTGATGATGGCCGGGTGCACAAGGTCGTCGCCACTGCGCTCAAAATCCGGATGGGCCCTGACGTGGATCGCGACGTAGAGGTCGCCGGCGGGCGCACCGGCGTCGCCGGCTTCACCCTCCCCGCCCAGGCGAAGCTTGCACCCGGTATCGACGCCGGCCGGAATTTTGACGTTGAGCGTCCGGGGCCGCTGCACGCGCCCGCGACCCCGGCAGGCGACGCAAGGGTCGCGGTTTACCATGCCCGCCCCGCCGCAAGTCGGGCATGTGGTCCTGACCGTGAAGAAGCCTTGCGTGGCGGTAACCTGGCCCGCGCCACCACACGTTCCGCATCGCGCCGGCTTCGTTCCCGGCTCCGCGCCGGAACCGCCGCACTTGTCGCACAGAACGTAGCCGCTCACCTCGATCTGCTTGTCGCACCCAAAGGCAGCCTCTGCGAGGTCGAGCTCCAGGTCGTGGCGAATGTGCGTACCCTGGCGCCCACGCCTCCGGCCGGTCCGACTGAACCCGAAGAGATCGCCCAGGTCGCCGAAAATATCGCCGAAGGCGCCGAAAATGTCGTCGAAACCGGTGAACGGCTGGTACCCTCTTCCCTTCAGCCCCTCGATGCCAAACTGGTCAAAAACCTGGCGCTTCTTGGGATCCGAAAGTACCTGATAGGCCTCGGCGGCCAGCTTGAACTGCTCCTCCGCCTCCTTGTTCCCCGGGTTTCGGTCGGGGTGATACTTGAGCGCGCACTGGCGGTAGGCTTTCTTGATGTCGGCCTCGCTGGCGGAACGCTGAAGTCCAAGCACCTCGTAGTAGTCAGGTTGGGTCATCACCGCATCTCCGAAGGCGCACGGGGTCGCATTACGTGCGCGGATTCTCAGGATTCAGGCGTGCGAACTCGGTCAGGATGTCGCGCGAGCGCTTGTCCAGGTTCTTGGGGACAGTGACGCGGATCTTTATGTACTGATCGCCGCGGCCACCGCCTTTGAGGTGGGGAACGCCGCGCTCGCGAAGCCGAAAGAGCTGCCCGCTCTGGGCTCCGGGCGGCAAGGTCATGGTCGATTCGCCATCGATGGTCGGTACGTCCAACCTGGCGCCGAGGGCGGCCTCGACGTAGGTTACCGGCACTTCCACGTAGAGATTGTCGCCCTTGCGCTCGAACTGCGGGTGCGGCTGCACGCGGGTGACGATGAACAGGTCACCGGCCGGGCCGCCGTTGATGCCGGGCTCGCCCTTGCCACTGAGGCGGATCTTCGAGCCGGTGTCGACGCCGGGTGGGATCTTGACGGTCAGTCGCTCCGTGCCCGCCTGGCTCCCCCTGCCGCCGCACTCACCGCAGATCTTCGCGGTGATGGTGCCGCTGCCGGCGCAGCGGGAGCACGGCTGCTCGTAGCTCAGTGGACCTCTGGTGGCGCTTTGCCGCCCGGTGCCGCCGCACTGCGGGCAGGCAATCTTGCCGCCACCGGGCTGGGTTCCCACGCCTTTGCACTGCGCGCACACTTCACTTCGCTGAAAGCTGATGGTTGCCGAGACACCGCGGATCGCGTCCTCGAAGCCGATGTCCATGCTATATTGAATGTCCTTGCCCTTTTGCGGCGACCGCTCGGCGCCGGGCGGGGAGTCCTTTCGGCTCCACCCTCCGAACAGATCGCCGAGGATGTCGGCAAAGCCGCGGCCCGGACCAGGGTTTCCGGCGCCGCCGCCGAACTTGGAAAAATCGAAGCCCTCGAAGTCAAAGCCCTGGGGGCGCCGGGCCGAGCCGCGCGGACTCGAGGCGCCGGCGCCAAAGGCCGCCTCGCCAAACCGGTCGTACTCTTTGCGCTTGTCAGCATCAGACAGAATGCCGTAGGCCTCCGCAATTTCCTTGAAGCGGCCCTCCGCATTCTTGTCCCCGGGATTGACGTCGGGATGGTACTTACGCGCCAGCTTGCGGTACGCTTGCCGGATCTCCTTCAGCGTCGCCGTTCGCGACACGCCCAGCGTCTTGTAGAGGTCTCTGCCCATCGAAGTTTAGTTCTCGGCCGGAATTTACGAGATGTTCATGGGTAGATAATATAAGATTTGAGTGCGTTATTGTCAACCCGAGGCGCGCGGATCCAAAATGTCGCGCAAGCCGTCCCCCAGCAAGTTGAAACCCAGCACCGCCAGAAAGACCGCTACCCCAGGAAACGTCACCACCCACCACGCCGACAGAAAGTCCTGAAAGCCCTCGTGGAGCAAGGCGCCCCATTCCGGTGTCGGCGGGCGGGCTCCCAGGCCCAGAAAACTGAGCCCCGCGGCGTCCAGGATCGCCGTGGCAAAGCCCATCGTGCACTGCACGATGAGCGGGCTGAGGCAGTTCGGCATCACCGTCCGGCTCAGCACGCGCAGGTCGCTGGCGCCCAGAGCCGCGCTGGCCGCCACGTACTCCCGCACGCGCACGGTCAGCACCGAACCGCGCACCAGCCGTGCGTACTGGGGAATCGCCACGATCCCCACGGCAATCATCGCGTTGATGAGGCCCGGACCCAGGGTCGCGACAATCACGATGGCAAGCAGAATGCTCGGAAACGCGAGCATGACATCCATCACCCGCATGATGGCATTGTCCGTCGCCGGGAAGAAGCCTGCGATTGCCCCCAGAAAGACGCCAAACAGCGCGGCGATGCCGACGGAAACGACGCCGATCTGCAGTGAATAGCGCGCGCCGTGGAGAATCCTGCTGAGAATGTCCCGCCCCAGGCCGTCGGTGCCAAGCAGGTGGTCCGCGGTGCCGCCCGGGAGATGCCACGGGGGTCGAAAGGCCGCGCTCAGGTCCTGCTCGAACGGACCGTGCGGGCTCAGCCACGGGCTCAGGGCGCTGAGCGCGACAAAGGCGGCGACGAGCAACAGACCGATCGAGGCTCCGCGATGTCGCAGCACGTCCCGAGCTATCCTGCGGCGCCCGCTCACCACCGTCACTCCGAAGCCAGGCGGAGACGCGGGTCGACCGCCGCGTAGAGGAGGTCAACGAGCAGATTGGCGAGCACGAAAAGGACCGCGACCAGCAGCGTTCCCCCCTGGACGGCGGGGAAGTCGCGCGCCATGACCGCGCCGACCAGCCAGCGGCCGATGCCCGGCCAGGCGAAAATCGTCTCGGTCAGCACCGCCCCGCCGAGCAGATAGCCGAACTGCAGCCCGATGGTCGTCAACACTGGAATCAGCGCGTTGCGCAGTGCGTGCCGATAGGTTACCGAACGTTCCGAGGCGCCCTTGGCCCGCGCCGTGCGCACGTAGTCCTGCTGGAGCTCGGAAAGAAGCTCGGAGCGGGTCATGCGGGCGATGACGGCAAGTGGGATGGTGCCGAGCGTCACGGCGGGCAGCACGAGATGCCGGAGCGTCGACAGCAAGGCGCGTGCATCGCCAGCAAGCAGCGAGTCGAGGATGGCCAACCCCGTGCGCCACGGTGGCGCGTGGTTGAGGTCCAGGCGACCGGACACGGGAAAACCGAACACGGGGACGCCCGCTCCAAATCGCTCGCGCAGCCCCATCAACGTCTCAGGAAGCAGCACTGCGAACAGGAGGATGAGAATCAGGCCGAGCCAGAAGACCGGTAGCGAAATCCCGCACAAGCTCCCCGTCATCGTCGCGACATCCACCCAGCCGCCGCGTCGGCGCGCCGCCACGGCCCCCGCGGCAATGCCGGCGGGCGCGGCGAGCAACATGGCCGCCAGGGCCAGCTCCACGGTCGCAGGAAACCGCGCCGCAATCTCCTCGGTCACCGGCGTGTGCGACTTGATGGATCGCCCCAGGTCTCCGCGCAGCAGGTTCACCGCGTAGCGGACATACTGCTCGGCGATGGGCCGATCGAGCCCGAGCTCGACCCTGAGCGCCGCCACGGTCTCCGGCCGCGCGCGCTCACCGAGCATGATTCGCGCCGGGTCGCCACCGCTCAGGTGCATCGTCGAAAAGACGAGCACGGATACGCCGGCCAGTGTCGGCACGAGATAGACCAAGCGGCGCAGCGCAAATGCCATCATGGCGCGACTCTGGCGAGCTGAAGCAGGTCGCGACCGCGCCCGGACCGCGGCGCCCCGCACCGCGCGCAGCCCGCGACCGGAGCCCCGCGGGTGCGGGCACGCGCGAGAAACTCGCCCCGCGCGCTGGCCGGGCTCAATCCGCGCCCATCAAACACCGGTGCGCCGGCGTCCCCAGCCGCTGCTCGAGCTCCGATCGTGGCACCTGCGTTTGCGCTCACCTGGTCTCAAATCATGAACATGGCGAGAAAGCCGCCCGCCAGGCCCGTCAGTGCGTACAGCTCCGGCACGCCCGTCGCCAGCAGCGCCTGCCCTGAGTCCATCTGCCCGTTATTGATTGACTTGATGCACGCCGCCGCCACGCGCGCCTGGCCGAACGCGGACATCAGGCACGGCAACCCGCACAGGACGCCGGCCAGCGCCACCTGAAACGGCTTTTCCGTCATGTTTTGCATCATCAGAAACGAAATCGCGAAGGAGTACAGTCCCTGTGAACCCGGCATCAGCGCCGGGATAAACGCCGCCCCCCGCGCCTCTCGCTCACACGCGGCGTACGCGCCCAAGGAGATCGCCAGCGTGTAGCCCGAGCTCAGGATGCCAGAGCCGATCACCATGAAGGAAATAAAGAGCATGATCTGGTGCATGGGGGAAAGTGCCGTGACACCGCTTGCCGCCCCCTCGGCGTAGGCAGGCGTAGCGACGACCACGAGCAGCAACGGTAGAAGCTTCGGCAGTCTCTTCATGCGATGAAACCTCTGCGGAACGGATTGTAGAAATAGTGCCCACCTTCGATGCACTTGCTCCCAAACTCCAGGAAGATGAGCCGGTTGGTGTGAATGTAGAGCGACAGCAGGGAGAGTAAAAAAACGAAGATGTGTCCGACGACCGCGAACACCACCGTGGCCGCCATCGGCATGAGACCTGCAATCTTGTTGATGACCAGAGCGAGGATCGATCCCGAAAGCGCGATGCCGAACAGCCGCATGTGACTCATGATATCCTGCAGCAGACCGGTAACTCCGGAATAGATGGTCCAGAGCACGTTTGGCACCTTGGCGTCGCGACCGAACACCGGATCCGGCCAGAGCACCCAGGCGCAGACCGCCACCGCGCTCAAGAGTAGCGCCAGGTTCGAGCCAACCGTGGCAATCAGCGCTACCGACGCTTCGCTGACTGGTTCGGCCGACAGCAGCGAGAGCATCGCGCCTCCCGCCTTGTGCGCCGCCATCAGCACCCCCAGGGCAACCACCAGAATCAGGCTGCCAAGCGCATTGGTGCGCACGCCGCGTTGCCAGATCGCAACGCTGTAGCTGAAGGCCATGGCGACGCCGCCGACGATCAATGAAAAACTGAAGCAAGACAGCGGATCGGCTGATAGCGGGAGAACGGGGTGCAAGTCGGGGTAGATCTGCTGGCCAACGACGAGGCCGAACACCTGCCCGCTCAGCGCGCCCACTATCGCCCCGAAGATTCCCGTGGTAAGGAAGACGCGATAAAAGTTTTCATTGCCCCGAACCTTCAGGCCAATTCCGGTCAAGAGCAGCAGCACGGCGTAGCCAGCGTCAAGCAGGCAGAGCGAGCCGAAAAGGATGAACAGGATACCGATGGTCCAGGTGATGTCCTTTTCGCGGTAATGGATTCCTGAAAAGGCGCGCAGCACGGACTCGTAGCCCGTGTTGATCCAGTTGTTCTTGAGCTTGACCGGAACCTTCTCCTGCGGCCCGGGTGGCGCCAGGGCGATGGCGACGGGCAGCTCCGACAGGGCGCTGCGCAGATCGAAGGCATTCTCCGCCGGGACGTAGCCCTGAAAGGCCACGAGCGGCCCGTCGTTGAGGCTCTCATCCAGGGTTCGCAGGAGTTGGACGCGATCCGCGATCGCCTCCAATCGCGACGCGAAGAGCGCTCCGTAGTGGGAATAACGGCCGAGCTGCCGGCGCTGTGCGGCGATCTGGTCGTGCATGTCCTCGCGCTGCTCGACCAGGGCCGACAGGCGCATCCGCGGCACCGCGATTGTGGATACGGGCAACGCGTCTGCCGCGGTCCCGAAAAACACCGCCCACACGCGCTCGTCGTCTTCGAACGCCACCGCGTATGCGAGCTGTCTCTTGTCGATGGCGTACCACGTGCCGCGCGGCAGGGCGGCAAAACAGACCGGCACGCCACTCTTCTCCAGCGCCTCCAGCTCGTCCGGGTCGAAGTCTCCCCACGGGCGGAGCTGCTGAATCAGGGTTTCGGTGACGGCCAGGGCTTCGCGGGTATGCTCGAGCCGGCCGGCGATGTCCTCGACGATGCGCGCCACCTCGTCGGCGCTGCGTTCGGTGTCCTGCAGGCGCGCCGGCGCGGGCGCTACCGAGCCTAGCGCGTGGATGAGCCGCTGCAGGCGGTTGGCGAAATCGACCTCGTCGTTCGTTCCCGAATGAGCCGCGCGCACCTCGTCCGCCGAGGACAGGGGAACCACGTGGAGCACACCCACATCCTGAAGCGCCTCGAGCACCGTTTCGCTGTCCCGCTGATACGCGACCAGCGTTACCTTGAGCATTCGCTGCACGCTCATGAGCTCGCCTCTCGTTCTCACACCGCCGCAGCCGCGGCCGCGGCCTGCTGCTTGCCTTTCGCGATCTTCCCGCGGCACACCGCGGCCACTTGCTGATCTCCGAGCGCGATCTTGATGCGGCGCACGGCTTCCTTGGTCTCGGGGATCAGCACTTTCTCGAAGAGGTTGACTTTCTGCGTCGCCTTGCGAAGCTCGTGGCCGATCAGGCGATACTGTTCGTTGAGGATCGCGATTTCCGTGTTCAACTGCACAAACGTCCGCAGCCTGGGAAGGGCGCGCAGCACCCACGGCGGGTTGCCGAAACGGGACACCCGCAGCGACGGAAAGACGACCCGTTCCAGAGTCGGCACGCGCACGCCCGCCACGGATTTTTCCCCGATGACCAGTTCTTGCGCCTTCACGAGGTCGCGAACCGACAGCGGCAGGGGCTCGGGAAGCAGGCTGATCATGGACGCCGCCGCCGCCCGCGCCTGCTCAAAGGCCTCCGCGCGCGCCTGGAGCTCGCGCCTGAGCTTGAGTTGCTCGATCTGCAACTGCTCTTGCTTGAGCTTCAACACGGGGAGGAACTGAAGATAGATCTTCTCATCGCGGCGCAATCGCGTCAGCTCGGACTTGTTGAGCTTGAATTTTCGCGCCATACCGCGTCACGCCGCCACGATTCGAGATTTTGGCCAGTATGCTTCGATCAACCTGTGGGACAGCGCAGCTTGTTGCGGGGTAAAATGGTTGGCGAGAATCTCCCAGCCGAGATCGAGCTGCTTCTGTAGCGGCAGATTCACCTCGAGGTCCATCATTCTCCGCTCAAATTCCTCGCCGTAGGCCAGCAGCTTCTGGTCGAAATCGGAGATCGAAAAACCCATGGACTGCTGCTGGCGCACCTTGCGGCAGGAGTCATAGAGCTGGATCATGGCGTTCATGAGCGGCGCGTGGTCTTCGCGCGTCCTCTTGTTGACGATTTGCTTCAGCCGCGACAGCGAGCCGAACGGGTCGATGACGCCGTTCTTGAGATAGAACTGGCCCTCCGTGATGTAGCCCGTGTTGTCCGGAACGGGGTGGGTGACGTCGTCGCCGGGCATGGTGGTGACCGCGAGGATCGTGATGGATCCGGACCCCTCGATGTCCACCGCCTTCTCGTAGCGAGCGGCGAGCTGTGAATAGAGGTCGCCGGGATAGCCGCGGTTGGCCGGGATCTGCTCCATGGCGACAGCGACTTCTTTCATCGCGTCGGAGAAGGCCGTCATGTCGGTGAGCAGCACGAGGACGCGCCGATTTGCGGTCGCGTATCGCTCGGCGGCCGCGAGTGCCATGTCGGGCACCATGATGCACTCCACGACGGGGTCCGACGCCGTATGGATGAACATGATGGTGCGCTCTTTGTTGGGCGCGAGCTTGTCGCGGAAAAAGAGGTAGTCGTCGTACTTGAGCCCCATGCCGCCGACGATGATAACGTCGGCCTCGGCCTGCAGGGCGATGCGCGCGAGCAGCGGGTTGTACGGCTCGCCCGCGACACTGAAGATCGGCAGCTTCTGGCTTTCGACCAGGCTATTGAACATGTCGATCATCGGGATTCCGGTCTGAATCATGCGGGTGGGCACGATGCGGCGCGCCGGGTTGAAGGAGGGGCCGCCGATTTCGACTTTCTCGGCATCCTGAACCGGCGGACGGCCGTCGATCGGCTCGCCGACGCCGCTGAAGGTGCGCCCGAGAATGCTCTCGGCAGCGTACATGAGCTCGACCTGGTGGCCGAGAAACTCGACTTCGTCGCCGGTGCTGACGCCCTTGGAACCCGCGAACACCTGAAGCGTCACCTGATCGTCGCGCAGCTTGATCGTCTGCGCGTAGCTGGTGGCACCGTCACCGAGGCGAATACGCGCCAGCTCGCCGTACGCAATCCCTTTGGCCCGCAGCATCACCACGGGGCCGGTTATCTGCTCGATGTGTTGATAGATGCGCTTCATGACTGGATCTTCCGTGCAGTGGAGACATTGGACGGCGAATTCTTGCGGCCGGCTCCGTCGCGGGGAAGCAAGGCACCGCGAATCTCGGAGAGGAAGCGCTCGTACTCCGGAGAACCGTCCGCGGCGAGGTTCCAGTTGCGCATGGCGGAGGTCAAGTCGAGCAGCCGCTCGCGCGCCTGGTCCTTGGAGACGAAACCGAAGTCGTGCTCGAGAACGCTCCTGGCCAGTTTGAGCGCGAAGGCCGTGCGCACCGTGGAGGGGCCGGCGTCGACCTCATCGTAGGCGTTTTGCTGAAGAAAGACGGCGTCGAAAAGCTCGGATTTGAGAAAGTGGACGAGCTCGTCGACGGAGAGCTCCTCCTCGCCGACGACCTTCATTTGATCGCCGATGCGCTGGCCTTCTCGGTAGAAACGCTGCAACGCGCGGACCTCCGCCACCCAGCCCGGCGCGTAAAGCTCCTCCAGCGCCGGTTTCAGCGAATCCAGGTATTTGGACCAGGAGTCGAGCGGCGAGATCGCCGGAAAGCGCTTGGCGTAGGAGCGAGCGTAGGTCAGTCCGAGGAAGCAGCCGACGACGGCGAGAGTGGACTGGGTGACCGGTTCCTCGAAGTTGCCGCCGGCCGGGGAAACTGTCCCGATGATCGTGGTCGAACCTTGCGCAGCGCCGAGGTTGGGATCCGCGAGGCGGACAATGCCACCGCGTTCGTAAAAAGCGGCGATAAGCGACCCGAGGTAGGCGGGAAAGGCCTCTTCACCCGGAATCTCCTCGAGGCGGCCGCTCATTTCGCGCAACGCCTGGGCCCAGCGGCTGGTGGAGTCGGCCAGCACCAGCACGCGTAGCCCCATCTGGCGGTAGTACTCGGCCATGGTAACCGCCGTGTACACGGACGCCTCGCGGGCAGCCACCGGCATCGACGAGGTGTTGCAGATAATGATGGTCCGCTCCATGAGCGATCGTCCGGTGCGCGGATCGACGAGCTCGGGGAATTCGCGGAGGGTTTCGACGACCTCGCCGGCACGTTCCCCACACGCCGCGACGATCACCACGTCGGCGTCCGCATAGCGCGACACGGATTGCTGAAACACGGTCTTGCCCGAGCCGAACGGTCCGGGAATGCAGGCGGTGCCCCCCTCGGCGACGGGGAAAAAAGTGTCGACGATGCGAATCCGGGTGGTCAGTGGCCGCGACGGGAGGAGCCGTTCTGCATACGCGGTAATCGGCTTCTTGACCGGCCAGATCTGCATCATGCTGACCTCGTGGGTGCGGCCCGTTGCCAGGCTGCGCACCTTGCCGATCGGGTGGTCGACAGGGTACTCGCCCGCCGGCGCCACCTCCAGCACTTCCCCGGCGCCGACGAGGCCGAATGGCACCATGATGCGATGGGTAAACACGCCCTCCGGCACCGTTCCCAGCCCGTGTCCCGCCTGCAGCTTGTCGCCCACGTGCGCGCAAGGTTTGAAGTGCCACTTGCGGTCGCGCGCGAGCGTCGGCAGGTAGGTGCCGCGCTTGAGAAAGAAGCCGGTTTTCTGTGCCAGCTCCTCCAGCGGATTTCCCAGCCCGTCGTAGACCATGCCGAGCAGCCCGGGGCCGAGCTCGATGGCCAACAGATGCTCGGTGATCTCCACGGGGTCGCCGATGCGAATGCCGCGGGTGTCTTCGAACACCTGCATGTCGCACTCCTCGCCGCGCACACGGATGATTTCCGCCTTGAGCCGGACGACATCCTGTCCCGCGGGCGCCGGGAGCGCGATGTAGGCGACCGCGTTCATCCGCACGTTTCCGGTGAAGCGCGCCGACACCATGTTTCCATTTACGCCGACAACAACTGCGTTCGACTTGCTCATGAGAGTTTCCCCGGCGTCAGCGCCAAGATGTCATCGAGGATTTCCTGTCCCTTCTGGAGGCTCCATGAGGCCTCACGTTCCAGGATTTCGAGCTTGAAGAAATAGCCGAGCACCGTGTCCATGGAGAACTGATCGGTTCCGCTGATTTCGTCGATCATCTTCCAGCGCAGGCGGTCGATGCGGATCTCCATGTCGCGAAGATCCGGCAGTGCCAGCGCCTCGCGAACGTCGCTATACCAGGCGAAGCGATTCTTGAGGCCGAGATCCGCCTCGCCGAGATTGGAGACGATGACCTTCCACGTCGATGACCAGCCGCCCGTCATCTCGTGCAGGAAGGCCTCCTGGCCCAGATTGTCCTGCTGGCAGAGCAATCCGGTGATCGCTTCCGCGAGGCGGATTTCGCAGCGGCTCCACTCCTGCAAGAACGGGGAGGTGGATTCCTGGAGTGCCACGCGGCACCAGGTCCGCATCAGGACGTGGATGGGGCTGGGAGCCAGGACCCAGGAGGGCAGCAGGTCGACAGTCGGACCGAGGGGCGTCGGTTTGCGGTCGCAGCGAATGCGGTAGCTGAGCTCGCCGGGGGAGAGGCTGGTGCCGGTGAGCGTCGTCAGGGCGCCGATGCGGGCGGTTTCGCGGATTTCTTCGCGGAGCATGACGAGCTCGAAATCGGCGCGGGCGGCGCCGTTGAGGTGGGTACGGGCGCGGCGGATGAAGTCCTCGGAGGTGATTTGCGGAGCTTCTCCGAGGCAGAGCCGCGGAAGGCCCGTGACGAGGTAGACTAGGAACATGGTGTTGGACCTTTGCCGGCAGCGGTGTGGCCGTGCGGTGCGCCGGCCGCGACGGTCATTTGCTTGCGCGCGGGAGCTCGAAAAACTGCCTCAGGTGCGGCTCGACCAGCCGCGCGAGCGCCTGAGTGAGCGCCTCCAGAGAAAAGTCCCAGGCGAAGGCCTCGCCGCGGCGGATGAGGCGGAAACCGACAAGCCCTTCTTCATTGCGCACGGCGACTTCCTTGCCGGCATCGACGTGCGCGGCCAGCGCGTGCAGGGTGGCGGCGGCGAGCTTCTCGCGGAGGTCCTCGCTCACCGAGATTTCCACGCCGTCGCCGCCCGAGGCCAGAAAGTCGGCGCAGATGCGTGCGACGAAGTCTGAGAGGAAGGTTTCGTCGGTGAGAACGCCGCGGAGCTGCTCGCTCAGGACGGGGCGGATGATCTGTTGGCGAATGCGCTCCTGGAAGCCGAGGACGAAGTCGCGGGCGGCCATCTTGAGCTCGGCGCGCATTTGCTCCGTGACGCGGCGGGCGTCGGCTTCGGCGGTGGAGCGGAGGGCGGCGACCTCGTTTCGCGCGTCGGCGACAATCTGCTCGGCGCGCTGCCGCGCCTCGGCGATGATGCGGTCCCGCTCCTCCTCGCCGGCGCTCACACCTTCATTCTTGATCCTCGTGATCAGCGCAGCAATGCCGCTTGTGATTTCCGTCATGGGGAGTACCTCTCGGACGCGCGGGACGCGGGGAAACCTGACGCGAGAAACGTGCCGGCAGGACGCTATCCGCATCGCGCGGGGATGTCAAGATCGGGGTCCGCTCTGAGCCCACCGCCGGTTCGACTGCAAGCTGTGCAGAAAGCGCATCACGAAGACTGCCGCCTCCAGCTCCCGCGGCCAGCGGGGACAGACGGAAGGGGCGCTGTCGTCCCGACGTCGCACAGGCGTTGGCTTCATGGACTATCGCCTCAGTGTCAACGGATCAAGCGAACCTCGATGCCGATCGGCAGCTCCTTCCAGGTTCGCTCCGTGCCACCTGCTGGGCGGCATGGGCAATCTGCGGGAGCACGTGCGAGAGCTGCGGCGCCGTTTGCGGCCAAGCTCCAAGATCAGCTCCAAGTGTCAAGCGGCACAAGTCGGGTGGCTCGTCTTGTGGCAGCAGCTTGAATTCTTGTGCGGATCCGCACCACGTGGCAGATGGGCCAAATCACGAGGCGAGTGCGTGATTGCCGCGATTTTCCCCGATGAATCGGTACCCTGTCATGCCGGCAGCCACGTCAGGTTCTTCAGCTTGTGCGGATCCGTTAAACGGTGATGGCTGGGACGCGGCGCGCCGAACCATCGGGCCGCGGACTTCTTCCGCAGGATGGCCGCCGCATGGCGCCGGCTATCCTGCGGATACAGCGGACAGCGCCCTGCGGTAGTAAAATACCTCCGGGCGCCGCCGCTGACCCGGCGCCCCGTTCGACGGACGTAACGCGGCCAGCGTAGGCAGGCACGCAGGGCCGGGACGGCAGACCCTGTGGCAGAACTAGACACGACATGGACAACCAGTACACCGGCGTCTTCGAGCAGGTTGGAGAGTGGTGGATCGGGCACGTCGAGGAACTGCCCGGCTGCAACGTCCAAGAGCGGACGATCGAGGAGGCTCGGGAGAGTCTGAAGGAAGCGGTTCAACTCATCGTGAGTGCCAACCGGGAACTGGCCAGGCGCGAGTCGGAGGGCCACCAGGTCGTCCGAGAACCGCTGGCAGTCCCGGTTGAGTGAAACGCGCCGAGCTCACCCGGCACCTCAACGCTCACGGCTGCAAGCTTCTGCGCGAGGGTGGACGTCACGATCTACTAGAACCCGGCGAACCGCCTCACCAGCGCGGTGCCACGACATGCCGAGATTCTCGATCCTGTTGCCAACCGCATCTGCAAGGACCTGGCGATACCTCGGCCGGGCGAGTAGGCCCAGCCGGAGCTGCTGCGCTTCGGAAGAACGGGACGGCGGGCAAAGCCCGGTGGTTGCGCCGCTTCCGCCGGCGAGGGTAGGTATGAAGCGGCAGAACAACCGAGTGCAGCGGACAGCGCCCTGCGGTAGTAAACTACCTCCGAGCGCTGCCGCTGACCCGGCGCCCCGTTCTTCCGACGCTGTGCATCGGAAGAACGCGGCGCCGGGCAAAGCCCGGTTGTTCCGCCGCGCTGATTCGCGCAACTGCGAGCGCATCGTTGACTCCGGCGCTCGGCGGCTCATCACGAAGGAGAGTCACATGGTGAAGCCAGCAAAGAACACGATTTGCCTTTGGTACAATGGCGACGCTGAGGACGCCGCGCGATTTTACGCCAAGATTTTTCCCGATTCATCCGTCGGCGCGGTGCATCACGCACCGGGAGACTTTCCGTCCGGGAAGAAAGGCGATGTGTTGACGGTCGAGTTTACCGTGATGGGGATTCCCTGCCTCGGGCTCAATGGCGGACCTGCATTCAAGCACAACGAAGCATTCTCCTTTCAGGTCGCGACCGCCGACCAGGCCGAAACCGATCGTTACTGGAACGCAATCGTCGGCAACGGCGGCCAGGAGAGTGCGTGCGGCTGGTGCAAGGACAAATGGGGATTGTCCTGGCAGATTACGCCGATCGCTCTGACCAAAGCGATAACCGATCCCGATCCCGCGGCCGCCAAGCGCGCGTTCGATGCGATGATGCAGATGACAAAGATCGACATCGCCGCAATCGAGGCGGCGCGCCGCGGTTGAGGCTGCACCTGGTAGGTGAAGACCCGGAATCGGGAACGAGGTGCAGTCGGCTTCGGGGTTTCCGGTCATGGGCTGACCGCCGTTCGCCTAGCGAGGTGCCATCCGTCGCTGGCGCGGCGGATGCGCGTGCTCTTCTCTAGCGTTTGCAGCACGTCGCCGAGTCGTTTGTTGCGGACGTGAAGCTCCGCGCGCAACTGTTCGCGGGTGAGCGGCCCCGCGGTGCGACGGAGCGCGTCGAGCAGACGGTCGGCCAGGGTAGGGTCGCTCCGAGCCGGTTGCGGTGGCCGTGCGGAAGGTATTAACCACGCGCAGGCGTGCGGCCGGCAGGACGATCGCTGCTGCTGTCGTCGGCTTGCAGGTGGGCATCCTTATTTGTCAAGCGATCTCTCCCACGACGCCCAGGTCCCGGGGATTCGGCGCCGTCTCACCGCTGGCCGCGTGAGCTTGCTTCGCCCGATCGCCGGGGGTGCCGTGCCGCCGGTCAAGTCTCCGCGAACGATGCAGACCTGACCGGAAGTCGCGGTTCGCAGGGGGCGGTGATCGGGTGGAGATGTGCATGGGGAGCAGTGGTGCGTTGGGCGCGAGGAATGGGAGCGGGGAGCTGCGCCAATTCGCGTTGAGCGTCAGTAGTGGCTCCCCCGAGGCGGTGCGTCATTTCGACGTGCTTCAGGATTTCCACGCTGTTGGGGGAATCACTCTGGGGCTGTTCGGGCCACTTCCGGCCGTCTCCGGCACGGACCGAGGAGGTAGCGCGCAGAACCTTCGGAATCCGATGCGGTGCTGTTGTTGACGGCCATCGGCAGGCGCCGGGCGGCGTTCGGCGTCGCCGGCGAGAGCTCGCGGCGGGAAGTCCGCGCCGGGATTGTCCGAGAGGCACGGGGTGAGGGGAATGGACAAGCCCGCGATCTCGAGCAGCCGCAGCGGCCGGTATGGGGAACAGAGGTCCGGGGGTGATCTATCACCTGCCGACTTCTGTCCTCCCGGCTCACCGAAGTCGGTTGGTGAGGCCTCAAGGCATGAGCTCTGTCCGCATATCGGACAGGAGTCGAGTGGTGATTGATCACCCTACGACTTCTGTCGCCGCCAGATGTCCTGCCGCAGTCCCGCGGACTTCCAGGCACGCCTTGGAGGTGAGCGAGACCTGACCCGAAGTCGCGGTTCGCATGGAGTCTGAGCCCTCGCCTCACGTAACGCGACACGGGCGGCAGCGGCCGAATTGTCGACTGCTTCCGCAAGGGATGGTGCGGGCATCGGATCGACCCTGACCTGGGAAGCGGCGTCACTCCCTGGGCGTCATGGGTGTTGGCCCGAGGTGCTGGTCAAAGAGCGACGCCGGCTTTACATGATCTCGCGGTAGTGACATCGCAAGGGCAGGAAGGCGGCAGGCAATGATCACATCCTGCCGCCCTTGTTGACGAAGACCGACGGAGCCGCCAGCTTTTGGGCGGAAGATCCGTTCACAGCTCGGCCCCGTCCTGACCCTTAATCATTTCATCATGGCAGGAGGGGACAGATGGCTCTACCTCCGATGCGCGCCAATGATCAGCGCTTTCGGCGCTGGTGGAGCAAGTGTTGCCGAGTCATGCGTCGCCTGTGGGAAGGCGACATCCCCGACCCGCGATCCCGCCAGGGGCGGCGTTGGGAGCTTTTCCCGCTCTTGCGGGCGATGTGGGTGGGGATGCTGTGCAACGCGCCGAGCTTCGCGCTGTCGATGACCTCAGCAAGAACCTCACCGCGGCTTCCTTTGGCTTTTTTCGCCAAGTGCCCGGTTCGACGCTGTGGGACCTGATCCTGAAGCTGGACCCGGCGGCATTTCGCGAAGTATTGGTGGAGCAGGTGCGGCGCCTGCACCGCATGAAGGTGTTTCAACTCGAGCTGCCGTTCGGGGTGGTGTCGATCGACGGAAAGACCACGGCAGTAAAAGAAGAGGTGAATAAATACTGTCAGCGCCAGAGCGGGGGATACTGGCTGTATCAGGTGCTGAATGCGACCTCGATCAGTACCCCACTGTCGCCGCTGATCATGCAGCTCCCGATCAACCGACAGACCATGAGCTTGGGATGCTGCCCGCGATGATCGAGGCGCTCGAAACGGCCTACTGGCACAGTGCACTGATCCGGGCGGTGTTCATGGATGCCGGGTTCGCCACGCGAGAGGACATGCAGTGGATTTACGATCGCCGGTTATGGTTCATCGTCCGCGTCGCAGTGGATTTACGATCGCCGGTTATGGTTCATCGTCCGCGTCAAGGAAAAGCATCTGGCGCTGAAGGCCGAGCTGCGGCGCCTGTTGGCTGCCTGGCAAGCGGCGGGCGGGGCGCGGTGGGCAGCCGAAGAAAGGTGGGAGCGGTCGAAGGGCGAGCTCATTCGCCGCCAGATCTGGCGGACAGAGCAGATCGCGGGGTATTCGGATTGGCTCATCCGCCACGGCTGGGTGGTGCAGGTGACGCATCGGGACGACGCCGGACAGGAGAAGACGGAGTTTCGCTAGTACGTCTCCGACATTCCGGCGGAAGAAGCTCGGCGCGGTGCAGGCGCTGGCGACGGTACGGGCGCATTGGCGGATCGAGAACGGCACCCATTGGGTGGCGGATGTGATCTGGAGGGAAGACGACAAGCGGTGGTGCGGCCGAGGGAACGCGCTGATGGTGCTGTTGTTGCTGCGTGCAATGGCGATGAGCATCGCGAGCTGGCTGCGCGGACGAGCGCTACGGCATGAGCGAGCCGCGACGACTGGCCGGCCGCTGCGAATCGAGCTGCCGAAGTGGGGGGCCTTACTGACGTGGATCGAGCGCTCTGTGCTCATCGTGATGGCCGCTGGTCCGATCGCCCAGGTAGCTCAAAGCGGCACCTGAGGGCGGGCGGCAGGATGCCATTGGCGGCCGCCTTCCTGTCCGCGGCCGGCGTCACGAAATAACAAGCATCCAAAGTGCCTGCCAGCGAGCCCAGTCCCATCTTGGCGGACGGGTCAGGGTGCACCGCCGGATCATGCCAAGACCCACCGAGGGCTCCCAGTTCCCTCGACTCCTCCCGCTGTTGTCTCCATCTCCCGTCAAGTCTCCGCGAACGATGGGGAGGCATTGACAGGCGCGGCACCGGGCCATCATAATGAAAAACTACGTGTTGGTTTTGCCGAAATTTCGCGTGTCACCGCGCGGCGCCGCCTCGCAATCCGGAAAGCGGCGAGAGCGGTGATCGCAAGGCGTGGTCCCAGCCGCCGGGACCGCTGCCAGGGCGTTCTCAACTGGAAGCTGAGAGGCGGGATTGTCCTGTTCCGCGGTGACGATCGTGCGGTGGGCGGTGGGGACGAGCGCTGCGGGCGCTCGCCTGGTGCTTGTGTTTCGTGCTGTTGACTAGACGGCGAGCTTTCGACTGGGCTTGGAACCCGGCCCCTCGCCAACCTCCGCGGTCGTCTGCGACGTCTCCGCGGTTTGCCAGGAGGCGGTGATGTCTGTGCTGGCCCAGGAGGTCCTGGTGCTCAATCGAAACTTTGCGGCCATCCGCATCGTCCCCGCCAAGGAGGCGATTGGGCTGCTCTTCCGGAGGGTGGCCGAAGTCGTTCTCGCCGAGGACGGCTCCATGAGCGTCCACAACATCGAATCCTGGGTCGAGCTGTCCGCGATGCGGGAGCTGTTTGCGGCCGACGGCCGCTGGATCGGCGCCCCCTCTCGTTCCGTTCGCGTGCCCACTGTCATCCGGCTGCCCACCTTCGCGCGGCTGCCACCCTTGCGGGTGCGCTTCAACCGCCGCAACATCGTCGCCCGCGACGAAGGCCGCTGCCAGTATTGCGGCTCCACTTTTCCGGCACAGGATCTGTCTTTTGACCACGTCGTGCCACGCTCGCGTGGCGGCCGCACGTGCTGGGAGAACATCGTGTGCGCATGCTTCTGCTGCAACCAGAGGAAGGGCGACCGCACCCCCGAGGAAGCGGGAATGCCGCTGATCCGCCGCCCAACGCGCCCGCGGCGCTGCCCGCTGCTCGCTGCGAGGCTGAGCCGCGGCGTGCCGCGCACCTGGCACTACTTCGTCGACGAGGCGTACTGGGGGGCCAGCCTGGAGCACGACTGACCGCCGCTCGGTCCGCCGGCGCCGCCGAGCCCCCTGCGCTTAGCGGCAGTCGCCGTCCACGTATCGCTTCGCGCCTGCCACGGCGCGCTCGACGATGCGCGGCGCCGCCCCGCGCAGGCGCGGGTTCTCGAGGCGGCCGCTGACCCACTTGACCATGATCAGGTCGCGCGCCATCAGGAGCGCTGGCAAGGCCGCCACATCGGGAATCGCGCTCACGGACTCGTACCCGCCGAGGAGCGCCTGGCGGAGGGATTCGTAGTCCGGCCGCCGCCGCAAGTGCGCCAGAGCAACCGCAATGTCGTAGGCGAAAAACCCAAAGCCGCAGTCGTCGAAATCAATGATGTGCGCTCGCCCCGCGGAAAACACGTAGTTGCCGTGGTGCAGATCCGCATGGATCAGACCGCTCGCCCGCGGGTCCCTGGACACTGCCGCGAGCTCCGCGCGAGCGCGCGCTCTGGCCAGCTCGAGCACGCGGTCATCGGCGCTTCCCGCCACCGAGCCCGTGGCCGGCACGGCCCACGGCCCGCCGGAGCCGATCAGCGCCTCGAGGTCCCAGCGCGGGCGAGTAAAACCCGGCGGTGTGTCCAGACCTCTCGAGCAGCGATGGAGAGCCGCCATGCTGCGGCCGATCGCCGTCAGGTGGGCAGGCCCGAGGCTGCGATCCAGGTTTCGGCCCGGCACCCAGCGCAGCAACGAGCAGTAGCGCGGTTCTGGAACTCCGTCGGCGCCGTCCTGGACGACGTGCTCGCCCGACCGCGCCGCCACGGCCACGGGCACCGACAGCTCGGGCGAGGCGCGCAGCGCGGCGAGCCAGAGCATCTCTGACTCGATCTCCGCCCGCGAGTGATAGCCCGGGCGGTGGACGCGCAGCAAGAAGGTCGCCGTGCCGGCACGGTCGCCAAGCCGCCCTGCCACCCGAAACGTGGCGTTTTCGTAGTTGCCGATCGCGGCGATCTTGCTGACCTCAAGGTCATAGGCGCGCAGCGCTGCGCGCGCCAATCTGCCCAACCGCTGCAACTGCCCGCGGTAACTTAGCTCCGGGAATGCTCGCATCTGCTCTTTCTCTCCGCGGCGAACGCCTCAGGAGTCGGCGCGGCCTCGCCGCTCACTCGAGGCGGAGGCAGCATAGCATCGCGGGCGCGCTCCGAGCTACCGCGTTGAACGCGCGCGTGCGCCGCGATAGGCTCGCGGGCCGAGACCACGCGAGCCGTACCCCGGAGCGAAACCAGGAGGTTGCCGTTGTCATCCGAAACCGTATTGCTGGAAATAGCAGCGCCCCGCGCCACGATCACCTTGAATCGGCCGGAAAAGCGAAACGCTATCAACCGCGCCATGCTCGCGGAGCTGGAGCCGGTCTTGATGAAGGTGCGCGACGATGCCACGGTTCGCGTCGTTGTGCTTTGCGGCGCCGGACCGGCGTTCTGCTCGGGCATTGACCACGCCTTGCTTGCGGAGATTTCCGCGCAGTGCCGCGCCGGCGTCCCCTTTCGGCACCTCCATGGAGATCTACACCGCTGCCTCGATGTCATGGTCACGATGGAGAAACCGGTCGTGGCCTTGCTGCACGGGGTAGCGACCGGAATGGGATTGGAGCTGGCGCTGGCGGCCGATTTCCGCATCGCGCCGGCGGCATGCGTTATCGGCTTGCCGGAAGTGGCGTTTGGATTGATTCCTGACGTGGGGGGCACCACGCGGCTCACGCGTCTGGTGGGCGGCCACCGCGCCAAGGAGCTGATACTCACGGGGGTCGCCATGACCGCGGCGGCCGCTCCGGCGGGCTTGATGACGCGCGTCGCAGCGGACGAAGAGGCCGCGGCGGAGGAGCTCGAACGTCTCGTCGCGGCGCTTTCGCGCCACCCGGCGCTCGCCGTCGGCCTCGGCAAGGCGCTCGTCGATCGCGTAGCCGACTGCGATGAGGCAACCGCGAAGCGACTGGAGGGCGTGTACCAGACGATCCTGCTGCAGCAGCCGGAGATCGCGCAGCACTTCCCTGCGGCCGTGGCGTTCATACAAGACCAGATCAAGAATCCGCGGCGCTGAGGCCGCGCGGTCCCGCAGGCTTGGCGCCATGCTCGGTTACGAGCTCTCGGCCGCCCCGGGTTCGTCCTGGAAGCCGAGGTGCCGAGCCAGGATCTTGGCCAGCGGCTCGCTGCTAATGAGATCGGCGGCGATCCGGTCCACGCGGTTTCCGGCGTACTTTCCCGCGTGGATGTCGCCGATCACCGACTTGTGCTGCTCGGCCGCAACCTTGGTCAGTACCCGCTCCAACTGCTTGATGTCCGCGATTTCGCGATAGCTAGTTTGTTTGGCGGCAAGAATGGCACCGCCTACGTAAAGACGCGTCTCGACGCGGGGATTCGCCGCCCGCGCCTTGACTTCCGTCTGCACATGGTAGGTCGTGCCCTGAAACGCCACATCCGTGTTGAAACCGATGACCATGATACAACACTCATAGCGCCATCGGGCCGCGCGATCAACCGTGTAAAGCCCTTTCGGGGCGACACGGCCGTCGCTTGCAGCCGTGGTCCGGGCGCAGTAGCCTGTGCTATCTCGAGCCCGTGCGCGCGCGCGCGGTTAGGAGGAGTGCCAACGCTGTCCGCCAGGGGCAGAAAACGGCAGGGAAGCCAGGCGCTGGGTTGCGGCTTGGTGAGGGAGCAGCGAGTGTCAATACCCGAACCGCGAGACGAAGAATCCGAGCGGGCACGAGCCGGGGCAGCGCGGGAGATTGATCGGCTGAGAGAGCGGATCGACGACCTCGATGCGCAGCTCGTCGACCTGCTCAATCGCCGCACCGAGCTGGCTCTCGCAATAGGGCGGGTCAAGCGCGAGCATGGGCTGGCCGTGTACTGCCCCGAGCGCGAGAGCGCCATCTTTGAGCGCATCTGCAGTCTCGGCACCGGGCCACTGGCGCCGGCGGCGCTCCGCCGCCTGTTCGAGCGCATTCTGGACGAGTCGCGGGGCGTACAGCGAAGTCTCGCCGCGGCCGATCCTCCCGTGACGGCCCAAGCCACGCGGGGAACCTGAAACCACAAGCGATGTCTAACTCTCCTGACATGAGTGACGCCGTGGACGTCCCGGCATTCGTCGGGGCGGGTCGCCGGAGCGAGCCATCGGCAGCGCCGCTCTCGCCGCTCCGCGGCGCCTGGTGTGAAGTAAAGGACGAAGAGTTGGTCATGATCGCGGTGCAAGGCAATACGACAGCCTTCGACGAGCTTGTGCGGCGGCACGAGCGCGCGGCGTTCAACGTCGCGTATCGCATGCTGGGCAGCTACGACGAGGCCTCGGACCTCGTGCAGGACGCGTTTCTTCGCGCCTATCGGGCGCTCGCGACGTTTCGCCAGGACGCGGCGTTCTCGACCTGGTTGCACCGTATTCTCGTAAATCTGTGCATCAATCGCAGGAAACGCTGGAAGGTGTGGCGGCGTAAGCAGACGGTTTCACTTGACGAACCACTGGGAGACGAAGATGGGCCGACCGTCGGCGACATGCTCTCGGGGGACGTGCCGAGCCCCCACGACACGGTCGTATCGGAGCAGCAGGCGAGGCGCATCCAGCACGCGATCGCGGAGCTGGCGCCGGACCACCGCGCCATCGTCATTCTCCGAGACATCGAGGGCCGCGCGTACGACGAGATCGCCGCCATACTCGAGATTTCCGAGGGCACGGTAAAATCACGCCTCAATCGGGCCCGAGCCAGGCTGCGCAAGAGCCTCGAGACCTTGCTGTAGCGCCAGACGAAAGACACGCACATGAGCACCAAAACCAGGGATCAGGGGAATCGCGAGGGAACGAGCCTCACCTGCGAGCAGGCGCGCGCCGGCCTCGCCGACTTTGACGAGGGTCAGCTCGGCGACGCGCAGCAGCGCGTCGTGGCGCAGCACCTGGGGCAATGCGCGGACTGCGAATCCGAGCGCAAGGCCATGGCAAGGTTGCGATCGATCCTCCGCGCGCTCCCCGCTGCCACCCCGCCAGCCGAGCTGCGCGGCGCCGTGATGGCGCGGATCGCGCGCGAAGCGGCGCCGAACCGAGCGACGGGGCGCGCGCGATCGCTCGTGAGGGCCCAAGATTTGGGGACCTGGCTCTTCGGCGCCCCCGTCCGGCGGTTCGCGGTCACCGCGGCGATGGTGATCATTTGCGGCGTAGCAGTCGGCAGAATCGCGATCTCGCCGCCTGAGCTCGGCGGGCGCGACGCGGCCGTGCTGCGCGATTCACTGGTGCAGCCCCAAGCCATGCCGCAGTCCCTGAGCGAGCAGCGGGCGCGGCTGCCGGAGCCCGCGACGCTAAAGAAAGCCAAGGCGGAGAGCACCGCGAGCGCCGCGGGGCCTGGCGAGCAAGCGGCGGCGGTGTCCCCGCGCCGCGCGGAGCTCGTCGCTCGCGCCGAGCGCGCGCGGGAAATGGGTGGGTATCCGGAGGCCGTGGAGCTTTCGGCTGCGAAACAGGACACACTGGCGCTGGAGTCGGCGCCGCGCGCACCGATGGCCACCATGCCGCCGGCCATGGCGGCACCGGGCGCCAAGGAAGTCGCCCCGGCGAGCCGCCAGGCACTCGCCTCGGACGTCCGCCTTCCGGCCTTGAGGGCCACGGAGGGCGACGCCGGCGCGCTATCGGGGCGCTCGCCGGCGTTCGCGGAGCGCACCCGCGAGGGGTTAGCGGCGCGCGCGCCGAAGCCCGCGACCAGCGCTCCAGCGGATGCCACCGCGGATGCCCCCTCCCGGCGTGGCCTGCGAGCCGTCATCGTGGCGCTGTCGTGGGCGACGGCGGCGCCGGCCCAAGGCGGCGAAGACGAGATTGCGGTCACCGCGGCCAGCGCCGAGCAGGAGCGCACAGCAGAAACGGCGGCCGGCCACCTCGCTGACAAGCTCTCTGCGAGCGGCACCGACGCGGCGCCGGGGATGTCGGAGGAAGAGCTGGAGGCCGCGGAGGAGCAGATCTATGACGTGACGGTCGAGGCGAGCCGCGGGAGCGTGCGGCTCGTCAACGCGACACCGCAGCCGAGCCGCGAAGAGGCCGTGGCACTCGCGGAAGCCCTGCGCGCCCACCTGGTCGCCGCGGACAAAATGCCCGCCGCCAATGTGCGCCGCGAGTTTTCGGGCCGCGCGACCGTAGTCTGGCTACATCAGCAGTGAGCCTGCCGGGAGGCAGGTGTTTGGAGGTTTGCCTGTGGACGATTTCGGGGAAGACGCTCCCCGCCTGAGCACGGGGAGAAAGGTGAGCACCGACAGCATCGAGTCTATTCTCGACGCGCTGCTCGATGAGATCTACGTTCCGGAGGCTTCGCGGCTGCGCAAGCTCGACGACGCGACCCTCTACCCGCTGGTAGGGCGCGAGATCGAAGGACTGGTGGAGCGGCTCACGGAGGAGCAGGCGAAGGCGCTGCTCGTGCCGTCGCTGATGAGCCTGTTTCACGCTCACGTGGTGCTGGTGCGGCAGCGCGCGATGCGCACGATGAACGACGGCCGCAAGAGCCCCGGCGAGTAGGCCGGCGGCCTCAGCGCGAATGATTGCCATGGATGAGCAAGAGCTCCGCAGCGAGCGAGATGCACTCGGCGAGGTAAGGGTGCCCGTTACGGCGCTGTATGGTGCGCAGACCCAGCGGGCAATAGACAATTTTCCAATCAGCGGCCTGCGCCTTCCTGGCCCGATGATCCGCGCCCTGGGCCTGATCAAGGGCGCGGTTTCCGAGGCCAATCGCAGGCTTGGATTGCTCGACGCCGAACGCGCCACGGCCATCGGGCAGGCGGCCGAACAGGTGGAGGCAGGGCGATACGACGCGCATTTTCCGATCGACATCTTCCAGTCCGGCTCGGGCACTTCGTCGAACATGAACGCCAACGAGGTCATCGCCAACCTGGCTACCGAGCTACTGGGCCGCAAAGTCCACCCCAATGATGACGTAAACATGAGCCAGTCGAGCAACGACGTGATCCCGACGGCGATCCACGTGAGCGCGGCGCTCACCGCCCACGAGTGGACGCTGCCGGGGCTGCGGCACCTCAGCGCCACCATTGCGCGCAAGGGCACGGCACTGGATCACGTCGTGAAGACCGGTCGCACACACCTGATGGACGCCATGCCGATCCGCTTCAGTCAGGAGCTCAGCGGCTGGCGCGCGCAAGTCGACGCCGATATCGCCCGCCTCACCGACTCGCTGGACCGCGTCTATGAGCTTGCCATCGGCGGCACTGCTGTGGGCACCGGCGTCAACGCGCCCCCTGAGCTGGGAAATCTCGTCGCCACAATTCTCGCCGAGCGGACCGGACTTCCCTTTGTGAGCGCGCGCAACCGGTTTCAGCACATGGCGGCCCAGGATGTCGCCGTCGAGCTGTCCGGCCAGCTCAAGGTCGTGGCCGTGACCCTGACCAAGGTTGCCAATGACCTGCGCTGGATGAATAGCGGTCCGGTCGCCGGACTGGCCGAGATCGAGCTCGAAGCCATTCAGCCCGGCTCGAGCATCATGCCCGGCAAGATCAATCCGGTGATCCCGGAGGCGGTGTGCATGGTGGCGGCGCAAATCATCGGTAACGACCTGACCATCACGCTCGGCGGGCAGGCGGGCAACTTTCAGCTCAACACCATGCTACCGATGATTGCCTACAACCTGGTGCAGTCGTTGCACATCGCCGGCACCGCGGCGCGGTTGCTGGCCGACAGCGCCATCGCCGGCTTCGCCGTGAATGAAGAGGGTATTCGGAGGCGACTGGGCGAGAATCCCATTCTGGTGACGGCGCTCAATCGCGAGATCGGCTACGACCTGGGTGCGAAGATCGTCCGCGCCGCCTATAGCCAGAAGCGTTCGCTCAAGGAGGTGGCGCGGGAAATGACCGACCTTTCCTCGGAACGTCTGGACGAGCTGCTGGATCCGCGCAGGTTGACCGAGGGCGGGATCTAGTGTGCGCCGGGGCGCGCGCCGGCAGGTGGCACGGATCCGTGTCCTGCCGTCTGATCGGGTCGAACCGCGGCCGTGAATTCAGGTTGAGCCGCTTGTCGCCTTTTTCCGCTGCATTGCAAATTGCCCGATGACACCGTATTTCTTGAGCTTTCGGTAGAGAGTCGCCGCGCCGATGCGGAGCTGCTCGGCGGTGCGCGTCTGGTTCCCGCCGTTCAGCTCCAGCACCGCGAGCGTGTACTCCTTTTCCACTTCGCTGAGCGGCTGCACGCTTTGGCCGCTGACCACTGGTTTGGGGAACGCCTGTCGGACCTCCTCCGGCAAATCCGGCAGGTCCACGCGTCTACCGCGCGCGAGTGCCACGGCACGCTCCATCGCGTTCTCCAGCTCGCGCACGTTGCCCGGCCAGGCGTAGCGCAGAAGCTGATCGGCGGCACGCGGGACGAGGCCCGAGATCTTGCGCCCCATGCGCAGCGCCGCATCCGCGAGCAGCACTCTGGCGAGTGGCAAGATGTCGTCCCTACGGTCACGCAGCGGCGGAACGAAGAGCTCGACGACCTTGAGCCGGTAGTAGAGATCCTGGCGGAAGGCGCCGTCCGCGACCCCGTGGGCCAGGTCGCGGTTGGTGGTGGCGAGAACGCGCACATTGATCGTTCGGCTGTGGTTTTCGCCGACGCGACGGATCTCCCGCTCCTGAAGCACCCGCAAGAGCTTGACTTGCATTCCTACCGAGATCTCACCGATCTCGTCCAGCAGGAGTGTTCCATGGTTGGCCGCTTCAAAGAGGCCGGGCCGGTCCGAGGCAGCGCCCGTGAACGCCCCGCGCCGGTGGCCGAAAAGCTCGCTCTCGAGGAGTGTTTCGGTGATGGCGCCGCAGTTTACTGCGATGAACGGTCCGGCGGCGCGGGGTGACTCGTCGTGCACGAGCCGCGCGATCCGTTCCTTGCCTACTCCGCTCTCGCCCGTGATCAGGAGCGTCGCATCTACCTTTGCCACACGGCGTGCCAGGCTCACCACGCGTTGCATCCGTGCGCTCTGGGCGATGACTCCGAGCGGCTCATCGACATTGCGGGCCGCGCGCACCAGGACATGGCGGTGGGCTCGTAGCTTCTCCTCCGCGGCCTTCAGGGATTCCGTAACGCGACGGAGCGACACGTCGAGACACTCCGCAAGCCGCCTGGAGTCAAAAAAGGAAAGCTCCGCCGCGCGTTCGTGGCCCCACTCCTCGCGCGTCCGCCCGAGCAGGTGGCACACTGCGAATCCTTGTCCCAGGCACCGATCCTCCAGGACGTAGATCTCTTTGCCGGTGGTGTGACTGAGGTAGCCGCTCATGAGGCCGCAGATTGTCCAACATGCCGGCGAATCGGCGGGACCGAGATGCAGCAAATGCTGCTCGGCTTCGTAAGAGGCGAGCAGCATGGCCCCGTTCTTGGAGAGTGGGTCCTCAGCGCCCGGCTGGCAGTGAAACAGCCCTCCGAGTGTGTGAATACGGGGTCCGGCGCGGCGCCATTCCTCGGGGCTCGCCCACGCTAGCTCCTTGCCCAGGGCGCCAGCCATGCGCCAGCCGTGCGCGAAGCCAAACTGGGACAACACGGCTCGGGCAGCGGTAAGGCCGAAGTTGTCAACCAGATACTGCCGCAAGATCCCCATGGCGACAGCGTCGATCAGCAGCGCGCGCTGCCCGGCAAAACGGATGACGCCCCCCTCCGGATCCAGCTCCAGCAGCTCCTCATGATGCAGATCGCCAGCGTGCATCGCTCACCTCCATCAGATTGAAGGGATCATACATCGATCCGAGCGGCCCGGCGACCCACGCGAATCCTCTCCGAGGCGATCGAGCCACGTTTTCTCGGACGCAAGTCTTGGCCCGGATATTGCAAGTGTAATCGATGTTCACGATCCCGGCAACACTCCAAAAGGAAGATTCATGCCGCGCCAGACGCGGAGAGGTGATTCCATGACCATTTCTGCCTCCATTTCATCGCACCAACGCGCCGATGTGGCCGCGGCACCGCCCTCCCCTGCGCCGCCGAAATTGGCCACGGCGCGGCCCGAGTCGGCTCGTCGCCGCGGTCCCGCGCTTCGCTGGTCGTGGCGGCTTACTACCATCTCCGGCATCGACGTGTACGTCCACGGGACGTTCCTACTGCTGCTCGCGTTTGTGGCGTCAAGCGACCTGCTGGCCGGCCGCGGAAGCGCTGCGGTGATGCCCGACACGTTGCTTATCCTGGCGGTATTCACCTCGGTATTGCTCCACGAGCTTGGTCATGCGCTGACGGCACGTCGCTTCGGTGTGCGCACCCACGACATCACCCTCCTGCCCATCGGCGGCGTCGCCCGGCTGGACAGGTTGCCGGACAAGCCTGGCCAGCAGCTCCTTGTGGCGCTTGCGGGCCCCGCGGTGAATATGGTCATCGCCCTGCTGCTCTTCGGTCTGGTGCGCCTCCTCGGTGGCCAGGTGCCCAGCGCGGGTCTTTACGACACGAGCGGGCCATTCCTCGTACAGCTCCTTTGGATCAACGTGTCTTTGGCCTTGTTCAACCTGTTGCCGGGCTACCCGATGGATGGCGGCCGGATTCTGCGGGCGATTCTGGCCATGCGTATGGCTCCGGAGCGCGCTACCCAGACCGCTGCCCGCGTCGGCCAGGGCGTCGCCCTGATTTTTGGCGCTGTCGGGCTGTTCGTCAACCCGCTCTTGATGGTAATTGCCGTGTTTGTCTGGCTGGGTGCCCAGGCGGAGCATTCCGCCTCGACGCTGAAGATTGCGCTCACCGGCCTGTCGGTTCGCGAGGGCATGATCACGGACTTCAAGAGTGTTTCCCCGACGGACCCGTTGTCGCGGGCAGTCGAGCTGACCCTGGCAGGGTTTCAGCAGGATTTCCCCGTGCTGGATGAGGCGGCATTGGTGGGTATCCTGACGCATGCCGACGTGTTGAAGGGCCTTGCCGAGCATGGTGCGGACCTTTCGGTGCAGCAAGCGATGTCAGGCGAGCTCGACACGGTGTCTCCGTCCGAGGCGCTCGACGGTGCCCTGACGCGGCTATACCAGCGCGACAGCCGGGCTTTGATGGTGGTCGAGAATGAGAAGCTGGTCGGCCTCGTGACCTTGGCGAACATCGGGGAGCTGCTGGCGCTCGAGGCGGCGGGAAACCAGCCGGGCGCCTTGGCGACCCAGGCGAGAGGAGGAACGGTCCGATGATTGCGCTTCCCGAAATGGCGGCAGGCCAGCGAGGCCGCCGCCGCAGACAAGAGCTCCACGGCCTGGTCGAGTCCCCAGCCAACGGACGCCTCAAGCTCACGTTCGCCGCTGATACCGGATTCCACCGGGAAATCAAACGCCGCGTTGGCGAGTACTTCGAGCGCACTGGACGTTCGTCGCGCGACAACCCGAGCATGTACGCGAAATCAGCGGTGCTGCTCCTTTGGTTCTTCGCATCGTACGCGCTGCTGGTCTTCGCGGCGACGACCTGGCTACACGGAGCATTGCTCGCGCTTTCGCTTGCGCTGGCGATGGGCGGCGTCGCTTTCGCCGTTCAACACGACGGCAATCATGGCGCCTATTCTCGCCATCGCGCCATCAACCGCGTCGCTGGCATGACGCTCGACCTGCTGGGCGGGAGCTCCTACGTCTGGCAGTGGAAGCACAACATCGCTCATCACACCTATACCAGCCTGCACGGCGCCGACAGTGACATCGACGTCCCATTCGGGCGTCTCTCCCCGGCGCAGCCTCGCGGCGGCATGCACCGCTTCCAACACGTCTATTTGTGGCTGGTCTACGGCCTTCTCGTCGCCCACTGGCACCTGTGTGAGGACTTCAAGCAGTTGGCGACAGGTCGCATCGCGGGGACCCGCTTTCCCAGGCCGCGCGGCTGGAGTCTGGTCGAGCTGATCGGCGGAAAAATCGCGTTCTTCACCTGGGCGTTCGCGATCCCGATGTTGTTTCATGCGTGGTGGGTGGTGTTGCTGTTCTACGCGGCGACCTCAGTCGTGCTCAGCTTGCTGCTCGCCTTGATCTTCCAGCTCGCGCACAGCGTCGAGGAGGCAGCGCTTCCGGGACCATTGCCGGGCTCTAACGACGTGCCGCGGCCGTGGGCCGTGCACCAGGTTGAAGCCACGGTCGACTTCGCGCGAGGAAACCGGTGGCTGAGCTGGTACGTCGGTGGGCTCAACTTCCAGATTGAGCACCACTTGTTCCCGCGCATTTGCCACGTTCACTACCCGCGCATCGCCAGTATCGTGCAGGCGACGTGCGCCGAGCTTGGAGTGCGCTATTCCGCCCACGAGAGCCTCCTGAGCGCCGTGCGCTCACACTGGCGTTGGCTTCGCCGTCTGGGGCGTCTTCCCCTGGCGGAACCAACGGCGCGAGCGTGACCGTGGGATCCGCGCCCATCACGTCCTGTGAAGAGCTACCGGTGCCGAGCGTCGCCCTCACGGTCGACGGCGGGTTGGTCGCGGCGGCCGAATCAGTGGAGCTCCTTGACGGCGGTGCGCAGGCCTACCCGCGCATGCTCCTGGCCATCGCGCGGGCGCGGAGAACTGTGCATCTGGAGGTGTACGCGTTTGCTTCCTTGGGCGTGGGCGCCCGTTTCGTCGCGGAGCTTGGTCGGGCGGCGCGCCGGGGCGTGGCGGTACGGGTCATGATCGACGGCTGGGGGTCCGCCCGCGGAGGACGCGCCATCGCCGCAGCCTTGGACCATGACGGCTGCGCGGTCCAGATATACAACCGCCTGCTCAGCCTGCTGGTTGGTCGCTTTGTCCGCAACCATCGCAAGATCCTACTGGTCGACGACGAGGTGGCCTTTCTCGGTGGAATCAACATCGGCGACGAAAACCTGGGAGAGGGCGAGCGTCTGGGCTGGGCCGACCTGGCGCTGGAGATTCGCGGACCGCAGTGTGCGCACCTCGGCCAGATGATCCGCCGGGAGCCCCACAGGCCGGTCGACAGCTCGCTCCGCATCTTTCTTTGTGGTCTCGGCGGCGGGTGGCGCTTGCGCCGGAGGTACCTCAGAGCCTTCGCAAGTGCCAAGCAGCGTATCCACGTCGCGCACGGCTACTTTCTGCCCGACCATGGGGTCGTCCGCGCCCTCACTGCCGCGGCGCGGCGCGGCGTGCAGGTCCGTCTGCTGCTCGCCGGCCGGAGTGACGTGCTGTTTGCGCGCGCCGCCACCAGGAGCCTTCATCGCCGATTGCTCGCGGCGGGTGTACACATCCACGAGTGGGGTGCCTCGGTTTTGCACGCGAAGGTGGCGACCGTCGACGGGCGCCGGCTGCTCGTGGGCAGCTTCAATCTAGATCCGTTTTCGCTCGTCAACCTCGAGGCACTGGTGGAGGTCGATGACACGCGGGTCATCGAGCAAGCTGAGGCCTGGATCCAAACCCACTTCGCCAGCTCGCGCGCGATGACGTCGGTGGAAGCGACCACGCGGCTCCGGCGATGGCTGCTCGATCCGCTCGGCCGCCTCGTCGCGCTGCTGGCCGACGCCATCGGCCGCTTGCTCGCAAGCCACAAGATGCGGCAGGCATCGCTGGACTACTCGAAACCGTCGCGGCCAGAGGCGCAGATGGCGGACGCACCGCCCTCACCTCAGTCAAAATGATGGCGATGTACTTCATTTTGACTGAGCGCGAGCTACCGCGGGCCACCGGCCGCCTGCGAAACGTCCCGAGCCGCGCGCTGGCCTCCTTGGCCTCGGCCGTGCAACAGGCAGGGGAGACGCGCGAAAGGTGGTCGAGGCCACGTTTGGTAGCAACAGTCTCGGAGCATCCGGCAGCTCGTGGAGTGAGCGGTAACTCACACCGGAGAAGGAGTAGGCTCGTGTGATTACGGTGCGCAGGAATAGGGAGCGTCGCCACATCCAAGGTGGCAAGTGCGACATGTGGCTCACCTTCTCCCCCCCCCAGGAGGGTCCGCTGCGACCCGCCGGCGACTTTGGAGCTCTCGTCGCGCTCAACGAAGTGCGACTCGCGCCGGGAGGTGCCTTTGCGCCTCCCGCTCGCGAGGAAGCGGAGATCGTGACTTATGTGTACCGGGGAGCGCTGGCGCAGGAGGATTCGACCGGAAGCTCCGGGGTTGTGCAAGCGGGCGAGCTCCAGAGCATGATCACGGGCCGTGGCATCCGCCACAAGGAAACAAACGCTTCACGGTCCGAATGGGCTCACATTTTTCGCATCTCTCTGGTGCCATCTCAGGTCGGTCTCGGCTGTGGCTCCGAGCAGAAGCGCTTCGCGGCGGCGCAGCGCCGCAATGTGCTATGCGTCGTCGCCTCTCCGGACGGGCGGAAGGGATCGCTCCGCCTCCTTCAGGACACCATCATCTGCTCGAGCGTGCTCGACTCCGGATACCATCTCGTCCACGAGCTGTTCCCCGGGCGAGTCGCCTGGCTCCACATCATTCGCGGCGAGGTGACCATGCATGACGTCATCTTGAACCCAGGTGACGGCGCAGGCACCGTGCTCGAGCCCTCCGTGTCGCTCACGGCGCGCGAGAACACGGAAATCCTGCTCGTCGACTTGTACCGGGCGCCGCGGACATCGCCAGCCGGGGGGAGCCTCGCGGGACCGACAGGCGAGGTCGCGCTCCCACCTGGATCCACCGCCTGTTCGATGGCGACGCGACCGCGCCCCCCTACGTCCCTCCCCCCGCTCTTGACGAAACCTGCTCCGGATGGTAGACGACCCCGGACAGCAAGTTGCCCCAGGCAAGCCCATGACAACGAAGCTCCGCGGAGGCGAGCATGATCCTGTTAAATCCCCACCGGCATCAGTCGACCGCCGGCGACGCCAAGACCCGCCAGATCATGAGCCGAACGATCGAGTTCTTCGAGCACAAGGGCAAGCAGCGAATCAAGGAGGATGATCGCAACCGCGTCTGGTATGCAGACTTCCTCGCGTCCGTGGCGAGCAACCAGACTTTCGCCACGTTGCTCACGCCGGCCGCCCACGCCCAGGATGAGGCCACTCGCTGGGACACCAGGAGAAACTGCGAGCTCAACGAGATCCTGGGCTTCTACGGTCTGGCATACTGGTACACGTGGCAGGTCACGATTCTGGGTCTCGGGCCGATCTGGATGTCGCCGAACGAGGAGCTGAAACGCCGGGCCGCGGGCCTTCTTCGGGAAGGCGCCGTATTCGGTTTCGGGCTCTCGGAGCGGGCGCATGGAGCCGATATCTACGCGACCGAAATGGCGCTTTCGCCGCAAGCCGATGGGACGTATCGCGCCAATGGATCCAAGTATTACATCGGTAACGCCAACGCGGCCGCGATGGTTTCCACGTTCGGCAAGCTGGCCGATAGCGGCGACTACGTGTTCTTCGTCGCCAACTACCGAAACCCCAGCTACCATCTGGTCAAGAACGTAACGGCGAGCCAGAGCTACGTCGGCGAGTACACCCTGGAGGACTACCCGATCACGGGCTCGGAGATCCTCTCACGGGGTCAGGCGGCCTGGGATGCGGCGCTCAATACCGTCAACATCGGCAAATACAATCTCGGTTGGGCTTCGATCGGGATGTGTACGCACTCCTTCTACGAGGCCATCAACCACGCCGCTCGCCGCCGTCTGTACGGGATGCACGTGACGGATTTCCCGCACGTTCAGCAGATGTTCACCGACGCTTACGCCCGGCTCGTGGCCATGAAGCTGTTCGCGCTGCGCGCCGCCGACTACATGCGCGCGGCGTCGCCGCATGACCGGCGCTACTTGCTGTATAACCCCGTCGTGAAAATGAAGGTCACGACCCAGGGTGAAGACGTCATGAACCTGTTGTGGGACGTCATCGCCGCGAAGGGGTTTGAGAAGGACACGTTTTTCGAGATGGCGGCGCGCGACATACGCGCCCTGCCCAAGCTCGAGGGAACTGTCCACGTCAACATTGCCCTGATCGTCAAGTTCATGCCGATGTACTTTTTCGGCAATGCGCCCTACCCCGAGATCCCGAGGCGCGACGAACCCGGGAACGACGATTTTCTCTTCGACCAGGGCCCGGCCAAGGGCCTGGGGCAGATTCCCTTCCACGACTATCGCGCCGCGTTCGCGCTGTACGATACGGCAAACCTCGCGGTGTTCCGCCAGCAAATCGAAGTGTTCAAGGAGCTGTTGGCCACGGCGCCTCCCGATGAGACGCAGCGCCGGGATACCGACTTCCTGTTGTCACTCGGCGAGCTGTTCACTCAGGTCGTCTACGCTCAGCTCATCCTGGAAAACGCGAGGATCTACGACGTCGAGGCGGATCTCGTGGACCAGATGATGGACTTCATGGTGCGGGATTTTTCGCGATTCGCGCTGGGGCTGCACAGCAAGGTTTGTAGCACGGATCGGCAGATGGAGCTGTGCTTGCGCATGATCCGCAAGCCGGCTTGCGACACCCGGCGGTATCGGCACGTGTGGAGCGATCACGTGCTCGCGCAGCAGGGCGCGTACGAAATGCCCGACTGAGCCGCGATCGGGCGATACCCGCGGAAGGGTGGGCCGCCAGGCTCGCGGGTGCTGTCAAGCCTGGCGCGCTCGACCCTGCCTGCCCGGCACCTACAGGCCCATCGCCTTGGCGATGATTTCCTTCATGATTTCCTGCGTGCCGCCCCCGATCGGCAGGATCCGGGCGTCCCGGCTGAGCCGTTCCACGAAGGTCTCCCGCATGTATCCGAGTCCACCGAAGATCTGCACCGCGTCATAGGACACGGAGACGGCGGTCTCGGCGGCCACGTTTTTCGCCATCGATACCTCGCGGACGCAGTATTCCCCAGCATCGAGGCGACTGGCTACCTGATAGACCATGGTTTTGGCCGCCACGGTTCGCGTCGCCATGTCCACGATCTTGTGGCGGGTGGTCTGGAACTTGCCGATGGGTCGTCCGAAGGCCATTCGCTCTGCGGCGTAGCGCCTGGCTTCCTCCAGGGCGAGCTCCGCGGTGACGTATCCATAGCCGGCGAGGGCGAGCCGTTCTGATTGAAAATTCCGCATCAACAACGGGAATCCAGCTCCTTCTCCGCCAATGAGGTTGGCCGCCGGGACGCGGACATTTTGAAAGAAAATCTCGGCGGTGTCGCTCGCACACCAGCCGTGTTTCTCGAGTGGCCGCGAGACCTGGACCCCGGGAGAGCTCGTTTCGATTGCCAGAAAGCTCACGCCGCCGTGGGGGTCGTCCCCGGTGCGCACGAGCGTGGTGAGCAAATCGGCCCGCACGCCGCTCGTAATGAACATCTTGCTGCCGTTGACCACGTACTCGTCACCGTCTCGGTGCGCCGAGGTGCGGATGCCGGCGACGTCGCTGCCGGCGCCCGGTTCGGTAATGGCGAGAGCGGCGATCATTTCGCCCGCCAGGACGGGACGGGCGTAGCGATCGATCAAGGCGCGGTCGCCGGCCGCAATGATGGGCGGGAGCGCGATCCCGAGCGAGCCAAGGCTCACCGCGACACCCGTGGATCGGCCCCGCATCATCCCCTCGATCATCATCAACATCTGCATGGCGCCGCCGCCGCTGCCGCCGACGGATGCGGCGAACCCTACCCCCAGAATTCCCGCTGCCGCCGCCTTCTTGTAGAGCTCGCGAGGAAAAGTCCCATTCCTTTCCCAGTCGTCGGCGAAGGGAGCGATTTCCCGTTCGGCGAAGGTCTTACAAGTATCGCGGATCAGCCGCATCTCATCGTCGAGGAAATTATCGAAAAAGCCCATTCATTTTTCTCCCGTTCCGGCGCCGGCGGCTCGTCGCGGCGAGGCGCGATCAGTGGCCGAGAGCCGGGTCACGATGGCGTTGAGCCACCTGTCGTCGCGCCCGGGCCGAGCGTCGTCTGTGTGCCACATCGCGAGCTCGCCGGCATCCGGCAGCGCGGCAATCCAGCTCTGGACGAGCGCGTCATGCGCGTCGGTGAAGTGGCGGCCCTTGCGCTCGCCTTCGCCGATGCCCAGTTTGAAGCTGAAATAGAGGACGCCGCCGGGTTTGAGCGCATGCCACAAGCACCCGAGCGCGCCAGGAACCGCGGCCAAGGGCACGTGCAGGAGGCTGGCGCACGCCCAGACGCCGTCGTAGCAGGCGTGCTCGCGGACGTCCTGAAAGCCGCGGACGTGCACCGGAATGCCGGCGTGCGCGCTGGCAAGCCGCGCCAGGGCCGGCGAGGCATCGAATGCGACCACGCGGTAGCCGCGCTCGGAAAACGCTTTCGCGTCGCGTCCAGACCCGCATCCGGCATCGAGAATCGAGCCGCCCGCGGGGATTCGGGGCAGGAAGCGGCGGTAGAACGCTTCCATGTCGAGCGCGTGGGTGTCGGCGAAAAACTCCGCGGCGTGCTGCTCGTAATAGTCGCTGGTGCCCGTCACCACGGGACGTGCGGCGGTGCCCGCGGGCGGAGTGTCGTTCATTGTTGGCAATGCGCTCAAGGTCCCGTCCCTTCCTGTGCGGCGCCGGAATCAAGGTAACGCGGATCGTAGCCGGATCGCAAGGAACAGGCGCTCCTCCGTCGCGACCAGGCAGCAGGTGGGCGCGCCTATCCCCGGAAATGCTCGCGTTGTGAAAAACATGCCGGCGGTGCCCTTTGATTTTGCCGCGGCTCCGTGCTACTCAGCCTGTGTCTGGCCGCTGCCGCCGCAGCCGCGACGGTCAATCCATCAGCTCGTATCTCCAGTGGTGAAGCCGTGCCGAAAAAATCAGCTCCGAAACAGCCCTCCCCCAGCTCCGGTCAAGCAGTCGGCGCGCCCCAGCCTGATGCGGTCGCGACCCTTCTCGTGCTGTTCGCCGACTGGGCGAAGTCGCGAACAGTTGCCGATCTTCTGCCGCGCGAGCATCTGTTGCGCCTCGACCGGCGCGATCTCGAGCGGTTGCGCCCGCTGTATTTCCAGGCGGTTGCCCAGGCGGACGACGCCTTGCGCGCCGAGCGCCGGTCGCTCGGAGCGCTGCTTGGGCAGGCTGCGGCTGAACGGCTGCTCAAGACCGCGGCGGAGCTCGAGCCCGATCCCGAAATGGTGCGCGCCTCGCTTCGCACCAAGGCCGTTCAGGAGATGCTCGGATCGGTCGTCTACGACGGCATCCGCGAGTTCATGCGGCGCGTGGACCTCATCGGACCGATCATCGACAAGCTGCCGATCATCGGCGGGATCCGCCGCATGGTGCTGAGCACGATTCAGACGGAGCTCGAAGCGCGGGTGGAGAGTCAGATCAAGGCGTTTCTCGGCGGCTTTTCGAGCTCGACCGTGGAGGCCGCCATCGATTATGTGCTCGCGCCCACACACGTGGACGACTTTCGCGAGATGCGTAAGGCAATCGTGCGCCACGTGTTGGATCGGCCGCTTGCGTCCTTCGTGCCGGCAAAAGAGCGCGCGAAAGACTTGCACGAGCGGATCTGGAGGTCCTTCGAGACCCTCGTCGAAGATCGGCAGCGGTGGGAGGGGCTCGTCAACAGAGCCGCGGACGCGTTTGGCGAGCGCCCGGTCGGCGACCTCGTCGACCTCAGGGTGGCCGCGGACGATCCCCTGCTCGCCTTGCCAGCGCGCATTCTCGGCGACTTCCTGGCGACCGAGCCAGCGCGCGCCTGGTTTCACGCCTACGTTTCTTGACGCGGAAAGGAGGGGGTATTGTCGGATTCAGGCGTGGGTGCCCAGTTGCACCCCCCAGACCACCGCGATATACCTAGATTGAGGCCATAGACACCGCTTCCGGGAACCGTGGATATGATCATCGCCATTATCATCGTGACGTTGGCATCGGTTGTTGGGCTCATCGTGTCGATTCTCTACGACAGCCCGGTGGCCTACAACGGGTTTGCCGTCATCATCATCATCGGCACCATTCTAATCTTCCTGGCGAACTGGGTGTTTGTCCGTCGCGAGCGCCTGCCTCAGTCGCCGGAGGAGGAGGAGAGAGAAGAGGCGGCGGCTACCGCTGCAGCCTGGCGTCCCGGTCGTGCCGTGCCCGCCGCGCGCGCGAAACCGCGCCGCCCCGACCTGCCGCCCGACGAGGACATCGACTGGGAAGCGCTGGCCTCCGCGGATATTCCGGAGCTGCGCTCCGAGGACGAGCGGCGATCCTGAGCTGCGCTCCGCGCCGGGGGGTGACCACGTCTGAAAGGTAGGCGCGGGAACGGCGGGTGCGCTCAATCTCACTTTCGGGCATTTCCCTGCCCAAGGACGGCTTCATGCAACTGCGGTTCGAGAAGCTCACCAAGACGTATCCCGGAGGTATTGTCGCGTTGCGCGACGTGTCCCTGACCATTCCTCCGGGAATGTTCGGGCTCCTCGGCCCAAACGGCGCCGGCAAATCGACGCTCATGCGCATCCTGGCCACACTGCAGGAGCCGGACTCGGGGGGCGCCTGGCTCGGCGACATCGATATCCTCAAGGACAAGATGGGCCTGCGCCGGGTGCTCGGATACTTGCCCCAGGAGTTTGGCCTCTACCCGAAGGTGAGCGCGCTGGAAATGCTCGATCACCTGGCCGTTCTCAAGGACATCGGTCCGGCCGCAACCCGCAAGCGGATGGTCCTGGAGCTGCTGCAGCGAACCAACCTCCATGAAGTGCGCAAACGCTCGCTTGGGAGTTTTTCCGGGGGGATGAAGCAGCGCTTCGGAATCGCTCAGGCGCTGCTCGGTAAGCCGCGGCTGATCATCGTCGACGAACCCACGGCGGGGCTCGATCCCGAGGAACGAGTGCGGTTCCACAATCTGCTCGCGGAGATTGGTGAAGACATCGTCGTGCTGCTCTCGACACATATTGTCGACGACGTCGGGGACCTGTGTGCAGCGATGGCGGTCATTTTCAAGGGAGAGCTCCTGCTGGCCGGTTCGCCGCTCGAGCAGATCCGGATGCTCCGCGGCAAGGTGTGGCGGAAACTTGTAAACAAGGACGCCGTGGCACAGCATGCCGTCGAGCATCCCGTCATCTCGTCCCGGCTCTTTGCGGGCAGGACGCTGATCCACGTGCTGGCGGACGCCGCACCGGATGCCGGCTTCGAGCCGGTCGAGCCGACACTCGAAGACGTCTATTTCGCCACGATCCGCCGCCGCCAGGCAGGAGTCACGCCGGCGGTCGCCACGGCCGGCGCGCCAGCAGTCGAGGCGTAGCGCCATGTGGTGGGAAGTTTTTCGCTTCGAGCTCGCAGCGCGGCTCAGGCGGGTTTCGACACCCGTGTATTTCACGGTCCTGTTTGGCCTCGCCTTCCTCTTCATCAACGCGGCCGGTGGCGCCTTCGAGGGCGCCCACGTGGCATTTGGGGGCGGTGGGAAGATTCTCGTCGATTCCCCATACACGCTCACCCTCGTGACTTGCTCGCTCGCCATGTTCGGCTCGCTGATCATTGCGGCGTTTGCCGGGCGCGCCGTCCAGCAGGACTTTCAGCTCAACACCGCTCCGCTTCTGTTTACGACGTCGGTTACGCGCGGCGCCTACCTCGGCGGCCGCTACAGCGCGGCGGTAGCACTCTCGCTGCTGGCTCTCCTCGGAATCGCTTGCGGGCTGGGGGCGGGTGCACTGATGCCGTGGCTCGACCGGGAAAAATTCGGCGCGCTGTCGATCGCTGGCCTGCTCTTGCCGTACGCGACTCTGGTTCTACCGAACGTCCTTTTTCTCGGCGCGCTGTTCTTCTCCGTCGCGACGCTGACCCGCAAGGCGATGGCCGTTCACGTCATGGCCGTGGTGCTGCTCATCGGTTACGTGGCGGCGGCACCCCTGCTGGCGGATATTGACAACAAGCTGCTCGCGTCGCTGATCGATCCTTTCGGCGGTCGAGCGCTCGGTCACCTGACGCAGTACTGGTCGGTCGCCGAGAAAAACACCCGCTTGATCCCGTTCACCGGCGTCTATCTCTGGAATCGGCTGCTCTGGCTCGCCCTCGGCGCCGGCGTGCTCGGGTGGACGATGAGGCGTTTTCGCCTCGCTCACGCCGATGGCGCCGAGCGGGGACCACGGCGCGCTGGCGCCGCTGCCGACGTCCAGGCGGAGGTCAGCGTCGCGGCGGCGTCCGCGAAGGGTGTCATGGGTCTGAAGCTCAGTGCTCCAGGGTGGATTCGCCGTGGTTTCGCGCATACGCGGTTCGAGCTACGCGCCATCACCAAGAACGTCTACTTCCGCATCATCGTGGGCGCGGGCGCGTTGTTGATGGCCGTCATGGCAACGCAGCTCGACGAGATCTACGGTACTCCGACATACCCCGTGACGTACCAGGTCGTCGAGGTCCTCGGCGGCTCCTTCGCGCTCTTCGTGATCGTGGTCATCACCTTTCTCTCGGGAGAGCTGGTGTGGCGGGAGCGCGATGCGGGGTTGGTGCAGATCACGGACGCCACCCCGAGCGGTGATGTGGTCCTGCTCGGTGGCAAGCTCGCGGCGCTGGTCGCGACGCAGGCCATTCTACTCGCGGCGTTGGTCGCTTGCGGCATCGCGGTGCAGACCGCGTATGGCTACTATCACTACGAGCTCGGCCTATACTTGAAGCTTATCTTCGGTTACCAGCTTCCAGACTATGCTCTCCTGTGCGTTCTTGCCCTTTCCATTCATGTCGTAGTCAATAACAAGTACGTCGGTCACTTCATCATCATTCTGTTCTACATACTGCAGATCAGCTTGAGCAGTCTTGGATTCGAGCATAATCTATATAATTATGGAAGCGACCCCGGTTTTCAGTATTCTGACATGAACCGGTTTGGTCACTTTTTGAAGGCGGTCGTCTGGTACAAGTTGTATTGGGCCGCGGTTGCTGCGGTGCTCTTGGTAGTGGTCCGCCTGCTTTGGGTGCGCACACTGGACACGGGGATCCGCGTGCGGCTGGCGCTCGCGCGGCAGCGCCTCGGGCGCGGCGCGGCAGGCGCGCTCGGCGGGAGCGCCGGGCTCGCGGTGGCGCTGGGGTCCTTCATTGCCTACAACACGTGCGTGCTCAACACCTTTCGCACCTCGGTCGCGGGCGATCGCCGGTATGCTCGCTACGAACGCGAGTACAGGCGCTTCGAGTCGCTTCCGCAGCCGCGCATCGTGAGCGTGTCGCTGGACGTCGACATCGATCCGCCGCGACGTTCCGCGCGCATTCGCGGCGAGTACGGGGTAGTGAACAAGAACAACGCGCCGGTCACCCAGGTTCTCGTGAGCATTCCGGACGAGGCGCAGGTCGCCAAGCTCACCGTTCTCGGTGAACCGGCTGCAGCGTTGTCGGATGCTGACCTGGGGGTCTTCCGATACGACCTGTCCACGCCCTTGGCGCCCGGCGCCGCAGGGTCCATCGACTTCGAGCTTTCCTGGGCTCCCGCGGGGTTTCGCGACGACGCCGCCGACACGGACATCGTGTACAACGGCACTTTCATTGGCTTTCAGGCCTTGCCGATAGTCGGCTATACGCGCTGGATGGAGCTCACCGATGACGAGCGCCGCAAGAAGCAGGATCTGGCGCCCAAGGAGCGCATGGCCGCGCGCGGCGACATGGCGGCACGCGCTAACACCTACCTTCGCGCGGACTCGGATTGGGTGAGCTTTGCCGCCACGCTGAGCACGTCGCCAACGCAGATTGCGCTCGCGCCAGGCTACCTGGAACGCGAATGGACCGAGAATGGGCGGCGGTACTTTCGGTACAGGATGGATGAGCCGATCCTCAACTTCGTCTCTTTCCTGTCGGCCGAGTACCAGGTGCGGCGCGATCAGTGGAAGGACGTTGCCATCGAAATTTACTACCACAAGGGGCATGAGTATAATCTCAATCGAATGGTAAAGGGTGTGCAACGGTCTCTTGATTACTACACAGAACATTTCGGACCATATCAGCATAAGCAAGTGCGTATCGTTGAGTTTCCGAGGTATCATACTTTTGCACAGTCGTTCCCAAACACGATTCCCTATTCCGAGAGCTTGGGATTCATCGCGCACGTAGACGAGCTCGACCCTGAGGATATCGATTATCCGTTTTATGTGACCGCGCACGAGGTGGCTCACCAGTGGTGGGCGCACCAGGTAATCGGTGCCAATGTCAAGGGCGCGACGATGCTATCGGAGTCGCTGGCTCAGTATTCGGCGCTGATGGTCATGGAGCGGGAGTTTGGCGAGGAAAAAATGCGGCGTTTCCTCAAGTACGAGCTTGACCGATATCTGATGGATCGCGGGTCCGAGCGCAAGAAGGAAATGCCGCTAGCGGAAGTAGAGAACCAGCAATACATTCATTACCAAAAGGGCTCGCTGATATTTTATGCGCTCAAGGACTACATCGGAGAGGATACGCTGAACGGCGTCTTGAGAGCATATCTTCAAGGGACCGCCCGTCAAGGTCCGCCGTTTACGACGACGGAGGAGCTCGTAGCGGTGATCAAGGAGGCCACTCCGGACCAGTACTCCTACATCGTGGACGATTTCTTCAACCGCATCGTGCTCTACCAGAACCGGGTCGTCAAAGTCACAGCGAGAGCGCTGGCGGGCGGAGAGTACGAAGTGACGCTGCGCGTCCAGTGCGATAAGATGGTGGCGGACGAGCTTGGCAATGAGAGCGCGGCGGCGCTTCGCGACTATTTCGATATCGGTGTGCTCGATGCGGAGGGACATGTTCTGTATTTGCAGAAGCACCTGTTCGACCATGCCGGCGAGCAGAGCATTGCAGTATCGGTGCGCGGCAAGCCGGCGAAGGCGGGGATCGACCCGTTCAACAAGCTCATCGACCGAAACTCGGATGACAATGTGATGGCGGTAGAGGTGGCGAGCGAGTGATGTGCAGCGCCAGGTGACGGATGCTTCGCAGGGTGGCCCAGGGGGACGGCGGCGAGGGACCAGAGGTGCCGGAGCGTCCCGGCGCACGCTGGAGGCGTTGGTCCGCGCCGGTAGGCTGGAGGAGCTGAGCAGCAGGCTGGCTGCTGGGCTCGATCCGAATGGGGTGTTTGCGGCGAGCCCGTCGCGGGACACCGCGCTCATCAGAGCATGCTGGCAGCAAGACGAGGCGTTTGTGGCGTTGCTCCTGCAGCATGGCGCCGACCCGGACGGCGTGGACGCCTTTGGAAGCACCGCGCTGGGGGTTGCGGCGCGCGTGGGCTTTGCGGCCGGGGTCGCGCTTCTGCTCGCGAACGGGGCCGGCCCGGAGGTGGTGGGATATGAAGGGCGAACCGCGCTCCTGGAAGCCGTCGAGGAGGGAAACGAGAGCATCGTCTTGCGTCTGCTCGCATCCGGCGCGGCGGTCGGCGCGACGGACAAGCGAGGTCGCGGGGCGCTTGCCTACGCGGCGGCCGAGCACAAGGTCGGGCGCACTGCGAGCCTTGCGCAGGCGTTGCTCGACCATGGCGCTGCCTGCAGCCAGGTTGATGGCTTCGGGATGACGCCGCTCATGCACGCGGCGCGCGGCGGGCACGTCGAGGTGGCGGCGGCACTGCTGGCGGGCGGCGCCGGGGCCAACGAGCACGGGACGGCGTCGCGCCTGGAGCAGATGCCGTGTGGCGGCGACCAGACACCGCTGCTGTGGGCGGCGCAGGCCTATCGCCGTGCGGGACCCATGGTTCGCCTCCTGCTCGCGGCGGGGGCGTCGGTGAGGGTCCGGGGCCACGGCGGCGCCGGCCCATTGGTGATCGCCGCCCAATTCGGCGACACCGAGGTGCTTTCGCTGTTGCTCGACGCCGGCTGCGCGGTAGCAGACACCAACGCGAGCGGCCAAACTGCGCTCCACCAGGCGGCTGAAAACGGCCACCTCGAGGCGGTCCGATTGCTGCTCACGCGCGGGGCACCGCTCGAGGCCAGAGATGACCTGTTTACGCCATTGATGACGGCCCTTGCCTACCGGCGGGAACCTTGCGCCGAGGCTCTGGTCGACAGCGGCGCAAACGTCAACGCGGTGACGGAGGGCGTTGACTGGCTCGCGGATACGAGCGTCCTGATGCTGGCCCTCGGGGCGCTCGATGATCTCCTTTTCGAGCGCAACGCGACGCGCCATGTCGATCTGGGGCTGCTGGGCAAGCTGCTCGCGCGCGGTGCCAACGTCAATGCGGTAACGCGCTTTGGAATGACGCCGCTGATCAATGGGCTCTACTGTGTTCCGGCGGTCGAAGCGGCGCGAATGCTGCTCGCCGCGGGGGCTGGCGTGAACATGCGGACCGCCGACGGCACGACCGCGCTGCACCGCGCCGCGGGGCTACGCGATCCGGAGCTGTACGCCCTGCTCCTCGCGCACGGCGCCGAGGAAACGGCCAGGGACTGTCGGGGCCGCACGCCGCTCGAAGTCGCGCGCGAGGCCAGCAAGGGTTGACTGCTGTCGGCCTCTATTCCTGACTACTGTGGGCGGTTGCACCGGCTGCGGAGAAGTTTGCGATCCGCGGTTCGGCCGCGGCGAGCGCGCCGGTATACTGCCGCGGCGGCGGGCATCGCAAGGAGAGCAGCAGCGGCGAGCTCGAGCGGTACGGTCTGGGCGCCGAGAGCGTATTTCGCCACGAAGATCTCGCAGCAGCCGCCGCCGGTCAGTGTGGTCTCGGTGGGATCGCCGGCGCCGAAGACGGCCAGCGTGTCAAAGTCGCCGGCCACCACCAGCGCCTGCGCGGCGGGATCGACGGCGAGCCCTTCCACGCGGGCACTCCTGGATGCGGCGCCCATCGCTGTTGCCCACACTAGCGAACCGTCAGCACCGTAGCGCGCAATGAAGCCGTCCTCGTAGACTCCCGATGAGCATGCCAGCGTCGTTTCGTTGGGCTCGCCGTGGCCGAAGACAGCGGTTTCGGAAAAGAAACCGGCGATAACGGCTCCCTTGTC
>JACPHN010000266.1 GCA_016188575.1 Candidatus Schekmanbacteria bacterium
CTTCTGGCCGAAGATCGCCTTGAAGATGAGGTCGATCTTCGGATCGACGTATGCCCCTTCTTTCTCGAACATCGCGATGGATCCCGTCGGGTGCGTCGCGCGGTGGCGCCGGCAAGAAAATCATACCGCCGGGAAGCCGGCAGACGCAAACCGCGGATCGGCAGCGCGCAGAGCAGACGTTTGGGTCGCCACTGCGTCCCCGCGAGAGGCGCGATAGGGAGGGGGCGACCAACGCCCGTGAGCAGGACGCATCATGCCGACCAGACAGCGTGCCGCCATAGGGAGCTGCCACCACCACTACCATCGCCATGTGCCCCACCCATGACCAGGCGTCGCTGCCGGCCCGCGTGACGCCGGCCTAAATCGACCGTCTCGTGGCGTTGGTGACGCAAGGATTCGGAGGCGACGTCGGGATCGTGCCGAGACAGTTTCTGCGCCGGTCCGTAGACGTGCTCGATCTTGTCGCCGCGAATCCGACTTTCGATCCCGCAACGGAGGCGAGTCTTCGGGAGGCTCCCATGACCGCAGCCGAGCTGCGGGTGCGCTCGGGTCGGCCGCCCCCCCGATGCCGCGCCGGAAGACGGCGCCGGCGATGCGCGAGGCACGGGGCCTGGCGGCTCTCGCGCGCGTTGCGGCAGGAGGCGCGGCCGCGGGTGCCGGCGCCGCCGGGCGGCCTAGACCAGGCTTGCCGTCGCCAGCTCCGCCGCGGGTCCACACACGTCTTCGCGCCGCGGCAGCGACACCACGAAGCGCGCGCCCGAGCACGGTTCGCCCGCGGCCTGGACAGCCCGATCCTCCACCCAGGCGTGCCCCCCGTGAGAAGTCGCGAGCCCCCGCACGATCGCCAGTCCGAGGCCGATTCCGGCACGCTGCCCCGCCACGCGCGCCGCCGTGGCGAAGCGCGTGAATATGCGCTCGCGCATGTCAGCCGCCACACCCGGCCCGTCATCTTCGACCACGATGTGCACCTCGGAGCCGACCGGCTCCGCGAGCACGAGCACCGCCGACTGCGCGAAGCGCAGGGCATTGCCCACCAAGTTCTCGACAATCTGCGCGACCCGCTCCCGATCCACCGACAGGATGAGCGGTTTCTCCCAAAGCCGGGCCCTGAGGCTCACCTCGGCCGATCTCGCCAGCGGTAGTAGCGCCTGCACCGCTTCCGCGACGACCGCGTTGAGGTCAAGCGAGGCGCGCTGCAGCGGCAAAGCGCCGCGCTCCAGGTAGTCCAGGTCGGTCAGATCGTCCACGAGCCGCAGGCCGTGTTTGGCCGCGCGGCGAATGATGTCGAGGAGATGGGTGCGCTGCTGTGGAGTCAGGCGTTCGCCGAGCTCCAGCAGCTCCTGCGCCGCGAGACTGACCGTGGCCAGAGGCGTGCGGAGATCGTGAGAGATCAGCGAGAGGAGCTCGCCCCTGGCGCGCCTGGCGTCCTCCGCCGCTGCCTCCACCACCGCCGGCGGCGCCGGCACCGCGGGACTCGCGCCCCCGTTCGCCAACGCCTCGGGATTAGCCGCGTGCACGTTGCGATAGAGGCCGAAGGTTTCCCCGACGACCCTGATCTTGCGCTCGTCGACGGGCTTGCGGACGAACGAGCAAGCCCCTGTGGCGCGCGTTTCCAGCAAATTTTCCTCCTGCGCGCTCACTGTAAGCATGATCACCGGCACCCGCCGAAACATGGGGTCGGTTTGCATTTCCTGGAGCACCTCGAGCCCCCCCACTCCAGGAGAGTCCATGTTCATCAGCACGAGTCGCGGCCTCGCGGCCTCCTCGTAAGGCGGTTTACGCCGCAGGAAGTCGAGGACGACGCGACCATCCCGAAGGACGTGCAGGCGACTTCTGAGATTGGCGCGCAAGAACGCTTCACGCACCCGCGCGACCTCTTCCGGGTCGTCCTCGACGAGCAGAACTTCAACGGTCTTCATGAAAGTCTCGCCGCGGAGACTCCGGGCTCTGGGCCTGGGGAGGAGCGGCTCCTCCGCTATTGTCGGTGCAGCCGTCCGCTCGCTGGAGCAGGCGATGTATCCGCGCCCGCCCGGCCGCCAGCAGCTTCCGCGCTCGCTTCTCCGGGCATGGCATCAGCGGTCGTTTACGCCTATCTAACACAAAAACCATCGTACCCTCCAAGATTGCCAATCTCAAGAACCCGCTCTGGTCAGCCCAACCATCTTCAAGCTCGCCCCTTGAGGCTGGAGCATCTGACGCTTGCTTTCGCACTATCTATGCAAATGCCCGCAGGCTGTATCAACGAAGGACCGCGGCGGGGGGTCGTCGCACCGGATCCCACGGGCATTTGTGTCGGTACGCCGAGCCGAGATACAGTATGGGCCGATTCGAGCAACACGGCCATCCCTGGCGGAGGTAAGAGCAGATGCGGTGCAAGAGTGTCGTGACCGGTGGCGCCGGGTTCGTCGGTTCGCACATCGTCGACGAGCTCCTCGCGGACGGACAGGACGTGCACGTAGTCGACAACCTGGCAACCGGCAAACGGGAGAACGTGAACGCGCACGCGGCGCTCCACGAGGTGGACATTCGCGACTATGACGCGCTCCTGTCTGTCATGGAAGGCGCCACCTACGTTTTTCACGAGGCGGCGCTGGCGCGCGTCCAGCTTTCGATCGAGAACCCGGCGCTGACCCACGAGGTGAACATCACGGGGACGCTGTGCGTGCTGCGCGCCGCCGCCGATCGGCAAGTCAAGCGCCTGATCTACGCCGCTTCGAGCTCCGCCTATGGCAACCAAAAGACGCTGCCGCTCGACGAATCCATGCCCGCCAATCCGCTGTCGCCCTATGGGCTGCAGAAACACGTAGGCGAGCTCTACTGCCGTCTCTTCAGCACCGTCTACAATCTCCAGACGGTATGCCTGCGATACTTCAACGTCTATGGGCCGAGGTTCGACCCGAGCGGGCCTTATGCGCTGGTAATTGGCAAGTTCCTGCGGCAGCGCTCTCTGGGCGAGCCGCTGACGATTACCGGCGACGGCGAACAAACCCGCGATTTTACCCACGTCTCCGACGTCGCGCGCGCAAATTTGCTGGCCATGACCTCGGAAAAGGTGGGTCACGGCGAGGTCCTGAATATCGGTGCGGGGCGAAACTGCTCCATCAACCATCTCGCAGAGATTATCGGCGGACCGACCGTGCATGTTCCGCCGCGCCTGGAGCCCCGCCACACGCGCGCCGATAACCGGCGCGCCCGCGAGCTGCTCGGCTGGGTGCCGACAGTCGCGCTTGCCGATGGCGTGATGGCGCTGAAATCGTGACCGCCCACCGGCCTCGGGCGGTTTCTGGGGTCAGGAAGTGGCCACGGATCAGCGCGGATTGAACGCGGATGAATCGAAGGCAGCGCCAATGATTCCCGGTGTGATTGCCGCGTGCTTCAAGCTCACCGTGTGCCCGCTTACCCGGTTGCCGGGCGGTGCACCGGCAGCTCGATCACAAACACCGCTCCGCCCGCCTCGCCGCTCCGGTACTGAATCGTGCCGCCATGGGCCTCGACCACGGTGCGGCACAGTGCCAGACCGAGCCCCGTGCCGTTACTTTTCCCGTGCGTGGCGAATTCCTGAAACAGCCGCTCGCGGATGTGCACAGAGACCCCGGGTCCCGTGTCGGCGCACGTGACGACCAGACGGTCGCCGGCGCGGCGCCGGTCGACGGTGAGCTGGCCGCCGGAGGGCATCGCGTCGCGGGCGTTGTACGCCAGGTTGAGCAGGACGCGGCGCATGCGGTCCGCGTCCATGAACGCCGTACCCACGGCCTCGCCGGCCAGCACGAGGCGAATGCCGCGCGCTTGCAGGTGGTCGCGCAACGAACGCTCCAGATCGCCGAAGAACTCGCCGAGCTCGACATCTTCCCGCAGCGGTGCGGTCTCGCCGCGCACAAAGGCGAGAATCTCCTCGACCATGTCAAGCAGCCGCTGCACTTCCTCGGTGATGGTTTCGAGGTGGCGTTCGCGTACCTCCAAAGAGGCGCCGGTGCTCATCAACTGCGCGTGGCCGTAGATCGCGCTCAGCGGATTTTTGAGATCATGCGCCACGGCGGCGGCGATCTGCCCGACCGCGGCCAGCTTCTCTGCGCGGATGAGCCGCTCTTGAGCGGATCGCAGCCGGGCATTGAGCATCTCGGCGAGCTCGAGCGCGGCCGCGAGGTCCGCAGTGCGCCGTCGCACCAGCTCCTCCAGTCGCTCGTTGAGCCGCGCGAGCTCGTCCTGGGCCCGCTTTCGTTCCGTAATGTTCAGGATGGTGCCGATCAGCCCTGCGCCGGCGCCGTCCTTGCCGCGATACACCGCCTTGTAGAAAATGACGTCCTGCTCGTCATCGTTGTCGTCGCGGACGCGGCTTTCGTATACCTGCGTGCCCCCGGACGCGAACAAGTCCTCGTCGGCCCTGCGGTAGACGGTCGCCAGGTGCGGCGGCGCGATGTCGAAGACGCCCTTGCCGACGATATCGTGGCGCCTGAGGCCGGTGAATTGCTCGAAAGCGCGGTTACACCCCAGATACCGGCTCTCCGCGTCCTTGTAGAATACCGGCGTGGGGATCGCGTCCAGAAGCTCCCGCAACAAGTGGCGCTCGTCTTCGAGCGCGCGCGCTACCCCGAGCACCGGGCCAAGCGCGCCCGCGTCGACGATCACGAGCTCTTCGCTTGCTGCCCCATCTGGAGCCGGCAAGGAAGCAAGCTGCTCGGCCCGCGAGACTTCGTACCCGTTCTCGGCAAGCAGCGCGGACAACCTGGCGACCGCCGTAGACTCCGGCGCCCAGAGTGTGATGCGATAGGTCAACGAGACGCTCCTGTTGGAATCGACCTGAAAGCGTAGCTGTGCCTGAACGCGCTGTCAATTGGAGCGCCGCAGCGGCGCCGTGGAGCCGTGGAGCCGCGAGCCGCCCGGACGCGACCGCGGCGGCGAGACGCGCGGATAGATGCGACGGCAAATCGAGCAGCGTTAGACCGGAAGAATCCCTTCCTGGCGGCCTTGCGCTCCTCGGCGAGCGCGTGGGCGGCACACGGCCCGACGAGGTCGAGCGCGAGCGCCGCGATCAGCAGCACCCGCCTTGGGATGACGGTTGACTCCCGTATTGGAAGCAGTTACAGTTCCTGCAGATGGAGGCAATGGTGCACCTCATCGCCAGGAGCTCGATACTTCGCTACATCGAAGACTTTCCCACTGCCCGAGGCGAGCTGCTGGCGTGGGCAGCGCTGGTCGAGGAAGCCGAATGGAACAACCCGGGGGAGATTCAGGCACAGCTACCACAGGCGAGCACTCTGACGGGACCCCAAGGCGACACGCGCGTGGTTTTCCGCTTCGGTCTTCGCTACCGGTTGATCTGTGGGGTCCGCTTCAACGCATCAGCCCCGGGTGGTCAACTGTTCGTGAAGTGGTTCGGCACCCACGAGGAGTACAACGCCATCGATCCAGCAACCGTCACCCGGCGGGTCTAACACCGGCCGTTCCCTCCCCGGAGTGCCGGGCACCGCGAGGGGCGGCGCGAGGAATCGCATAGAATGTCCATTCATCCTGTCCGCAACGAGTCTGATTACGAGACCGCGCTCAATACCATTGAGCATCTCATGGACTTGAATTCGGGCGCAAACACTGCCGAGGCCGATGAGCTCGAGATCCTGACGACGCTGGTAGAGGCATGGGAGGATCAGCACTATCCCCTCCCGAAGCCCACGCCCGTTGAATTGCTGCACTTCGTTCTTGAGCAAGGGATGATCTCGAGAAAGGATCTCGAGACTGCTCTCGGCTCTAGCGCGCGCGTCAGCGAGGTTCTCGGGGGCGAGCGTAACCTCTCGGCTGCGATGCTCGTACGGCTGCACGAAGGCTTCGGCCTGCCCTTGGCGCCGCTTATTCCGCGCCCGCGCCCCGAGGTTTGGCTTGACCTTTGCGGCCTCGGGCGCGTATCCCCCCGCAAGGCCATCAAGGCCATGATGGAGCTGCTTGCGGCGGCAGGAAATGCCCTGTCCGAGAGGGTGGAAGTCCGGGTCATCCCGCTCGACGACATGACCACACGGCTTGTCTTGCAAGCTGCTCGGAGCACCGACCTCAGATGCGCTGAAGACGTGGTCCGCAAGTCATTCGGAAGCGGGGTGATCGCCAGGAGGCAAGTCGCCTGGCCGGTTGCAGAATCAGCCTGACTCTTGGCCTATCCTCCGGAGCGCGAGCGCAGCCTGAAACCAGAGGCGGGGCCGTGCCACGCGAAGAGCGTAGGCGCGCGATTTATCGCGCGCCAGGGACGGCACGAACGCCTGGTTTGGTGATCCGTAGCGCTGCCGGCCGATTCGGGAGCGTGAGGGTCATTGCATTCGCGCCCGCCCGTCACTAAGAATGGTGGCGGGACAGTGCGGCCGGCGTACCGTTCAGATGATGCTCTGTCGGTGGACATCATGGGCCAGGAAGACCTTCAATCGAGACTGCAGTTGCGCGCGTTGCGCGAGGCCACGCTGCGTTTTGCTGATTGCGGTGCGGGAATCGAGGAGGCAGTGAAAGTTGGCCTGGATCAGCTCATGCGCGTCGCCGACGCCGATTGTGGCGTGATTGCACTGTGCATGGGGCCGGATGAGGCGCCGCGAATCGCTGCCCAGCGCTCCTGCAGCGGCGGCGATGTCGCCAGCATGACGGTGATGGCCGAGATTCTGAAGCAAGGGTCGCCCGACGTGGTCATCATCGAGCCGCCTGACTCGGCCAGCGTCGTCGAGGGGAGTATCTCGGCGGTGCTCTGTGCCGCCGTGCGCCGTCAGGGTCGCAACTTGGGCGCCGTGTACCTGGATCGCCGCCAACGGCCGCCTTTCGACGAGCTCGCCCGTGAGTCCGTTCTTTGTTTCGCCGCGGTGCTGGCGCTCGCGCTTGACCTCTCCCGGCTGCTGGCGGAGGAAGAGCGGCTGCGCGTGGTCGCGGAGGATCGGGCCGTGGAGGCGCGGGTGCGGGCAGCGGAGCGCGCGGAGCCTGTGCGCTTTGGAGCGCTGATGACCGGCAACCGTGAGTTTGGCCGCCGCCTTGCGGTGGTGGAACGTGCGGCGCTGCGCAGCTTGGGGCTGTTGCTCATGGGGGAGACGGGAACCGGAAAGGAGTTTCTGGCGCGCTGCGTTCACGAGCAGTCGCCGCGCCGCAATGGTCCGTTTGTGGCCATCAATTGCGTCGAGCCTCCCGACACCTTGTTTGAGAGCGAGCTGTTTGGTTTCGAGCGCGGTGCGTTCACGGGGGCGGAACGGCGCCGCATCGGCGCCTTCGAGCTGGCAGCGGGCGGGACGCTGTTTCTCGATGAGATCGGCGAGCTGCCGCTGGCGCTCCAGAAAAAGCTCCTGCGCGTTCTGGAGACCAAACGCGTCCGCCGGCTCGGCTCCTCGGAGGAAGTGACCGTTGACACGCGCATCATCGCGGCGACGAATCGTGAGCTGGCGAAGGACGTCCAAAATGGGGCCTTTCGCGAGGACCTGTTCTTTCGCCTGAACGTGCTGTCGGTAACCATACCGCCGTTGCGCGAGCGCCCGGAAGACATCCTGGTGCTGGCGGATCTCTTCCTGGACCGCGCACGGTTCCGGCACGACCGTCAGGATCTGGTGGGTTGGGAGCCGGCCGCTTCGCGGCAGATGCGCGCCTATAGCTGGCCGGGAAACGTTCGCGAGCTGGAGCACGCGGTGGAGCGGCTCGCGGTCATGGTGGACGGCCCGCTCATCACCAATGAAGACGTCCGGGCGTACGTTCTCGGTATCGCGACGGGAGCGGAGGCGAGCCAGGATGAGGGAGGCGCGCGAACGCTGCGCGAGATCCTCGACGACACCGCACGCGACATGATTGCGCTGGCGCTGCGTGAGGAAGGCTCGCTGACAGCGGCGGCGCGGCGGCTTGGCCTCAGTGCGCAGAGTCTGTTTCAGCGGGCTCGCCGGCTGGGTCTGCGCTGACCTCGGCGAGCTCTCCGCACGTCAGGGGACGTCCCCTGCCGAACGCGTCGACAGCGCGGCGAAGGCGGCTGACGGCGGTCGCAAGAGTGCCATGTAATGGCGCTCCGGCAGAGCGTGCGAGGCCATCCGCCGCGGCGAGCTGCTCGCCCGCGGGTTCCCCACAAGCAAGGCGGAGATGACCCTGCTCGCAAAGACATTGCCCAAGCCGCGCCAGATCACCGACGCGGCGGAGCCGGGGCGCGGCGCCCGCGAGCAGTTGCGCGGCGACTTCCGGGTTGCCGCTGCGTCGCTCGAGCCGCGCCAGCTTGATCGCGGTGTCGAGCTCGTAGCGGTCGTCGCCGATCCGGCGGCTCAGCGCCATGGCTTCCTGAAATCGCAGCCTCGCCGCAGCCGCCTCACCCGAGTCGGCGTCCATCGCCGCCAGGTTTGCCAGGCAAACTGCCTCTGATGCGCGATTGCCGACCTCTCTGTGGACCGCAAGCGCGGCCTCCGTCAGCCGGCGCGCCTGTGCCTGCTGATGACCCGCGGCAGCCACCAAGGCCAGATTGCCGAGCGCCAACCCCTCCGATCGGCGATCCGCCACCTCGCGGCAGATCGCGAGCGCCTCTTCAAGAGTCTCCTGGGCGGTTTCCAGATCTCCTGACCGCCACGCGTGAACCCCATAGTTGCCCAGAATCAGGCCGACGAGGCGCCGGTCACCCGCCGCGCGCGCCAGTCGCAAGGCCGTTTCGAGCACGTGCAGGGCTGCGGAGATCGTGCCCGTGACCGCGACCGTGGCCCCCAGCCGGTTCAAGGTCAGCGCTTCGCCGCGGCGGTCTGCGGCGCTGCGGTGATACGCCAACGCCTTGACGAACAAGGCGCGCGCCGCGTGCAGGCGCCCTCGCGCCCACACCTGGGTGCCAAAGTCGCTGAGATCGTCCGCGAAGGCGCCATCTTCGCCCAGCCGCCGATGCAGGGTCATCGCCTCGCGCAGCATCTGTCGCGCGCCGGCAAAGTCCCCTGCGAGCCAGCGAACCTCGCCCAGCAAGCGCAGGGACGCCGCTTTGGAGCTATCGTCACCAAGCGCTCCAGCGGCGGACACGGCCTTTTCCAGCTCGTTGCCGGCATCAGGCAACCGCCCGCAGGCTCGCAACACCTTGTCTCCGAGATCGATCCTCGCCCTCAGACTCTCGGGAGACACCGCGTTGTCGAGGTCGAAATAACGGCGAAAGCAGCGCTCGGCTTCTCCCAGACCATGCCGCTCGAGGGCGGCGTAGGCGGCCGCGAGGTAGTATGGGCGCGCGCGCTCCGGTACACCGCCGCGATCCCAGTGCGACGCGACGACCGCCGCATTCGCTTCCGCTCCTGGACGGGCGGCAGCTATGAAGAATTCGGCGGCATCGCGATGGAGCGCGGCACGTAGGGAGACCTCGGTTTGCTGGTACACTGCCTCGAAGATGCGGTGATGATAGAAGCGAAGCGAACCGGGGTTTTCTTCTCCCGCCACATTTCGCCGGGAGAGCTCCGCCGCGGCCGCCTCGAAGGACTCGTGTCGAGGCCACCTCGGGGTCTGCTCCGCGAAGCGCGCGACGAGCTCGCGAGGAGACTCCAGGCCCAAAACGGAGAGTGCCTCCGCGAGTCGGCGCGAGGCGGGGGAGAGCAGGCGGATGCGCCGCTCGAGAAGCTCGGCCAGGGTGTCCGGAAAGCTATCGTCCGGGGCATCGGTAGGGCTACCCGGGTCGCCACAGTCGTGATGGCCCTGCCGAGGCATCGCCACCCATTGCCCCGCGATGGCGTCCCAGAGTAGCGAACCTTCGTGCAGCGCCGATCGCAGGTATTCAGCCGCGATCAGCGGACTCCCGCACGCCTGGCGGATCGCCGCGGCGGTCAGCGCGGGCGGCTTCGGCGCTCCGGCGAGCATTGCGGTGACGATGTCGGCAATCGCGTCCGATTCTAGCGGTCCCAGCGCCACCTCGGTAACGCCGGCACGTGCTCGGGTCGCGCGCAGGCTCGGGTGCAGCTCGTCGGGACTATCCGCTCGGAACGCCGCGACGACAAGCAGCGGTGTCCGCGGGAGCCAGTCCGCGGCCGAGAGGTAATCCAACACCCCCGCGGTGACCTCGTCCGCCCCGTGCGCGTCGTCCAACAGCAGCGCCAGGGGACTCTGCCTTGCAAGCTCCGCGATGATCATCCCCACGGCTCGCAGGAGTCGGAAACGAGCGGCTTCCACCGGCAGCTCCCGGGGCTCCGCCGCCGGCGCGAGCGTCCCCAGGAGCCTGCCAAGGGCCGGCTCGAAGCTGGCCAAAGTCTCAATGCTGCGCAATAGTGACGGATCCGTGTGCGCGGCCATGCCGCAAGCGTGGCGCTCGGCGAAACGTGACAACACGCCGCGCAGCGGCGCCAGGGAGGGAGCCGCAGTCTCGCGACAACTTCCGGCCGCGACCGTCAGCCGTCTTGCCGCGGCGAGGTGCGCGATCTCGAGCAGAAGCCGCGTCTTTCCGGCGCCGCTGTCGCCGCTGACAACCACCACCCCACCATGTCCGGCGGCGGCAGCCTCCAGGTGCGTGACCAGAGTCGCCAGCGCCGACCCGCGTCCAGTCAGCGGCGGGCGGTACAGATAAGCTTTGGGGCTGGGCCAATCCTGAACGCGAGACACCCTGCCGCCGGTCGACCCGGCCAGGCGCGCGAGGGCGACGGCGACGGCGCTGGCATAGCCGGGCCGGGAGCGCGCGTCCTTCTCCAACAACCCCGAGATGATCGCCTCCAGCTCGGTGCTCACCGCCGGCATCCGCTCCCGCAAGGGCCGGGGGCGTTCCTTGAGGTGCCCGTTCATTACTTCCCACCGCGTCTGAGCCATGAACGGCGGTGCTCCGGCGACAGCCTCGTACAGCATGCACCCGAACGCGTACAGATCTGACCGCGCGTCGACCCATCCCCCGCGGATCTGTTCAGGTGCCATGTAGCGCAAGCTGCCGGGCTGGCTGAATGAGCTGTGGAGCCGCTCGCGGCCGTCCCTCCGCCCATGTTCCAGCGAAAAACCGAAATCGAGGAGCACCGGGTGCTGGCCGGCAATGACGCGGACGTTTTCCGGCTTGAGGTCACCGTGGATGATCCCTTCGCCGTGAACATAGGCCAGTGTTTCGGCCAATCTGCTGAACACCGCGAGAAGATCGGCGGGCACGATGCCCGTGGCCTGCGGGCGAGGGCGGATGAGCCCGCAGGCGCTGATGAGATCGGTTCCGTCCAGCCGGCGCATGGCGAACCACCGCTCGCCATCCTGGTCTCCATGCCCCAGGACCTGAGGTACGCCTGGGTGGTGAAGCCGCTGCAGCGCTTGTAGCTCCCTCGAAAAGCGCTCTCTTGCTGCTCCCGAGGCTTGTCGGAGCAGTTTCTTGATGACCACGGCGGTGCCGGACTGGGATGGCGAAGGGGCTGCGCCGGTGCGGGCGACATAGACTCCAACGCCGTTACGCTCCGCTATCGGCTCGGCAATGCGATACGGTCCGATCCAGCCATCTTCACCCACGGCGCCGGGACCCCTTTCCACTGGGAACTGTATGCCACCAGCGACTCGCAGTCAAGAAGATCACCAAACCAGAGCTCGTTCCGGCTCCAGTCTCCAGCCGGCCTCGATACCAGGTTTCGGCCCCTGCAGACACGCCGGTTTAGGGAATCCCTGAGCACCTCGGCAGGCTTGTCCGCCCGGTGCCGAGCGGATAGTATTTTCGGATCGGACTACCTGGCATGCAGCGTGCAAGCAGTGGTCGCCAGAGGCAGCCGCCCTGTGGAGCTTTCTTGATGAAGATCCAGCCGCCGAATCAATCCCCACCCACTGCGGGCTCCGGCATCGCGCTTCCCGGCGATTCCCGACCGGAGGGCGGTGTCGAGTCGTCCGGTGCGTCGAGTGCGGTTGCGCCGAGGGATGCGTTCGAGCCCGGCGAGGCGGCGGCCGGCGTCCCCTCCATGGGTCCAGGAAGCGCAGCGACTCCGGAGCCGCTGACGCCGCTACAGCGCCAGATTGCACAGCGACGGCTGGCGCGACAGCGGGCCAAGGAGGAGCGGCGCGAGGCGAGCAGGCCGGGTAGCGAGGCGCTCGGCAGCTTCATGCCTCAACTCCAGGCCGGGTCGGCGCTGGTGTGGCTCGCCGCAGGGCGAATTCTCAGGGAATCTCCCGCCGCCAACCGCGTCGAGCTGGCCAATCGGTTGGAGCCGCTCCTCTTACAACGGCTCGACGCCGCGGCGGCCGATCTCGCGAGGATCGAGACCAAGATTGCCCTGAACGCGCGCCTCCCGGTCGCCGACAGCGACCTGGGAGAAATCCTCGTAACTCGGGAGCTCGACGGCCAGGTGCGCGACGCCCGTGCAGTCCTTGACGACGTCGAAATACTCCTGTCGGCGGCGAAAGAGCTGACGTCGTCTCGAGCTGGTAACCCGGGAGATCTGACCGCCAGGGTCGAGCTCGTGCGGGACCGTGCAGATCGCGCGCTGGCTGACGCAGTCGCGTCGTTTCAAGGCGTACGACAGCATGAGCCTACCAGTCCGCCGACCGCCTCCGACCGTACCGACCAGGACGCGGATGGAGCAGCCGTGGCGTGGGCCACGTACCTCCACGGCAGAGGTGACTGCCCGGCGAGGCGAAGCGGTTGGTCAGCACCGGTGCAGCCTTCGCGGCTGTTCGCCGACTTTTTTCAGCTCGGCGGCGATGAGCTCGCTGCGCTCCGAGATGCGGCGCGGGGAGCGGCCATGGGGCGACTGGCGGCGCGGACGGCCGATCGCGATGTCTCGGCAAGTGAGCTCCTCGACGCCATCGCGCGAACGAGCGCGGAGTTCGCGGGTGATGTGCTGACCGGGGCGTGGAAGGCGGTCAGGAGGAAAACGGCTACGCGCCCCGGCGATCTGTTTACTGTCGACAACCTCCCCTGGCTCGCAGTCGCCGCTGCCGCGGTCGGGGCAGGTTACCTGGTTGCGGACCGGCAGGACAGGCAGGACCAGACGATGCGGGGCGCGATCGAGGATGCAGGGCAAGCTGGGCTCGAGCTGCGTTTCGATCTCGGTTCTCTTGGCTTCCTCGTGCCCGGCAACAGCCGCAGCATCGAGCGCACATTGTCAAGCGCGCGCGGTGCGATCAGGCTGGACGCGGTGGCGGGGAAATCGCCAGGCGAGCGAGGGGGGGAGGCGCAGTCACCCGGCACGATTCGTCTGCGGCTGGAACGGAGCGGAGAACGGGATGGCTATGGGCGAGTGACGGCCGAGCTGGCTCTGTAGCTCTCGGCCCTCAGAGAACGGGCGCGAGCGCGTTGGTGCGCCATTCCTGTTCTCCCCCCCGCTGTCCGCCCCCGCAAGCGGGGGGGAGGTGAACCGTTGACTGTGGCGCGGTGAGCGGGGCGCCGGACCGGCTCGCGGAGGCAGCGCCCGCCGCTTTAGCCGAGCCTAGCCGGCGTATGTCGGCAGGTTGGGCTGCACGAACCGATCGTAGACCGTCCCGGCAACTGTCTGGAGGGCCGCGGTTGCCTTCGGCCCCAAGAATTTTTCGACGTCCTGCATGACCTCCTTGGCCATGTCGGCGAAGCCGCTTGCCGACATGTTGCCACCGGCCGCCTTGCTGAGTTTTTCCGTAAGTTTCCCACCCATCTTCTGCCCGAGCATCTGGGCCAGCTCCTTGCCGAAGTGCGCCACGAACGCGTTGAGCATCGCCTCGGCGGCCTTCTCCTTGGGCAGGCTTCCCGATTGGACGCTTGCCGCAACATCCGCCGCGGCCCGCGTGGTTGCCTGACCAACCGCCTTGAGCAGATCGCCTCCTTTCATCTTCCCGGCAGGGATGAGAGTCTGAAGCCCGTAGAGAGCCGCTCTCAAGCCGGCCGCCTCGAGCGACTCGCCTTTTGCCAGGCTGTCGATCCCGGCGAGGACTCCGTTCATGCCAGCCGCGATTCCCTTGAGCGCGCCTTGCTGCGGCCCGGGCAAATCCGCCGCAGCGTTGACCGCGTTGGCTGCGGTGTCCCGCACGAATTCGGCTCCGGTTTGCAGGGTCCCATAGAACTTCGCCTTCCTCTCGTATTCATCCGCCTCCTGTGTATTGATGCGCCCCAGACTCTTCAGGCCCTCCTGGAGGAGCTCGCTCATCTCGAGATCCGCTCCGGCCGACAACCCGTAAACCTTGCCGCCGCCATGTTCCTTCCCCAGGCGCTCGGCTTCTTTGTCCCTCAGCGCGAACACGCGGCTGATAATCTCCTTGATCCGCCCCTCCTCCGGTTTTCCGGAGGCGTCGGTGCTGCGAGTGATGAGCGTTCGCAGCGCCGTTTCATTCGCCTGAAGCCGCGCGGACGACTTGGCGAGCGCTCGGGCCGCCGTCTTGTCACCACTCAGCCACGCCGTCACCAGGGCCTTGGCCGTGCGGTCATCCACCTCGGGTGACCGGTTTTCCGCATTCCACTTGAGATCCTGGACCGCAGCATCGTTCGGGAAAAGCGCTCTGAGCTCCGGATCGCTTTTGGCCAGACGCTCGAGCGCCTTGCCGACATCGCCCTTATCCAGCAGTTTCTGCACCGCATGGTGGGAGGTCTTGACCTTCACCATGTCCTCCTGGCCCTCGCGGATCTCGCGGATCAGGCCGTAGCTCTGCAGCACGGCATCCGCCCCCACCGCGGAGCTGGTCAGGCCGGCGGTTGCCTCATCCAGAGCCGGCTTGATCTCCTCGAGGCTGACTTCTCCGTCCTTGTTGACGTCGAGCTTCTGAAGGGCCTCCTGGGTGAATTCCTCGTAATCGAAACCGAGCTGCTGGACATACTTCGAGGCGTCTTCACCGATTCTTGTCATGAGCTTCACTCCCCGTTCGTTCAACGTCCGTGGTCGATCATTGACTCGCGATGGGGCTTGCAATGATAGTGCCATTCATGAGGCGTGCCCGGAGGCTTCGGACCGCGTGGTGAACCCCGTGCCGCGGATCTTGCCGGCGGGGCTCGCAGCGAGCCGAACTACTGAAATAGACTCTTAGGGCTTTCTTCAATGGCTTTCGTGTTTCCCTGACGATAGTGAGGGCCGGCCCGATGGTGATGAGCGCTGTGGCAGGTGGCCCGGATCGTGCAAGAACGTCAACGGTGCCACCACCGAGGGAGTCTCACAGGAGAACGCACAAGCAATGCCGCAGCCATCACTGTTCGCCATTCGCCGGTTTCATTCGACTCGCCTGTTCCTCGTGCTTTCGCTGTTTCTGCTGCCTCCGACAGCGGCCCTCGGCGCCACGTTTACGGTGACGAGCGCCGATGACGCTGACGATGGGGTGTGCAGCGTTCTTCACTGCAGCCTACGCGAAGCGCTGAACGCCGCGAACGCGAGCGCCGCCGCGCATACGATCACCTTCGCCATCACCGGAGGAACGGCGCCCTACGTCATCCAGCCGGCCACGTCACTTCCTGTAGTGGCCGGGACCGTGACCATCGACGGCACCACCCAGCCCGAATACGCGGGCGCCGGACTCGTCATCCAGCTTGACGGTGCGCTGACAAGCGGCTCCGATGGCTTGACCCTCGCGGGATCGGGAAGCACCATCCGCGGCCTGGCGATCGGCGGTTTCTACAACGCCGCCCCCGGAATTCGCCTGTTGGGGGGCGGCTATCACGCTATCGAGCGGTGTTTTATAGGCGTGGACGCGGCCGGCACGATACCGAATGGAAACGCCTATGGCATCATGGTGCAGAGCCCCAACAATCGCATTGGCGGCACGACCCCGGAGCAACGCAACGTGATCTCGTCGAACACGAGCTATGGCATCTGGATCTACGGCGACGTCGCCAGAGATAACATGGTGGCTGGAAACTACATCGGTACCGATCCCACCGGCACCTACGATCGCGGCAACGGCGGAATCGGGATCGTCATTCAAGAGGGCGACGACAACGTCGTCGGCGGCTCGACGGGGACGACGCCGGGAAGTGCCTGCAACGGGGCGTGCAACGTCATCAGCGGCAACGAATCGTACGGCGTGCACATCTCCGGCAGCTCGTTGCAGACCGCCATCGAGGGCAACTTTATCGGGGTCACGGCAGGGGGTAACGCAACGCTCGGCAATGGGACCGGAATCGTGCTGCAGACGTCAGCGGGTGGCGGACAAACCACCATAGGCGGCACGGCCGCCGCTTCCCGCAACGTCATCTCCGGTAACGGCGGCAACGGGATCGGGCTCGAGCCCGGGGACAGCGGGACCAATACCATTCAGGGGAACTTCATCGGGACCGACACGACGGGGGAGCTCGGCATCGGCAATGGCGGCGCCGGGATCTCGGCCGCCTACCCGGCTGCCGCCAGCGGAAACCTGATCGGGGGCGCGGCGCCGGGCGCGAGCAACGTCATCTCGAGCAACACCGGCCCCGGTATTTTTTTCGCCTCGGTCCAACCGAGTGCGAGCACCGTCCAAATTCTCGGCAATCGCATCGGGACGACGGCCGATGGTCTTGTGACTCTCGGCAATGCCGGCAACGGCATATCCCTGTTCGGTGACGTCCGCGCTACGATCGGCGGATCAAGCAGCGGGGAAAGCAACCTCATCTCCGGAAACAATGGACACGGCATCGCGATTCTCGACGAGTTCTCGGGTTCCTGGGAGGTCATCGAAGGCAACCTGATCGGGACGGATATCGCCGGCAGCAACCCCCTTCCGAACGGCGGAGCCGGGATCAGCGTTGCCTACGCCACGACTCCCATCACGCTCGGTGGCACCGCCGCCGGCGAGGGAAATACCATCGCCTTCAATCAGGGCGCCGGGGTTCAGGTCTCCTCCGCCAGCACGCGGGCCGTGACGACCGCGGGCAACGCCATTTTCTCCAATGGGGGGCTGGCCATCGACCTCCTTCCCACCGGAGTCAACGCCAATGACGAGGGTGATGCCGACACCGGCGCCAACGACGGACAGAACTTCCCCGAGCTGACGCTCTCCAGCACCACGCGAGGCACCTATGTCGAGGGCACGTTGAGCAGCGAGACTGGTGAGTCGTATACGATACACTTCTACTCGACGCCGTCGTGCGACGCGTCCGGTTACGGCGAGGCAGACGCGTATCTCGGCACGGCGCAAGTGACCACGGACGGCACAGGAGTCGGCACGTTCGGGGTAGACGTAGCCCCGACCGTCACCGCTGGTGAGCTCACCGCCACCGCGACGGATGCGGAGGGCAACACGTCCGAGATGTCGGCGTGCCTGCAGGTGGGTGAGGCCGACCTGGGAGTGACCATGGACGCCAGTCCGAACCCGGCGGAGGTCGGTGAGACGATCACGCACACCATCGGAGTGACCAATAACGGACCAACGGCATCATCCGGGATCACGCTGACCCAGCAGCTCGATGCCGCCATGCTGTTCGCCTCGGCCGTTCCCAGCCAGGGAAGTTGCCTGGAGACCTTCGGGACCGTCACCTGCGACCTCGGCACCCTCGCCGCCAGCGCCTCGGCGCTGGTTACCGTCCGGGCGACGCCTGCGGTCGTGATGGCGACCAGCAGCCCCGCCACGGTCAGCGCCGACACCGCCGATGGCAACAGCAACAACGACACGGCCACCGCGGCGATCACAGTGGAGCCGAGCACGGGAGACGTGCAGCGCGCTCCGGAGATCGACCAGCTCCTCGCCCAGCTCCTCCCCATGGGAGCACAGCTCACCTGGCTGGTGCCCGATCCGGCCGCACTGCCCGCAGGGGCGACCGGCCGCGTGATGATTCGCAGCGCGGCAGATCACTACCCGCAGGATATCGTGGACGGCGTCTTGGTCTCCGACGACGCCACGCCGCCAATCGTCGACGCTGCCGGTACCACAAGCTCGCTCTATACGGCGTTCTGGGTGCCGATCGGCGCAGCAGGCGTGCTGCCTTCGCGCGGGCGGTACGCGGCGGTGATTCAGGGGCAGCTTCCGGACACGACGCCGGCGTTTTTCGCCGACGGACCCTACGTCAGCGCCCATGGCAGCGCCGACGCGGCAGTGCTGTGGTGGCGCGCCAGCGAGCCGGTGACCGCGGAGGTTCGTTACGGAAATTCATCCGGCACGTATGACCAGTCGATGGTCGCCGCCGGTGTCGCGCCTGTCGGGAGCGCCAAGCTCACGGGACTGACGGCCGGGGCAGCCTACTACGGGCAGGTATGCGTCCAGGACGTGGCCATGAATGGCGAGGTTTGCTCGGAAGAGGTGACCTGGAACATGCTCGCCGCCGACGATGGGCAAACGCCGATGGTGGTGGAGTCGCCGGCCTTCATCGGCATCTGGGAAGACGGCGCGATGATCCAGCTCAAGACGGACAAGCCCACGGCGGTGGAGGTCGCGTACGGGCCGCCCGAGGCGCTCGACATGAAGATTGTGGACCCGGCTTTCGCGACGAACCACCGGGTCGAGATCACGGGGCTGCGCCCGCGAACCAACTACGCGCTTCGGGTGACGGCACGCAGCATCGCCGGGCTCCAGACCATCTTGCTGCTCATCCCGTTCGCGACGCTTGCCGAGGGAGCTGCGAGCCGCGGTCTGCCGGAAATCGAACACCTGCAATGTGATACGCGCGCGTCTACCGAGGACACGATCGTGCTGAAGAGCAAGGTGGACCATCCCGCCATCGGCGCTCTCTATTATGGATCGGGGCTCGTTCAGGTCGTGGTGCTCGGCGAGCTGCGGCGAGAGATGAGCACGCGGATCGGCGGGTTTACGGCTGGCCAGAGTCAGATGCTGTCACTGACCGTTTGGGATCGCTGGGGCGGCACGGTGGACAAATCCGTCTCCTGCGCGACGCGCGCCGCGGCGCCTCCGAGCAACCTGCGCATTCTCGCGGGGCCGACGGCGGACGTGCGCAGTCTGGATGGAAGCACCCTCACGGTCGAGTGGGAGACCAACTTCGAGGCGAGCGGCGAGGTCCGCTACTCCCTTTCCGGCGCCGCGCGCGCCACGGAGCAGCAGCAGCGCACCAATGGGCGCGGCACGCGACACCGCGCGTACCTGACGAATCTGCAGCCCAATTCCGCCTATACTATCGCGGTCGAGAGCACCGATCTGCTCGGTCGCACGGTTTCGTCGGGCGAGGTCCAGGTCTCGACCACCGCCGGGCTCGGCGCGGCGACCCTGAAGTATCTCGATGGCGGCACGGTAACGTACGTTTCCGACCGGTACGCGGTGATCGAGTGGCGTACCGATCGTCCGGCGTCGTCCGAGCTCCTCGTGCAGGCCGCCGCCTCCGGCGCGACGGCGGCAGGCCAACGCGGCACCGAGCAGTGGCTCTTCACCTACGGTTCTCCGGACCCTGCGATGCTGCACCGCGCCATCGTGCCGATCGCTTTCCTGCCAACACAAAGGGCCAGTCAATACGAGTTTCGCATCACCTCGCGGACTGCCGGTGGCGCGTCGGCGCTGGCGACATCCGCCGGCAGCTTCTTTGCCCCCGGCACGGAGGTCGATGCCCTGGCCCCGCAGATCTCGGAGCTGGTGGCCCGAGCCTTGTCGGGCACAGCCTTGCAACTTCGCTGGACGACCTCCGAACCGACTTCGACGTTGGTTTCCTATGGTGAGGGGACGAGTCTCGGCTCGCGCCTGGCGGAGCCGAGCCTCGCGAAGACTCACGCCGTGCGCATCGACGACTTCCCGCTTGGCGCCCAGATCAGCTACCGCATCGACGCTACCGACCCCGCGGGCAACGTCACCTCGACGAGCGCGGCGAGCCTGCAGCTCCCGAGTGACCGCGATGACGACGCCCCGGTGATCACCGTCGCCCCGACAGTCAGCTTCGACGAAGACGGCGCGCTGGTAACCTGGGAAACGAACGAGGCTTCAGACAGCGTGGCACGCGTGGGCGAGAGCGCCAGCGCCTTCGACTACTTCTACGAGGACGCTGACGACGTGACCCTGCACAGCGTGCGCCTGGGCGCGCTGCCCGGAGGCGCGCCGCTGTACATTCAGGTCACCTCCACCGATTTCAATGATAACGTGTCCGCGCCCGCGACGGTGGGGCCGGTCACGGCCCCTGTCCCGGTCAGCGCGTTGCCGCTGCTGCTGGCACCGCTGGCGCTGGCGGCAGCGGCGGGGCTCGCACGCCGAAGGTCGCGTCCTGTATACTGGAGCGCATGACGGTACCAGAAGGCGCCCAACGCGGAAACATAGCGCGCGAAAGGTGGGAGGCGGACGAGAAGGAGTCGGTATTTCCTCCGGCCGCGGCCGGCTTTCCGTTTACGGTGGGCAGCTTTGTACTTGAGGGCGAGCTTGGCCGCGGTGGCATGGGCATCGTGTACCGCGGCCATGATCCAGGCGGTCGGCCCATTGCGCTGAAGACACCGCTGGTCGCGGATCCCGATCGCCTGCAGCGGTTTCACCTCGAAGCTCGGGTATTGCGCCGGCTGCGTCATCCGGGCGTCGTTGTGGTGTTGGAGCATGGAGACGTCGCGGGGTGGCCGTATTTCGTGATGGAGTATGTCGCCGGCCGGCCGTTGAATCGCGCCTTGCCGTGGCCGCCGGCTACGGCCACGGCCACGGCCACGGCCGCGGATAGCGCCTCCCGCGAGGCGATGACGCCGAGCGCCGCGGGGGCAAGGGCATCGCGAGAGTCATTCGCACGCTTTCGCTACCTTGTTTGCCGCCGCATGACCGAGCTCTGCGAGGCGCTCCACCACGTCCACGGCCATGGCCTGGTCCATCGCGATCTCAAGCCGGGTAACGTGTTGGTCACCGAAGACGGCGCCGTCAAGCTCATGGACTTCGGTCTGGTAAGCGCGGCGAGTGCCGGACTGAACCTGACGGTACCGGGGCAGCTCCTCGGTACAATTCTGTACATGTCGCCGGAGCAGATATCGGGCCAGGACGTGGACCTGCGCGCCGACCTGTACTCGGTGGGAGTGCTGCTCTTCGAGCTGCTCACGGGGCGGCGCCCGTTTGACGGGGAGAGCTTCGGGCCGATCTTGCTCGGCCACCTGCAGGTGCCGCCGCCGGATCCCTTCAGTCTCGACGCCCGGCTTGACCGGCCGCTGGCCGACGTGATCTTGCGATGTCTGCAGAAGCGACCGGAGCAGCGGTATCAGTCGGCACGCGAGCTGTGCGACAAGCTGCGAGAGATGGGCGCTAGCGGGCGAAAACGGCGCGCCGCTGCCGCCGCCGGCGCCGGCGAGGCCGGACCGGGACCGGCGGCGCAGGTGGGGCTGCTGGCTCCGGCGGCGGCGTGGCCTGATGAAGCCGCGGCCGCCATCGCCGCGGCGGCAGGCCTGGTGGGCAGGCCGGGCGTGAGCTGGGCGGCTGTAAGAGGCCATCCCGGCACGGGGAAAACGCGCTTTCTGGGCGAGGTGGCGCGGCATGCGGCAGGCAGCTCCGCCATGGTTCTGCGCACCGAGCTGCGCGCCGGCGGCGGGGCCCCCACCGCCGTGTTCAGCGAGCTGACGGCGCCAATCACTGCCCGGCTCAAGACAGCGTCGGCACGTGAAGTTATCGCCGCGCTGGGCCGCAACGCGCGCCTGCTAGAAGCGTTGATTCCGGGAATAGATGCGCTTCCCGGAGTGGCAGCGCTGCCCGTCCCCGTCGAGGCGGAACCTCGCCAGGCGCTGGCGCGCAGCCTGTCATACCTGGGGCGCGTGCTCCGGCACCTGGCCCGCGAGCGCCCCATCGTTCTGGCCCTGGACGGTCTCGGGCACGCCGATCTGCAAACCGTCGAAGCGATCGGCGCCGTGGCCAGGGCCTCGGCGGCACCTGCCGACGGCAGCGCCGCGTCCTGCCTGGTCGTGGGGAGCTGGGACAGTAGCCCAGGCGAGGATCGCGATACGATCCTGCAGGATCTCGCCCGTGTCATGGGGAAACCGCCATCGTCCGCCGCGCACCTCGGCGTGCTCCAGGTCGGAGATGTGGAACGGGTGCTCGCATCCATGCTCGGGCAGGACCCGCCTCCGGGGCTGGTCGCGACTGCGGTGGAGGTATCCTCGGGAAACGCCGGTGCGCTGGTGGAGGCCATGCGTTTGTTCGAGCTGATCGGGGCACTACGACGAGCGCCGCAGCAGGGGTGGGTCTTCGACGCCCTGGCGACCTCCGCTCTTGGTCACAGCCAGAGCGTTGGCGACCTGGCAAGTCGTTTGTGGGCGTTGTTGCGGACGCGCGCCGGCAAGCTGAGCGAAACGGCGTGCACCGTGCTGGAAACGGCCTCGCTGCTCGAGGGCGCGGTCGGCGTCGATCTGTTGATGCGGATCTGGGAAGCCGGTGGCGGCGCCCTGGCGGAAGGCCTCGACGCCGTGCAGGAGCTGCGCGAGCGCGGCTTGCTCCGCGAGGTCTCCGGGGGCGGCTATGCTGTCGTTCCGCGGGTGTTCGCCGAGCTGCTGCGGGCAGCGCTGGATGCCGACCGCCGCGTCGAGCTGCACCGGCGCGCAGCGCGCTGCCTGGCCGGTGCCGGCGAGGCCACGACGTTGGCGGACGCTCTGGCGGCAGCACGGCACTTCGCCGAGGCGGGCGACAGTCAACATGCCGTAATGTGGTATGTGAACGCGGCGCGTGCGGGGCTGGCGGCATTTGCCAATGAAGCCGCCGCGGCGGCCTTTCGGCGCGCACTCGAGCTGGGCAAGGCGTGCCTCGCACCGGCAGAAAAGGCGGCGCTGTGCTTCGAGCTTGGGCGCGCGCTCGATCTTGCGGGGCGGCTTTCCGAAGCGCTGGCGGAGCATTCACGGGCCCGTTTTCTGGCGCGCGGCGCCGGCGAGGCGCTCGTAGGCTTTCAGGCGGGTGCGGCGAGAATCAGCTTGATGGCGCGGATGGGCAAGGCGGATGAGGCCGTGGTTGCGGCCGGCGCCATGGAATGCGAAGAGCAGGCAATCGCCGACCCGGGCCTGCGAGCCTCGTACTGGACCGGCGTTGCTGCGGCGCGATTGGTCCGCAATGAGCTGGCGCTCGCGCGCGAGCTGCACGCGAGGGCACTGGAAGCGCGCCGGAGCATGGGCGAAACCCGCGCTGTGCAGCAGAGCCTGAGCAACCTAGGTGTCATCGAGATGCACCTGGGCGAGGACGCGGTCGCCGAACGACGCTTCCGGCAGGCGCTCGAGCTGACGGGTGGTGAGGAAACTCTCGAAGGCGCCGGCATCATGGTCAATCTGGCGTCGCTGCTGCAAAACCGCGGCGAGCTTGCCAAGGCATTGCCCTGGTACGAGCGGGCGCTCGCCGGCTTTCGCCGCGCCGGGGTGCGGCTCGGCGAGGCGGTCGCGCTGGGAAACCTCGGCCAGTTGCAGGCGTTGAGCGGGCACCTGGATCTGGCCATTGACCTCCTGGGACAGGCCACGGGCATCGATGCCGAGCTGGGACCATCGCGGGATGCGCTGCGCCGGCGGATGCACCTCGCCAGAGTGCGCGGTGAGCGAGGGGAGATGCAGCGCTCGCGCGACGAGCTGGCAGAGGTGGCCGCGGAGGCGAGCCGCCTGGGCGACGCCACCACCAGCGCCGAGTCGCGCTTTGCACTGGCGCGGACGGCAATGGTTCTGCGAGACTACGCCGCCGCCGGCACCGAGCTCGGCGCCTTGCTCTCGGCAACCACCGAGAACGGCCACCGCGAGCTGGGGGAAATCGCCGTTGCGGCGCGCGCCCTGGCGCTGTGCATTCCCGGTCGCCTCGCACCGCCGGCCGCGGCGGAGCCGCACGCGCTGGCAGAGCTGGCGGAACGCCTCGGCGAGCCGACGCTCGCCATCTGGGCCTTGCTCGCGATCGGCTGCCGGCACCTCCTCGATGGGCAGGCCGCGGCGGCCATCGACTGCTTCGGACGAGCGCGGCATCGCTCCATGTCCACGTGCGCCGGCTTGCTGGTCCTGCTCGCGCTGGCCGGCGAGCTCAGCGCGCTGACCCTGGCCGGATCATTCGACGCTGCCGCCGCCGTCGCCCGGGCCCTCGAGGCGGAATGGGACCGCCTCGCCGAGTCCAACACCCCGGAGACCGCCGCAGGGCTCAGACGCCATCCTTACTTCACCTGGGTCACCGCGGCTGAACCTGCACTTCGCGGTTAGCCCCCTCCCTGTCTCCCGCTAGCGGCGGGAGGTGAGGTGCGAGTCCTGCGGGCGGGCCCATCAGAGGCGCTGGTCAGCCGTTCGCCGCTGCGCCTTGAGCATGCGGATCGCTTTGGTGGCGGCGGCTTTGACACCGTCGTCCGCCTCCGCTTCCACCAGCTCCTCGAGCTGCGGCAGCAGGGCCACAGCTCCGATGGCCGCGGTAGCCGCGGCAGTCGCCTTGCGAACGCGGGCGGAGTCGTCAAACAGCCGGTAAGCGAGCTCGCTTTCGACGGCGCTCCGGATTCCCGGACCGGTGGCGCGATGGACGAGCGCAACTAACCGTGGGAGAAGCGCGGCCCGTTCGACGCTCGCCAACTGGCTTTCGTCAAGCTTCCCTTGGGCGTCGTAGAAGCTCTCGAGCTCGCCGGTTCGCTCGCGGGTCTGCGCCAGTCGCGCCAGCGCCCCGGGATCGCCGCGGTGCACGAGGTAGGCTTCCCGGTTGGTGGGCGCTCCCGGACGCGGGGCGGCGGCCGGAGCTTGCGACAGGATCATCTTGGCGACCTGAGTCAGCGCGTCAGTCGGCGCGGTCTTGCTCAAAACCAGAGCGAGAAGTGCTTCGGGGCTGGGGTCCGACTCCAGGAGCGAGCGCAGCCCTTTCTTCAGTTCATCCATGTCTTGCATAGACGTTTTTTCCCGAAATGGAGTGATGAGCGTTCGTTGCAGACTTGGCGCCTGCCGCAGCAGTGATGCTCGGCAGTATATACGGCCGGGCTGCTGCTTGGCGAGCCCAGTATCTGTATCGCCCCCTCCCCCAGCTTGCGGGGGGAGGGTTGCGGTGGGGGGTGAACATCCTGGTCTCCCCCCTCTGTCCCCCCCGCGAGCGGGGGAGAGGTGAACAGGTACTACACTTTCAGGTTGCGGATGATGTTCATCATGGCCTCATGCATATTCTTGATGAGGTTCGTGAACATCGTCGTCATTTGCATCTGCTTTTGCTGCCACATCTGAAACTGCATCATCTTGAGCTGGTCCTTGGGCACGCCCGCAGCCTTCGCCCGTTCCAGAACCTCGCTGTTCTGCGCATCCATCGCCTGGTTGAATCCGTTTGCAAACTGGCCGATGACCGAGCCGCCGTATTCGGCACCGGCGGTCACGTCATAGTCACCCCAGCCCGGCGCCTGGGATACATAGCTCGGCGCCTGCGGCACATAGCTTTCACCTCGGGGCACATAGGTCTCGCCTTGAGGAATGCTGTTCTCCCACGATGAAGGCTCGGAGCGCGGCATCACGGGAGTGCCTTGATACGCCACCGCCTCGGGGAAGGGCTGAAATGAAGGCATCGGCCCCCACGATTCGATCGGCGCAGGGTGCACTGCCGGCACTCCGTATTTCGCCGACTCCGGGTTCAGAAACGCCGCCTGGTCGTTGAGCTTCTGAAGTTGCTCCGCTTCGCTGTCAAACGCCTGTTTTGCGGCTGCGGCCTGCTTTTCCAGATCCTTGAGCAGCCCCTGGTTCTTCGCGATTGCCTCCTCGACCGTCTTGGCGACTGCATCACCTTCCGGCGTTCCCCTGTTCAGCGCGCTCTTGCGGGCACTTTCCAGGCCGGAAATTTCGTTTTGCAGCGCCCGAGCCTGCTTCTGGCACACTTCGAGCGTGGTCTTGCGCTTTTTCATCGAAGACTGGAACTGGCGCATCTGCTCCTTCATAGCCTGCGCCTGTTTCTTCATCTTCTTTTTCTTTTTCTTCGCGCGCCGGCTGCCAAATAGACCGCCGATGCCTTTGACAATGGCGCCGATGCCCTTCAGGATGCCGCCGATGGCCATGGTCCACGGCGTCGGGATACTGCCGATCGAGCTTCCCAGGCCGTCGAAGATGCCGGCGACGTTGTCGGTGTCCTGAGTCTCCTCGGTTGACGGTGGGCGCATGAGTGGGGACGAGAGCTCCGAAGGCCCTTCGGTCTTGGCTCCCTGGAGGACGGAGTCGCTGGTGTAGAGGTCCGTGAACGTGTTGGCGACGGTATCAAGACCCTTGGTGACGAGCTCGGTTCCCGAGCTGATCACGGTTCCGGCGAGGTCCGCTCCTTTGTTGATCACGGTGCTACCAAAGTTGAAAAGACTGTCAAGGGGGTTGCCCGACGAGGGCTTGTTGCTGACGTTGTCTACCATTCGCTATTTCCTTTCCCGCTGCTGGTGGCACAAGCCGAGGCGCTCATTCCTCGACGTCCGAGGTTCCAGCGACATCGTGGAGGCGGCGCAGGATCATGCGCGCCTTCGCTCCGGGTTCCCCGCCGTTGCTGCCGACGAGCTGCATTAGCTTGCGCGCGTCGGCCTCGGCGCCGTCGTAGTCGCCGACCGCCAGCCTCGCCTCGCTGCGGTTCACCAGCCCGTACACGTCGTCGGGCACCAGCTCGAGCATCCTGTCGAAGCATTCGATTGCCTCGAAGAATGAGCCATCGCGAAAATAAGCCACGCCGAGCCGAAATTGGTGACCTGGATTGCGGCGGTCGAGGGCGCGGGCGAGCTGGAACAGGTCGATGGCGCCGTCGATATCGCCGCCGTTCATGGCGGTATATCCCTGGGTCACCAGCACGCCGATCTCCTCCGGCGTCGCGGAGATTTCGGGGATCTCCAACCAGCCGTCGAGCCACAGCTCGAGCTTGGCCTTGCTGATGGCGATTTGGCGATCGCCGATCTGCACGAACGTAGTCTGCAGGTAATCGGAGTCGACGTCGTCGCGGTCCGGGTGAAGCGCTGCAGCGGCTTCGGAAGCGATGTCGTTGAGCTCCAAAAGCGTCTGCGCATCGAGATCCTCCGAGAGCTGGCGCAGCACCTGTTGGCGTTGGCTTTCGTCCGCGGTGGCGTAGTCCCGCAGGCATTGCTCGACGCGGGCATCCACAAAGGTTGCAAAAGCGGTTTGGGTCATCAGTGCTTACTCCTCATGAAGGAAGGCCGAGTCGCTAGCTCGCCTGTTTGCTCGCTACCATGCGATCCAGAGCATCTTTTACCAGCACCACGAGCTTGCGGCCGCGCCGCCCCATGGGATGGCGGTTATCGGGATCCAGCGCCAAGACGCGGCGCAGATCTTCGGCGGCGTTGGCGAGCCGGCCCATCCGTAAGAGCAGCTCGGCGCGATTGCCCCAAGCGTAGATGTCCGACGGGTCCTGTTGGATCGCCAGGGTCAGCGTCTGCAGCGCCGCCTGGTAATCGCCTTCCTGGACGTAGAGCCCGCCCAGCGTCGAGCGGATGTCGGACCGCGAGGGATCGAGCGCACTGAGGAAATCGTAGACCTGGAGGGCGTCGCCAAGATTACCCATCTCGTACATCGTGTAGCCGGCAACGGCCATCCACGCGTACTCCTTGTCGCTGATGCCCATCAGCTCCTTGAGCGTGCCCGAGCCATCGACCCAGCGCGCGAACAGCTTGGGATCGACGTCGCCGGGGCCCGCCTGCGAGCCCGCCCGGTCGCTACTAGCGGCAGTCGCGAGTGCTTTGGCGTCCATGGTTCTCCTTTTCTCTCTGGGTGTTGGTTGAATTCCGCATACGCGGCGCGGTTTGTCCGGACTTTTGCAAGAACCTCGCCAGGGCAGGAGGAAGAAGCTACCGCTGGCCACCGCTGCCGTTGTGAAGGAAACCCTTCGGGTGCTGAAGGCAGCCCTGAACACAGGCCCGGCTGCCCCCTGCTCCGCCCGCTTGCGGGGTTGAGGCGTGCTGGCGTCCGCAACATCAGGCCATGGGCGGCTCATTCTTGTCCCGCAGATCCTCGATCGACTGCGGCGCCAGGTTTTCAAACGCCCCGAACGGCGTGAAGATTACCGGCTCCTTGGGCATCCGGTCCTGTAGGTAGCGCTCCAGCCCCTTCTCGCCGATCTCTTCGCCCATCTTCATGCCGTACTGCGCCCAGTTGGAGAGCTCACCCGAAGCGCGCAGCTTATGCAGGTGGTTGTTGAACTCACTCCACCCGAAGAAAGGCAAGGCGATCGCCATCGAGTAGCCCTGCAGAGGCGCGCCGAACTTGCCCGCGATGTTGCGGTCCCGCCACTGGCGCAAGGGCTCCGCGGGGTCGCCGCCGGCGAAATAGGCCTGAGGGCTGCGCAGGATCAACGCCATGAGGCCGTCGGTGCTGCTACTCAGGAGATCCCCCACGAACGCCGAAGGCGTGCCCTCGCCGGCCACCTTGAGAATTTCGGCGCCGACCTCGCCGCCAAACTCCTCGGGGTAGAGCTGTGCGAGGCACGACAGCGCGTTGATGGCGAAGTCCACCCCGATCGCCTTGCCTGACGGCTTCAGCAGCTTGTCCATGATGAGCGTGCCGCCGAAGCTGCTGTTGACCGAGGCAAGCAGCGACTCGGGAACGCCCATTTTTCTTGCCACCTTGCTGTCCGCGAATCCCAAAGCGACGTCGACAAGGCGAAACAGCCCCTTCAGGACGGCGACCTTTGGGGTCTTCTTGAGCTCGGTGAGCTTGGGAGACTCGAGCATCTGCCGCTTGGCGACGATCGATTGCATCGCCAGGGCGTTTCCCGCGGCCTCCTCGGTCAGATCGCCCAGCCTTCGCTCCAGGCTCGCTCTTGCCTTGGGCGCGAGCCCCTTGTTGGCGAGCTGACGCCGGATATCTTCAACGTTGGAGGAGATTTCGAGATGGCGGCCGTAGGCGGCATCGTAAATCTGGTCAAGGCCGCGCTTCATCTCGGTGAGTTTCTCCGGCGTGAGCACGTCCCCGACCAGCCGGTCGGTCAGGTTCTTCAGCGCCCCGCCGAGGTGATCGATGCTGCCGCGGCCCTTCTTGAGGACAGGCGCCAGCGCTCCCCACACGCCGCCACCAGGTCCCGCCTGGGTTTCGGAAAAATCTTCGACCCAGCCTTTGCTTTCTGGACCGAGCTTCTCATGGTTATCCGCGATGACTTGACCGAGGTCAGATTTCCCTTCGCTCCAACGACTTGCGAGCAGATCCCGGAGCGCCTCGTCCTTGCCCAGCACCTCCTCGAGGCCGCCGGCAGACCTGATCGTCGCGGCGAAAAACTCATCTTCACTCTTGAGGTGCGCGTACGCCTCCTCGGGCTTTCCCTGGGCGGCCAGCTCGCGCGCAACTTGCCTGGCCCCCATCGCCCTGTACAGCGTCTGTCCTGCTGCTCCGAGCTCCTGCCGGTGCTCGTTGAGGGCGCGCTCGATGTCGAGTCGGCCGCCAAGCATGTCGCTGACCAGAATCTTGCGGAGCGCGGGGTCAGCTCCCGCCGCCTGCTCCAGCCCTGGTGTCTGCGCCATCCAGTCTCTGAACACGGGCAATCCCTTGACGAGGCGATCAAATGCCTGGTCAAACTTCCCGCGCGCGGCCAGGTCCTGGACGGTCTTGTGCACGAACTTCATCTTCTCGATGTCGCTTGAGGAGAGCTGAAACGCGGGGGGCTCCGTTCCGGCAAGGTACTTTTTGGGGTCGAACAGCTCGAAGCGGTCCTCACCGATGCGAAAATCTATCGGCTGCCGTAGCGAGCGATCCTTGATGATGCCTGCGTCGATCAGCGTTTGCTCGGTGATTTTCGGCGGGTCGATCGCCGGCGCGTCGGGCTGGTCTGGCACAGGGAGCTGGGGTTGTCCTTGCTTTGGGGCGCTAATTGGATCGGGCACGGGAACCTCCTTTGTAGGCGTGCGCCCACGTTGGGCGCCAGCGTCGCTCTGAGATGCAAACGACATGCCCGACACCGCCAAGACTCCTGAATCGGTCTCCTCGACCACGGCACCTTACCAAGTGGTTCGGCACCGCACTGAATTTGCTCACTTCAAGTTGAATCGCCTCCTTTGATTGCTCGCTGCAGCCTTGACCCACGCTGCCCGCTAACGTACCGTACGGGAGAGCTCGTCCTGGTATCCTGCGAGCAATGATCAAGGAGGAACGTTCATGAAGCCAGCCATCGTCATATGTGGTCACGGACCTGGTATCGCGGACGCGGTCGCGCGCCGGTTCGGACGCGAAGGTCATCCAGTCGCCATCGTCGCGCGTAGCGCCGAACGGCTGTCGAAGGCTGCTGAGGAGCTGAGCAGGGCGGGCATCAAGGCGCAGGCGTTTCCCTGTGACCTCGGTGATCCCGAGGCGCTTCCCGCGCTCATGTCCGCGGTCCGCAGCGCGATGGGGCCGATCGGCATTCTGCACTGGAATGCGTACGTCATGAGTGCGGGTGACCTCACGACGGCGCCCGTCGCCGAGCTGCGCTCGGTCCTCGACGTGACCGTTCATGGGTTAGTCGCAGCCGTGCAGGCGGCTCTGCCGGATCTCGCTGCCTCGACGGGAGCCGTGCTCGTCACCGGGGGCGGCTTTGCGTTGTATGATGCAAACATCGACGCGATGGCGGTGCAGTGGCGCACCATGGGTGTGGCCATCGGCAAGGCGGCGCAACGAAAGACCGTCGGGCTGCTCCATCAGAGGCTCGCGAGCGAGGGGGTCTACGTCGGGGAGGTCGTCGTCCTGGGTGCCGTCAAAGGCACCGCGTTCGACGGAGGTCAAGCGACCATCGACGCCTCCACGGTAGCCGACCGGTTCTGGGAGATCTGCCAGAACCGCTCGGAGGTCTCCGTCAGCGTCGCCTGAGGCTGTCCGAGCTGTCGCCACCGGGCATGAGCCCGAGACGCTTCGCAGGCCTCCGTACGCGCTGGGCGGCTGCCGGAGGACTGCTGCCGCCGTGGCCCGCGCACACGTTGCCCTCGGCCGCGCTCCCCCGTACACTGATCCCAGCAGACTCCCCCGCAGACGGAGGCCTCGCCATGAACCGGACCACCACCCTCAACGGCCCCTCGGTGCAGCACACCTCCAGCGCCGAGGACCAGGCGATCCCGCCCCTGGAGAACGGCGACCGGCTGACGCGCCCGGACTTCGAGCGGCGCTACGAGGCGATGCCGCACGTCAAGAAGGCGGAGCTGATCGAAGGAGCCGTCTACATGCCCTCCCTCGTACGCATGCTCCAGCACGCTCGGCCCCATTCCTGGATCATCATCTGGCTGGGGGCCTACTATGTCACCACGCCGGGCGTGGACCTTGGCGACAACCCATCGGACCGCCTCGACCTGGACAACGAGCCGCAGCCGGACGCGCTGCTGCGCATCGCGCGGGGAGGAAGCTCGCGTATCGGCGAGGACGGCTTCCTGGAGGGCCCGCCGGAGCTGATCGTCGAGGTCGCCTCCAGCACGGTGTCGATCGACCTGCACGACAAGAAGGACGTGTACCGACGCAACGGAGTGCAGGAGTACCTGGTCTGGGCGGTGGCGCAGGAGGCGCTCTTCTGGTTCGTGCTGCGCGAGGGCCGCTACGACCCCCTGGCCCCGGACGGGCATGGTGTCGTGCGCAGTGAGGTGTTCCCGGGCCTGTGGCTGGCCACGCGCCCACTCCTGAACGGAGACCTGCCGGCGGTGCTGCAGTGCGTCAGGCAAGGGACCGCAAGCCAGGAGCACGCGGCGTTCGTCCGGCGACTGGCAGGAGCGGACGCGGGAACGTGAGGCGCGGCGGCTAGGGTTGCGTTCGCGCCGCCTGAGCCCGGCCGCATGCCGAGGCCCTCGCGGGGCTCCCGATGCGCCCAGAAGCAGCGCCGCCGGCCGGTAGGCGGTGGCGCTGTTGTGGTGTTCGGGCTCGCGGGGCGGCGGCCACGGTGTGTATACTGCGGAGCATGACGGCACCCGCAGGCGCAACTCCTGACATCAGCTTACCTCCCCCGGGCGACGGCGAGCCGAGTGCCGTTTTCCCCCCGGCCGCTACGGGGTTTCCGTTTGCAGTTGGCACGTTCGTCATGGACAGCGAGATTGGCCGCGGTGGCATGGGTGTCGTCTATCGCGGCCACGATGTCACCGGCAGGCTCGTCGCGCTCAAGGCGCCGCTGGTCGCGGATCCCGAGCGACTCCAGCGATTTCACCTCGAGGCGCGGGTGCTGCGTCGCTTGAACCACCCGGGCGTCGTCGCCGTCCTGGACCATGGGGACGTGAATGGCTGGCCCTACTTCGTCATGGAGCACGTCGCCGGCAAGCCGCTGACTCGCGCCTTGGTGCGGCCGTCGGCCGCAGCGCCGGAGGGCGACAACGAGGCGACCCGGCTCCCGAGCGAGGCCGCTGATGCGCTGGGCGCGGCACAGGCGTTTGCGCGTTTCCGCCACCTGGTCTGCCAGCACATCGCCGAGCTTTGTGACGCGCTCGAGCACGTTCACGGCCAGGGGCTCGTGCATCGCGACCTCAAACCCGGCAACGTTCTCGTCGGCGCCGGCGGACAGGTGAAGCTCATGGACTTCGGCCTCGTCAGCGCGGCGAGCGCCCGGCTGAACCTCACCGTGCCCGGGCAACTGCTTGGCACGATCCGCTATATGTCACCGGAGCAGATCTCGGGCCAGGACGTGGATCCCCGCACCGATCTCTACTCGGTGGGCGTCCTGCTGTACGAGCTGCTTGCCGGGAAGAGACCGTTCGACGCCGACACTTTTGGGCCCATTCTGCTCGGACATCTGCAACTTGCCCCACCCGACCCCGTGACGCTGGAAACGCGGCTCGACCGTCCACTTGCCGCCGTCATTCTGCGCTGCCTCGAGAAGCGGCCGGAGCAGCGATATCCCTCGGCCAAGACGTTGGGCGACCAGCTTCGAGCGCTCATCGATGCGGACCGCACGCTGCAGGTCCGGGCGGCGTCGGCCACCGCGGGACGGCAAGTGAAGCGCGACGACGGCGCCGCGCTGGTCGCACCAGCGGCGACCTGGTCGCACGAAGCTGCAGCCACCATCGCGGCGATCGAGGCGCTCGTGGGTGCGTCGGGACTGAGCTGGGCGGCGGTGCGCGGCGAGCGCGGTGCGGGCAAGAGTCGCTATCTGAGCGAAGTCGGCCGCCGCGCTGCGAGCCGGTCGGCCATGGTATTGCGTGCCGAGCTGCGGCGGGACGCCGGCGGTCCGGCATCGCTGTTCGGCGAGCTCATGGCGCCGGTCGTGGCGCCCCTGAAGCGCGCCAGCGCCGCCGCGGTGGCGGCCGCGCTGGGCCGTCACGCGCGCCTGCTGGTCCCGCTTATGGCCGGCGTCGCCGACCTGCCTGGCGTGCGGGCCATGCCGGCGCCGCTGGAGGTCCATGGTAAACTGACGTTCGCGCGGAGCCTCTCCTATCTGGCCAGAGTGCTTCGCCATATCGGCAGGGATCGCCCAATTGCGCTCATGGTCGACGGCCTCCATCACGCGGGCTTGCAGACGATACAGGCGGTCGGCGCCGTCGCGCGGACGATCGCGGCACCGGCCGGCGGCAGGGCGGGTTCGTGCCTGCTCGTGGTTAGCTGTGGCGACGAACCGGACGGTCCCGATAGCGCGAAAAAGATCGCGGAGCTCTGCCGAGACCTCGGGCGGCAACCTGCCATCAGCGCCCGCCTGAGCTCGCTGGATGCCGGCGCCGCGGAGCGGGTAGTGGTGTCCATGCTCGGGCAATCGGCTCCCGAGGGGCTGTTGGCAGCGGTGCTGCACCTATCATCGGGAATCCCGGGCGCGTTGGTCGAGGCCATGCGCCTGTTGGTATCGATCGGAGCACTGCGCCGGCCGGAGGGGGCCGGCTGGACGTTCGACGCGAGCTCTGCCGGCGCGCTCGGCGGGGGCGGCCGGCACATCGAGATGCTCGCGGAGCGGCTGTCGGCGGTGCTCCGGGCGCGAGCCGGCGAGCTGAGCGCGGCGGCAGGCACCATGCTGGAACTGGCGTCGGTCCTCGCGTCCGGCTTCGCGGTGGAGCTGCTGATGGGAATTTGGGAAGCGGACGGCAGCAGCGGCGCCGCCGGGCTCGACGCGCTGCAGGAGCTCCGCGAGCGCGGCCTGCTGTGCGAGGCGTCTACAGATGGAGGCTACGCGCTGTCTCCGCGTCCCTTGGCGGGGCTCGTGCAATCAGGGTTGAGCCCGGAGCGCCGCAGGGAAGTCAACGCTCGCGCCGCCCAGCGTCTCGTTCGCGGCGGCTCCCCACGGCTTGACGAAGCGCTGGCAGCCGCGCGCCACTTCAGCGCTGCGAGCAGCAATCAAGACGCCATCGACTGGTATCTTTACGCTGCCCGCGCCGCGCTCGCGGCGTACGCCCACGACACCGCGATCATGGCTTTTCGCGACGTGCTCGTGCTGGGCGGACATGATCTCGACCCCAAACAGCGCGCCGGGATCTCCTGCGAGCTCGGGCGGGTGCTCGACCTTGCGGGAAAGCTTTCCGAAGCGCTTTCGGAGGTGTCCCGCGCGCGCTTTCTCGCCCGTGCCGCGGGCCAGCGCGACCTGGCATTGGAAGCGGGCGTGGCGCGGGTAGACCTGATGACTCGGTTGGGGAAGGTCGACGAGGCGATAGCGGCGGCCGAAGCCCTGCAGGGAGAAGCGTCCGAGACCGCAGACCTGCGCGCGCGAGCGCGCTATTGGACGAGCTTCGCCGCCGCACTGATGGCCCGCAGCGAACCGTCTGGCGCGCGGGAGCACTACACGCTTGCGCTCGAGGCCTGGACGAATCTGGGAGCAACCGACGACATCCAGCGGACTCTCGGCGACCTCGCGGAGATCGATGTGCACCTTGGCGAGCCGGTTCACGCGGAGCAGCGGTATCGCCGCGCGCTCGACCTGGCCGGGGGCCGCGAAACCGCTCAGGCCGCCGGCCTGATGGTCCGTTTCGCGTCTCTATTGGAGCAGCGTGGCGAGGTTTCCGAGGCGCTCCTGTGGTACGAGCAGGCGCTCGGCAGGTTCCGCCACACCGGGGTGCGCAGCGGCGAAGCCGGCGCGCTCGGTAGCTTGGGGCGGCTGCGAGCACGTTGTGGACAGCTCGACCAGGCGGCGACTCTTCTCGAGCAGGCCGTGGGGATCGACGTTGAGCTCAGCCCGTCGCGCGACACGCTGCGCCGGCAACTGCAGCTCGCAGCGGTACGCGGTGAGCGCGGCGATCTGGAGCGGTCCCGAAGCGAGCTAGTCGTAATCGCAGCGCAGGCGAGCGAGCTCGGGGATGCGGTTACTGCCGCCGAGTGCCGGCTGGCGCTGGCCCGCCTGGCCGTGGTTGTCGGGGATCGCCGGGCGGCTCGCGCCGAGCTTGCCGAGCTCCTGTCGGCGCCCGCCGCCAGCGACGATCGGGACGTGTCCGAGCTCGTGGTCGCCGCGCAGGCGCTGGCGCTGTGTGTGCCAAACGTCGCTGCGGCGGCGCCGCCACCGGCCGCCGACGTCCTTGCCGAGCGCGCCGACCGCCTCACCGACCCGGCGCTTGCGGTCTGGACGCTGCTCGCTGTCGGCCACGGTTACCTCGCGGCGCGGCGCGTCTCCGAGGCCCTGGAGTGCGCCCGGCGAGCTCGCCGGCGCGCGGTCTCTGCCTCGGCCGATTTCCTCGTTCTCCTGACCCTGGCCGCGGAGGTCGGTGCGCTCACGGTCGGCGGTGCGAGCTCGACCGCCACGGCGGCCCGGCAGGCTTTGGAGGCGGCGCACGACCGGCTGGCAACGGCGTGCTCCGCCGAGACCACCGCCGCACTCCGGCGACATCCTTCACTTGCCTGGCTCGAGCAAGGCGATGTCACCTTCTCCGCGTGAGCACCCGGCTGAGCGGGGCTCCTCGCGCCGAGCAGATCTCCTCCTACTTCCGCTTGATCAGCTCGAGCGTCACGGGATCGACAAGGTTCGTTTTGCCGAATCCCACCGGCGGCACGAATCCCGTATCCACCTGCTCGTGCTCCTCGGGTGACAGCTCGACGAGATCGTACCGCAGCAGCCGCGCCAGCCGGGCTCGCTGTTGCTCGTCCGTCGTCCCGGCGTGGAGGAGTTGGAGCATGTTGTAGCCGCCATAAGCCCCCAGCAGTCGCTCGAGATAGGCGTCGCTTTGCGCGAGCAGCTCTCGGGCACAGCTCTCGGCGTCGTCACCGCCCGCCGCGAGCCGCTGCCGCCACTCTCTGATCCACGCGTTGTTGCTATGCGTGTATTTTTGCTCGAGCTGGCGCGTCTTCTGCTCGTCTACCGGCACCTGGATCTCCGGATGTACGCCGATCGCACTTTCGCCAAGATCAAACAGCGTGCCGGGACCGTACTCGACCACCTTCTTGGCGAGCTCGGCCGGGATCCCGATCAGAAAGTCCAGGCCGGCAATTCGCAAGACCTCTTTGGGGACGTACGTGCCGGCATCAATGACGTTTTCGGCGAGCTTGTCGGGGCGCAGGAGCTGCTCCAGGCCGGGCCCATGAACCTTGACGCCATCCGGCGCGGCGGTGAAGATTTTCTCGACAGCCTGGTCGACAGCGGCCGGCGATCCGGTGCGGTAGGCTTCGAGCAGCTCGCGGGTGGCTTCCGTCGCCGCCAGCGCGGAAGGCTTCAGATTGCCCATCAGCCGGTCCGGTTCCCCGTCGGTCCAGATCGCATCCCGAGAATCGATGCACTCATGGGTGTACGGGTAGACCTGAAAGGCGACGATCGGGGCGTGTGGGTCGCCGAGCTTCTGGCGCATGACGTGTGCCTCGGAGTAGCTGTCCTGAACATTGTGCACGGCCAGACCCAGGTAGCGCAGCGCTTCGTCCCGGTGCTGTTTGGCCTCGTCATGCCTGCCCAGGGCGTCCAGATTCCTCGCTGTTCTGTCCATGTCGAGCGCGGCACGCAGCGCCGTCCGGGCCCGTTCCTTGACCGCTTTCAGCACGTCGTCCCCGCAGGTCTCCAGGGCGATGGGAATCGGATATCCCCCCTTGGCCAGCGCATGACTGTGCTGAATTCGGGTGTCTGACTCGTCGCGAGGGCGAATTACCCGCCTGCCTCCTTCGATCAGGTCCATCTTGCCATCCTGATCGTCCTCCGAGGCGACGTCCAGTCGCCTCTGCGCAGTCGCGATGGCCGCCGCGTCCTTGCCGCTGAACCCTGCCGCCAGCGCGCCTCGCATCGTGAGCTCCTCGTGACCGATCGGCGACGTGAAAATCGGCGTCTTGGCAAACTGCCCGAAGAACTCGACATCCTGTGTCTTCGCGTCGATCGTGACGGCCCCCGTGTCCTGGTCGGCGCGGGCCATCTCGAGCTCGAGCGGAAGCAGCGGCGCGTCGGCGAGCACCCCCTTGCGGAAGATCTCCCCTTCATCGCCTTTCGCGTCCGCGCCGCCAAGCACCCGGTCGAGATGGTGACCGGCCTCCTCCATGATCACCTGAAACAGCGCCCGCGGCCGCTCCGCGACATCCTTGCTCACGTAGATCGTGCCGCCATCTTCAGGGGAATAAGCGCCATCGTGTCCCCCGAGGTCCTCCTTGGTCGCGGTCGAGATGCGTGACGGGAAAGGAAAGGCGCCCGCTCGCGCCTGATCCAGTAGCCGAGCCAGGGTCGTCTCGTCGATCTTCGCTCCGTACGCCTGAGTCAAGACATCGCGGAAACGAGCGGGTGACTCTGTCGCCAGTCGCTTCATGGTCGACTGAAACTTGCGCAGGCAGCGCCGGTACATCTGCCGCGCCGGAGACAGGGCGACATCCGGTGATTCCAGCCGCGTCGATTCCAGGTGCCGGTCCGACAGCCCCAGGTCGTCGAACTCGTCCGCATGCATGGGAGTAGGCGCGAATGATTTGGACTCGGGTCGCTGGACTGGTTCGGTCAGGAGGTCCCGATTCGCGTTGATCTTGTTATCGATTCTCAAGTGGGTCTCCCTTGTTAGTGGGTTTGAGTGAGCGGCGCCGGGGCGGCGGGTTCCCAGCAGGAAATGCAAGAAGTCGGCCAGTGCCGCCGGCTCCGATGCCGGCAGCGGCGCGCCATACCAGAGCGGTTCGTCGCGCGTCCTCGTCCTCCGGGCACGGAGTATGAAGGAAACCCTTGATCGGCTAAAGGATGCCCTTGGCTGGGCCGACTCCGCCTGATTCCACAGCGGACTTGACAAGACCGGCGGGTTCGCGACAAGTAACGTGGGAGCAATCACACGCGGTGCCGGCGCACCGCGGGTTCCGGGCTGTGGCGAGCTTGGAGGCGCAGCGGCTTGGCGATTCGATGTGAATCCTGTTCGGCCATTTGCGCCGAAGACAGTTGCTCTTGCCCGCAATGCGGAGCGCCCCTGCTCTTTGCAATGGATGGCGCACAAGACGGGCCCGCCGGCGCCTCAACCTCTCTGGGCGAACGCCAGGCTGTTTCCGCAGCTTCCGGGGCTCCGGCGGTCGTCGCCGTGGCACCCGGCGACCTCCTGCTGGGCAAGTATCGGATCGAGCGCGAGCTGGGCCGCGGCGCGATGGGAATCGTGTACCAGGCCGTCGATACCTTTATTGGGCGGCGCGTCGCGATCAAGACGGTCACGTTCGAAGGCGCCGCCACCGCCGAGGCCACCGCGGCTCTCGCGGCGCGCTTTACCATCGAATCCCAGGCCGCCGGTCGCCTTTCACATCCGAACATTGTGACGATTCACGATGCCGGCAAGGCCGGTGAGCTCAGCTACATCGTCATGGAGCTGATCGCAGGCAAGACGCTGGCGAGACTCATCCAAGAGAGCTCGGTGCCGCGACCTCAGGCCATCTCGATCGCCCGCCAGATCGCCGGTGCTCTCGCCTATGCGCATGCGCGAGGGATCATCCATCGCGACATCAAACCGGCCAATATCATGCTTTGCGCCGGGAACCAGGTCAAGATCGCGGACTTCGGGATCGCCAAAGTGGCCGCTGGCACGGCCCAATTCACGGCCACGGGCGACCTCATCGGCACTCCCGGATACATGTCGCCCGAACAGGCCAAGGGGGCACGCGTGGACGGCAGATCCGACCTGTTTTCGCTCGCTGTGACCCTCTATCAGTGCGTCGCCGGCCGCCCCCCTTTCACGGGTGAGCACATCCCCGAGCTCCTGTACCACATCGTCTACGCCGACGTTCCGCCGCTCGAGCTGACCAGCGCGCAGCTTCGTGATGCCTATACGGCCTTTTTCGCCCGGGCACTCGCCAAGGACCCGGATGTTCGCTTTCAGGATGGGGATGCTTTTGCTGAGGCGCTCGAGCACCTCGGCGCGCTCGAGGCCCAGCAGGCAGCCGCCGAAGAAGGCGCACCTGGTTTCTCCGGCACCCGCAAGGGGACGAACGGTGGTCCATCAGTTGCGGAAACGCCGCCACGGGTCGCCCGCAATCGGCAGATGGCGGGGCTCGCCACCGGCATCGCCGCCGCCGCCGCCGCGTTCGCCGTCGTCTCGCTTCGCTCCCCCGACATCGCGCCTTCATCTTCACCTGTTGCCATTTCGGCAGCGCGGGTCGAGAGGACCGTCGCCGGGCCGCTGGCAACACCGAGTCCGCCGGCGCCGCCGTTGACCCCATCTCAGTCCCCGCCGCCGTACCGTCGCCAGGTGGTGACCGGCTCGCAGCCGGTGGCAGCATCCCGCCGCATCCCCCGGCCGACAGCCGGCCCGCAGCTTCGTGCCGCTCCACCGCCTGTCCCCTCACCTACCGCCGACATCGCCGGACCCGAGATCACTTCGCCTCCTGCACCCGACCTGATTCCCGCGCCAGCTCCCAGCATCCCGCCGCCCGCCCCACCGGCGGCGGCGGCGGCGGCGCTCGCACAGCTCTCGTTCGCCATGCCAGCAAGCGCCGAGCGCGGCAAGGAGCTGTCTCTCGAAGTCCGAGCAGAGGGCTTCGATGCCGAGCGCGTCGACATTTATTTCCGTACGGCGCCAGATCGGAGCTTCAGCAGCATTTCGATGACGAAAGTCGATGCCCGCCGCTATGCGGCCACGATCCCGGCGAAAGACCTTCGTGCAGAGAGCCTTTGGTTTTTCTTCGCCGCCCGCGATCACGTGGGCAAAACCGTGGAGCACGGCACGGCCTCCGAACCGCTGGCGCTCGAGCTGCGGGAGTCTCACCGCCACACTGCCGCCGAGATTCCGATCTCGTTTTAGTACCGCTCACGACCCGGAGGAGTCCATGCTTGGCTTGCTTGATCGTCCGCGAGGTCGCCCGGCGGTTGCTGCGGCGGTGGTGGCCCTGGCCGCGCTCCTGGTTGTGGCCCCCCAGCTCGCGGCGCAAACACCGCCTGCGGCCGACGTGTCAATTACGGCGGGCCTCAAGCTGTGGTACGCGAGCTGGAAATCCGACACCGGGGTCGCAACCATGAGCTCGGATAGCCAGATCCTCTGGGGTCAGACGGCGTCGCTGCGGGTAGGGCGATTCACGTTCGGCGCTAACCTCTTCGACTCCACGGGCGATTTCTCAGCCAGAACGACACATGAGGCGTCGGGCGAAGCCCTGACCTGGATCGGCGACAGGACAGACCTCGACCTCTACGTGTCGTATTCCGTCGCGCCCTACTTCCGACCGGTAATCGGCTACAAGAGCGTTAGCTCCAACATGAGCTTCGCGGTCCCCTCGGGATTCTCAACGTCCGGTGCGGTTCGCCTCTCCGGGCCATCCGTGGGGGCAGCACTGGCGATCCCCTTGGGCAGTCGACCGATGCTGGTCTCGGGATCGCTCACCTATTCCCGCTTGAAAGCCCATCTGCGCGGCTCGGCGGGATTCGTCGAAAACGCGGAGGCCGCCGATACGGAAAACGCGTACGCGGCCGAGGTGGGCTTCGCGTACTCCCTGCGACCCGCGCTGATTGTTGCCGGCTATCGCTACCAGCACTTCAAGGCAGAGGGGTCCGACAGTGAAGGCGACCGCTTCGCAGGGGCGACGCTGACCCTGGTCTACACCCTCGGCCCGCCATGATCTGGTCTGGGCGCCGCCCACACCTCGCGCGACCTCGCCGCGACGTGGCGCTCGGTCACTCCATGGTGCGGGGTGCAGTGTTCAGGAATCCTGTGACGGAGTTGTCGTCCAGACGAGATGTAGGCCTTGCCATGACGGCGGCCGGTGCATTGTTTGCCATTCCTGGCGCTTTGGCCTTCTGGTTGGAGCTCAGCGCGCTCGGTCTGTTCGGAATTCCGTTTGTGATCTTCGGGCTGGGTCTTTGGGCGGCAGGCGGGCTGCTCGTCGCGGGAGTTACCATGAGGACGGCGACGGCACTGTTCTTCGCCTCAACGTATGTGACGTTCGTGACCATCGCGGCTCTCGCGGCCGGCGTCGCCTTCCCGTCCGCGCTGGTGCTGCTCGCGGGAGCTCTCGGCGAGCGTGCGGTGACGTCGCCGCCGCTCTACGTGCGAATGTTCTTTGCGCTCTTGGGCCTCGCCGTGTCCGCGGGTCTCGCGCTGATCGCCGTAGGCGTAATCATGCGGCCGGAGGTCCGGCCATGGAGCGACAATGACGGCAGCCGACCGATGCGATAGTGACCTCGGCGCGGCCTTGGCGCTGGCGTGCTGGCGCGTGCAATCGTGGCTGCGGGGCAGGGCCCGGAGGGCAGCGCCGCGGCTTTACCGCAGCAGCGGCGGCCGATCCCCGCCTGTTTGAGCCGGTCTCGCGCCGCAAGCCTCGGCCTTCAGGCGGAGTCAGGCGCCTTCCCCTTGGCGAGCTCGGACCCGAGGGATGAGCGGGGTCGCGCCTCAGCGGCGGTCCTGGCCGTCCGGCGCCGCTCCCGCTTCCCCGCTACCGCGGTCCGGCGCCACCGGCGCCGCGTTCGTCCCGGCGGTGCCACCGCTCCCGACCGCCGCGGCGGCGCTCTCCCGCAAGGCGTGGCGCACGATGGCTACCAGCATTTCGTTACGCGGAATCTTCTTGCCGTTGAGGAACAGCGCGGGTGTGCCGCGCACGCCGGCGCGCTCGCCCTCCTCGATGTCGCGCTTCAGAATCGCCGCGGTATCCGGGGCGTCAAGACACGCCGCCATCGCCTCCGCGTCGAGTCCGGCCTGCCTGGCTATGCGCAGCACGTCGTCCTTGCTCGGATTGCGTGGCGGATCGCGAAGCACCAGGTCGTGCAGCTCCCAGAAGCGGCCCTGCCCCTCCGCGCAGATTCCCGCCATCGCCAGCAGGCAGGCGCCGGGGTGCAACGTCTGCCCAAATCCCGGATTGCAGCTCAGCTCGAGTGGGAAGTGCCGATAAGCAATCGCGAGCCGGCCGCCGCTGCGCTCGCGAAGTGCCTCCACCGTAATCGCCATGCGCTGGCAGTGCGGGCACAGAAAGTCCGAAAACATGCTCAGAAGCAGCGGGCCGCCAGCCGCGCCACCCCCCGCGTCACCCTGCGCGCCGCGCACCGCGACGCGCTCCTGCGCCAGTGCCACCGGGGGCGCCTCGGCGAGCTGGCGGAACAGCCGGTCGCTGCGGTATTCTTCGAGCTTGCGCGGATCATCCAGGATTTCCTGCAGGCGCTGCGCCTCGGCGGCACTCTCCGCGGTGGACGCTGCGACGCTTCCTGCCGCTGTCGCCATGGCCATGGCGACCACGCCGAAGATCCAACTCGCCGCCACGATGCGCCCAATCCGCGTGCACGCGAGTGCCCGCACCGCCAGCGCGCGACCCCGGACAGGCAACAGCGCCAGCAGCGCGCCGGCGCCAAGCACGTACGTCGCGATGCACAGTCGGCAATAGGCGTCGATGGCAAATGCCTGCACACCGAGCAGGATCAGGTCCGCGACGGCGGCGAGCACCAGTGCTCCGAAAGCGACGAACCCGGCACCTGCGCGCTCGTCGCCCTCCCCGGCGACCGTCGCGAGCACGCACAGGTAAGCGATCGACAGGTAGAACAGCAACCCTGCAGCGGCGAGCGGCACCGGCCCGACGGCCGCATAGGCACTTTGCCCCACGGTCTCGCAGCCGGACGGCGCACCCGCGGTCCCGCCGCAGAGCTGCGCGGTCACGCCACCGGGGGCGAGCGCGCCATAGTGCTCCAGAAGCAGCACGCCGGAGAGACCGGCGGCGATTGCCATGAGAAGTGCCGCGCCGAGAAGTCGCCAAGGTTTCATGTGGAGCCCTGCGCCGTTGTTCGCACCAGTCTATCCCTATCCGCACCGTCCGCGCCGACTCACTCATGTCCACCGGCGCCAGCGCCTCCCTACAATAGCATGCGCGGACCGCAGCGGCGAGCTTACGTGCGACGCGGCGGCGCGGCGGAGCCGCGCAACACCAGGCCACAAGCGAGCAGCGCAGGCAGCGCTCCCCACAGGAACGTCGCCGCCGGACCGTAAATGCTCCAGATCGCGCCGGCCGCGGTGCTGGAGGCGAGCAGCGCCGCGCCGCTTACCAGATTCAGGATCCCAAATGCTGTTCCCCGCAGGTCGCCGGGCGCCGCTTCCGCAACGAGCTTGGCGATGAGCCCCTGAGTCAGGCCCATCTGCAGTCCCCACAGCGCGGCTCCGAGCAAAAACGTCGCAGTCCCGTTCGCGGCCGCCAGCGCGCCGTCTGCAGCAATCAGCGCTGCGAGACCCGAAAGCAGCAGCACGCGGCGCTCGAGGCGGTCGGAGGCCCTTCCCGCCGGATAGGCGACGGCCGCGTACACGACATTCATCACCACGAGCGCCAGCGGCACGAAGCGGAGCGACAGGCCGACGTCGGCGCCCCGCAAGACCAGGAAGGCTTCCCCGAAACGCGCCAGAGAAAACGACGCGGCAAGACCGATCACGCGCCAAAAAGCGCCCGGCAGCCGGCGCACCTCCGCCCGTGAGAGCGGCAGCCGCGCCGGACCTTTAGCGGCCGCGCACGCCGGTTCCCTCACGAACAGCACCAGCACCCCTACTGCGAGAAATGCAGGGATCACCGCAATCCAGAGTGTTGCGGTGACGTTTTGCGAGAACATTCCAAGACAAAGGACCGCGAGCGCAGGTCCAAGAAACGCCCCCACCGAATCCATCGACTGGCGCAGCCCGTACGCCGCGCCCCGGCGAGCAATCGGCGTCACGTCCGCAACCAGCGCGTCCCGCGGCGCGCCGCGAATCCCCTTGCCAACGCGGTCGACAAATCTCGCCGTCACCACGGGCGCCAGCGAGCCGGCGAGGGGAAACGCAATCTTGGTGATCGCGGCCAGCCCGTATCCGACCACGGCCAGCAGCTTCCGCCTGCGCACGTAATCGCTGAGCGCTCCCGAAAAGACTTTGGTGAACGCCGCCAGCCCCTCCGCTGCTCCCTCGATCAACCCGATCACCGCCATCGGCGCGCCCAGTTGGTCCTTCATGACGATGGGGAGAACGCTGTGCACGAGCTCCGTGGACGTGTCCATGAGCAAGGAGACGAGGCCGAGCGCGAGGACTGTCCCCGGGAGCGCGCGCGCCGCTGCTTTCTCTCGTGCGATCCGTGTTTTCCACATCGGCGATCTTCTCCGGCGGCCGCTACCCTCACGGCACCGCCGCCGGCCGCGACTTTTTCGGCGACGCACGCGGAGCGGCGCGATCTGACGTATGTGCGTTTCTCTCTATAGGATAGCGCGCGGCGAGACGCCACCGTCACGGCATGCGTCGTTCCGGTAGACCCGGGTGCTCGCCGGGGTGACGGAGGGGTGCGACGGAGATCGTCGCCGAGAGCAGCAATTGCTGTCGCCCCGCCGCCGCTCCCCCGCGGCTCGCCTCCCCGACCCGGAGTTGCCGCCGCCGCCGGCGCCTTCCCGGCGCTCGTCCCCTGGCATCGCTCATGCAACCCCTCTCGTGAATCCGCCTCGCGCGGCACACGAAAAACCACACCCGCATCGGAGCCACACCACCATGACCGCTCTGGCCACAGACCCCGCCGTCCGCAGCCCCAAGGCACTCCCCGCGCCGTCCATCGCGGCACCCAGGAGCGCGCCCGATCACGGCGCCGCCCGAACGCGACCCGCGACCCGCCCGGCAGGCGATGAGTACGAGGATCTGAGCGCCCCAGGAAGGCGCCCCGCCGCGGCGGTCGGCGGTCGGGAACCGGCCGCTGCGTCCACTCCCGCTCCGGCACCCGCCGCTGCCACCGACACCGCGAAGCTGGCGGCCGAGGTTGCCCGACTGCGCGCCACCCCGGCGCCGAGCCCGATCATTCGGCCGGCCAGCGCCGAATCGAAACGGCTCCTGGCCCTCGCCGATACCTGCGGCATCGACCGCGGCAGACTCGCCGAGCTTGGCCGTTTTGCCCGCAACCACGGCGTCCCCGAGAGCGTCCTGCTCAAGATCGCGGCCAACCCCGACCTCGATGCGGCGGCGAAGCTGGCCGCCATGCAGACCTACGCGGTCGTCCACGACGCTGCGCACAACGGCAAGCTCGCTCCCGTCGATGCGCTGCGCCTGCAGCAGACCTTTCTGCCCGCGCTGGAAAGCGGAAAGATCGCCGTGGCGGTCTCGGACGACATCGCGCGGGAAGGCCACCTGGCGGCATACGACCTCGACGAGAACACCATCACCGTGCCCAGGAAAGGCATTGATCTCGACAATCTCCACGACCGCGCCACCGTTGTGCACGAGGCGCAGCACGCCGTTCAGGACGCGCGCGAGCGCTCGACCTCGGTGATGGAGATGGAGCGCGATGCCTACCGCGTTGACGCCGACTACATGCTGCACTCGGTGGGCGCGGTCACCGAGACCCCGACCGGGCCACGGGTAGACCCGGACGGGTTCGCAATGCTCCTGCGACAACCCTCGATCAGCCCGCACATGAAGCGCGAGATCATCGAGTCCTTCGCGGACGCGACGCTGCGAGTGTCGGTGCACAAGGACGAGCGCGGCGAGCCCACGCTGCGGATTGACCCCGCGCTCCGCGAGGCGCTCAACGAGGCCCGCAAACAATACGGCGAGAGTTTCGAGAAGATGTACGAGGATCTCTTCGTCAAGCGCGCCCTACGCGACGGCGGCGACGAGGCGGCAGCGCGCGAGCGAGCACACCGAGAGCTCAGCGAAACCTTCCGCACCGATGGGCTGGGCCGTTGATCTGCTCCCGGCCGCCGGCTGGGGCGATCGCTTCGCGCGGGCAACCAGTTCGCGCGCGCAACCAGTCCGCTACCCGTCCGCGCTGCCGCCTATGTCCCAGCGCTCCGGCGCGCAAGCAACCGCGCCCGCACGTCGTCGATCCGTGCGGCCGCTGCCGCCGTAGCTTCCGGGTCCGCGCGGATGGTGACGGCGAGCCAGTCGCCCGGCCGCGCGCCGGGCGGAAGCAGCGCCACGGGAATCGCCACGACGGAGCGATCCGGCAGCTCCAGAACCGCGTGCGCGCCCCCCGCATCTCCGCCTTCGAAGCGGTCGACTACCGCATGAAAGGTCGCGGCCGCCGCGTCGCTGCTTTGCTGCAGCGCGGCACCTGCTTCGCCGCCTGCAGCGCTCATGGCGCCGCGTTGGCCCACCGCGTCTCGGCGCGGTCCGTGGCCTGCGGAACGAAGGCGGCCTCGCGCGCGCCGGCCGTGTGGCTCACGTCTGGCACATCCGCGGGGTTGGCGACATTGAACCCGTCCGTGAGCTTCATTGTGTGCAGGTAGCTGTGCTTGTGCATGATGAGGTGCGCCAGCGTCTCCGGCAGGTGCGTCGGCGCATACCGCAGGCAGGCGATGATTGCCGTCCAGAACAGCTTGTGGCGGCGAAGGTCAGTCGTGAGCAGATAATACCGAAGCGTGCGCAAGAGCACCCCCAGTTCCTTGAGGCTCGGCTTTCGCCGCGACAGCGGGCGGGCGCGCCGAAAACGTTTGAGCGTTCCGACGATGCGCTTGCCGTAGCTCTCGAACGAATACTGCTCCGCCATGATCCAGTGATAGCCCGCGTAGAGCTGCTCGCGCGTCATGTTCTTGGGCACGATGTTGGTGGAGCCATGATCGGCCCACGACTCGTCGACGAGCCTTCCTTCTTCCTTGAGCCGGCGCCACAGCGGCGTGTTGTATGGCGCCGAGAGCGGACCCGGCGTGCAGGTGATGATGTTGTTGCGCTGAATGAAGTCGAGCTGCTCGCGAAAGATGTGCACGTCATCGTTGTCGAAGCCCACGATCATGCCTGCCCAGATCCACAGCCCGTAGGACTGAATCTTCTCGAGAGCAGCCTCCATGTCCCACCGGGTGTTCTGAACCTTGTGCACTTCGTTGAGGCTCTCGGCGCGCGGTGATTCGATCCCGATATACACACGCGTGAAGTTGGCGCGCACCATGAGGTCTAGCAGCTCGTCTTCACGACCTAGCGTAATGGTGAGCTGCGTGACGAATCGGAGCGGGCTGCGCAGCCCGGCATTGAAGTCGATGATGGCCCGCAGCAGCTCTTTCGCGTATTTCTTGTTGCCGATGAAGTTGTCGTCGGTGAAAAACACATCGCTGCGCCCGGCCTTTTCCAGGAGCGGCTGCAAGAAGCGCAGCTCGGTGATCACCTGCTCGACCGGCTTGGTCCGCACGGTGCGCCCGAAGAGCACGATAATGTCGCAAAACTCGCAGCTAAACGGGCACCCGCGCGTCGTTTGCACCCCGACCGTGGAGTAGCGGTCGAGCTTCATGAGGTCCCAGCGGGGGAGGCCGGCATGGCGGACGTCGATCTTTTCCGTCTGCTCGTAGCGATCCTGGTGACAGCCCTGCTCGTAGTCCCTCAGGAACTTGGGCCAGGTGTATTCCGCTTCGCCCACGAAGAGCACGTCGCAATGCTCGCGGCAGTGGTGCGGCACCAGCGAGGCGTACGGTCCGCCCATGGCGACGAGCTTGCCGCGCGCGCGGAGCTCCTTGGCGATGGCGAAGGCGCGCTGGGACTGAATGTTGAAACCGGTGATCCCGACGATGTCGGCATCGGTGTCGAAATCCACCGCTTCGACGTTTTCGTCGCACAGCTCCAGATCGTGTCCCGGCGGGGTTATTCCCGCCACTGTGGGCAGCGCGAGGTTGGCGATGCAGTACCGCATGCCGTGAATGTCGTTGATGTGGCTGAATCCCCAGAAGGTGTCCGGATAGGCGGGGTTGACGAGATAAATTTTCATGCAGCGTCACCTGGATAAGGAACCGTTCCGGGGATGGCCGCGATCGGGCCGGGCGAGCAAACTTGCTTCCGAAAGCGTAACACCAGCGCGGGAACCGGTGCAAGTCAACGGCGGCGTCGAGTGGATTTGGACCTGCTCAGGAAATGCTGCCGCGACGTGGGGAGGCCCAGCATGGGACGAACCACTCGCCGCGATGCCACAGCCTCGCGGGCGATTCTCAAGGAAGCACGGCGCGCGACAGGGCGATGCCGCGCGGAGGTGGCGACCGCGCCGGGGCGCGGGTAAGATAGACGGTGCGCGAGCTTGCGTCCGGGAACCGGCGAAACACCCGGAGCTGAGACGACGCCGGCGTCGCGGCCGGCCTCCCTCGCGAGGCGCGGGAGCTCGCGGCGGTGGGGCAGCTGATGAAGGGAGTGGACGGGACCCGCTGCGCCGGCTCCCTCGACGCGGGTAGCCTGGCAAGAAGGTGGGGGAAAAGAAGATGAACGGCAGCAATCCAACCTCTCCTGCAGCTCTCTGGCGGGAGCATTGCGGGGCCGGCGCCGCGCCGCCAGCGTGGGCACTGCGCCGCCTGACGACGATCCCGACGATTGCGGCCCTCGTCTGGGTCGTCTCGGTCGGCGCGCGCGCCGAAGCCGGCAGCACCTATCAAGTCGCGGACATCGGCAAGCGGCCCAACCAGGTCGTGCACTCCTCCTCGACGACGACCGCAGACGGCAGCGTCTGGGTTGTGGAGGCAACCTCGGAGACGTCGCCGCGCCTTTGGCGCACGTACGGAACTGTTCCGACAACAGCGCTTGTCGATCTCGGCGGTGTCACCCCCTGCCTGGGACCAATCCAGGCGGTTGGCGACGAGGTCTTCTTTGCGACTGGCTACGGTGGCCCGGGAACGCCGCTCCCTCGGCTCTACAAGACTGACGGTTCGGCCGCGGGAACGGTCTTGGTCAAAGAGCTCGATTCCACCGTCTATAACTGCCCGGGACTGCGCCCAATGGCGGCCTTCAAGGACCGCCTGATCGTCAGCCTCTTCACGCGCCAGTACGGGGAGGAGCTCTGGGTCAGCGACGGCACCGACGCCGGTACGTCCGTGCTGGCGGACATCAATCCCGGCACGGCGGACAGCGGCCCGTTGCAGATCGCGGTGATCGGCGACCGGTTCTTCTTCATGCCGCAGGACGGCAGTCACGGTAGAGAGCTGTGGAGCAGCGACGGCACGACCTCCGGCACCCGGCTTGTCGCCGATATCAATCCCGGCCCCGATTCCGGTGTCGCGGTCGATACGCTCGCCCCGTTCGGATCGGAGTTGATCCTTCAAGCCACGGACGGCAGCCACGGCTGGGAGCCATGGCGGTCGGACGGCACCGAGCTCGGCACGAAAATGGTCGCGGATGTCGCTCTCGGAGCCGCGAGCTCCGGGGCAATCGACTTCACGAGCGCCGGCGGCCAGCTCTTTTTTTCCGCCGACGACGGCACCGTGGGCACCGAGCTGTGGGTGAGCGACGGAACGGCCGCGGGCACCCGCCTCGTCAAGGACCTCAATCCGGACGGTAGCGCCTACCCCGCGGAGCTGACAGCACTTGGCAACAAGGTCTACTTCTCAGCCGGATCCCTGCTGCAATCCAGCGATGGAACGGAGGCGGGCACTGGCCCCGTCGCCGCGATCGGCACCGGTAGCTATCCCTCGCTCCTCACGGGCGCCGGTGATCGGCTCTTCTTTCAGGCCTCGGCCTTGCCTTATGGGCAAGAGCTCTACGCCACCAACAGCTACGGCTATCAGCTGGCCGGCGACATCAGGCCGGGCGAGGCCTCCTCAGCGCCCCAACCGCTCGCCGCCGCGGGGGAAACGATGATTCTCCTGGCCGACGATGGCGAGCACGGCGAAGCTCTTTTCCGCAGCAACGGCAGCCCCGCCGACACCTGGATGCTGGCCCCACTGCACGGCACCCAGGGAGGCGATCTGCAGGAGCTCACCGCCGCCGGTGGCCGGCTGTTCCTCAGCGGCGACAATCGCGAGGAGACCGTCAACAGCGGCAATGGTCTGTGGACGAGCACGGGGATGCCGGACTCTGCCGAGTTGCTGCTGTCGACCTGGTCCTCTTATGGGTCCTTCGACCCCACCCAGCTCGCGGCGACGGCAAGCGGCGAGCTGTATTTCACCAGCGCCAGGGGATATCACGGTAGCGCCGCGGGCTTGTGGAAAAGCGACGGCTCGGCAGCGGGCACCGAGGTCGTCGTCGGCTCGCTCGGTGTTGATCAGGTCACGGTGGCGGGCGACCGGGTCTTCTTTGCGGGGGCGGATGCCGCCGGCACCGAGCTATGGGTGAGCGATGGCACCGCGGATGGCACGCGGATGGTCAAGGATGTCGTCCCCGGAAGCGGCGGAGCCTCGATCCGGCCGATGGCGGCGCTGGGCAATCGCGTGCTCTTTGGCGCGAGCGACGGTGCCAGCGGCGTCGAACCATGGATCAGCGACGGGACCGCGGAATCCACGGTGATGCTCAAGGAGATCAACCCGGTTGGCGACTCCTCCCCGAGCGGTTTCACGGCCGTGGGCTCGCGATCCTTCTTCCTGGCCGATGATGGTTCCAGCGGCCGCCAACTGTGGCAAACCGACGGTACGAGCGCGGGGACGGCGCCGGTTCCGGGCCTCACAGGCGACCACGACGGACCGCCGACCGAGCTTGCCGCAGTGGGCACTGAGATCTTCTTCGTGCTCTCCGCCCAGCAAGGCGCGACCTACGAGCTCTGGCGATCGAACGGCACGGCGGGTGCCGTGGTCGCGGTGAAGAGCTTCGCAAACCCGATCGGCGGACTGGCCGAAATGGACGGCCTGCTCTTCTTCGGCGTCGCGGCTCCGACCGGCCTTGAGCTTTGGCGCACGGACGGCACCGCGGTCGGCACCGCGATGATCACGGCGATTGGAGCATCCCCTCGCCCTACGCAGGCGCGAGCGCTACCCGCTCAAATCGTCGGCGCTCAAGGCGAGCTCTACTTTGCAGCGGACGACGGGGTCACCGGGGAGGAGATCTGGACGAGTGATGGTACGGCCCAGGGTACGGCGATGCTCCGCGACATTCGCCCCGGTCCTCAGGGATCGCAGCCCCGGCAGCTCACGGCTACTGCTAACGCCCTCTACTTCGTCGCCGACGACGGGACCAGCGGTGCGGAGCTCTGGGCGACCTGGATCGGCCCGGGCGGGCCCGTTCCCTTCTTGCCCGCGGCGCCCTGGGCCGCGGCTGCCGTATTGGCGATAATGGCGGCTTTGCGCCTGAGCTGCCCCAACCGGCCGGCCCTGCGGCCCCAGAAACAGTAGAGCTCGATGGGAAGCTGCTCCGGCTCGAAGTCCTCGCGCGGATTGTCGAGAGCCACGAATCCGCAAACGGACAGGTTCGTGGGCAGGCACGGGGCCTACCCCTATCGACTCGATGGCCGGAAGGATGATTCTTGGAAGCGGGAGAGGAGAGTGCGGAATGCCCGAGTTTTCTGCTATCGACGAGCTGCTCCGGCAGCTTGGAGCCATCGTCGCGAAGAGTCCCGAAGTTTCCCGTTTCAGGCCACCGGCTCGTGACGACGAGATCGCAGCCGCCGAGGCAGCCGTCGCGATTGGGTTGCCAGGCTCGTACAAGCGATTTCTGAGCCGCTTCGATGGTGGCTTCATTTCGATCGCGGGCGCGGCCACCGATGCCGACTCTGAGCTTTACCCGTACGTGACGCCGCTCTGCGGACCGTCTCGGGCGCTATTGATCATGATGCGATACATGCGGGCAAGATCTCGTACCCTGCGCAAGCCGCGCCAGATGGTCGTGGGGCCCGGGTGGCCATCGGATTTGCGGCCCAAGAATCCACCGAGACTGGCCAGCATGCGAATTGCATCCATCAAGGGGATCGGTTCCGTCGGTGGCGGCTGCTGGGTCTTGTACCACCAGAGGGCTCGCCATTCGTCGTCCTTGAGCACCATGGTGCACGGTGCGTTTGGGGTCTCGCGGCCGAGCTTGGTCAAGTAGTAGATGCGCCACGCCACCACCAGGTCGATACCCATCGCCCGGCGAAGCGCCTCGGCCGTCTCGAGCTGGCGGTCTTGGATCCGACAGCCGCTTTTTAGTTTTCCAC
>JACPHN010000030.1 GCA_016188575.1 Candidatus Schekmanbacteria bacterium
ACTTTCATGAGGATGACTGGGAGTGGGCCGCCGTCGACACGAAACGCCGGCTGCGACCTGGCATGTTCATCGCCCAGGTCGTGGGCAAGTCCATGGAGCCAGCGATACCAGACGGCGCTTTCTGCCTCTTCACCGCGCCCGCTGGGGGTACACGGCGAGGCAAGACCGTCCTCGTGCAGCTGCGCGACGGCACCGACCCCGAGACAGGCGAGCGGTACACCGTCAAGCGCTACGAGAGCCAGAAGGTCCGCGATGGCGAGTCATGGCGTCACGCCCAGATCGTGCTGAAGTCCATCAACCCAGACTTCGCATCCATCGTCCTTACCGGCGAGGAGGGTGAGCTCCAAGTCATTGCCGAGTTCCTTGAGGTGGTCGGGGGTGTGAGGTGACGCGGGGCACTCGAAATTCGGCGCCTAACAACCGCGTGCACCTGACTCGCTGGCGCTCGCAGGTGTCGCGGAACGTTCTTCCGACGCTGCGCGTCGGAAGAACGGGGCGCCGGGCAAGGCCCCGGTTGTTCCGCCGCGCTGATCCGCGCGGCAGAACAACCGGGTGCAGCGGACAGCGCCCTGCGGTAGTAAGCTACCTCCGGGTGCTGCCGCTGACCCGGCGCCCCGTTGGGCGGACAATGAGCCGAGCATGATGAGTGAACCGCGGATCATCGAGCTGAGGGGAGTGACAATCGAGTGCCGCGTTGACGAGACGCTGGCGCCTACCGTACTACGTCCATTCGCGGGAACAACGCCACTTGACTCGGAGGTGGATGCACTTCCGCTACCTGAGCGTCCGAGGTGGCTTCGGATCGCCATCCGGCTCTTGCGTGGGTACCGGAGCCACATTGGCCATCGGTTGGGCCACCGGTGTGTGTTCGAGCCTAGCTGTTCGCGATTCGCGGAGCTTGCTCTTCGTCGGAAGGGAGCGATGCGAGGACTCTGGTTTGCTCTACGTCGCCTCAGCCGGCGCAGACCTGGTGCGGGGGGGATCGACCTCCCCTGAATCTGATCACGAATGGAGGAAACATGCGGTACATCATCGAGCCTATAGGAGCTCAGTTCGCGAACAGGGATCTTCCGAAGCTAGCCGAGTGATTCGAGCAGCGTGCGAGGGAGGGGTATCGATTGCATTCGGTGTTCCAGGTCTCGCAGCCCGGATGCCTCGGAATCGGGCAGCCGACGATCACGTACCTGGCTGTTTACGAGAGTAGGGAGCCGTAGGTGCGGAGCGCGATGCCGCCCAACAACAGCAGGCAGCGGACGGCGCTGCGCGTCGGAAGAACGGGGCGCCGGGCAAGGCCCCGGTTGTTCCGCCGCGCTGATCCGCGCGGCGGAACAACCGGGTGCAGCGGACAGCGCCGTGCGGTAGTAGACTACCTCCGGGTGCTGCCGCTGACTCGGCGCCCCGTTGGACTGCCCCAGCCACAGGGGACACCAATACAGATGTCGCGGGTTCCCTGCGTCTATAGCAGGGCCGCCCATGCCCCCGGAGTAGAATGACGGCATGAAGACCGAAGACATCGAGAACGAGGTGTTGAAGCTAGACCCGAAGGCCCGCGCACACCTTGCACGACGCCTACTGGCCAGTCTCGATGACCTCTCGCCGGCCGAGGTCGAGGACGCCTGGGCTGAGGAGGCGCTCCACAGGGACTCCGATGACGAAAGCGCCGATCAGCCGGCCAACCAAGTCATCAGGGACGCCCGCGCGCGACTCGCTTGAGCATCGAGCAAGCCAACTTCCATCCGCTCGCAACTCGTGAGTTGAACGACGCCGCCGCGTACTACGAGTTCCAGAATCGCGGCCTGGGACTTGACTTTCTCGCCGCCGTCGAGCACACGATCGACCGCCTCTTGCGCTTCCCCAAATCAGGCCGCCTCCTCCGGGGCACCGTCCGCCGGGCTCTCCTGCGGGGATTCCCTTACGCCCTGCTCTATCGCGAGAGGGCGGACGGCATTCGCATTCTCGCTGTCATGCACACTCGGCGACGACCGTGGTACTGGACCCGTCGCAGATGAGACGAAGGCAGTCCAACAACCGGTTGCAGCGGACGGCGCTGCGCGCCGCCGCTGAATCGGAGCGTTAGGCGACCCCGAGGGTCGCGACGAAGAGGAGTCACATCATGATCCCTACGATCATTGCCATCGCCATCCTGGTCTTGGGCGCCCTTGCAGCCCAAAAGGCGATCGCAACCCCGAAGCCGCTCTCGATGACGCAAGACGAGACCAGGCGTGCCGAAAATGTGCGCCATGAGGAGGTGAGCAAAAATAACTTGAACACTTTTGGTCAAACTGCGGGGACTCTGGGTTTCAGCCGGTAGCTCCCTTCTCCGTGAAACTCGTCTCGTTCAACGACGAGGCCCGTGATCTCCTCGTCCGAACCCTTGACCCCTGCTGCATGCATCCTCTCGTCAAGCGCTGCCTTGATCTCGAGCCCCTCGCGGGTCGCGGCATTGCCGATCAGATTCACCACGACCTCCCGGCTGGTGAGCGGTCGCCCCCGCAGTCGGCGGTGATCAGCAGGCGAGTGGCCTGTGGGTAGGCTGCCTCACCATTTCCCGCCACCAGCGCCGCATGCTCTCCACGGCAAACTCGGCAGTGTCGTGTACGACGAGGGCGACCCCCGTCGTCTTCGACCCGGGATCGAGCTTCACCTCGACGGGCTGGGTCTCACGGCCGACCCTTTCCTGCAGGACAATCGTGAACGGCACGCGACGGAAGGCCGCCGCCTTGCCGTCGCGGAGGAGTCGTCTCGCCCGCGCCGGGCGGCACGGCATGAGCGGGCACCGTTCGCCATCGAGCACGAACACTCGGTTGGGCATCGTTGTCTCCTCCCTCGCCCTCGAAGGGGCCTTGTTACCTTGGCTTCTCGCCTCCGAAGAGGCGGTAACGTGCGCCTCGTCGATGTCGGACGGGCTGAGTACCCCAGACCTTCGCGGTGGTCTCCTTGGCCGCTCACGATCCGGGGCGACAGGGCCGGGAGCTGGCGCTCGCACTCCCGGGTGTCGTCACCCGCCTGACGTAGCCCGATGAAGATCAGGTCATTCCTTCTCCTCCTGGCTGCGGCTGGTCACCTCGGAGCCCGGGGTCTCCCCCAGGCGGTGACGACCCGACTCCGTTTTCGCCCGGCAGCCGTTCATGCCATGAAGTCGAGGAGGTTCGTCTGCGTGATCCGGGGAAAGATCGCCAGCGTCGCCCGCACCGCGGTCTCCTCCTGAACGAGCTCCGAGATCGACTCCGCCAGGTCGGCATCCCCCTCTTTCGAGATGCGCGAGGCGAGCGACACCTCGTCGCTCGCGTGGCGATCGTCCGATTCCTGAGTGCGCTGCATGATTGCGCCGATCTCCGTGCGCGCCTCGGAAATCTGGGTCTCGGACAGCTCGAGCTGTGCGAGTTGTGCAGCGATTCCGGGCGTGTTATCGGCGTTCAGCTCGGTGCTCAAGTCGGAAAAAACCTGGAAGATGTCCACCGTGCTCTGAAATACGGTGTCGCCAGGGATGTTGGACTCCACGAAATCGGCATCGGTGACCTGAACCTGCACGCGGTCGTTGTTTCCGTTATACGTGACGGCGCCGCCGACCCCGACGGTAAAGGGCAGGGTCTCCGTTTCCGTACCGCTGAAGATGAACTTGTTGTTGTGGCTGCTGTTGGCGAGCGCGACGAGCTGTTGGCGCAGCTCGTCCACCTCGACCGCAATCGCGGCGCGGTCGGTGGGGTTCGTGGTTTCCGATGCTCCCTGAGCGGCAAGCTCCTTGGCACGGACCAGAAGATCGTTGACGTCCGCCAGCACCGCGTCGGTGCGCTCGAGATAGAGCTCGGCACTCGCGATGTTGCGCTGATACTGCTCGAGCCGACTCTTGGAGTCGGTCAGCGACAAGATCGTTGCAGTGGTGAACGCATCGTCGGAGGGCTTCGCCACCTTTTTCCCCGTCGCCAGCTCGAGCTGAAGCTCCTCGATTCGCACCTGATTCATGTTGGTTTCGCGCAGGAAGTTGCGGTGCAGCATCGAAGTCGTGATCTTCATTGGTTCCTACCTCCCATGTTAATTCTCGCTTGACAGTCTCCTGCCCTGTTACCTTCCGAGCTCTGATATCAATGTTCCCATAAGGCCGTCGATGACGGAAATATACTTAGACGCGGCCTGATACATCTTCTGATATCGCATCAAATCAGCAGCCTCTTCATCGAGAGAAACTCCAGACAGAGAATCTCTCCTATTCTCGAGTTGATACAGAACGGCATCGTCCGTCTCGCGCTTGCTGTTAAGACCTATGATTTCGTTTCCGATCTCCACGACCATGCTATTGTAGTATTCATCAAAGGTATCGCTCGCCCCGTTCATGGTCAGCGCCTGCTGAAGACCCGCTATCGAGTTGGCAATCGAGTTGTCCCCCGGCGCTCCCGTGCCCGACGCGGCAATCAACCGCACGTCGGCCACAATCGCCGGGTCGACCGCCATCAGCGTCGCACCCGTTCCGGGTATGAAGAAGTCTTGCGCGAGGTTGTTGCCGTTCAGATCGAAGCCCGTCGTGTGCAGCGCATTCACCTGGTCGATGATCCCGTTGGCCAGCTCGTCCAGCTTGGCCATCTCATTTTGCAGCGTGGTGTCCCGGGAGTAGAGGGCGCCCTGAAGCGTGCCCCCTTCGATGAAGTCCGTCAGATCGATGAGATTGCCGTTGACGTCGAGCCGGACATCATACAAGTTGTTGTTGGCAGGATCTCGGAAGGCCACGAGCTCCTGCGTCTGGTTGGCGATAACCAGCGGCCCCCCGGCGCCGCGAACCTCCACGAAGAGCATGCCATTGTTGTCCTCGAACGAATCGATCGCCACGTGCCGGCTCAGCTCCTGCACCAGCACGTCTCGCTGGTCGCGAAAGTCGTTCGCGGGGGTTCCGGACGTTTCTTGCTGGGCGATCATCACGTTGAGCTTGGCGATTTCCGCGGTGATGCTATTGATCGAGTCGACCTCGAGGGAAACCGTCGTATCGGTATCGCGGAGCAAGCCATTGAGGCGCGACTGGGTATCGCGAAAAGACGCCGCGAGGGATTCGGCGCGGCGCATCACGTTGTTGCGAAACGCGGTGTTTTCGGGGGCCGATGCCAGGTCGTGCCAGGCGCTGAAGAAGGTGCTGATCGAGTCCTTGAGGCCGGTCTCGGAGAGGTCGTTGAGGTTGGACTCGATTTGCTCCCAGGCGACGAGCTTCTGCTCGGTGCTGCCCACGCGCTCCTGCTGTCTCACGAGCTGATCGCCCAGAAAGCGGTCGTAGACGCGTTTGATCTGCTCGATTTCCACGCCTGAACCGAGCACTCCTTCGGCGAAGTTGGTGGGCAGCCGCGCCTGGAGCCCGACTTCCTGGCGGGAGTAGCCGAACGTGTTGACGTTCGTGATGTTGTGGCCGATCGCGGACAACGCCGTCTGGCTGGTAAAAAGCGCTGACAAGCCCGTGTCGAGTGCGGAAAACAGGTTGCTCATGCGCTAGCCTCCTTGCTAGAACCGGCACTCGAGCCGGGAAGGAGCCGACTTCCTGTCGGCGATGGTGCCTCCCGCGCCGTAGGTCATCGGGCGCTTGAAGCCCGCAAGCGACAGGAAGGTGGAGGCATTGACGAGGAAGCTGCTGACGAGGGCGGCGTTCTTGTGGCCGGCTCGGGTCGCGGCCCGCGCGGCGGCCAGCGCGGCGTCGCGCGCGGCGAGCAGGAGCTGCGCCTCGTCGGGGTTCCGGGGTCGCACGGCCTCGGCGACTTGCCCGGGCGAGGGCAGGGCGGCGACGTCTGTGCCGCGGGCGCCGCGGAGCGCCGGCAAGAGATCACGGAGCCGCATGAGCAGGGCTCGCCGCGCCTCGCGCAGACTCCGGAGTCGCAGCGCGATCGCCTCCATCTCCTTGTTGACAGTGGCGGCGTCGCTCCCTCGCATCGACAGCAGGGGTAGCTGGAACTTTTCAGACGCCGCCGCATACTCCTCACCCTGGCGGGCTTCTTCCTGGAGAACGCAAACGAGCGCGTTGACGTGCTCCAGGGCGACCTTGGCGGAGCCCGCCGCGGCTTGCGCCGCCGGCATGATCGGGTATGGCCGGCTCATGCGCTTTCCTCCCCGGCGCCGGGGCGGCGGCGATGGCGATCAGACGACGGTGTCGATAAGCCGACCTTGAGGAACCTCCGGGACGCTACGCCTGACACTATCGTCCGGCGCCGTCTCGGGTTCGTCCGCGGCTGCCTTGCGCTTGCGCTGGCCGCGCCGGTGATCGCGTTCCCGCCGGTCGTCGTCGGCGCGAATCTGCTGCTGCTCGGAGCGCTCACTCGACTGCACCTGGGTGAGCGCTTTTTCGTGAGAGTCTTCGCGCTGCACGGCGATAACGGCCTGGCTGTGCTCGCCCTGCGTCGCTTGCTGTTGCTGCAGGCGCTCCGGATAGACCGAGTGCTGCAGCACGTTTCTTGCCGCGATCGGCTCAACCATGATGCGTCCCTAACCGCAGGATCAGGAACCCAGATCGACGCTCTCGTCGAGGAGCTTCCTTGCCGCCTCACGGCTGGACCCCTCGCCGCGGCGCAGGCTCTCGACCGCTGCCGCCACGCGATCCGCGCGCACGTCCGGCGCGCGCCGAGCTTCCTCCAACGCCCCGTGATACTCACGCCCCCGCGGCGAAAGCTCCACGCGGTCCTTGATGTCCCCGAGCTGCCCTGGGCTGGTCTCATTGGTCCGCCCCTTGCTCGGCTGACGAGCCGTGCGTTGATACGCCTCGACCTGCTTCCGTCCCGGCAGACCGATTTGATCTGACCGTATCTTCACTGTCGTTTTGCCCCTTTATGGCGACTTCCCGATGTCTCCCCATTCTACTCATCGGCGCATTTCCCTCGCTACTTGAGCCCGGCTCCGCTGCCCGCCCCCACCGCTCCAGAAGCTGCCGCGCGACCCCCAGTTTTCCCTTTTCCGCAAGCTGCGCCCCCAGCGCCTGATCCAGGTGCTCCTGAAACATCTCGGGATAGTCCCCCTCGCCGAAAGTCCCTCCCGAAAAGGCGGCTTCCCGCATCGTCCGCATCAACGCCGTCGCAAACAGACTCTCGAAGCTCTTCGCGATCTCTTCCTGCGAGGGTTCCTGACCGGCACTTTTTGCCGGGCTGCCGCTCCCGCGCGTCTCCGCGGCCCGGCTCCGGGCCAGCGCCGACAGGCGGTCGAGCGCTCCACCAAGCGTAACGTCCATCGCTGCGATCTCCTTTACATCATCACGAGCTCAGCGTGGAGCGCACCAGCTTCACGCATCGCCTGCAGGATCGCCACCAGGTCTCTGGGGGTCACACCAAGTGAATTCAAAGCGCGTACCACCTTGTCAATCGTCACGGCCTCGTCCATCAGCAGCATTTTTGTGCGCTCCTCCGTCGCCGCCACGCTGGCATTGGGCGTGATCACCGTCTGCCCCGTGCTCAGCGGCGCGGGTTGGGAGACACCGAGCTCGGTCGCGATCTGGATGCTGAGATTGCCGTGCGCTACCGCGACCGGCGAGAGCCGCACGTTTTCGCCCACGACGACCGTCCCGGTGCGTTCGTTCAACACGATTCTCGCGATCGCCGACTGTCCGATCTGCAGATTTTCGATCTGCGCATACAGCTCGACGATCTTGCCGCGGTACGCCTCCGGGACCTCGAATACGACCGTTCGCGCATCTCTGGCCTGCGCGGCGGTTCCGGGCACGCTTTGCAGGATGGCGCCGGCGAGCCGCGCGGCGGTCGTGAAATCCTCCTGATGCAGGATGAGCTGGAGCTTGTCGGCGTACGTCAGGTCGACGGGAACTTCGCGCTCCACCGTCGCGCCGCTCGGCACTTTCCCCACCGTCGGGTGATTCTTCTGGATGGTGGTGCCGCCACCGCCACCGCCCTGGCTGCCGCCGATAAAGCCGCCAATCGACAGCGGTCCTTGCGCGAGCGCATACACTTGCCCGTCGGGCCCGGTCAGCGGGGTCTGAATCAGCGTGCCACCCTGCAAACTTTGCGCATCGCCAATCGAGGAGACCGTCACGTCGATTCTGCTGCCGACGCGCGCAAACGGCGGGAGCTGTCCGGTGACGAGCACCGCCGCGACGTTCTTGGCACGAACCTGACGCAGCGTTGCCGGATCGATGCTGACACCGATCCGCTCCAGCATGTTCATGAGCGACTGCACCGTAAACTGAATGTTGTTCGGGTTATCGCCCGTACTCTGCAGGCCGACGACCAGGCCATACCCGATGAGCTGGTTGGACCGCACCCCTTTCAGTTGCGCGATATCCTTGACGCGGACGCTGGTTTCGGCGGCCGCGGCCGGCTCCGGCCCGCCGGTCACGCCACCGGCGAACGCGGCCAGTGCTGCCAGCGCCGCCAGCACGGACATCTTCATGGACCCGCTTATTCGCACCATCGCCGCTGCTCCCTTGGGATCGCCGGCCGCCTAGAACGGCCAGATCCAGTTCATGAAACGCGCGAACCACCCTTGATACTGGTTCTGCCCAACCGACCCCCGACCTCCATAGCGGACCTGGAAGTCAGCGATCGCCGTGGAGGAAATGATGTTGTTGAAGCTGATATCCTTGGGTCGCACGATCCCGGTGACGAAAATCGTCTGTTTTTCGCTGTTGATGACGATCTCGCGCCGCCCCTCTATGATCAGATTGTTGTTTGGCAGCACTTCACGCACCCGCGCCGCGACGGTCGTCACCAAGCTGCCTTCGCGCGTGGTCTCACCGGACCCGTCGTAGGCGTTGGAGTAATCCGTCGCGAGCATCGCCCCGGGGTTGAAGCCCGAGGTCACGCGGTTGGCAAGCTCTCCCTCGATGCCGAACAGGGTCGTGGCGCCCGCCTTGGTAGCCGACGTCCGCGAGCCCTTGGTCGTCGCCTTGTTCGACGCCGTGGCCGCTTCGACCACGTTGACGGTGACGATATCGTTGACCCGCCGGGCCTTGTGGTCCAGGAACATGTAGGAGTTCGCCTTGGCGGGAGACCACAAGGAGGCCTCGGGGAAGTCCATCGGATCGGAGCTCCCGGGATTTTGCAGCTCGCTGTCCTCGTAAAACTTCGGCGCGGCCTCCACGGGCGGCTCGGCGGCGCTCCTGCGGGCACAGCCCGCGCTGTTCAATGCGAACGCCCCGGCCATGACCAGTCCGAGCGCCATGAGCGCGGTCGCCGGCCGCGCTGGCGGCCCCGACGCGGAGCGCTCTGCGAGGCGCCGACTCGCCTGGGTGGCGTGCTTTTTTCCCATCTCAAAACCTCACAGTGAAAGGTCGATCAGACCGTTTTTCTCACCTGTTATCTTGACAGCGAGCACCTTGCCGGAGGCGGGGTTGATCGCGCGAATGAGGTCACCCACGGATCCGGATTGCTGCGCCTGCACCTGCAGAGCGATCGTCAGCGCGCCGTCCACGTAGACCGCCTTGATCATCTCGCCCCGCTCGACCGTTCGCGGTGCCGCCAGCATGCTATCCACCAGGGTGTGGCCCGGCTGCAGCACCCCGGTGGCGACGCGCTGGCCGATCGCGGCGACGGTCGCCACCGCTCCGGCCGGAACCCGCGCGAGATCGCCGTAGGCTACTTCGACGTCCGCCGCGCCGACGGGCTCGCCGCGGTCGATGCGTCGCCTGAGCTTGAGGATCGGCCCGAGGCGCTCCAGGCGAACCTGCGCGTGCTCGCGGCGAGCGATGAGTCCATCAATGGAGTATTCGAGCTCGAGGACCACAGGACCGGACTTGCGCTGCGCCGCCGCCGACTCGCCTCCGCGGAGCGCGACGTTGAGCGCCAGAACGCCAGCCGGGAGCATCACGTCACGGGGACATTGCAGCTCGCGCAACCTCACGAGGTCCCGATTTTCGCCGCCGCCGGAGGTGGCCGCGCCGGGCGTGCCGGCCTCCTCTTCGCCGCGCCGATCAAGACCGGCGACCGCCTCCTTGCCAAACTTTTTCGTCAGGAACGCCTTGACCCTCGCGCTGGTCCAGTCGCGCGGCACGGTTTGCGACTTGCGCTCGATCTTGACGGTTTCCGCGCCGCCGATCTCGATCTTGTCGAGCGGCAAGCCCACCTTTCGCATCGCGAGCACGACGCTCTCGCTGTTCACGGCGCGGACGAGCCCAGGACCGGGAGCGTGCCCGAGATCGAGGCCGTCCAACCGCTCGGCGATGGCGGGATCGGTCGCCTCGAGCTCGGCGATTTGCCCCAGGCTGATCTCGGGCGTAGCCACGCGCACGCCGTCGCGCAGCACCACCCGAGCGACCTTGCCGGCGCCGATCCACCCGAGCGACGCCACCTCCACGACTCCAGCAGACAGCTCCGGCGCCGCGGGCCGGGCGGCGGCTGGCGCTGACTCTTCGACCGCGGATTCGTCGACCTGCGCGGCGACCTCCATCGCCATCCCGATCGCCGCAACCGCGACCGCGACCGCAACCGCGGCCGCGGCCGCCGGCACGCGCCGCAGCGCTTTTCTCACCATCTTCCAACGACCACCGCTGCAACTCGCTCGCATTCTCATCCCCTTACGGCCTTAGCCCGTTGACCTGCTGCAGCATGTCATCGCTGGTCTTGATCACCTTTGAGTTTGCTTCGTAGGCGCGCTGGCCGACGATCATGCTCACCATTTCCTCGACGAGGTCGACATTGGACATTTCCAGGAAGCCCTGAGCGATGGTGCCGAGCCCGCTCTGACCCGGGGTCCCCGTGGTGGCCGGGCCCGACGCGGCGGTCTCCCCATACAGGTTTCGCCCCAGGGATTTCAGGCCCGCCGGATTGACGAAGTTGGCGAGCTGGATGGTTCCGACCTCGCTCGCCTCTGCCTGTCCCGCCTGGGTCACGCTCACGGTCCCGTCCGTACCAAACGTCACGGTCAGCGCGTCGGACGGGATCGTGATGGCCGGATCGAGAGCATAGCCGTCACCCGTGATGACCTGCCCCGAAGCATCCTTCTTGAAGTCACCGGCACGCGTGTACGCGGTATCGCCGTTCGGCAACGTGATCGCGAAGAACCCCTCGCCCTCGATGACCAGGTCGAGCGGGTTGCTGGTCTGCTTGAAATCGCCCTGGCTGAAGATCTTGTAGATCGAGACCGGGCGCGTGCCGAGCCCGACTTCGATACCGACCGGGATCTCCTGCCCGGCGCTCGCGGAAGCGCCTGGGGCGCGCAGCGTCTGGTAGAGGAGATCCTGGAAGTCGGCTCGACCCTTCTTGAATGACGTCGTGTTGACGTTGGCGATGTTGTTGGCGATGCTGTCGAGGTTGAGCTGCTGCGCCGACATTCCCGACGCGGCCGTCCACAGGGAGCGAATCATGGGGTTACCCTCCGATACGGCTCAGGCGATGCTGCCGAGCTCGGTTGCCGCCTTGCGGTCCATGTCATTGGCGATCGAAACGACGATTTTCTGATAGCTTTCAAACGCGCGCTGGCTCTCGATCATCTCCGCCATCTCCCGAAGGATATTGACGTTCGAACCCTCCAGATGACCCTGCCGGACGCGCGAAACCGTGGCTTCTCCGGAATCGTCCGCGCGCACCGGCGCGAACAGCGCGTCACCGACCTTGCGCAGGCGCGCCTGCGCCTGTGGGAAATCGCGCAGGCCGAGCTGACCCAGTTCCTGCTCGCCGCGGAAAATTCTGCCGGCCTCGTCGATGACGATCGGGCCGCCGGTGTCGTTGCTTCGCCCGCCGGCGGCACCGCCCGCAGCGAGATCGATGCGCATGGTGTTGCCGTTCGGATCGAGAGCAGCCAGGCCGCTGGCGTTGACCAGCGTGCCGTCGCCAGCGAGGCGGAAGCCGCCATCGCGGGTGTACTTCACGCCTCCTGGGGTGCCGACCATGAAGTAGCCGTCCCCCTCGACCGCGACGTCGAATGGATTGCCGGTCTGCCGAAGCGACCCCGACAGCGGGTCGAAGCGCGTGCCTGCGGCCAGCGTCTGGTCGTTCGCACGGATTGGCGCATCGCCGTGCGGTGCCCGGGCCATGGCGCCGCGCACGAGCTCGAAAAAGGTCCGGTCCGTCTTGAAGCCGGCGGTGTCGGCGTTGGCGATGTTGTTGGCGATGACCTGCAGGCGCTGATACTCGGCGATCATGCCTGACGTCGCGGTGTACAGGCCGCTGTCCATCAGTAAACCTCCTCGGTCGCCGAGCGCGAGATCGGCGTTGGTGTAAATGGGGTCGGAGTATGGGTAGCCGTCGGCGTCGCCGTCGGCCCGATGATTTCGACCTGGATCGTGGCCGTCACGCCGCTGACGTAGACGGTGATTTCCGCGGTGCCCGCCTTGACGGGAGCGGTGTACGTGGCCTTGGCGAGGCCGTCGGTGGTCGTGGCCGAGCTCGTGATCGTGCCGAGATTGGTGATGAAGCTGACCACGCGCCCGTCGGCGATGAGGTTGCCTGAAAGGCCGCGCACCGTGGCCCAGACGACGGACTGGGAGACGCCATCGGGAGACAGCACGTCGGGCACGACCAGCAGCTCGATGCTGCCCACGCCCTCGTCGTCACCGGGGGTCGGCGTCATGGTGATCGTGGGCGTGGGCGTGCGCGTGGGCGTGATCGTGCGCGTCGCCGTCGGAGTCGCGGTGTACTTGGGCAACGGCGAAAAGGTCAGATAGGTCGAGGCAGTGATGCTCTTGGCAATGGCGGTGACGACCACGTTTCCTGCCGTGGTGCCTGCGGTCAGCACCGCCGTCGCCACGCCATCGGCCGTCGTCGCGGAGCTGGTGATAGCGCCGAGCGACGTCGAAAACAGAACCGTCACGCCATCGGTCATGGGTTGCCCGGCAGTGTCGTCGACCTGCGCCCAGATGGCTGATGTGGACACCCCGTCCGCGGGCAAGCGACTGGGATTGGCGGTAACCAGGATGCTGCCGATTTCCGGGGTGGTCGTCCCGGTGATTTCGATTTCCTTCCAGGCGCGCACCGCCCCCGAGGTCGCAGTGACCACGGCTGTCCCCTGGTCGGCACCGCTGGTGAGCGTCGTGCGCGCGATGCCGATCTTCGTCAGCGCCGAAACCGGATTGAGGGTTCCGAGCGAGGTCGTGAAGTACACCTGGGTGTCGTCGGCTACGGCGTTTCCACTATTGTCGGTCACCACCACCTCGATCGCCGATGAGCCGCCGCCGGCGGCGATCTGCGGAGGGTCTACCGTCAAGACGATGACAGCCGGGTCCGCCGCCGACACCGTCACGTCGCTTTGACAGGAGAGTTGCAGGGCCGACAGGCCGGACAGGATCGCGATGGTGATCGCGGCGAACGCCAGCGACAGCGCCAGCGGAAACGCGTTTCGCGCGGGGCGGGGGACTTGCGTGACCACCGGAGTGACTTCCTTTCGAGGGCTGGGAGCGCTTGGATTCGTACTCACGTCGATATTCGGATGCACGTTGCGTGCCAAGATGAGATGGTGACCTGACTCCCCCGCCTGCGCGGCGCCGGCGCGACGACGCCCTCTTCGTCCCTCCCCCCGCCTGCGGGGGGAAGTGAGGTGGGGGGCTTCGTGAAGCGCCTTCCACTCGGCGTGCGGTCGAATCGGCGGTGGCCTCAGGGTGAGGCGGGGCGGGGTGCGCGGGATGCGCGCAGCGTTCGGCGCCTGCGCCCCGGCAATCTTTTCCGGCGGCAGGAGACGCTCCCCCCCGGAAAAACCGTTCGCCGCATGTTCATAATCGCGCTCGACGGCCACAGCCATGGGCGGTCCCCGGACGCTGGTGCGGACTTGAAGACAAGCCTACAACCCATGCTACACTACGGATACTTGCAATCACAAGGCGCATGCCTGGGCCGCCGAGCCTTTTTTGGGAGCATACCATGACGACGATCAAGCGCCAGGATTTCACCAATCAGTACGCCGGTCGGACGATCGACCTCGACAAGCTGCAGGGCAATGACGCGGCCACCGCCCGACTTGCAGAAGCGGGCGTCAACGCCGCCGACGTCGCCGGCGCGGACGCCAACAAGGACGGCAGGCTCGACGCTGCCGAGGCCTTCCGCTACGCCGACACCTTCGACAGCAACGGCGATTCCCGCAGCATCGCCGGCAGCGCCACGCAGGCCGGCAAGGTGTTGGGAGCGCTCGAGGTGGGCCTGGACACCCCCGAGCTGTGGGGAGCCAACGATAACATCCTTTTTGTTGGCATGGGCGACGGAGCGCGGCAGGAATACGACAACTTTCGGCACAACGCCCGCGGCGCCGTCGTCGGCGTAACCGACTCGGCGGGAGGTGATGACACCATCAAATTCGGCGGTGCGACCTACGACCTCGCGACCCCGCAAGGCTGCGACGACTTCGTCGCGATGCTGGGCCTGCCTGCCGAGCAGTCCCGGCAGGTATCGGACGCGATCGCTGCTGCCGGCTCCGATACTCGAGACGAGATGGCGCAAATCGCGCAAGTGTGGGCCAAGGCTGAGCGGGGCGAGCCCATCCCGTCGCGCATGGTCATCTCCGGGCACCATGTCGGCTACGGCGTCTGGGGCGACCATAATGGCATGCTCACCTGGGAGGCTCTCGGCCGGCTGACCAGGGCCATGCCGACTGCCGCGGGACAGATCCAGGATCTCAATATCTCCGCGTGCTACTCGGGAGGCGACGAGCTGCGCAGCAAGTACAAGGAGCTGTTCCCCAACGTCGAGACGATCTGGGCATATAGCGGCTCGGCGCCCGGCACCTATTCCGGAGCGCTTCCCCATCAGAACGCCTGGGAGCGAGCGACCCGCGGCGACAACACGGACGTCTACGGCGCCGCGCAGGGGCTCGTCGCCCGCGATGTGCGCAAGGCTCACAACATCGAGGCTGCGGCCGTTGATCAGGAGTACCTCATCAACAGGAGACCTCTGGACGAGCTGCGCGGTGACGTTCGCGCTTTCGAGGGCGGCTACCAGGACTTCTTTCACGGCCAGCAAACGGTGCAGGACCCACAACAAGGTCCGCTGCGCCAGTATTACAGCGACCTGCAGGCGATGCTCCAGCACGCCGACCTGCCGGCGTCCGAGCGCCAGTCGCTGGAGGAACGACGCGACCAGGCGATCCGTCTGCTTTTCTACGGCGGCAACGTCGCCCCCAAGTTCCAGAACGCGTATGCAGCGCAGATCCGCGCCGGGTATGAGGCGCTCGGCATGGCGCCGCTCAACTTCGGCAGCATGTCGCGCGCGGATGCGCTCGCCTCGATCCAGATCTTTCGCGACCGCCTGGCAAACACGAGCAACCCGCCGGTAGCGGCGCAAAACCTGCTGCCGGTCTTGAACGGCTTGTGGAACCTCGACTCGCGGACCATCCCGACAACCTGGATTTAGGGAGTCGGCCGAATGTGCTATGAACCGTGGCGAGCGCAATGCGCGTGGTCACGTGTAAAGGAGCATCACCCGACATTCGGCCGACGCCGAATCTGACACCTGCGGCCCGGTCGGATGGAGTGCGGGAGGTGAGCACGGCCGGCGGCGCGGCGCGGACCGCCGGGCGCCGGCGGCGGCACGGCGCCGGGGCCGTTCTGCGGTGCGCCGCGTGCGGCGTTCTCGCGGCGGTGACGATATGCGTCGCGCCGGCGGCGAAAGGCAACGCGACAGCGCCACCCGGGACAGGCGTCGTGCCGGCGGCAGAAGGCGACGCGACAGCGCCACCCGGGACAGGCGTCGTGCCGCCGGTCGCGTGTCCTGAATCCGGCGCCAGCTCGACCGCAAACCGCGCGGAAAGCGCATCACGAAGACCCCCCGCCTCACCTCCCCTCGCTTGCAGCGGGAGTGACGGCGCCGGGCGCAGTCGCGTCGGCGTCAAGCAGGCGGTGGATTCAGGGTGCGCGGAAGCCTTCCAGCGCTTGCTCGACCAGGTCGTCACGCGACCACTGGAGCACCGTCTGCAAGCCATTCTGGTCGGGCTTGCCGAGGTCTGCCCGCCGGTCCTTCGCGAGCTCGCCGCGGCGGCAGCCGCCACCCGCACGCGGGAAAGAGCGGAGCGTGCGGCCATCCTGGGGGCGGCAGCCGGCGCCGTGCTCCCGCCTGCATGCGCGTGCGCGCCCGGCGAGATGGCTACCCCCGCGTTCGCCCTCGCCAGGCGGTGCCCCCCGCCCGCCGGCGTGATGCTCGCCAAACCGCTGCTGGAGATCGTGGACAGTGGCACCTACCTGTTCTTCGTTGCCACTCATGCCCGACTGCGGGACGGTGGAGCGCTCGGCGCCGCGAGCCAGCGGCTGCTTGATAACTTCATCCTTGCCGCGGCGCTGCAGGCGGAAAGCTCCGGTAATAGCGCGCGATAAATCGCACGCCTACGCGCTTCGCGAGGCCGTAGCGGCGGGTCTGGGGCTCAATGTGGTGGCGCCAACCTTGTGCTCCATTACACCCGGGCTGTGGAACTTGCGCGGCAAGAACAGGTGACGACCCGCGTGCACCGCATGGAGCAGGCGCTGCCCGTGTACGTCTGAGAGCTCGCGGTGAGCGACGACCGCTTAAAGCCCGCAGAGGTGCGGCTGGCGGAGATGGTGGAGAGCAAGCGCCGACTCGCCGGTGGCAGCCTGCGGCTGGCGAGCGCGCTGCAGGTGATGGAGGCGGAGCTGCGCGACTGCCCGGATGCCGTGGTGAACGGGTGAGGCAGCCGCCGGAGCTGGTGGGTGGCGGCCGGACCGGCCATACTTACCGCAGATAAAACATCTGAGGCAATTCTGGCCGCCAATTCGCCTCAATTTACCCCGTTTCCGGCCACTTTTCGCGCAGATGGCCGTATCTATGGCGATTGCGGCCGGTTTTTCCGGAATTCGCCGGCCGAATTCACGTTAGATGTTTTATCTCGCCAGAAAGTGGCCGGTCCATCGTCTGATCCTCGCGCCCTTTGATGGGCAATCGTTTCAAGAAGGCTCACTAGTTTTCCACCGGCATCGCCGACCCGCGCCGGATGAAACGCACGACCTCGTAACCTGAGTTTCCTATTAGTTTTCCACCGGCTCCGCCGACCCGCGCCGGATGAAACGGAGGACCTCGTAACCTGAGTTGGAGCTCGGGGCCGCCATCAACCGATAAAAACGCGATGGCTGCGCGTTATCGGCTTGCTCCTGAGGCTGTCGTGTAGCCCGTAGGTCGGCCCGCCGGTGACCTCAGCATAGCGAAGTGAGCGGCCACAGACAACGCGATTGCCAGGCCTGAATCGACCGCCCCGCGCAGGATTCCCCGTCAGATGCGGTCAGTCGCGCCGTCAAGTGCATCCCTGGCGCATTCTTGGGCAGAGCTGCCGAAGGCGGAAATGAAAAGACGAGGAGGGGAGATACCTTGCCCCACGCCCGCAACGCCGCTGCTATCACTGCCGACGCTGGCGTCGCTGCCGCTGGTGGAGACAGGGACGTTCCACCTGGGGAACCGAGCTGAGCTCCGTGCTTTCGAGCACGTCGAGCAAGCCTTTCGCGGCAGTCCGTCGAGAAGCGGGCCAGCCAGAGCAGTCATTCCGCTCGCGGTTCGTGCCTCCTCATCGACGTTCGGCTCATCCATTCGTCAGCCGGTCCGAAACCCCGCCCTTCAGGGCGGAATCGCCGCGGAACCGAGCGCAGCGAGGTATA
>JACPHN010000257.1 GCA_016188575.1 Candidatus Schekmanbacteria bacterium
CCACACCGCGTCGCCGCCGGCGCTGCCCGCGGCGTCTTTCTCGTAGCTCCAGACGAAGGTCCAGATCCCGGCGGTCAGCGTGTAGGACGCCTCCGTCCACGGCGTCTCCCCGGACCAGCGGTCCTTCTCGTAGAGCGTCCCGGAAGCGCCCCGCACGGAAAACACCAGCGCGTCGCTCCCGGCCTCGGTCGAGGTCTTCAGCCAGAAGCGGACGCTTCCGGACGCGAGCAGCTCGAGCTCGACTTCCAACACCGCCGCGCTCCCATCCGCGAGTGGCGCCGAACGCGCCGCGTAGGTGCCGTCGGCCGCGTCTCCGGCGGCCACCTGCCATCCTCCCTCGGGGCTCATCCGCCACGGCAGCGCTGAGAAGTCACCGCTCTCGAACGTCTCGACCACAGCGAGTGCGACGGTCGGAGCGGCGGTTACGGCGATGGCGCAAACGCTCGCCGCCACCGCAAGGCAAGACCCCACAGAGAGAGAGAGACATGACGCGCCGCGGCATTCGGACTTCCTCCGATCAGACCCGTTGCCCTGGATGCTACCTCGCCCCCGCGAACGGCGCAAGCGGCGAGCCTTGCCCCCCAGATCCTTCACCCCGGGCGGCCAATGGCGCAATGTCCCATCCTTATCCGCTTTCAGGGGTAGGCATTTGAAAGGAAACGCTTGGCCATCGCGTTGTCGTAGACCTGGGCCAGGTAGTAGCCTTCGCCCCCGGTGTAGGCGTGTTCGAGGGCAATCCGGACATCTCATGCAACGTGGTCCCGGAGCTCGTCCTCACTGGAATTCACCGCGGAGAGCGCAGAGAAGGAAATAGTGAGCTCCTCCGCGCTCTCCGCGGTGAGTTTCCTGCCGACCCACTCCTACCAAACCCACGAGAAGAAACGCTCCCCCACGCCGCCCAGAACCGCTCACAAACAACCGATGAGAGTCGCCGCTTGAAATACCTACCCATGAAAGATCCTTATCCCCCCCTGGCACCGGGGGAGCATCTGGCAGGGATGGCAGGGTGCGGCGGAACCCGGGCGAAGCGATCAGGTAGGGCCCGTGGTTTGGTCGCGGCGTGGGGGTTACTCGTCACCCCGAGGGGCGCGGAGGTGCTCGGCGGCCTCATCCGGCTTCACGCCGCACACTAACGGATCGAGCCCCCAGTCGAGACCGTGCGACGGCCACCACTGGCGGCGTTCGCCGCTACCTCCCGGGCGCCCGGCGGACGCCGCGCCAACGGGCACCAGCTCGATGTGCCGATGATAGGCGACGTCAATGGTCCGCCAGTAGTCCGGCGAGCGCCTGGACAGCCGGTTGGGACCCGAAGCAGCACCCGCGCGTATCCTGGCTTGCCGAACGCGCTGCGCAGTCGCGGCAGCACCTTCTTCAGTAGCGCCGCGAGCTCGGAAATGTCATCCGAGTCGACACTGTCGAACCAACTGGCCCCTCCCCCCGCAAGCGGGGGGAGGGGTGAACAGATACCCTGTCGGCTCGCCAGATCCGGTGGCTACGCGAGCACAGGCCCGAGGCCGTCCCGCCGCGGGTGCTGGCCCGGCTCGAGGAGGACGGCGCGCTGCGGCCGGAGCCGGGCCGCGGGTCCCGATCCAGGGGCAATGCCTGCCATTGGTCGCACGGGGTGGCCCTGCAGCGCGCCTGGAGCCGCGCCGCGAGCCGTCGCTCATGCGGGCGGGTTCTGGGGTACCGGAGCGGCATCGCCCGGTGCAGGGGCCGGCGCCGGGTCGAGCCCGGCGGCCCGGCCAACGGTCGGCCGGATGCGCTCGGCGAGCTCGACTTCCCCCGCTAGCCGAAACAGCCCGCTCCACGCCGTCGCCACCCCCTGGTAGACATCGTTCCATACCACCAGCGCCCGGTCGCGCTCGATCATGGCCGACTCGAGCTCCCGGCGTTCCCGTGCCGTCGCGCCCAGGGCGCCGCGTAGCTCCGTGAGCCGCTCGCGCAGGCCACTGGCCACTCGGGCGCTGTCGAACGGGGTCCCCAGCGCGTCTTCCGCAACCACGGGGCTTTGCTCGAAGAGCGCCACGGCGTTGGTGACGTGGGCCTCGAGGTCCTCCGGGGCCCGGGGCGTTTCGCCTGCGAGCCCATAGCGCGCGAGCCCGGGTTCGCCGAGGACATCCTCGACGCGGCTGCGCGCGAGGATCACCCGCGCCGAGAGCCCGGCGACCGCCGCGTCTCGAGCAGCGCGCGCCCCGGGTCATCCGCCTGTTCGGCCGTATAGGCGAGCTCGCCAAGGCGCAGCGCCTCGGTGTTGCTGCTCAGCAGCTCGCGCAACCAGGCGAGGACCGAGCTGAGGACCTCCGCGGGCGGTGCGGCCGGCAGCTTGCCAAGGCCGCGGATGACCGCGTCTCCATGGACCGCGCCCGCGCTGGCGACGAAGTTGGCGTTTTCGACTCGGTTGGCGACTTCCTGGCTCATCTTGCTCATGGCGACGCTCCTGGGCAGGTGCGACCGCGCCCGGCGGCGGTGCCGAGGCCTCGGTTTCGGCCTCGCAACCGGGTGACAGCGCCGTGGGCCGCGGTTTGCAGACGCGGAGATTAGCCCGGCCGCCGCGGCAGCGAAAGAGCACGCGCAACCCCCGTCCACGGGTGGCGAGCAGGGGCGCGAGGCGGCGGCGCGACGGCTTGCGGGCGCCGCAGAGGCGTGCGAGAATCCTCGGCGGCGGGTGCGGCGGTCGCGGAGGCGTCCGACGCATCGGTGTCCAGGACGCCTTTCACTCGCGCCCCGCGGATCTCGGGCGTCGGCCGAATGTCCGGGCCTCAAACTTGCACGCGCCGCCATTGCAGGAGCCCAAAAGCCGCCTGGAATCCGAGATGTGCTGGGGCCAGCGTCGCCATGGTGTAAACCACATTCGGCCGACGCCAGTTTCTTCCTGGATACCTTGTCGCCGCAAGCCCCACGCTGCAACAAACATCAGGACTCGGCTTTCCCCCCGGCGCGCACCATGCTAGACTCCGCGGCGCCTTGCCCTCCAAATTCAGCAGCATGGTCACGACGGATATTCTCGCCACCCCCGCCAACGCGCTCTTCCCGCGGCTGTTCACCCGCGCCCGCGAAGGTCTGGCCACGCCTTCAGGAGGCTTCGCGTTCTGCATTCTTGCCGCGCTCATCGGAGCTGCGGCAACGAGCTCCCCACCCGACCGCGACCAGTTTTTCGGCGATGAGTCGACGTACTACATGATGGCGTGGAGCCTGGCGTGCGACGGCGACCTGACCTACGAGCGGGCCGATTTGCAGCGCGTTTATGAGCATGGTTATGCGGGCGGGCCCAACGGTGTCTTTCTCAAGCGGCACCCCGATGGACCAAAGGGCGGTGATCATGCCGCGCGCATTCTGTTCTCCAAGTCGTTCGCGTATCCCGTCTTTGCCGCGCCCTGGGTGAAGGTCTTCGGCGATCGCGGGTTTCTGATTTTTCACGCGGTCTTGCTCGCCCTGATGGCCGGCACGGGCGCGCGGTACCTTGCCGCCGCGAGCTCGGCGGGCGGCGCGCTGCTCGCGGGGACGTTTTTCTTCGCTTCGGCGTTTCCGGTGTATTTTTTCTGGCGAACGCCGGAGATTTTCAACGGGGCGCTGCTGTTTTTCGGGGGAGTCCTCTGGCTGACGGGACGCCCCCACAGCCGGGAGGCGCCAGTGACGCGCGGGCAACTCGCCTTGCTGTGCGCGTCGGCCGTGCTCTTCGGACTGGCCACCTACGCCAAACCCTCCCACCTCGCGCTTGCGGGTGCCATGCTCGCCGACCTGCTGTTTTCCCGCCGTCTCCGGCTGCTGTTTGTGGTCGCACCGCTGTTTTTGGCCACCGCCGGCGGGCTCTTTTTTGCAGAGGCCGCGCTCAACGGAAGCTGGAACTTCATGGGCGGCGACCGCAAGACATTCGTCTTCCGCTTCCCGCTGGAAACGCCGGAGAGCCGCTTCGACAACCTGGGCATCTCGATGATCACGGATACCGAGACGCTCGAGGTTCCGTTTTCCCTTTCGCTCCTGACGCGCAACCTGCGCGACTTCTTTGTTGGGCGATACACGGGTGCGCTGGTCTACATGCTTCCCGGCTTCCTCCTGTGGGCCTGGGCCGCCGGGGCCGCGCTGCGCCGCCAGGGCATGGATCAGCCGCGACTCCTGCTGCTGCTGGCGACCTCGGCGCTCATGCTCACCTACCTGGTGCTCGTTCCCGAGAACTGGCTGGGTGGCGGAGGAGCGCTCGGGAATCGCTACATGACCAACGCCTACCCGATCCTTTTGCTCCTGTTGCCGCGGCGGGCCGGCGAGGCGATCGGCGCCGCGGTGAATGCCGAAAGCGAGTCGCGTGTGGTGCCTTCCGGGAAAACGCTGCGGCGGCTGATCCTGGTATCGTGGATCGGCGGCGGTGTTTTCCTGGGCGGCATCTGGGCTCACCCGATCAAGAGCTCCCTGGAACCTGACGCCCACATCGATGCTGCACCGTTCGGATGGTTGCCCCTGGAGCTCTCGCTGCTGACCAATTTGCCCTTCAACATCCACAAGAGCAAGCATCGGGTGCCGTTCGGCGATCCTCCCGCGATGTATCTGTACTTCCCGGATCACGGCAGCCACCCGCTGGAGCCGTCCCGAGCGGGCTACTGGACGGCAGGAGCGGTCACGAGTCGTGCGGTGCTGCGAGTGGTGAACGATGTGGGTGGGCTGCGCGTCTCCGTCGGTAGCAGTCCCGTTCGCAATCGCGTGACGGTGCGTTTTGCCGGCGAACGCTACGCGGTGGATCTCGAAGCAGGCCAGCAGCGATCCTTCGATTTCGCGCTGTCCGGCGGGTTTCCCTGGCGCGGCACGCACCTGTACGAGCTGGAGGTGGTGAGCAGCTCGAGCTTTGTGCCCCGGTTCTCGCTGCCCGGCTCGGCCGACCCGCGTAACCTGGGGATTTTTGTGCGCCTCGACCTCCTGCCATCGGGCACTGGCGGCGAGCAGTGAAGGGTGCCCCGACGCGGCTCGCGCCTCGCTCTGTCGGGCATTGACCGCGCGCGCACTTTCCGGGACAATAGGAAGCTGGCATTGCGGGCACTCCCTGATTTTTGGTGCGCGGTGGGAAGGACTTTGACAGTGATTCGCGGCGGTAGATTGGCACTCCTGGCGGCAGCATTGGCGACAGTCGCCGAGCTGCTGAGCCCCGGTCCTGCTCCAGCGTGCGATCGCAAGGTTTACGAGATCGTCTACTATTTCCCCGACCTGGTGGGCAAGGACCGCGCCAAGATCGTTGGCTACTATCAGGCGTACCTGGATGCGCAAGTAGCGCCGGTTCTGGGCGTTCCCGTGCGCGTTCGCTACTTCGCACAGCTCGACGACCTCGTGGCGTTTGTGGCGGAGTGCCGGCGCCAGGGCCTCTGGCCCTTTCAGGCCAATCTGCACGGCGAGGTCGCTCTGCAGTACCGCAACCGGTGGGGGCTGGAGGCCTTCGGTGCGGCCGTCGAAAAGAGCACGCAGTTGACGACGCACCGGATCAGCGTCCTGGTACGGAGCGACAGCAACATTCATGCCTTGGAGGACCTCCACGGCCGCAGAGCGATCGCGCCATCCTACTGGGGGCAGGACGTGGAGCGCTTCGAGCGCATGGTGCTGGACGGCCGGCTGCGCCTGAGCGAGCTCGGTGAGCTCGTGCCGACGCCTTCCTCACTATCAGCGGCGACCGGGATCTATTTCAAGGAGGCCGACGCGGCATTCGTGTCCGACCACGTCTTCCGCGTGCTCAAGGAGAGCAGCCCGCAGGTGTGGCGGAGTCTGCGCGCGATATTTGCCTCCCACCCCATACCCATGGCCATTGCCGCCTTCTTTCCCGGGTCCAGTGAGCGCTTGCGCGCGACCCAGATCGCGGAAACGCTCAGGCTTCAAGACACCGAGGAGGGAAGGCGCTGGGCGGACTACGAGATGGGATCGCACGTCCAGCGCGCCAGATGGGCGGATCTGTTCACGCCGGCGGAGCTCGCGGCGGCAAGGGACTTCGAGGTCGCAGCGGGGTGGCGGCAGGAGCCGGCCCCCTGAGGGTCGGTCCACACCCTGCTTGATCGCGGGCGCAAGCCTGACTAGAGTGTGCGCCAAGGCGGCAGCCCAAGGCCACCTTTACCCAATACCGAGCTCCTCTCAGGGGGATGACGTCATGCAGCCGCTGCCCACCGCATTAAGCTCGGCGCTCGCCGCGGAAGCCCGCAGCCTTCAGGAAGCGGGAGTGCAGAGCCTGGCGACCATAAACCCGTTTCTCGGTACCGCGTCCGACGGCTCCCGGCAGTGGAGCTGCTCCTCGCAGGACGAACAGCTCGAGCAGCTCGGGCTGCAGACGCTGTCGTTGTTGCCGCGGATTTCGGTAACGGGGGACCGCGACGGCACGACGGCGGCGGAGTTCTGCCTTTCCGCGCGTCTCGGCGCGGGCGGGATGGGGGTAGTGTACGCCGCGCGCCAGCGCACCCTCGACCGCGACGTCGCCATCAAGCGGCCGCGGGGCAGCACTGGCGCGGACCGCGACGTCTTCGCCTTGCTGCGGGAAGCGGTCATGACCGGCCACCTCGAGCATCCCAACATCGTGCCCGTGCACGCTCTCGGTCGCGACGAGGAGGATCGACCGCTGCTGGTGATGAAGAAGGTCGACGGCGTGGCCTGGCGGGAGTTGCTACACAATCCGCATCACCCCGCATGGCCGAAGTTCGAGGGCAACAGGCTCCGCTGGCAACTCGGAGTTCTCGTGCAGGTCTGCAACGCGGTTCACTATGCGCACAGCCGCGGCATCGTGCACCGCGACATCAAGCCCATGAACGTGATGATCGGCGCCTTTGGTGAGGTCTACCTCCTCGATTGGGGGGTGGGGCTACGGCTGGACGACCTCGCGGCACAGACCGAGAAGTTGGTCGGAACTCCGGCATACATGGCGCCGGAAATGCTGGACTCGAGCTTCGGGCCCATCAGCCCGCGAACCGACGTCTATCTGCTGGGAGCGACGCTGCACGAGATTCTGACCGGCGAGCCGCGGCACCGCTCCGCAGATCTGTTCGCCGCCATGGACGACGCTTTGGCATCGCTACCGTACGACTATGGGCAAGACGTTCCGGGCGAGCTCGCGGCGATCTGCAACCGCTGCTGCCACCGCGATCCCGAGCTCCGTTATGAATCCGCACAGGAGCTCCGGCTCGCCATCCAGGCCTACCTGTCTCATCGCGCGTCGCACGACCTCGCGGCAGCCACCATGAATCACCTCGGGGCGCTGAGGCAGCTCGCCGCGGAGGCCATCGAAACCCGCGACATCGCCGGCACCCACCTGCATTTCAATGCGTGCCGCTTCGGGTTCGATCAGGCGCTCGCAAGCTGGCCGGACAACACGGCAGCGCACGCGGGAAAACAGGAGGCGATCGCGCTCATGGTGCAGGTCGAGATCGACTGCGCCAACCCGAGCGGCGCCGAGATTCTCCTCGCGGAGCTCGATCACCCGCGGCCGGCATTACAGGAGCAACTGGCCGAGCTGAACCGGCGGTTGGCCCATCAGCGGCAGCTTGCAGCTGACCGTGACCTCAGCGTTTCGAGTCTCTTTCGCCTTCGGTACGTGCAGGCGATAACGGCAAACTTCTTCCTGTTCCTGATCGGCGGTCTCATTCACAATCCCGGGCCCTCTCCCCCCGACCCCGGTTTTCTCATCGTTCCGCCTGCCGTGATCACCGCGATCCTGGCAATCGCGGCAGCAATCGGCTGGCGATCCATGGTCAAGAATGCCATGAATCGGCAGATCGCATTCTCGGCGCTCCTGGTCAGCGTGGTCATGACCTCCAACCGCGTCGCGGCTTATGTCACGGACATCGACGTGGGCGTGACGCAGATCTACGACTGCTTCCTGTGCGCAACCATGGCCTTGATCGGGTGCTTCGTGATCCGGCCGGCACTGGCGCTGGCGGCAGTCGCTTTCTGTGTCGCCACAATCGTGGGTTTCGCGCACCCCCCGAGAGCGATGACGGCGTTTCTCACGGCGATGCTGATCAGCAACGTGTGGCTCGTCCTCGTGGGCATTCGCGACACGAGGCGGCTGCCGGTGAGGTGAGGGGGAACGAGCGGTCGCGGGTAAGCCAGGGGTGCGCCGGCGGTCACAGGAAGCACTGGCCCTGGCCGCGGTAGGTGGCGAAGCTGCCGGCGAGCTCCCCGCCGCGGATCAGGAGGTACTCGCAAAAGTGCTCGGCGAGCTCGCCGGCCTTCGCGTGTCTGAAGAAGACCGGGTCGCCGGCGCGGAGCGCGGCCGGTTGGGCGCATCGCAGCGGCGTCTGCACCTCGCCAGCTCCCTCCATGGCGAGCAGCGTAAGACCCCCTGGCAGCCAGGGACGCGGCAGCCGGTCGCGCCCCGCCTGGCCGCTTGCCGCATATCCGCCACCATGGCAGGTGACGATGCGCGGATCCGGTTTTCGCGCCGCTTGCACGGCGAAAAACGCCGCGGGTTCGAGAGTGAGGTCGCTGTAGTAGTCGAAGAGGTGGGGACAGACGAATCCGCTCCCCGCGGTGACCTCGGTGATCACGGCGTCGCGGGGAGTCGATGTCAGCGAGCCGGTGCCGCCGCCGTTGACGAGGTCAAGCGGGCCGGCGCAAGCGCGCAACGCGGCGACGACCTCAGCGCGGAGTCGGGCGACGTCGGAGCGGCTGATGGCGCGGAGCGCGCGCTTGACCGGGTTGGTCAGGCGGCTGAACGGATTGCGGTCGGGTAATCCGGCGACCTGTGCCTCATACGCCAGGATTCCTCGCAAGGTGACGCCCGGGGTGGCGAGCACCTGGCGGGCGAGCTGCAGCGCGTCGGCGGCGCCGCGAATGGGGCTGCGGCGAACGCCGGCGTGGACCAGGCCGCCGAATCGCCGGTAGCTCACGTCAAGGTCCAGCGCGAGCGGCAACACGACGCCGTGTGCGCGGGCGCACGCCGCGGCGGCGGTGACGTGCTCGGCGCTGTCGACGACCAGCGCCGCCAGAGCGCCGCGCGCCGCCACGCCGCAGAGATCGTCCAGGTCGGCGCGCTGCAGCGTCGGGTACGCGAGCAGGAGGTCGGCAAGGCCAGCGGCTGCCAGAAAGGCCGTCTCGGCGGCGGTGAACGTCATCACGCCTCGGGAAATCGGGCCGAGCCGGGCCAGCAGATGCCTGAGCAGCGGCACGGAGCGCAGCGACTTCGACGCCACGCGCAGGTGGACGCCCGGATTTCCCGCGGCGGCGAGCCCGGCGAGAGTGTCACAGTTGCGGTCGACCGCGTCGAGGTCGAGGAGCGCGCAGGGAAGGCGCCGCCCGCGCACTGCGGCGCGCAGGGACTCGTAGCTGATGGGCATGGCCTGGGAGTATTGCCGGTCGCCCTGCCGTTGCGCAAGCCGCTGCTGCGGTGGATTCAGGGACCCCGGGCTGACAAGGCGGCGGGAATGTGATATTATCGCGCCTCTAAAAGCCGGGGCGCTGCGTCTCATGCGCTCGCACCCCACTCTGAATCATCCCCTCGCCGGTGCCTCGCCATGAGCCTCGCAGTCGTACAAGATCTCGGACTTTCGTTCGGCGGCCGAGCGCTCATGAGCGGCGTCTGCTTTCTCATCGGCGAAGGCGACCGGCTCGGCCTGATCGGACCCAACGGCAGCGGCAAGACCACGCTGCTGCGGATGCTCAACGGCACCGACCGCCCCGACACCGGCACGATCTCGTTCGCCAAGCACGTACGCCTCGGCTACCTCCCTCAGGATATCGCCGAAGTCTCCGATGCTCCGCTGCTTGCGTCGGTCCTGAGCGCGGTTCCGGGTCGACTCGACATCGAGGAGCGGCTCGAGGAAGCGCAATGCGCGCTGGAAACGAGCCACGACTCCGCCGAGCAGATGCGGCTCGCCCAGAGCCTCGCGGATCTTAGCGAGCATCTTGCGCATTTCGAAGCTCACTACTCCCAGCACCAGGCAGAGCGCATCCTGCACGGACTCGGCTTTCGCAATAGCGATTTCGAGCGCCCGCTGAGCACCTTCAGCGGTGGCTGGCGGATGCGCGCCGTGCTCGGCGGACTGCTATTCGCTGACCCGGACCTCCTCCTGCTCGACGAACCGACCAACCACCTCGACCTACCGAGCGTCATGTGGCTCGCGGGCTTCCTTCGCGAATCTCACCAGGCCCTCATCCTGATCAGCCACGACAAGTCCTTTCTCAATCGCCAGGTCGACCGGGTCCTCAGCTTCGAGCCCGAAGGGTTTCGCACCTACCGCGGCAACTACGACTCCTATCTTCAGCAGCGGGACCAGGAGAAGGTCACGTTGATGGCGGCATCGCGCAACGTGGAACGGGAGAAACGACAGGCCGAGGCGTTCATCCGCCGTTTCCGCGCTAAGGCGACCAAGGCGAGGCAGGTGCAGAGCCGGATTCGCAAGCTCGAGAAACTCGACGACGTGGTGACGCTGCAGGAGTTTGACACGGTCTCGTTTCGGTTCCCGCCGGCCGCGCGCTCGGGCGATGAGGTAGTTCGCGCGGAGCACCTGACCAAGCGCTACGGATCCAACACGGTATTCACCGACCTCGATCTGTACGTGCGGCGCGGCGATCGCATCGTCGTTACGGGGGTCAACGGTGCGGGAAAAACGACGCTGCTCCGGATCCTGGCGGGAGAGCTGCGCGCGGAAGAGGGTTCGGTGCGCTATGGGGCGGGGGTGGAGGTCGCGTATTACGCGCAGCATCAAACGGAAGCGCTGAACTTGACCCATACGATCCTCGAAGAGGTCTGGGCCGCGGCGCCGCGGCTGTCGCAGAGCTTCATTCGCTCCGCGCTGGGCGCCTTCCTGTTCTCGGGCGACGCCGTCGACAAGCCGATCCAGGTGCTTTCCGGTGGGGAAAAGGCGCGGGTCGCGCTGGCACGCCTGCTCGTGCACCCCGCCAATCTGCTGCTCATGGACGAGCCCACCAACCACCTCGACATCGCCTCGTGCGAGGCTCTGCAGGAGGCACTGGCGGCTTTCGATGGCACGATCGTATTCGTTTCCCACAACTTCGGGTTCGCCACGGCGCTGGCGACTTCGACCTGGGCCATGGGCGACGGCGGGCTGGAGGCGTACCCGGGGCGTCTGGATGAGTACCTGAGAGCGCGCGCTCCAGAGCTTTTGGGGCTGGCGCCCGCGACGACAACCGCGGCTGCCACACCCGCTGCGACGCCGGCGACGAGCGCGAAACCCGCGCCTTCCATCCCCGCGGCTTCCACCGGGGCCCGGGCGCCAAAGCGCCCCGAGCCGCCGCGCTCGAAGGACCAGCGGCGCGTGGATGCCGAGGCGCTGCGGGTGCGCAACACCCGGCTCAAGCCCCTGCGCGAGCGCGCGATTGAGCTGGAAGGGCGGATTGCCGGCCTGGAGAAACAGCAGACCGACCTCGAACGCACCCTGGCGGATCCCGGCATCTACGCGGATCGCAACCGCTACGCGGAGTCCTTGTCGCGCTATCAGGATAACATCAAGAAGCTCGAGGACCTCATGCGGCGGTGGGAACGGGCGCAGCAGGACCTCGATCGGGCGGAGCGAGAGTAGCTTCCCATCACCCCGCCCCTCCCCCTGCGCGCAGGGGGAGGGGGACGATCGGCCCTATTCGCGTGGGCGAACGGCGTCACTTTGCGAAGAACACGTCATCCGTGCCGTCGGCGTTGAAGTCACTCACGCAGTAGTGGGTGGTGAACTGCTGGTAGGTGTGCGGGCCAATCGACTGCAGCTCGGACTCGGCCTGCAGCTCGTCGCTTGCCAGGTTGCCGTCGCATTCGCTTGGTGCGACCCAAAACGCGGTGCCGCTCGAAATTAGCAGGTCGTCGCAGCCATCCCCAATTCCAGGCGTCTGGCTCGCCGCGTCGAAGTAGTCCGCGACGAGGACGCGCTTTGACCGCATGATGTCACTGAGCTGAGAGTTGCGCAGCTTGTCGCTCGCGTCGAAGGTGCTCGCATACTGCACGTGCCAATCGATGTAGGAGTCGTCATTGTCGACAGTGTCGCGATGGAATTCACCGACCACCACGCCGTCGCTGTGGCCGTCGCATCCAAAGACCGCGACCTCGTCGCACACCAACCACGCCTCGTCGCGGCCGTCGCCGTCGATATCGCCGATGTGATAATTCGTGCTTGTAAACAAGCTCGCGTTTGTAACGTTGTTGTCGGTGAAATAGTGCAGGCTGCCGAACGATTCACTGTCGCGATAGTTCGTGAAGTAGCCGATGCCCCCCGCCGTGAAGATGACCAGATCATCGTCACCGTCGTCATCCACATCGGCGGCTTTTGCCCAGGAGAGGAAAAGGGCGCTGCCGTCGAGCACCATTTTCCAGCCCGTAGAAGCCATGTTGTTGTACTTGCACTCGTACGATCTGGCGGAATAACCGTCCCATATTGAGCCCGGGGTGGGTTGCATGTAGCAAATATGGTATCGATCGTACGGTTCATAATAGGCAAGGATATCATCTATGCCGTCGGCGTTGAAATCTCCTATCACGTAGTTGTCGATACCCAACGTTGCAAGGTAGGTATTGGTTGGATTCAGCGTATACCCCTCGTACGAGCCCAGCACATAAGAATAGATGCGGATCTCTTCGCCAGTCGGCCGGATGACGTCCGTCTTCGTGCTGTACGTGGCGTTTCCAAACAGGTACTTGTCAGCAGATTTTGGCCACGTCGTATTTTCCGTCGAGATCTTGTCAAAGATATCAGTTGCCCCGTACGAGAAGCGCCAGCTATCATCGTCCTCTTCTTGCAGGGCGGCGTTCAGCCAATCCATGACGGGGTTGATGGTGTTGTCTTCTTGCGTATCGGTGTTCTGGCAAATGGTCGTATGCGAAAGATCGACCCATCGCTGGCGGTACGACAGCATGTTCTCGCGAGAGTCGGTGGGGGCGGCGAAGGCATGGTACCCCCAATATTGCTCGCCACCGACAATCTGGAAAACGCGGAGGTTCTCCTCCTCGTTGAAGGAGCTCCCGGAGTCCACGTAGTAATCGTACACGTCAAGCTCTGCGCCAGCGTAGTCGCCGTCGCTCGAGAGCGGATTGTCGATGAGCTCGTCCGTGCACCCGGCCTCGTAGTCGCCGCTCGTGCAGTTCAGCAGGGCGTCGAAGGTGGCCACGTAGAGCCGGACGCCGGACCAGGCCGAATCATTGGCGAGCTTCTTGCCGAGGCGAAGCGCCAGCGCTCCACCCCGGCTGGCGCCGGACAGGATCACGCGTTTGACGTTTCCCGGTCCACCGCCAGACCCGTGCGCCAGGGACTTGACCCAACTCACCACGTCGTCGAGTTGTTGGTCCTTGTATTCATTGGAGTTTCCGACGTCGAACTGGTGATCGAAAAAGAGTGCCCAGGTGACGTTTCGCTTGATACTTCCACGGTCAGAGAAAAGAAGGTTATCGTAAAATGCGTTTCCGCTTGTCGAAGCAGCTTTTCGAATCCGCGGAAACAATGCGCCATTGATCAATGTCGCAGAGCCTGAGCAACTATCGTAGAATTCCCACGAGTTATATCCTTCTTGTCCAGTTACTGCGCTCTGATTTCCGGATCCCGATCCACCAATACCCTGCTGTCCAGCAAACATTACAATTAGTGTGTCCACATAGGCGCTATTCGCTTCATCGTACGCTATGAAAAGATTCTTCTTGTCGGAATTCGTGTATTGAGTGAAGTAACCGCTTGCCCAGCTACAGTACATCTCGTCGTTCTTCATCTTCAGGCGGACTGTCACGGTGTTAGTGCCGCTCAAGTTTGGCCAGTCGGTCGCCGCCGCCGCGCCGGCGGTGGCCAGGACCACTGCCAGAGTGGCTCCCAGCCGGATTGCTGCCCCCAAACCGGCTGCCAACGCGCCAATGCCACTGTCTCGATCCGCGCCGCTCTCTTGCTGCACCATGCCCGATTCTCCGTCGAAAATTGTCGTCCCACGACCCACGGGAAACGATCTTGCACTCGCTGTGCCATCATCGGGTCAGGCTCGCCGGCGCGCATGGGAATCGCATCTGGCTGCGCCTGTTCGCGGCAAAATCCGGCGAGGCATGGAAGTTTTTCCAGGCGGCGGAAAAACCCGCAAGGGGCAATGGAAAAAAACACCAGAGCGCATGGACCCCTGCATCCACCGCCTGTGCGACTGCGAGCTGTGCAGAAGAGATGACCGTTGCGCCTCAGCTCCAGGCCACGGCCCACCATCTCCGCGCGGCAGCCATGCTTGACAACCCCAGGCCGCGCCTGTAGCCTTTGTTTCACCCACGAAAGGAGCGAAGGTCACGGTGAACCAAGGTGCACGCATGCAGACGCCGTCATTGGCCACGCCGTCCGCCACCAGCGAGCGCAGCGTTCATCAGGCGCTCCTCGCTTCAATTGTCGAGTCATCCACCGACGCGATCATCAGCAAGACGCCCGAGGGCATCATCACGAGTTGGAATCGCGCCGCCGAGGAGATGTACGGCTACTCTCTTGGGGAGGTCGTCGGCAAGCCCGTCGGGGTCCTCTTTCACCCGGACCGCACCAGCGAGATCGCTTCCATGTTGCGCGCCATCCGAACTGGCGAGCGCGTGCCCAACTGCGAAACGGTCCATGTCAAGAAGGACGGCGCAGCCATCATCGTCTCGCTGACCGTTTCCCCCATCCGTGATGGAGCCGGTCAGCTCGTCGGTGTGTCGTCCATCGCGCGGGATATCACCGCGCGCAAGCGCGCCGAGGAGCAGGCCGGGATGGCTTCCCAGTACGCCCGGAGCCTGATCGAAGCCAGCCTGGACCCGCTCGTCACCATCAGCCCTGAGGGCAAGATCACTGACGTGAATGAGGCAACGATCAAGGTGACCGGAGTTGAGCGGCAAAGACTGATCGGAGCCGATTTTTCCGACTATTTCACCGAACCCGACAAGGCGCGCGAAGGCTACCGGCAGGCATTCTCCCGCGGCTCGGTCACCGATTATCCGCTTACCATCCGTCACACCGACGGTCGGCTCACCGACGTTCTCTACAATGCCACTGTCTACAAGGACTCCCAGGGAAAGGTTCTCGGCGTCTTCGCGGCCGCCCGCGAAGTCACCGCGCAGAAGCAAGCCTCGCAATACGCGCGCAGCCTGATCGAGGCCAGCCTTGACCCGCTGGTGACGATCAGCCCCGAGGGGAAGATCACCGACGTCAACGCGGCGACCATCAAGGTCACCGGAGTCTCGCGCGAAAAACTCATCGGCACGGACTTCTCCAACTACTTCACCGAGCCCGCAATGGCACGGGAGGGGTACCAACAGGTCTTCGCGAAGGGTTTCGTGACAGACTATCCGCTCACCATCCGCCACACCGACGGTCGGCTCACGGAAGTGCTCTACAATGCCACGGTCTACAAGGACGCCAACGGCAATGTGCTCGGCGTCTTTGCGGCCGCCCGCGACGTGACAGAACAGAAACAGGCGTCGCAATATGCCCGCAGCCTGATCGAGGCGAGCCTGGACCCCCTGGTGACGATCAACTCCGAAGGCAAAATTACCGACGTCAACGAGGCAACCATCAAGGTGACGGGGGTGCCTCGCGACCGCCTCATCGGCACGGACTTTGCCGACTATTTCACCGAGCCGCAAAAGGCCCGCGAAGGGTACCAGCGCGTTTTTTCACTGGGTTTCGTTTCCGACTACCCGCTGACCATTCATAGCAAGGATGGCAAGCTTACCGAGGTTCTCTACAACGCCAGCGTCTACAAGGACACGCGGGGTCACGTTCTCGGCGTGTTCGCGGCGGCACGCGACGTGACGCAGCAGAAGAAGGCGGGGGAAGAGCGATCGCGCCTGGCCGCCATCGTCGACTCGACGATGGATGCGATCATCGGGAAGTCGATCGACGGTGTCATTACGAGCTGGAACAAGGGCGCCGAGCGCATGTTCGGCTACACCGTCGCGGAGATTATCGGCTGTCATGTGTCCGTGTTGATTCCGCCGCCGTTGCGCGAAGAGGAACAACGCATCCTGGACAAGTTGGGTCACGGCGAACGCGTGGAGCCCTATGAAACGCAACGCGTCCGCAAGGGAGGCGAGGTCTTTGATGTTTCCTTGTCGGTCTCGCCTGTCCAGGACGCGGCCGGCAGGATCGTCGGTGCCTCGAAGATCTCCCGAGACATCACGGCGCAGAAGCAGGCGTCCCAGTATGCTCGCAGCCTCATCGAGGCCAGCCTCGACCCGCTGGTCACCATCAGCCCCGAGGGCAAGATCACCGACGTCAACGAGGCAACCATCAAGGTGACCGGTGTCGGGCGGCAGGAATTGATCGGGACCGACTTCTCGGACTACTTCACCGAGCCGGAGAAGGCCCGAGACGGCTACCAGCAGGTTTTCTCGAAAGGCTTCGTGACCGATTACCCGCTGACCATTCGTCACCGGGACGGGGCGCTCAGCCACGTCCTCTACAACGCCTCCGTCTACAAGGACGGCCGGGGGAACGTGCTCGGCGTCTTCGCCGCTGCACGCGATGTCACCGCCCAAAAGAAGGCCGAAGCCGAGGTTGCGCAGCAGCGCATGAAGGAGCTGGAAAGGCTGGCAGAGCTGGAGCGCTTCCAGCGCCTTACGGTCGGACGCGAGCTCAAGATGATCGAGCTGAAGAAAGAAATCGAGGAGCTCAGAAAGCAGGGGCCCCGCTGATGTCGGTGGCGGCGGGGGCAGTCATGGAGAGTGATTTCAGCCCGAGCGAGTACGCCCGCGCCGTGCTCAACATTCTCGACGACTTCTCCCTGGAGAAGGCGCGGCTGGAGGTGACGCAGAAAGCCGTCCTCAACATTCTGGAGGACTTCGGCGATGAGAAGCGGCGCCTGGAGGACGCGCAGCGGGCCGTGCTGAACATCCTCGAGGACCTCGATATCGAGAAGCGTAATGCCGAGTCGGCAAGCCGCATGAAGAGCGAGTTTCTCGCCAACATGTCGCACGAGCTGCGGACCCCGCTCAACGCCATCATCGGCTTTGCAGAGCTGATGCACAACGGCAAGGTCGGACCAGTCTCGGAGCAGCATCGGGAATACTTGGGAGACATCCTGACGAGCTCGCGGCACCTGTTGCAGCTCATCAACGACGTGCTCGATTTGGCGAAGGTCGAGGCCGGCAGAATGGAGCTCCGCCCGGAGCCACTCGAGCTTGCGCGCCTTGTTGGCGAAGTCCGCGTCATTCTACGCGCCGTCGCGTCCGCCAAGCTGATCGTGGTCACCACCGATATCGACGCATCGTGTGCGCACCTGACACTCGACCCGGGAAAGCTCAAGCAGGTGCTCTACAACTACCTGTCCAACGCCCTCAAGTTCACCGCAGACGGTGGACGGGTGTGCATCCGCGCGCGGCCGGAAGATTGCGCCTCGTGGCGGCTCGAAGTCATCGACACCGGCATCGGGATCGACCACTCCGAGCTTGGGCATCTGTACACCGAGTTTCGCCAACTTGACGGCGGTACTTCCAAGCGGTACCCGGGCAGCGGTCTTGGGCTGGCGCTGACCCGCCGAATCGTCGAGGCGCAGGGCGGGCGCGTGGGTGTCGCGAGCACGCCCGGCAAAGGCAGCACGTTTTTTGCCGTGCTGCCGCGCAGCATGGCGAAACTGCCAGTCGGCATGGCCAATGCCGCGCCCACCCGGGCGCTCTGAGATGGCCGGCGAGCCGATCCTGATCGTTGACGACAACCCGATTAACCTCAAATTGGCTCGCGTTCTCCTCCTCACCGAGGGGTACGAGGTGCGCACCGCCGCAGACGCCGAGGAGGCGTTGCGCGTCCTCGACGAGTTTCGCCCCCGCCTGATTCTGATGGATCTGCAGCTTCCGGGGATGGACGGGCTTGAGCTGGCACGCCGGCTCAAGGCCGATCCGGCATCTGCGCAGATCCTCATCTTGGCGGTAACCGCCTACGCCATGAAGGGCGACGCGGAGCGCGCGCTGGCGGCCGGCTGCGACGACTACGTCGCCAAGCCAATCGACACGGTAAAGCTTCCTGGGCTGATCTCCCGACATCTCACGGACTCGAAGTAGAGCAGGAGGAACGCCAGATGACCGACCCGCACTGCCGGGGGGGCGGTAATCTCGTCCTTGTAGTTGATGACGATCCGCTTCACGCCAAGCTGTCGAAGATCCAGCTCGAGGTGAGCGGCTTCCGCGTCAGCACGGCGGCCTCACCGGATGCGGCCATGACGATCGCCAGAAGTCAGCGCCCGAGCGCGGTGCTCTGCGATGTCGTCATGCCCGAGATGGATGGATTTGCAGTCTGCCGAGCCCTGCGCAGCTACCCGGAGACAGCGGCTATCCCGGTGCTCCTCTTTACGTCACACACGGTGGAGGCCGCCGACCGCGCCAGGGGCGCCAGCGTCGGCGCCAGCGACATCCTCATGAGGACAGGTGACCACGAGGATCTCATTCGGGCCCTGCTGTCCGCCCTCCAGTCGCCTCCTCCACCGCCGCAAATGCGCCCGGTGATGGCGGGTCCGCCATCTGACCGGCGTGCTGGTCCAGGAGGGGCTGGCGCGCGCGTTGGAGAGCTCTCCGAGCCAGAGCCCGATTTGCGCGGCCAGGAGCCGCAGGTCGCGGCGCCAGGATCCATCAATCGAGCAGCGGGCACCTCTGACCTCGATCGCGCTTTCGCCTCTCTCGCGCTGAGCGAGCAGCGATTTCGCGCCATCAGCGAGCATGCGCCCATCGGCATCCTCATCCTCGACCTCGAGCAACGCATCGTCCACGCCAATCCGGCAATCCAGGAAATGTGCGGCTGCTCCGCGGCGCAGCTCTGCTCCATGACGCTTGGCGACCTCATCTCCCCGGAGAGCGCCGCGGCCGAGCAAGCGCTGTTCCGCGAGCTCGTCGACGGCACCCGCCACGGCTACCGTCTCGAGTCGCGCTATCGGCACCGCGCCGGCGGCACATTCTGGACCAATACCGTAAGCTTGGCGGTGCGCGGTTCCGCAGGCCAATTTCTGTATTCGGTCGCCATGGTGCAGGACATTACGGATCAGAAGATGATCGAAGCGGCCACGCAGGAGGTCAACGCGCGCCTGCGGCGGCTTGACGAAGTCAAGAACGAGTTTCTGGCGATCGTGAGCCACGACCTGCGCTCGCCCGTCAACACCATCATGGCGGCGGTGGAAGTGCTGCGTGATTTGCTCGCGACGAGCGCCGCACCGGACGCCGATCGCTTGCTGAGAATCCTGGAGCAAAGCGCCGCCCACCTCGGCGAGCTGGTAAGGAACCTGCTCGACATCGCAGTCATCGAGCGCGGAGAGCTGAACCTGAAGGTGCAACCAACCGATCTTGCGGCGCTCGCTGCCGACGTCGTGCGCGAGTCAGGCGCGCTGGCGGCGAAAGCCGGCGTGAGCGTGGAGCTCGCGTCCACTTCTCCCTCCGTCGTCATCCCCGTCGATTCCGGCCGCTTGATCCAACTCTTGACAAACCTGGTCACCAACGCGCTTCGCCACGCCCGCACCACGGTCCAGGTGGCAGTGAAGCGAGAGCAAGACATCTGTCGAGTCGAGGTGGAGGATGACGGCGCAGGAGTCGAACCGGAGCTCCTCGGCGCGGAGCTCGACCGGTTGGCGCTGCTGCAAGCTCACCACGGCGCCTCCAGGAGGCGAGGATTCGGCCTGGCGATCGTCCGGGGAATCGCCGATGCGCATGGAGGACGAGCGTGGGTTGAGAACCGCTCGCCCGGACCGGAAGGCGACAGCGTTGCCGGGGCACGCTTTGTGGTTGAGCTCCCGGCGCTGGGCACGGCTCACGATGAGAAGACGGACGCGGTGTGGCGTTTTTCCCTGGGTCGCCGGCGCCTGCGCATCCTGCTCGCGCAAGGCAACGCCGTGCTACGCAGTCAGGTTCGCCGCGAGCTTGAAGGTGCGGGTTTTGCCGTGGAGGAGGCCATCACGGGTCAGGAGGCACTGGCATGCGCCCGCTCGGGTGACTTCAAGCTGCTTCTGCTTGACCTCGGCATGCCGGGGCTGGACGGCTTCGCGGTTCTCGAGCGACTCCGCGCTGCCGGCGATCGGCTCCCGGTGATCCTCATGGCTTCAGAACGCTCCGAGGAGGACCGACGCCGCGCCCTCGAGCTCGGTGCCTTCGCGAGCCAGGTGAGCGCGCCAATGGACTTACCTCGCCTGCTCGACACGGTTCGCACCGCACTCGAGCCGGTGTAGAGCCCGCACACGGCAGGCCTGGATCGACGAAAGCATCGGGAACGTCGCCAAACGCCGTTCGCGTCTGCCGGGTCGGTCAAACGTGCGTTGGCGGCGCGATCTTCGCCACCTCGCCGCGCGCGAGCCGTTGCTGATACTCCCGCCAGCTCATGCGCGGGATCGCGGATTCACGCTCCACCATGGAGATGCAGCCGTGCACGGGGCAGACCAGCGAGCACAGGTTGCACCCCACGCACGTGTCCTGATTGACGCGATAGACGTTGACGACGCCGTCCCCTCCGCCCGAGACGGCGCGCTTGCCCCCGCTGTAGGTGACCAGGCGCGCGGCGGCGCCGCCCGCTGCCAGGAAATCGTCCACGCCGACCGCGGTGCACAGGATCGATTGGTGGGCGCCGTCCTCACAGGCGATGTAGCACAGCCCGCAGTGCACGCAGGCATCCTGGTCGATGGCCGCGACGATCTTGTAACCAAGGTCAAGGTCCGCCCAGTCGCCGACCCGCGGCACCGAGCGACCGACGAAGTCGTCGAGCCGCGCAAACCCCTTGCCCGCCATCCACGACTCGAGCCCGGACACCAGCGGGTCTATGAGGCGAAATCCGTAGTGCATGACCGCCGTACAGAGCTGCACGGTGCTGGAGCCGAGCAGCAGGAACTCGACCGCATCCTGCCAGGCCTGGATGCCGCCGATGCCCGAGACGGGTAGCGCGATCTGCGGGTCGCTGGCAATCTGGTGCACGAGGTTGAGCGCGATCGGCTTGACCGCCGGGCCGCAGTAGCCGCCGTGCGAACCGCGTCCGGCCACCTGCGGCTTGGGCGCCAGCGTGTCGAGGTCGATTCCCATGATGGAGTTGATTGTATTGATGAGAGAAAGGCCGTCCGCACCACCGGCCCGGGCCGCTCTGCCGATCGCGCGGACGTTCGTCACGTTGGGGGTCAGCTTCACCAGCACGGGAATGCGCGCCGCCTCCTTGACCCACGCCGTGATGCGTTCGGTGTATTCCGGCACCTGCCCGACCGCGGATCCCATGCCGCGCTCGCTCATGCCGTGCGGGCAGCCGAAGTTGAGCTCCAGGCCGTCACAACCCGTGTCCTGCGTGCGCTTGACGATATCGTGCCAGCGCTCGCGCTCGCTCTCCACCATCAGCGACACCACGAGCGCGCGGTCGGGAAAGGCGCGCTTTACTTCGCGGATCTCACGCAGGTTGTCGTTCAGAGTGCGGTCGGTGATCAGCTCGATGTTGTTGAGCCCCATGATCTTGCGACCATCGTAGTCGACGGCCGCGTAGCGCGAGGAGACGTTGACGATCGGTTCGTGTCCGATCGTTTTCCAGACGGCGCCACCCCACCCCGCCTCGAAGGCGCGCTTTACCTGGTAGGCGGAATTCGACGGCGGAGCGCTTGCGAGCCAGAACGGATTGGGTGAGGAAATGCCGCATAGGGTCGCCTGCAGGCACGGTTTCATGGTCGGATCCTCCGGTGCGCGTCGGGCTCTGAGAGGTAGGCATGGATGCCACGGGCCGCCAGCTTGCCGTCCTGCACGGCGTCGACCAGCTCCGCGCCGTTGCTCAGGCAGTCCCCACCGGCGAAAACGCCGCCGGCGCCGGTCATGCGCGAGCACGGATCAATGCGAATCTGCCCGCCGTTGATCTGGACACCAGGAATTTCGCCGAGCGACGCCGCCAGAGACCGCTGCCCGAGCGCCTTGACGGCCATATCGCACGGCAGGTCGACGGTGGCTCCGGGGATGGGCGTCAGGGAGGCGGCGCGGCCGCTGCCCTCCATACGCAGCCGCTGAAACCGCACACCGGTCAAGCGCCCGTTTTCGGCCAAGAACGCGACGGGCTGGAGGAGAAATGCGAGCTGCACGCGATCCAGCCTGGCGAGGTCAAGCTCGTAGCCGTATGCCGGCATGTCGTTCAGACGCCGGCGATAGGCGATCGTAACCTGCTCGGCGCCCAGGCGCGCGGCCTCGGTGGCGACGTCGATGGCGGTATTGCCGCCGCCGATGACCACCACACGGCGCCCGACCTCGCACGCCGCCAGCGGCGACCGGTGCGTCTGGAAGATGAAATCGAGCGCCTCCCACACGCCCTCGGAAGATTCGCCGGGAATGCCGAGATCGAGTGTAGCGCCCCGGCCAATCGCCAGGAAGATCGCGTCGTACTCCTCGCGAAGCTGCGTGAGCAGCGCCGCGTCGACGCGGGCGCCGCAGCGGATTTCGACGCCCATGCGGGCGATCCGCTCGGCCTCGGCCAGGGCCGCTTCGGTCGTGATCTTGTACAGCGCCAGCCCCAGCGTGTTGAGCCCTCCAGCGACCTCGCGGGCCTCAAACACGGTGACGGCGTGGCCGAGCACGCGCAGCTCATGCGCGCAGGACAGCCCGGCGGGACCGCCCCCGACTACGGCGACCGCCTTGCCGGTGGGCGATCCCGGCTGATGAAACCACAGGCCGGCATTTTCGGCCGCATCCGTGGCGTATCGCTGCAGTTGTCCGATGCGGACCGGCGTGCCCTGGAGGGGCCGCTGAACGCAAGCGCCCTCGCACAGCACCTCCGTCGGGCAAACGCGGGCGCAGGAGCCGCCAAAGACGTTCTCGGAAAAGATGGTCCGCGCGGCATCCAGCGGGTCCTGGTGCAGAATTTGGCGAATAAAGCGCGGCACGTCGATGTGCGTCGGGCACGCCCGCATGCACGGCGCGTCGTGGCAGTAGAGGCAGCGCGCGGCCTCCGCGAGTGCTTCGTTATCCGAGAGGGCGGGGTGGAGGTCGGCGAAGTTTCGCCTCAGCTCCTCGGAGCTCAGCGTCGTCTTGGGCATAGGCGTAGTGTCGATCCTGAGTTAGGGGCGGTGGAGGTCAGCTCATCCAGTTGCTTTGGCGCTCCGCCGACCACTTGGTCGTGATCTTCTTCGTGCGCGACCAGAAGTCCACGGCGCTACGTCCGGTGATGTCTCCTTCGCCGAAGGCGCTCGCGTTCCAGCCGCCGAAGGGGAAAGGCTCGCGCGGCACGGGGACACCCACGTTCACGCCGATCATCCCCGCGTGGGCGCGTTCACAAAAGACCTCCGCCACCCGGCCGGAGCTGGTGTACACCGCGGCGGCGTTGCCATAAGGAATGGCGTTTTCGATCCGCAGCGCGTCCTCGAGAGTCTGGCAGCGGATAATCGTGAGGGTGGGGCCGAAGATTTCCTCGCTGGACGCCTCGTGCTCGGGAGAGGCGTTATCGATGACGCACGGCCCGAGGTAGCAGCCGCCGGCGGGCGCATCAGCGGCCACGAGTGCCCGGCCATCGAGACGCAACACGGCGCCGCCGTGGGCTGCCCGGTCGAGATAGCCGATGATACGCGCGTACGCGCGCTCGCTGATAATCGCGCCCAGATCGCGTCCAGCGCGAAGCTGGGCCATCTTCTCGACGATCCGATCGACGATGAGGCCGACGTCGCCGACGGCAAGCAACACGCTCGCGGCCATGCAGCGCTGTCCGGCACAACCGCTGACGGAGGCGACGACGTTGGCGGCGGTCATTTCAGGATCGGCGTCGGGCACCACGATCAGGTGGTTTTTGGCGCCGCCAAGCGCGCGCACGCGTTTGCCGGCGGCCGTGCCGCGGCGGTGCACGAGACGGGCCACACGCGTCGAGCCGACGAAGCCAATCGCCTGAATCCCCGGGGCGTCGCACAGCGCCTCGACGATCTCCCCGTCGCCGTGCACCACCGAAAATACGCCGCGCGGAAGACCGGCCTCATCCAAAAGCTGCGCGAGCTCCAGCGCGCTCATCGGCGTCTGCTCCGACGGCTTCAGAATGAACGCGTTGCCGAGGCTCACGGCGATCGGGATCATCCACAGTGGGACCATGAGCGGGAAGTTGAAGGGCGTGATCCCGGCGACGACCCCAAGCGGAAAGCGACGGGTCTTGCATTCGACGCCGCGACTGACCTCCAAGACGTCGCCGGGTGCGAGCTGCGGCAGGCTGGCGGCGTATTCCATACACTCCACGGCGCGGAGCACGCTGGCTCGCGACTCCTCGGGGGTCTTGCCGTTTTCGCGGCTGATGACCGCGGCGAGGTGATCGAGACGCGCCTCCGCGAGGTGCTTGAGGCGAAACATGACCTGCACGCGATCCTTGAGCGGTGTGGCGCCCCAGCCGCGGGCCGCGTCTGCCGCCGCCGCGACAACTCGGGAGAGCTCGCTTCCGGTGGACATCGGAACCTCGGCAATGATCTCTCCGGTCGCGGGCGCGGTGACGGGAAGCCAGCGATCGGTCTCCGACCGCATCCGCTCGCCGCCGACGACATTGTAAAGTCTTTCCGCCATGAGCTCCTCCAAGAAGGCGGTTCGTTGGACTGGTCAGCCGCTCGGGAGCCGCCAGCAGCGGCGCCCGGACGGTCGCCGCTCATCGGGTCTGTGGGTCGTGCATTGTATCACCGCGTTTACCCGACTGCGCGGCGCGTCAGGACACCCCCGCAAGCGCCACGTCGAGCGCCTCGATGGCGTATTCGGCGTCTTCCCGCGTCACGCACAGCGGCGGCTTGATGCGCAAGACGTTGCCGAAGAACCCGCCTTTCCCCACGAGCACCCGGAGCTCGCGCAGCGCTTCGAACAGCTCCAGAGTCTCTTCCTTGGCCGGCTCCTTCGTGTTGCGGTCCCGCACCAGCTCGACTCCGAGCATGAGCCCCATACCGCGCACGTCGCCGATGAGCCGATGGCGAGCCTGGAGCGCGCGCAATCCTTCCTTGAGGTAGCCGCCGACGATTCTGGCATTCTCCTGTAGCCCCTCATCCTCGATCACGTCCAGGACCGCCAGGCCCGCGGCCATACTGATCGGATTGCCGCCGTAGGTGTTGAAGTGGATCCGGGTCGCGAACGCCTTGGCGATGTCCATGCGCGTGACCACGGCCGCGAGCGGAAATCCATTGGCGATGCCTTTGGCCATGGTGACAATGTCGGGGGTCACCGCGAAGTTCTCGAATCCCCAGAAGTGCTCGCCAGTGCGCCCGAATCCGGTTTGCACCTCGTCGCTGATGCAAACTCCGCCGTGCTCGCGGACGACTTCGTAGGCGCGGCCCAGGTAGCCTGGTGCGCCGTGCGTGGCACCGCCGACCCCCTGAATGGGCTCGGCGATGAACGCCGCCACCTTGCCTGGGGTCGAGAAGCGGATGAGGTCGCGGATGTCGGCCACGCTCTGGACCGCGATTTCTTCGGGCGTGCCGCGAAATGGGCTGCGGTAGGGATCGGGGCACACCGCGTGGCACACGCGCCCGGCGGGTGGCAGGGGAAACTTCCAGGTGCTGTGCGAGGTGAGCGTCATCGCGCCAGACGTACCGCCGTGGTAGCCGTTGCGCAGGGCGATCACGTCTTCGTTGCCCGTGTACAGGCGCGCCATGGCGATGGCGATCTCATTGGCCTCGCTGCCGCTATTGGTGAAGTAGACCACGTCGAGGCCCGGGGGAAGCTTGTCCGTGAGGCGTTTGGCGAGCGCCGGGAAGTTTGGGTGGAGATAAATCGTGGTGGCATGCTGCAACCTGTCGATCTGCTCCTTTACCCGCGCGAGCACGCGTGGGTGGCTGTGGCCGCAGGAGACCGTGACGATGCCGGCGATGAGATCCAGGTAGCGGGTGCCGGCGTCATCGTACAGATACTGCATCCATCCCTCCACGATGAGCAGCGGTTCGCGATAAATGGTGAAGATGGCGGGATGGCAGTGGGCGCGACGGGTCGCCAGGATCTCTTCCCGGCTTGGCCCCGCGTACGGTGCGGGGCGGTGGTCGCATTGGGGAAGCTCGCGGTGCAGGCGACGTGCGGTCAGGCTCACGGTAGCTCTCCTAAGTTTTGGCGGCGCTCGTGGCAAGGGTCGAAACTGGGGCGGCCAGGTTCAGGGCCACGTAGACCAGGCCGGCGGCGAAAAAGCTGACGAACCAGGCGTGGGCATACAGCGCGGCGAAAAACGGTGGCACGGACACCACTCCGCCGCTTGCCTGTGCCAGGAATCCGGGGACATTTGGTGCGATTCCGAGCGCGAGCGCGAGCAGCGCACGCCAGTTCGAGCCGCTGCCGCCGTAGGCGTAGGCGCCCGTTTCGAGATAGAGGTCTGCGGTCGACAGTGCGCAGCGCCGCAACGCGAAGTAGTCGGCGATCATCACGCCACCGATCGCGCCGAGCAGCGACCCGTAGCCGATCAGCCAGGTGAAGATGTAGCTGCCGAGATCGTTGTAGAGGCGCCACGGGAAGATGAGCACGCCGATCAACCCGGTGATCAGCCCGCCGCGCTTGAAGGTGATCCGTCGCGGCCAGAGGTTCGAGAAGTCGTTGGCTGGCGAGACCACGTTTGCGGCGATGTTCGTGGAGAGGGTGGCAATGGTCAACGCGAAGAGCGCGAAGCCCACGGCAAGCGGGTTTGTGAACCGACCGAGCAACTGCACGGGGTCCCAGATCGCCGTGCCGAAAATCACTACGGTCGCGCACGTAACCGCGATGCCGATGAACGAGTAGAGCGCCATCGTCGCCGGCAGCCCGATGAGCTGACCAAGAACCTGATCGCGCTGGGAGCGGGCGTAGCGCGTGAAGTCGGGGATGTTGAGCGACAGCGTCGCCCAGAACGCCACCATGGCGGTCAGGTTCGGCCAGAAGGCGCGCCAGAAGCTGAATTCGCCGGCCAGGTTGCCGCGGACCTGTGCCAGGGACTGCTCGGAAAAAACCACTCCAAACCCACCGGCCGTGCTCACGCCCCACCAGAGAAGCCCGACGCCGATCAGCAGCAAGAACGGCGCCGCGAAGGTCTCGAGCCACTTGATCGTGTCGATGCCGGCGATGATGATGGCGATATTGACCGCCCAGAACAGCAGGAAACAGGCCAGTTGCCCAAGGGACAGCCCGAGCACGGGAATGAGGTCGCTCGGCCCTGCCGGCGCAAAGTCGAAGATCGCCGCATGCAGCGTGTAGATTGCCGAGCCGCCGATCCAGGTCTGGATGCCGAACCACCCGCACGCGACCAGCGCGCGCATGAGCGCGGGAATGTTGGCACCCACGGTGCCGAAGGAGGCGCGCAAAAGCACCGGAAAGGGAATCCCGTACTTCGTGCCGGCGTGCGCGTTGAGCACCATCGGGATGAGCACGACGAGGTTGCCGAGCGTGATCGTGAAAAGCGCTTGCTGCCAGCTCATCCCCTGGGAGATCAGACCGGCGGCCAGGGTGTAGGTCGGAATGCAGACCGCCATGCCGATCCACAGGGCGGCGATGTTCCACAGCCCCCAGGTGCGCCGTTCCGGCGGCACGGGCGCGAGGTCCTCATTGTACAGGCGCGACTCGGCAACCTTGTTATGGGCGGACATGATGAGCGGCCCTGGCGCCGGGTCTAGAGCCGGGTGGTGGCGGTGTACGTTTCCGGCCTGCGGTCGCGGTAGAACTGCCAGACGTTGCGCACCTCGCGAATGAGCCCGAGGTCGAGGTCGGCGACGACGATGGCATCTCCATCGCGCGGCGCCTCGGCGATGATCTGTCCGCGCGGGTTCGCAAAGTACGACGTGCCGTAGAAGTGCCCGATGTTCCAGGGGGCCTCGGAACCGGGGCGGTTGATGGCGCCGACGTAGTAGATGTTGGCGCAGGCAGCGGCCGGCTGCTCGAGCTTCCACAGGTATTCGCTCAGACCCGCAACGGTCGCCGACGGATTGAAGACGATCTCGGCGCCATTGAGCCCGAGCTCGCGCCATCCTTCCGGGAAGTGGCGGTCGTAGCAGATGTAGACGCCGACCTTGCCGATCCGGGTCGGGAACACGGGGTAACCCAGGTTGCCCGGCTTGAAGTAGAACTTCTCCCAGAAACCCGGAAGGCAGTGAGGAATGTGGCTTTTTCGGTATTTGCCGAGGAAGGTGCCGTCCGCGTCAATCACGGCGGTGGTGTTGTAGTACACGCCGGTGAGGTCTTCTTCGTACATGGACGCGACCAGGACGGTCTGGTGTTTTTTCGCCAGCTCCTGCAGCAACCGCGTGGTCGGACCGTCCGGAATTCGCTCGGTGAGCCCATACCACTTCAGACTCTGTTCGGCGCAGAAATATGGCCCGTAGAAGAGCTCCTGAAAACAAACGACCTCCGCGCCCTTGCCGGCGGCGTCGGCTAGCAGGGCGACGTGCTTGTCGATCATGGCCGACTTGATGTCCTCGACCGGGGCGCTGGCGTCCGCGCACAGGGTGGCCTGAATGAGGGCTGCTCGAACGAGTCTTTCCATGGTGCTGCTGCTCCCGAATGGACCTGATTGCCACGCGGAGTCGCGAGACCTCGCGCCGGCGGAAACAAGCCAAGTGTAGACGCGGACGGAGCGCGCCGCCAGTGGCGGGGCGAGGACTCGTACGGTTTTTGGCAAGTTCTTGCGCACACCTGAATCCACCGCCGATTCCACTGCAAGCTGTGCGGAAAGCGCATCGCGAGGACTCCCCACCCACCTCCCCCGCCAGCCGGGGGGAGGGATGGGCGGGGTCGCTGTCGCACCGACGTCGTACAGGCGGCGGATCCAGGCAGCCGCCCGGAAGTCGCCGCGCCGCTTTGCGAAGACCGGAAGCTGGCACGCGCCCTGCACTAGCACCCGCGTCAACCGAGAGCTGCAACCACCCACCGCCCCATCCCTCAAGGAGACCACAATGAGAAAAATAGCTTCCCCGCGAATACGGTTCCGAAAGCTCGCCGGCATCTGCTCGGTGCTCGCTCTGCTGGCCGGTATTCCCAGGGTTTCAGCGATGAGCAGCGTCGATCCCGGAACCGGAGGAGGAGGCGGCGGCGGCGGGACCTCGGGATCCGGGTCCAGCGCCACCCTGCAGGGTGCCACGCCGGGAACAGACTCGCTCGAAGCGAAAATGTACGCCATTACTGTGTGGACCGACACGGAATGCGACAGCGAGGACAGCGACCTCGATCGCAGCCCATGGGACGACATGACGCAGGCGTGGTACGACGAGATCACGTCTTCCGATCACGACATCTATTTCAAGGACGGCAGCCAGGTAAACGGCACGTTCAACCAGACACTACTGTGCGACACGCACTCCGGCTATTCGGATTGCGCCGACACCAGCAAGCTCGACGACGCCGATGCGGCGATCATCGCGACGCACGGCGGTGACAAAGACGGGCACTGGCGCGGGCGGATGCGGTCCAACGCCAGCGGTCGCACCGATTGCCGGGTCGACGCTCCGGACCCCAATTCGGGCTCGGACGAAGATCTGTTCGTGGGAGATTCGGATCTCGAGTTTCTGCACTTTTCCTCCTGCCACAGCATGGACGACGACAACATCGGTAACACCTACCGATACTTCTATGATTCCTCCACGAGTAGCAGCCGACTGCACCAGGCGAACGGATTTCACGGTGTCATGTGGATCTATAGCTGGGAAGCAGACAACTACGAAGAGTTCGCCGATGATGCGTACAGTGTTGCAATAAGCTCGGCCTGGCAAGACAACCAGTACGACGGTTCTGTATACGATTGGGAGAACTGGGAGTATGTGGAGCAGTGCCCCGTAAGCTACGCCATCGGGTCCACCGGTGACGACTGCGAAACGCGGCTCCTCAACGAGCAATACGACTGGCAATACGGTGATCCCGAAGTCCAGTACACCTGCTATTCCTACTTCGACGGGTGCGACCCGACGGACGACGATCCTTTCAATTAGACTTCGCTAGCGCCCGATCAAACATCACGTAGCTCCACGACTTTCAAGAATAAGAGGAAGCAATCAATGAAGCCCTCGCACAAGAAACTATCGAGCGTCGCCGTCCTGATTGTGGTTACCGTTCTTTCCGCCCGGGCAGGCGCGGCCCCTCGCCAGCGTCTCGTTACTCCGCTGGGCGCGCTCGTCACCGACGGGATGGACGCGCGGGTGGGAGATCCGGCATTCGCCGCTGGTCTGCTTGCGGCCAGGTCACAGGGTGCGTCGTTTGGCGACGCCTTCTCCCCGGCGCGGCTCGCGGCGGCCGTTGGGGACGAGGTCACGGGAACAGCGGTCCGCGCCTCGGAAACGAACCGCGGGACCATGCGCATGCGCTATCAGACCGAGCAGGGCGCGGAGCTCCGCGTGAACCGCGAAGAAGGTCGCGTTTCCTATCTGAATGCGCACCGCGCGTTCACCGCCGACCAGAACGAGAACCGGGTCAGTGTGCCGGCTGCGGAGCTCGCCCTGAGGCAGGCGGCGGGTCGCCTTGGGGTGCCGGTCGCCGAAGTTTCGGAGCGCGCGATCAGCAAGCGGCTGATGCTCGCGAATGCGGCCAAGGGGCAGGCGCCGGCGCCGGCGCGGGCGATCGAGGTCTTCGTTCGCCTGTTCCGGGAAATCGGTGGAGTCCCCGTGCTCGGTTCGAAGGCAACCGGCGCGATCGGCGCCGATGGTCGCATTGCCCGCATGCACGTGCAGTGGCCGGCGTTTCGTCTGAGCGAGCACGTGGCGCTTGCCGGACAACGATCGCGAGAGGAGATGGCGGAGCTGGTAACCACCGCACTGTCGCACCGCAACGCTACCCGGCTCGATCGCGTGCCTTCGTACATCGCGTTTGTGAAGGTGAAGCACCTGAGCGGCAGCGACCTGGCGAGCGCCACAGCGCGCGGCGTGAACCTCGAGGCGTTCGTCCCCGCGCTCATCGTCAGCCTGTTGCCGCAGGAGTCCGTCGAGGACAGCGGTGCAATCACCGGTGCAGTGGAGCAACTCGCGTTCTCGCTGTTCGATCTCGAGGCCTAGGCCAGAAGCAACCGATCAGCGACGGGCAGACGCGGCCGCGTCGGACTGAATCCGCCGCCTGGGCGGCTGCGAGCTGTGCGGAGCGTGCATCGCGCCGCTCCGCCTCCGTCACCTGCAGCGCGCTCGCCGGCCGCAGGGTATCACCGGCGAGCCGGCGCTAGCTCTCCAGGAGCTCCCCGAAACCCATAAAGAGCCTTCATCGTTGCGGAACGAGTGGGCCCCCGCAAGCGGGGGGAGGAGGACAGGTAGCGGCATCCGTCTTCTCCGGGCGCCACGAGCGCAATACCATCTCATCCGCGCTCGGTCCGGTACCCACGACTCGCGTTCGATCCTGTACTGGCGCTCAGGGCGCAACTCTCTACGGGACGTCGGTCGTGGTAACCCCCCGGGACACAGGTTCACCGCAGGCGGTCTAGCCGCAGGATTTTGGCGGTGTTCCCGGGAGGTACCGAACCGCTTGGCACTTTCCCTCGAGCATCGATTTTCCCCAGAGGGGTACAGGATTCAGGTCTGGATGTCCGGTTTTCGCCGGGCGACGAAGAAGACATCTGCCGCGCTGCCTGCCGCCGTTCAGGGCTGCAGCGCGAGCTGCCCGCATGCGGCAGCCACTTCCGCACCGCGGGACTTGCGCACGGTGACGATGCAGCCCTGCTCGCGCAAGAACGACCAGCTCCGCGTCACGTCTTCCTCCGCGGGCCGCGAGAAACGGGTGCCGGGGAATGGGTTGAAGGGGATCAGGTTGATCACGCAGTGCAGGCCGCGCGCCCAGGCGGCGAAGGCGGTGAGCTCCTCGCGGGTATCCGTGACCCCGGCAAGCAGCACGTATTCCAGCAGCAGCCAGCGCCCCGGCGGCAGGGGGTAGCTCGCGAGCGCCGGATACAGCGATGCGAGGTCATGCCGCGCGGTGATCGGCATGAGGCGGTGTCGGGTCGCGTCAGTTCCGGCGTTGATGCTCACGGCGAGCTGCAGGCGCCCGCCGAAGTCGCGCCCGAGCCAGGCGATGCGGTCCGCGAGGCCGGAGGTCGACACCGTGACGCGGCTCGGTGCCAGGGCCAGCCCATGCGGATCCGTGATGACGCGAATGGCGTCGCGAACCGCGGCGTAGTTGTGCAGCGGCTCACCCATGCCCATGAAGACGACATTGCGAGCGACGGCACCCGCATCCGCGGTCGCCGCCGCGCCGCAGTACACTTGTGCGACGATCTCCGCCGCTGTGAGGTGGCGCGTCAATCCCAGCGTGGCGGTAGCGCAGAAGGAGCAGCCCATGGCGCATCCGACCTGACTGGACACGCACAGGGTGCGGCAGGCGCGGTCTCCGCGGCGCGGAATCGCCACGGCTTCGATGTGGGCGCCATCGGGGAGCGCGAATAGCAACTTCCCCGTGCCGTCGGCGCCCGGTCTGTAATCGGCGAGTCGCAGAGAAAAAGGCGGCGACGCCTCACGGAGCTTGCGCGCGGCCTCGTGACCCAGCCCGGAAATCTCTTCCACGGTCTCCCGGCGCCGGTGAAGCCCGGCAAACAAGCGATGCTCGTGCACGGTGCGAATGCCGAGGCCGACCATGAGGTTGCGGAGCGCATCTCGCGGCAAGCCGAGCAGCGAGCTGGCTTCCATGTCAGCGACCGTCCTCGTCGGGTGCGGCAGCACCGGCGGGCCGCGCTGCGAGGTGGCGGCGAAAGAACGACAGGATCCGCTCCCACTGCCGCTTGACCACGGTCTCGTCGAAGACCATGTGCGTGAACCCGCTCAGCGGCACGAACGCGAGCTCCTTTCCGGCGCGGAAGATGGCGTCGGCGAGCTTGACGGCGTGCTGGAAGTAAACGTTATCGTCGACCGTGCCGTGCAGGAGGAGCAGCGGTGCCGCGAGGTGCTCGGCGTAGGTAGAGGCGGCGCTGGCGCGGTACCCTTCGGGGTTTTCCGCGGGGAGGCCGAGATAGCGCTCGGTGTAGTGGGTGTCGTAGTCTGCGAAGTCGCACACCGGTGCGCCGGCGACCGCCGCGGAGAAGACGTCCGGCCGGCGCATGGCGGCCATCGCGGAGACGTAACCGCCGAACGACCAGCCGAAGATTCCCACCCGGTCCAGGTCGAGCTCGGGATGCGCGGCACCGAGCGCCGCCAGCGCCGTCACCTGATCCGCGAGGGGGACGTCGATCAGGTTCCCGCGCACGGCGCGTTCCCATTCCCGATCCCGGATTGGCGTGCCACGCCCATCGATGGAGACGACCACGAATCCGTGGTCGGCGAGCCACTGATCGAGCAGATACTGGTAGCCGTTGGCGCGGACCATCGCCTTGCCCGGGCCGCCGTACACGCTGACGACGACGGGGTAGCGAGAGCGCCGGTCGCACGGCCTGGGGCGCACGAGAAGCGCGGGATAACACCGCTTGCCGGCAGTCGCCGTGCAGCGCTCGGCGTTGGGCATTCGCGCCGGTTCCACTGCGACCGAGGGCAGCTCGGCCACTGCCGACCAGTCCCGCCGGCGCACGACGTAGCGCGCGGTTGCAGTGAGGCTGCAGAAGGTGTGGACAAGCAACCCCCCGGTCGGCGCGCCGCACACGGCGTGGATGCCGCTTTCCTGCGTGAGGCGCTCGGGTTCGCCGCGGGTCGGGTCAAGCCAGACGCGACTGACGTGGGTTTCGGTCGAGTCGGGCGAGGCGCCCACATACAGTGCTCCCTGCTCGGTATCCACGGCCATGAGCTGCTGATAGCCCAGCGCTCGCGGTGTCAGCTTGCGCACCAGGGTACCATCGCTCGCTCTGAGCTCGACCTCCCACGCGCCGTTGCGCTCGGTTGCCCAGAGGAATCGCGCGCCGCCGGAAAGCCAGCGCGGAAATTCCTGATCCAGGTTGAGCCACGCGGGGTCGCGCTCGACCAGGAGCGGCTGCGTGCTGCCGGTCGTCGGGTCGGCGACGAGCAGCAACTCCTCCTGCTGCCGGCGATCTTGCACCAGAAGCGTCAGTGGGCCGTCCTCTCCCCAGGTCACGGTTGCCAGGTACGGGTAGCGCTCGTGGTCCCACTGCACCTCGACGGTGTCGCCCCCGCCGTCCACCCGCACGACGAGGAGGCGGACGTCGGCGTTGCGACGGCCGGCCCGCGGATACGGGCGCGCCTCGGGAGGGCGCTCAGGATGCGCAGGATCGGCAAGATAATAGGTCTCGACGCCCTCGACGTCCGTGCGCTGGCAGGCGAGCGAGCGGCCGTCGCCGGACCACCAATGGCCGGTGAATCGATCCATCTCCTCCTCGGCGATGTAGTCTGAGCAGCCGTACTGCAGAGTGGCGGCCGCGCGATGCGTGAGCCGGCGGACCTCGCCGGTATCCAGGTTCGCGACGTGCAGGTCGCCGTTGCGCACGAATGAGAAGCGCGCGCCGTCCGGCGAGAAGGCGATCGGACCGCTGGCGCCGTGGGCCGCGGCGACTTCGCGAGCGTCCCCGGACCGCGGGCAAACGGTAAACACGCGGTCGGCCAACGGCACGAGCAGCCGCGACCCGTCCGGGGAAAGCTCATAGGTGACGATGCCGCCGGCGACGAGTCGCCGGCGTTCGCGGCGCGCCTGCTCCTCAGGGGAGACGTCGTCCGCCCCGCCGCCGCCGAGCCGCGCCGCGGAGACCAGCAGCGCCGTCTTGCCGCTGGCCGCGTCCAGCCGATACAGGTCGCGCTCCTTGGTCGTCGCACCCGACCTCAGAAAGTAGACCGCGCTGCCTCGCGGGCAAACGCGCACTACCGCTGGCCGCCCCAGGCTGAACCGCTGGGTTGCCGCGAACTGTTCGAGAAAGTCTGAAGTGTCCATGGCGCCAGGATGAGTGTTCCGAGCGGGTCGTCAGTCTAGCGTCGTTCGTGCTCCGAGCCAAGCAAGCAGGATGGCCTTGTCGCGCCGGTGACCGGAAAAGAAGCGCTCCTCAATGCGCCTGCACGGTGGCCGTGGCCGGCGCGGAAACGAGACGCGCGGGCAGCTCGAAGTCCGCCTCGAGCTGGTATCCCGAGACCCCGAGCGAAAACGGGTTCGCGCCGAAGGCGTGCAGCGCATACGGATTGTCGAAGCGCTCGTAGTCGGTGATCGCGATCGGCTCGCCATCAATCTTGAAAGGCGTGTCGAGGCTCACCTGGGCGCGGCCGAGCCCCGGCGCATCGTAGGTGACATTGGTGCCGATGACCCGGACCTCGGCGCTCGTGACGGCGGCCGAAAAATCATCAAAGGACCCGAGCTGCGTCTGGTTGCCGAGCTGGCAAATCCACACGTTGTCCGTGCCGTCGGCGATGAGCTCGCTGCCCGGCCATTCGCCGCCGGTGGCCCAGCGCGTCGCGCGCGACGAATACAGCCCGACGTAGGCATTGTTACGCCTACCAAGCGTCCAGTGGCCGATCTGGCGGACCTCGTCGAAGGCGGCTCGCGGGAAATACGCGTGCGTATAGGGGACCGCGAGCTCGGGCACGAGCGCCGGCAGCGGCTTGACGTCGTAGATCGCGATCAGCGCATTCTTCTCCTGGACGACCTTGGGAAACCAACCGCCGGTCCAGTAGCTGCGATATCCGTCACCTTTCTGCCTGGCGGTTCCCGGGTGCGAGGTGAAGACCACCGCGTCCAGATCGATCGTCGCCTGCCAGGTGTGTTGCTGAAAGCCGAAGTAGCCGACGCGGTTATTCTGAGCCGACGCGAGCATGTAGTCCGGTGTCCGATACGAGTAAGTATTGACCTCGGACAGCACGGAACCGCTGGTGAAGCTGCGGATTGGCCGAGACAGCTCGGCAAGCAGACCCGCTGCCCACGCCGGGCGAAGGTAGGCAAACGGCTTGAAGAAGTCGTTTTCCCACAGGTTGTAGGTGTCGATCATCGAAAACGTGAGGTCGATCGTGCGCCAGTCCGCGTAGGCGCCCATACCCCAAAAGAAGATCCCATCCTCCTTGTCGGCGAAGGAGAGGCCATGAGCGGCGGCGTCCTCCAGACGCACCCCCATGCGCTGCCGGCTGACGCGCTCGGGAAGCTGATCCGCCGCCGCGGCGAGAACGGCGCCGGCCGGCGTGTAGCGGCGGGAGGCGGCGAGCGAGATCGAGGTCATGTTGCCGCGCGAATTGAGCAGGCCGGCGCCGCTGAGGAGATTCATGAGCACCGAGGTGGACTCACGGCGCGCGCCGAGGACGTGCTCGTCGTACGTTCTGCCATGAGAGACGCCGAAGATGCCGTCGTGCGTGTTATTGACGAGCTCGAAGAAGAGCGCGTCGAGCACAATCGCGGCGCGCACGGCGACGCTTTCGTCGGGGGCGAAGTCGGCGAGGTTGACGAGCGCGGGCAAGTCCTCATTGTAGTAGACATTGGAGTGCCATTCGCTGAAGCCGAAGTAGAAACGGCGGCGGAGCCAGTTCTCGATGCGGTCGCGCGCCGCCACGGAATGTTCGCGGCCGGTGCGCCCGTCGTTGGTAAAGATGACATCGGCGAAATGATTGCCGACAAGGTACTCGGCGCTGGCGAAGAGGATCTGGTGGTTCTCGGAGTAGTAGCACATCGAATCGACGCCCGGCTCGTCGATCCAGTATTTGAAATCGAGCAGCGTCCGCTCGAGGCGCTGGCGAAGCTCGGGCGAGAGCATGGGGCTGCCGGCGTATTGCAGCAGCATGCGCACGAATCCGGCGACGAGAAAGTCGGCGGTGTCGTGGCGAGCGTTCACGAAGTCGAGGGCGGCGTTGATGACGTCGGCATCGAGGGGGGTGGACGCGAGCTCGAGGCGGGCGACCTGCATGAAAAGCCCCGAGCCGCCGGGAGGCGTGGGTTCGGCGGCCCAGCGCAGATAGGCGGCGGCGCGTTGCCGATAGGCCGCGGTGAGCATGTCGTCACCGCGCTGCGGCGAGCCCGGCGCCGCGGCGGTAGGTGTGGCGGCGGCGGCGAGCACACCGGAGCAGCAGAGCACGAGAAGCATTGACGGTCTGAATGGGTGTTTTCTTGGGGTGCTCATGGCGATTTTCCGGGGAGAAACGGGTTATGCTGTTCGCCCGCACGTGGCTTGGGAGCTGCATGACGAGGACCCCCACCTCGTGTCTTCCCGCCTGCGGTGGAGGCAGGGAGGGGGCGATTCGGGGCGTCCGACTAGTTGTGCAAATGGAATGCCGAATCCGGCTGACGCAGTCGATGAGCTTCTGATGCGGCTCCGAGTCCGAGCGGAGGGCCAGGACTGTGACTTCGCCTGCCGCGTATGTGACGTTTCCGTCCCGCGGAGCAGGACCAGGTCGATAGCTCCAGCTACGCGCGCCGCGTGGCCGCTTTCAACAGCAGGGCAAGAAACGGCCCGCACCTGAAGCCAGCGCCGGTGCGACTACAAGCTGCGCGGAAAGCGCATCACGAAGACCCCCCGACATCACTTCCCCCTGCACTGGGGGAGTCACGGACGGGGGCGCAGGCATCGTCACAGTCCGGAGCTTCGGCCTACGGCTGCATCGGCAACTGGCAGTAGCTCGGGTAGATCTTGGGCGGGACGGGGGGGTAAACGGTGTTTTCGTTCACCTTGTCCCTGCGGGTCAGCCTCAGGTTATACAGCTCCGGCTCCACAAGAATATGCCAGTCATCTCCCGTCCTGCCCTCGGACTTCAGGCGGCGGAGCTCTTCCAAAGTCCCATTCAGTATCGGGAGCTGTGGCCGGCTGTCGAAAGTCGATGAGCTATTGGTCCTGAACCGGCCGCCCGCCTCGAGCCACGCTATCGTCTGGAGTAAGAGCCGCTCGATCTCATCCCAGTCGTCGATGTAGGAAAGTGCGTACGCCAAAAGGAACTGGTCGGCCGGATCTTTCTCGTATTCCGCGAGCCAGAAATCCGCGAAAGGTCGCTGCATTTGTGCCATCGTCCGCGGCTCGTGGGGCAGAGCGCGGCGAAAAAGATCGAACCGATGCCGTGGCAGGACCTCCTCTGGCCTCAGCCCGACGCGCCACTCCGCGGACTTGGGTGTAAACCTGGCAATCCACGCGAGCTCCGGGGAGCGCGCGATGGATGGGTCGAAGGAGGCGACGATCTTGTAGGTACCGAGCCGCAACGGACAGCCGTCGCGCGGGCGGACCTCG
>JACPHN010000255.1 GCA_016188575.1 Candidatus Schekmanbacteria bacterium
CGGTGGCCTGAATGCCCCCAGCAGGAGATCGCTGCGATGTTCGAGAGCACCGAGCACGGCGGCGACGCCTCGCTCCGTGTCACTCCCGGCCACCTGTCCGGTTTCGCAGCTCGCCAGGAGTGCGGCGTAGCGTCCCTCAGCCGTGAGCGTCTCGGCCAGGGTACCAAGGCACGTCGTCTTTCCCACCTGTCGCGGAGCGTGCACGACGAAGTACTGCGCCCGGTCTATGAGCTCGCGCACCTCCGGGATGCGTCGTTCCGGGGGCAGCATGTAGTGCATGTCCGACCGGCAAGGACCTGCGGTGTTGAAGAACGTATTCATTTCCATCCGTCTCCGGAATGATGGGAAAGCGATGCGTGTTGTCGTTCAGGTATTTTATCTGTGCGGCTATAGCCATGCCACCGAGGGCAGTGGAGAGGATGGTCTGGATCGTGATGGCAGGTGCCCGTCGGCCTGTCCGGACACGCGAGAACAATCGTGGCCGCTGTCCCTCGGCACGCCCGGAAGGGTGCCTGCAACCCTTGTAGGTGCCCATTGTCGGCCGCCAATGGGCACCTGCGACGCTTACCTGTGTCCTTCAGCTCAGGGGCGGCTCGAGGGTTTCCCGCAGGTAGCTCATCGGCCGGCTGTCCACGGACGCCTCGTCGCGGCGCTGGACGGGAACGAAATACTGGTACGCGAGGCCGTCGGCGAGATCCACGTCGTAGTAGCGCAGCGTGTCGATATCCGAGATGACCGCCACCAGGAGCCATCCGTCTACTCGACCGCTTGCATCGCCGGGCGCGGACAGGTAGCCTTGAGGGCATTCGCGTTCGGTCTCATGGGGTCCTTCAACAAACAGTGCAACAGCAAGGTCTCATTTTTGACGTGCAGCGGTTTTCGGTCCACGACGGTCCGGGAATTCGCACGACCGTGTTCTTGAAGGGCTGCCCGCTGCGCTGCCGGTGGTGTCAGAACCCGGAGTCTCTGCGGCCGCGGCAGGAGATCGCGTTCTTCGCCGAGCGCTGTCGCGGGCACGGAGACTGTTTCGCAGCCTGTCCCCACGCCGCGCTCAGGCGTTCGCCGGCGGCGCGCCTCGACCGCGAGCGGTGCACGGGCTGCGGCGACTGCGCCGGCGCGTGCGCCGCGGCCGCGCTGCGGCGCGTGGGTCGGTCGGTTACCGTGGCGGAGCTGCTGGCGGAGGTGTCGCGAGACCGCTCCTTCTACGCGTCGTCGGGCGGCGGCGTGACCCTTTCTGGCGGGGAGCCAACGCTGCAGATGCCGTTCATTCGGGCGTTTGCCGCCGCGGCGACTGGCGCCGGCCTCACGGTCGGCCTGCAGACGTGCGGGGCCTTTTCCTGGAGCGCGTTCGCCCCGCTGCTCGCGGACCTCGCGTTGATCCACTACGACCTCAAGGCCATCGACGGGCGGCTCCACCGGGAGCTCACCGGCGCCGACAACCGCGCCATCCTGAGCAACGCGCGCGAGCTGGCGGAGCGGGGCGCACCGGTGCTTTTCCGCATGCCGGTAATTCCGGGCGCGAACGATACGGCGGACAACCTCGAAGCGGTGGCACGGTTCGTGCTCGGTCTGGGCGCGCGCCGCCTGCATTTGTTGCGCTATCATGCGCTGGGTGAGAGCAAGCTGGCGGCGCTCGGCCAGCCGCGCCCGCCGATGCCGGACGACGGCCTCGCGTCCCGGCACGCAGAGGCGAGCCTCTCCGGCGCCGTGCGACGGCTCCGTGAGCTTGGACTGGAGGTATCGACATGACGGTGACTGTCTCCGACCGCGTGCGCGCTCTGGATCGCGACATCCGCGCCGCGGCGCCGCACCTTTGCGCCGAGCGCGCGCTGCTCGTCACGCGCTACTTCAAGACGCGCGCCGATCCTCACCAGCCCACGGTGATGCAGAAGGCCGAGGCTCTCCGCTTCCTGCTGGCCAACAAGGCCGTGCACATCTACCCCGGCGAGCTGCTCGTGGGTTGCTTCACCGCGCACCGCGTGGGCGGCGGCCTCTACCCGGAGCTGCACGGCGTCGCGGTCCTGGAGGACCTCTTCGCCTTTGAAACGCGGCCCGTTAACCCGCTGCGCCTGGCCCCGGGCGACCGCTACCGCCTGCTGGCGGAGGTGCTCCCGTACTGGGTGACCCGCTTCCTGGCCATGCGCGCCTTCCCGCTGCGCCGCGCGCTCGCCTTCGTGAAAGATCAGCTCGCGCCGCGCTTCTACTTGATCAACGAGACGGGGGGCGTTTCGCACTTCGTGCCCGATTACGCGGGGTTGCTCCGTCACGGAACGTCGGGCTATCGGGCCATGGTTGCCCGCGAGCTCGCCTCGGTGGCTCCGGGATCCGCCGAAGAGAGTTTTCTGCGCAGCGTGCTGATCGCCTGCCAGGCGTTGGAAGAATTCGCAGCGGGCTACGCGCGAAAAGCGGCGGAGCTGGCCGGCGCGGAGACCGACCCGTCGCGGCGCGAGGAGCTACGCGAAATCGCGGCCACCTGCCGCCGCGTGCCCGCGCAGCCACCCGAAACGTTCCGCGAGGCGCTGCAGGCGATCCTCCTGGCCCAGATTGCGCTGAATTTGGAGTCGCTCGACAACGCGGTGAGTCCGGGCCGGCTCGACCAGCTTCTGTGGCCCACCTACCAGCGCGAGGTGGCCGCCGGGCGCCTCGACGCCCAGGCGGCGTTCGAGCTGCTCGGCTGTTTCGCGCTCAAGCTGTGCGAGATCGTCCCCGCCTTCTCGCGGCGCATCACCCGCTTCCATGGAGGGCTCTTCAACGGCCAGGTGGTGGTCGTCGGCGGCCAGGACCGCGACGGCGCCGATGCGACGAATGAGCTGACGATGCTCTTCGTGGAGCTCATGGACCAGTTGCGCACGCGCCAGCCGAACTACCACGCGCGCCTCCACCCGGGCAGCCCGCGGAGCTATCGCGCCCGCATCGCCGCCGCTCTGGCTGCCGGGGCGGTCTCGCCCGCGCTCTACAACGATGACGTCATCGTGCCGCTGGTGCGCTCGCGGGGCGCCTCGCTGGAAGATGCGCGCGACTATGCAACGGTCGGCTGCGTGGAACCGGTGGCCAGCGGGAATAGCTTTCTGTCGACAGACGCCGCTCTGGTCAACGTGCCGCTCTGCCTGGAGCTGGCGCTGCACGGTGGGAGGCAGCCCCGTGCCTGGCAGCGCACCGGCGCGGCGACGACGGCGATCGCGGGTTGTGCCGCGATCGCGGACGTGATCGAGCTGCTCCGACAACAACTGGATTTCGCCTTGCACAGGTTGCTCGACGACCTCGGCGCAATCGAGCGGGCGAACGGGCGCTGGCACCCGACGCCGCTGACTTCCATGCTCCTCGGCGGCTGCATCGCCAACCATCGGGACGCATCTTCGGGCGGAGCGACGTACAACGGCAGCGGCATCCAGGCTGTGGGCGTCGTCGACGTTGCGGATAGCCTGTCGGCGCTCGACCATCTGGTCTTTCGCGAGTGCCGGGCGACCCTGGCGGAAGTGGCGAGCGCGTGCCGGAACAACTTCGCGGGAGCGGAGAAGCTCCGCGCCCGCCTGCGGGCGGCTCCCCGGTACGGCAACGACGACGCGGCGGCGGACGGCATGGTCGGCCGCGTCATGACGCTGTTCGCGGACCTCCTGCGCGCGCGGACAAGCTGGCGCGGCGGCGAATACGTCGCCGGCTTCTACTCGGTGACGGCGCACCAGGCGTTCGGAGAAGTCGTGGGCGCCTTGCCGAACGGGCGAGGCGCCGGCGAACCGTTTTCGTCGGGTTTGTCGCCGCAGAGTGGCGCGGAGCGACGCGGCCCCACGGCCACGCTCTGCTCGATGGCGCATCTGCCGCTCGCCGTGGCGAAAAACGGCGCGAATTTCAACCTCGAGCTCGCTCCGTGGGTCGGCGCCGAGGAGCAGGGCGCGGCCTGGCTGGGAGCGCTCATCGACGGCAGCTTCGCCGAAGGCGGCATGCAGCTCCAGGTCAACGTGCTCGACCCCGCTGTCCTGATCGAAGCGCGGGACCACCCGGGCCGCTACCCCGGACTGCTGGTGCGCGTGTCGGGCTACTCGGCATACTTCGACGACCTGTCACCGAAGATGAAGCAAGAGATCATCGACCGCACGATGTACGGCCGGCCGAACGCGTTGTCGCGCCATTCCTGATCTCCCCCCCGCGGTCCCCCCGCTGTCCCCCCCCGCAAGCGGGGGGGAGGTGAACAGTCCCCCCGCAAGCGGGGGGAGGTGAACAGTCCCCCCGCAAGCGGGGGGGGAGGTGACCCGCTACGTCCGCGCTGAGGGCGAGCGAGCCGCGCCGCGCCTGCAGCTCCGTCAGTGCCGCGACCACCGGCCGCGCGACTTCGACTCGGCGTAACGAGTCCCGAACATGCGATCGAACGGCCGCCACCACCAGCGCACGAGCACCCGCTTCCCGGCGGCTGCCCACGCGCCGGCGCGAGCGCCCGACCGGGAAAACCCATCCACCAGCGAAAACAGCACGGGAACCACGACCAGAGTGAGCATGGTCGCGAGCCCGAGGCCATAGATCACCGCTACCGCCATCGATTTCCACCACTGACTCGACGAGCTTACCCACTGAATCGCCATGGAAGAAAAGTCGTAACTGACTCCTGTGACCATGGGGACGAGCCCGAGAATCGTCGTGATGGCGGTCAGGAGCACCGGCCGCAAGCGCGTCGCCCCGGCCGCCACCAGCGCATCGTCAAGCGACAGGCCACGCCGCCGCAACTGCACGGTGTAGCTCAGGAGCACGATCGCGTTGTTGACCACGACACCCGCGAGGCTGATCACCCCCACCCCGGTCATGATGATGCCAAACGGCATGCCATGCACCAGGAGGCCCACGAACACACCGCTGAGCGACAGGATCACACTGCTCATGATGATGAGCGGGTAGAGCACGGAGTTGAACTGCGCGACCAGAATCGTCAGGATTACGAGTAGGGCCACACCCATGGCCCAGCTCAGAAACTCCTGCGATTTCTGCTCTTCTTCGCGCTCGCCCGTGAAGCGGTACCGGTAACCCGGAGGCAGCGCGAATCCGGCAAGCGCCTTGGTATCGGCACCGGCGAGCTCATCCGGGATATCGCCGGCGAGGAGCCGTTCCGCGGCGGAGCGGGCGGTAACTCCCGTCGTCTTGGCAGTATCGACATCGGCACTGACCGTGACCACGCGCTTGCGATCGACCCGGGTGATGCGGCCGACCCCGCCGACGTAGTCGATGTCGCACAGCGTGGTCAGCGGCACCAGGGTTCCTTCGGGCGTCGCGAGCGAAACCCTGCTCAAGGTCTCGATGGCGCGCCGGTCTTCCTCGACCAGGCGCACGACGATGTCGTACTCGTCGTTGCCGTCGCGATAGGTCGAAACGTTGACGCCGTTGAAGGCGGACTTGAGCACGGTGCCGACGTCGCCGATGCTCAGCCCGAGCAGGCCGGCGCGCTTGCGGTCGACGTGGACGCGGATCGTCGGCATCCCCTGCTCGAAGTCGTCGCGGACATTGCGCACGAACGGAACCCGCTGGACCACCGCCTTGATCTGTTCGGCGATGCGCCCGAGAATCGCAAAGTCGTCGCCCGTAATTTCAATGCTGATGGGCGCCCCCGTCGGCGGTCCGTGGCGCTGCTCCTCGACCAGGATTTCGGCGCCGGCGACGCCGCGGACGCGTTCCTCGATGACCGCGAGCGTGGCGCGCGAGGGCTGGTCGCGCTCCTCTATGGGCACGAACTGAAGACCGACCTGATTGGCGGAGCCGGCGCCGAAGAACGACGCCATGGCGCCGCCGCTGGAACCGGCTTTCTCATAGATGTAATCGACATTCGCCAGATCCGACGGGCCCTCGTATCGCTGCCCGGAATGCGGGCGCGCGTGGACCTTCGGGGCGATCGCCTCCGCGTAGGTGGCGTTCTCGGCGCCGGAAAAGACGCGCGCAGCGATCTTGCGGAGCAGCGTGTCGGCGAAGTCCAGGTCGACCCCTTCGGGCATGTTGACGTTGACGTACGCCGAATCGGGGTCGATGGAGGGGAAAAACTCGGTAGGTGTGCGCATGCCGACAGCGAGGAACCAGCACATGGCCGTGATGATCGTCGTTGCCCCGGCCAGTGCCACGACGGCCAGGCGAAAGCGCAGGGCGAGCCGGAGAACGCGACGATAGGCGTGCGCCACCCGGCCGCCGCCGGTCAGCATGGGGTGTTCCCCCGAGGTCAGAACTTCGACGGCGGATCGCTGCACGCGCGGTGGGCGCACCCGCAGAAAGGCCGCGGCCAGAGCGGGGTTGAGGACCAGCGCGACAAAAAGGCAGCTCGCCAGGGTGATGATGACGGTCTCGGGCAAGAAGATCATGAAGCTACCCATGACGCCTTCCCACGCCAGCAGCGGCAGGAAAGCGCCGATCGTGGTCAGCGCGCTGCCGGCGATCGGCCAGGCGACCTCACCCGTGGCCGCGACCACCGCGTCCAGGCGCGGCACCCCTTGCTGCATGAACCGGTAGCAGTTCTCGTTGATCACGATCGCGTTGTCGACGAGCATGCCGACGGCGAGCGTCAAGGAAAACAGCACCACCATGTTGAGCGTGATCCCGAGCGCCTGCAGGACGATGAACGTGATGAGCATGGACAGGGGAATGTTGGCGGTCACCAGGATGCCGTTGCGCGGCCCCATGGCGAGGCTCACGACGATGACCACGAGCAGCAGTCCGGACAGCAGGTTGTTCTCCAGGTCAGCGAGCATGGCCCGCACGTCCTTGGCGGCATCCATGACCCGGTGAGCTTCGGTGCCAGCCGGCCAGCCGGGCTGGGCGCGCGCCACAACCTCGTCTACGGCATCGACGATGCGGATGATGTTCTCCCCCACCCGCTTCTTGACCGCCAGGTTGACGGACTCCCGGCCGTTCGCCCGAGCGCGGCTCTCGCGGTCGCGCAAGCCATCGACGATCTTTCCGATGTCCCGCAGGTAGATGGGGGCGCCGGATCGGGTATCCACCACCAGGCCTTCGAGCTCCGCGGCATCCGCGAATTCGCCGGGCACACGGATCTGGTAGCGGCCCTCGGAGGTGCGGAAGAACCCGCCTGAGGTGTTCTGGTTGCTGCGCGTCACCAGCGCCTCGATCCGCGACATCGGGATCTGGTAGAGCGCCAGCTTGTCGGGATAGAGCTGGACCTGGATTTCTCGGCGCACGCCGCCCGAGACCTCGACCTCGAGCACGCCGGGGATCGTCTCGAGCTCGTCTGCGAGATCCTCCGCGATGGTGGTGAGCTGGCGCATGCCGGATTCACCGGAAAGCGTCAGCACCAGCACGGGCATCTCGGAGAAGTTGATCTCCTGAACGAACGGGTCATCTTCCAGGTCTTTCGGCAAGTCCTGGTTGGCGCGATCCACGCGGTCCTTGACCTTGATGAGCGCATCATCGATGTCGACGCCGGTAGCGAACTCGACATTGATGAAGCTGTCTCCTTCCGAGGAGACGCTGGTGATCTCCTCCACGCCGGGAAGTCCTTGAAGCTCGTCCTCGATGGGGATGGTAATGCTTTTTTCGATATCCGCTGGGGAAGCGCCGCGGTAGGACGTGCTGATGAAGACGTTCGGGATGGAGATGTCGGGCGCGGCCTCCAGAGGCAGCGAGCGGTAGGCCTGGATGCCGGCAATGGTGAGCGCGGCGGTGAGGAAAAAGACGGTCGTCCGGTGGTGGACGACGCGCCCGATGAGCGTCACTCGAAAAGCTCCATGACGTCGTTGACGTCGCGGGTCACGGCGACGAGCTGGCCGTCTTCGACGGAGCGCTGGCCCAGGACCACGAGCCGGTCGCCGGCACCAAGCCCGGCGCGGATCTCGACCGACCGGCCCTGGATGATGCCGATCTCGACCTTCTTGCGGCGCGCGACGAAGCCGTCACCGGCGGGCTCGGCCACGAAGGCGTACTGGTCGTCGCCGCGCGCGACGACGGCGAAAAGCGGCGCCATGATCCCGTCCGGACGTTCCGCGCGGACGACCTCGACATCGGCGAACATGCCCGGACGCAGCACGCGGGACGGGTTGTCGACGTAGAGGACGAGGAGGTAGACGAGCGTATTCTCGGCGGGCCGGGTGCTGAGGTAGGTGCGCCGGCCGGTGAAGCGGCGGCCATCCCCAGCCGCCTTCACGACGACCTCCGCCGACCGGAGGTTGGTCACGGCTGCGATGTCGCGCTCGGGGATGCCGACCTGTACCTTTACGGTGTCGATGTTGACGATGGTAGCGAGCCGCTCGCCGCGGTCCACGAACTCGCCGGCCTTGGGATAGACGCGATCCACGAAGCCGTCGATGGGCGAGCGCACCGTGCAGCGGTCACGATCGAGCTCGGCGGCGGCGAGCGCGGCGGCGCTATCGGTGAAGGGGGCCAAAGCGGCGTCGAGCGCGGACTGTGACTGGATGTTTCCCGTTGCGAGGCTGCGGGCGCGTTCCAGGTTTTCGCGGGCGAGGTCGTGCGCCGACTTGGCGCGGGCCACCGCCAGCTCGCAGTCGCGCGGGTCGATCTGGATAATGGGCATCCCGGCGCGCACGTAGGTGCCTTCGTCAATGGGCGTGGAGGCGGTCTTGACGATGGGCCCGGCGGTCTGCGCCGCGACCGTGACCTCGTCGACGGCTTGCAGGACGCCGGGGAGGTGGATGACGTCGCGGACGAGCATGGGTTTCAGCGTGGTGACGGCGACGTTGGCGGGGACGGCGGCGCTCCTGGTCGCGGCGGCGGCGGCGGTCTCCTCGGCGAGGTGCGCGGACTTCGACTGGATCGCAGCACCGATGGAGGTAACGACAAGCACGGCCACGACGACGACGATAGCCAGCCCGATGAGCTCCCACACCATGGCAGCGGCGCGATGCGGAGAGGAAGCGCCGTCGCCCCCGGGGTGCTCGGGCGAAGGTTGGCTGACGGTGCTGGCGGCGGCCCCGAGCTTGGGAGCGCCATCATCTTCGGACGGGTGCATTGGGACACCAGGTTGGCTGGCGCGCGGGCAGGAAATCTTGGCTACGTTATCCCGATCATACCCATTCTCCTCGCGCATGTCCAGAGCGGCGCCAGCAAGGTTCCGCCGGCGCGGGTCGGGCCGCAGGAGCACGTTAGCCGAGCGTCTGGTTGAGCGACCAGTCGTATCTCGCGTAGCCGAGCTTGTAGCCCGCCGCCTGGGCCGCAGCGATCTCGAGCCGCTGCTCGACGTCCACGTGCGCGGCAACGAAGCGCCACACTCCCGTGCTGCCGCCGAAGTCCTCGGCGTAGTAACGCAGCGCGAGAGGGACGCGAACCGACCTTGCGGCGTGCTCGACGGCCACCGCGCCGGCAAGCCAGTTGCAGGCCGCGGCCTCGAGCTGGGCGTCAAGCTGGCCGGCGTCGTAGAAAGCCACCGCGGGACAACTCGCGGCGGCGCACACCAGGGCCGCGTGAATGCGCGGATCGAGGCGCGTAGGGCAGCAGGCCAGCCGCGCATCGTCGTGGCGGAGCTGTGGGCGGCCGGTCGCCGGATTGCGGCCGTTGCGCCGCAGCACGCCGTTTTCGATGTCGTCGAGCGTGAAGACGTGCGCGCCGACCTTGTAGGCGACCGTGGAGAAGAACGCCGGCATCTCCATGACGGAACGTTCGATCCGCAGGTTGATCACGCCGTGCATGACGAGCACATTGTAGAGATTCGTCCAGAACGCGATACGGGCGCGATCGTCGGGCATGTCGGCGGGGCTCACGCCGCGCAGCAGGACGCTGGCTGCCTGCAGCTCGGCGAAAGCCTGCGAGCGGCTCAGCGCCGCGTAATCCACGCGCCCGGCGCGCACGATTTCGGCCTTGAGGCGGTTGCGGAGCTGGCGGAGCTTCGTGGCGATCGCGTCAGGCGAACCCGCCTGGGCTTGTGTCGCGGTCGCGGTTGCGGTCGGGGTCGGGGTCGGGGTCGTCGGGAGGTCGTTGAGGATGCGCAAGGGGCGCAGCGATTTGGGCAGAAGTGCCGCGGCTATGGCCACGGGGCCACGGGCATGACCGAGGATGTCGGCGGCATCGCGCAGGGCTTGGGCGGTTCGTTCCATAAGGCTCATGTCATGATCCATAGAGAAGGTTGGCCTGAATCCACCGGCTGTTTGTCGTCGACGCGACAGCGCCGCCTTTTTTCCTTTCCCGCTGGCGGGGGAGGGATTCTCTGCCCTTCCCCCGGCGAGCGGGGGTGGTGAGGTTGGGTGTGGGCCGGCGGCCGGTGAGGCGGTAAACGCCATATCGGCGGACTAACCCAACCACACCCGCCCCGCGCCCCGCTTCTATGCCACCATCCGGCCTCCACCATGCACTTTCCCAGCTCCGCACCACGCGCTCTCCATGGCATCGTTCGTGCATCCGGTCATTCGACACTATCACCAAGAAGGCCCCCCGGCTACGCACCCGATTCCACGGAGAAACAACATGACTTCCCCCACCCACTGCCGTATCCCGCGCCACCCTCTGCGCACCGCCCTGTCGCTGGCTACCCTGATGCTCCTTCCCGTTGCCTCCGCCGCCGCCGACTGTTCCTACACCGTGCGCGGAACCGTCAGCGTCGAGCACCAAATCGACGAGCTCGCGGATTCCCTCGGCACTTCGTCGCCGCTGGAGAATATCCAGGTGAAGGTCTCGGCAAAAGTGAAAGTCCTGGGTGTCTGGGCAACGTGGGGCGAATGGGACACCGTACGCACGGGCTCCACGGGCAGCTTCTCCGTCTCCAAGAGCAAGTCCTGCGCCGACCGGAGATTCAAGGTCGAGGTCAAGTTCGACGACGATGACCTCGAAATCCGCCACGAAAACGCCACTTCGTCGCTGACCAAGGTGAAATGGTACACGGTCCTCGAGGAGACCTCCGGTAGCCACGCCAGTTCCACCAGCAGCGTCGACCTCGGCGACTTCGTCTTCGAAAGCGGCGGCGATGAGGACCTCGGCGAGTTCGAGCCGCGCCGGCACGCCGACATCTGGGTGCTCTATCATCTGGCGTTCGACGAAATGGCCGGCATGGGACGTAGCTTCAACGACAAGGTCAAGATCAAGTACCCGCACAACGGCATTGCTGGTGACGAGCCCGAGGAAAGCTACTCAAACCCGCTCAACAACGTCATCTATATCGAGAAGAACAGCGACGACGACGACGGTGACGATCCTGAGACGCTGCTGCACGAGCTCATGCACGTCTGGATGTATCAGCACAGCCAGGGTGAAGATGCGCTCGCCGGCTATCTTATCACGCACCTCACCCGCGGCACTCACGACCTCGTCGACAAGACCTACGTCGCCTTTCACGAAGGATTCGCGGAATACGGCATGGACATCCTGATGAGCCGCCTGTTCGGCACCGACATTCCCGCGCCGTACAGCCGTGAGGGGCTCGCCGACAGGGGCATGACCAGCCTCGACCTCGTGCAGTACATGGACCTCGGGTGGCTCTCTATCTTTCGCATCATGAACCTCACCAACCTCTGCCGCTACGAGTTTGACACAACCAGCAGCCGCGTTCAGGATCGCGACGGCATCATCCTGAAGACCGAGGACGTCACCCAAATGAGCTTCGCAAACCTCGTCGACGTCTTCGATCTGGACAGCAGCGCGGGATACAGCGAGGACATTCACCGCGACGAGATGAATTTCGACGACTTCTTTACCCGCGCGGAGGACATCCTTTCGGACTTCGGCAGCGCGGACACCTCGACCTATCTGGACCTGGTCGATCCCGACAGCGCGCTCGAGCCGTACGACGACATCTGCACGAGCATGGTGGTGCACTTCTAGTCTGACTTTGCCGCCCGACCCCGCTCTTGAACCCATGAGCGGGGTCGGGCGCGCCGCGATGGCTTCGCAACGCCAATTCCCCGCAGTGCAGCGGAAACTTGGCGCGGGTTGATTGGCGAGAACCGCTGTTGGATCACCTCGTGTACAGCGCGGACTCGAGCTCAGCTTCGATAGATCCGATCCGAAGCGGGCTGCGGGGTTCCGAGCAGGGGCGCGATTCATCGCGGCCGGTAATCGGGGCCAGTAGTCGGGGCGGATCAGTCGCGGCCCGATGACCCCGCCCGATTGTTCAATCCGATGATCCCGTGTACGTGATCCGGCACGACCACGAATGCGTCGGTGACCACGTCCGAAAACCGCTCCGCCAATCCCGTCCACACCGATACGATGATGCGGCCGACGTCGGAGGGGCGCGATTCATCGCGCCCCATTCCCGCGGCGATGACCACGACAGGCTGTGGTTGCGAGTGCGGCTCATCGGCCATTGATGCGCTGCGTCATCTGGAAGTAGAGCGTCGACTTCTCCGTCGGGGGAAAAATTTCGGCTCGCCGCCGCACGCGGCGGCGAGCTCCGGATCGGGAAAACAAGGTCAAAAAATACAAGACTCAAAGCTCAAAGAATTGCGGAGTCCTCGCGCACCGGAACCCCATGGCGCCGCTCCTGGTCGACGGGTTGTTCCCGAGGCGGTAGCCGGAGCGGACGAGCGCGCCGGTGCCGTACCACGAGCCACCCCGTCTGACGCGGTCGGACCCGGAGGAAGGGCCGGTCGGATTCTGGTACGGACTTTGCGTGTAGTACTCGCTGCCATACCAGTCGCTCACCCACTCCGACGCGTTCCCCACCATGTCATACGCCCCATACGGCGACACACCCAGCGGATAGCTACCCACCGGCGTCGTCGCACCGACACAGCCGCTGCCGGGGTGGAAGTTCGCATACGTGCAGTCCGGGCTCGTATCTCCCCACGGGAAGATCCGCTGGTCCGTCCCACGCGCCGCTTTCTCCCACTCCGCCTCCGTCGGCAACCGCTTCCCCGACCACCTGCAATACTCCGTCGCCTGATTCCAATCCACGCAGTTGATCGGGTGCGTCTCCTTCCTGCTCACGTTGTCCGTGCAACTGCCGCCTGTATACGCCGCCGTGCACCCTCCACCATCCACGCACGCCTTGTACTGACTCGCCGACACCTCATACTCATCGACATGATACGCGTCCAGATTAACCGCGTGCACCGGATCTTCGTCGCTTTCGCACGAGTCATTCGGCGTCGTCCCGTCGCAGCTCACAAGAAATTCCCCGGCGGGGACAAGAACCATTCCGGGTGGCGGGGTGGGTGTGAGCGTGGGCGTCACGGTCGGCGTATCCGTTCCTGTTGCCGTGGCCGTAACCGTTGCCGTCGCTGTTTCGGTTGGCGTGGTAGTGTGCGTCGCGGTCGGCGGCACCAGTGTCGCCGTTCGTGTCGCGGTTGGTGTTCCGGTTGCGGTCGGTGGCACCAGCGTGCTCGTGGCTGTGCGCGTCGCGGTCGGCGGCACCGGTGTCGCCGTTCGCGTAGCCGTGGCCGTTCCCGTCCGTATCGACGTCACCGGCGTCGTGCTGCTCTGCCATCGCCTCGCCCCGCCCTGATGCAATCAGGAGCGCCGTGACGGCATCCAGAGACGTCACATCGCCGTCTCCATCGATGTCCCCGCGACGAAAGGTCTCGCTCACAAAGAACGTTCCATCGGTAAGATCCATCTCGATCGGCACCGCGGCGCCATCGACAACGACGGACGCGAGAAACTTGTCAAAGCGAACCGCATACTGACCGCCCGAGGCGGCCACCGACGCGAGCGATCATCATTGCGTGGGCGTCACTCGCTCCCCCGAACTGATCGCCACGCACCGGAACGTCGAGATCTCAGTCCAGACAGAAACTCGGTCGCGTCAAGCCCGAGGCACTGGCGCTGCTGGTCTCCGACGGCGCCTGAAACTGCACGGCGCCGCGCAGATAGCTCACCCGGACCGCCGCATCCCCGTCCAGCGTCATTCCGGTGTCCGTGAACGCCACCGTTCCAGGAGCTTCCAGCACCACGCGCTCCCGCGGGATCGTGACGGCAGCGCTGCTGCTCGGCGCCGACTTCTTGCCGTTGCGCACCGCGCGCACCCGACACGTGTACGCGGAGGCGGGGGAAACGTCGTGATCCACGTAGCGCGGGCTCCCTCGGCCCACGGTGGCCGCGGACTCGTCGGTGTCTCCGATTGCCGATCGGTAGACGTTGTGGGTGTCTTCCACGTAGTCGGCCGAGGCCGAGGTCCTGGCAGTAGGCGACGTCGTCACTGTAGACGTCCCGGGGCAGGAGCTCGCCCACGAGGATCGGCTCCACGATCCTCCGTACCCGCTCCTCCCGGAGTCGCTCGACGAGGGAATCAAGGTGCGTGTCGCGGCGCTCGATCAGAACCTCTCGGGCGGCCTCGACGTGCTCGGGCAGGATCGACACGGTACGGTCCGGCACCTGCTCATCGACGAGCTCGGCGGCGAGGGCATTGACCAGCCAGGGCTGACCCCTCGTGAGCTCGAAGACCTGCGCCATGGCCTCCTCGGTGAAGCGTTGCCCGGTCTGGGCGGTATGCTGGCCGAGAAGCTCGGCAACTTCCGTCGCGGTGAAGTCGGCGATCGTCAACGACCGCACCTTGACGTTGAAAGGAGAGGCCGTGCCGAGGCTGTCCCGATCCGGTCGCAGCCGGACCTTGTAGTCTCGTACGTCTCGGAGGCCGATCAACGCCACCGACTGCGGAAACGCCAAGGGCCGGTCCTGATACCCGTCGCGCAACTGGCGTAGCACCGAGATGAGCGTTTCATCCTGCAGGGCGTCGATCTCGTCGAGGAACAGGACTACGGGCCGGGGGCAAACGCGCGCCCAGGCCTTCAAGTAGGTGGCGAGGCGACGCTCGGAGCCGATTTCGCGGTAGTCCGCCAGGGCCGGTGGCCTGAATGCCCCCAGCAGGAGATCGCTGCGATGTTCGAGAGCACCGAGCACGGCGGCGACGCCTCGCTCCGTGTCACTCCCGGCCACCTGTCCGGTTTCGCAGCTCGCCAGGAGTGCGGCGTAGCGTCCCTCAGC
>JACPHN010000256.1 GCA_016188575.1 Candidatus Schekmanbacteria bacterium
AAGCGCACGATTCACCGCGCGCTAACGCCGCAACGAACGCTTGGTTTGGTGATCGCAAACGTGTCGCCCGCCTGAAGGCCGGCATCCTCTGACCCCGCGCACGGACTCATCCGATGAGCTCTTCGGATTCCATACTGAGCCTCTTGAAATACCTTCCCACCAAGGGGCGCGAGGATCACACGATGGACCGGCCACTTTCCGATGAGATAAAGCATCTAACGCGAATCTGGCCGGGAAACTCCAGAAAAACCGGCCATAATCTCCCTAGATACGACCATCTGCGCGAAAAGTGGCCGAAAACAGGGCGAGTTGGGGCGAATTGGCGGCCAGAATCTCCTCAGATGTTTTATCTGCGGCAAGTATGGCCGGTTCGGCCGCCACCACCAGTCCCCCGCTGCCACCCACTCGCCACCGCATCCAGGCAGTCGCGCCGCTTCGCCTCCGTCCCCTGCAGCGCGCTCGCCGGACGCAGGGTGTCACCGGCGAGCCGGCGCTTGCTCTCCAGGAGCTCCGCAGCTCCCCGAAACCCATAAAGAACCTTCATCGTTGCGGAACGAGGGGGCGGGGGGAGGGCGGAGAGGGCGCAGTCGCGACGACGTCGAACAGGCGGTGGCTTCAGGTCCTCTCCACCGGCGTGAACCGATCGCGCCCTCGCCGGCTCAGTCCTTCCCGGCCGGGCGAGCCGCCGCGGCAGTCGCTCCATCCAGCCGCGCCCAGTCCAGCCGCCAAATTCCCGCCTCCGAGGTGCCCACGAACAGCGTCTGGCGCGCCTCCCCCGAAAACAGCGCGCCGTAAGCACCTACCCCGAGCGTCTCGTCGCCGAGGAACCGCCAGCTCCGGCCACCGTCGAAGCTGCTCCACAATCCGCCTCCTTCGGAGAGCCCGAGGGCAACTTCTCTCGGCTGCCCAGGCCGCACCGCCAGCGCGCGGATCGTGCCGCGCGGAAGCTCGGGGTTGACCCACTGAAAGCTCGCGCCATTGTCGTCGGAGCGCAGCAGTCCTCGCGACGTACCGACCAGGAAGGCGCCGTCTGTGAAGACCATGGCGTAGGGCACCGTGTCATTTACGAGCAGCTCCGACACGCCGTCGGACCCGAGCCCGAACAGCCCCTGTCGCGAGCCGGCGAGCAGCGCCGCTCCCCCTCGCCAGGAGATGGGCAGCAGTGACGTGATCCATTGCCGCTCCAGACCCACGAGCTGCGCCGCCGGAAAGTCGCGCTCGTCTACCGCCGCCGCCGCGTACGACTGCCGCGCGAAGTCCCGCAGCGCGAACACGCCGCCATCGGTTCCCACCCAAACCGTTTTCCCGTCGGCCGCCGCCGCGAGCACATTGACGCGGCGCTCCGCGAGCAACAGCGTGCCGAGCTGCCAGAAGCGCCCAGCGCCGTAGAACAGGTAGACGCCCTGCGTGGTACCGACCAGAAGTGTATCGGGCGCGCGCATGTCGGCGGCAGCCACAACCGCCAGCGACTCGATCTGCTGCGTGAGCCGCCCGAGCATCAGGCGTTCCCAGGTCTGCCCGCCGTCAACGCTCAGGTGGATTCCGCCGTAGAGCGAATCTGGCGAAACCGCCGCAAACAGGACGCCACCGTAGTCGCGATGCGCCACCATGGCGCGAACCGTGGTCTGGCGAATGCCCGCCACCGGCCGAGACAACGCTCCGGAGCTCACATCGTAGCGAAAAATGCCGCCCGGAAGCGCCGCCGAGTAGAGCATCTGACTCCTGGCATCGTACGCCATGTCGTGGACGGCAGTGCCGACGGCACCGAGCTCGGAGAACGTCTCACCGCCATTGGTGCTGAGGTACAGGCCGTGACTGGTGCCGGCGAAAACCACGCCGTCGCTGGCGGGCAGCACCGAGTAGACGCGCGTCGCGGCCATGGGAAGCTCGCCGACGCGCTTGCGCCATGAGCGCCCGCCGTCGTCGGAACGATAGAGAAAGCCGCACGTGCCCGCGAAGACCACATTCGCGGAAGCGGGGCTGATGGCCAGCGAGAAAACGTCGGAGTCGAGCACCATGCCGTCGTGCACTGGCCGCCACGTCGCTCCGCCATCGGTAGTCGTGTAGGCGCGCCGCCACGTGCCTGCCCAAAGTCGGTCCGGGTCTCCCGGATCCAGGGCGAGGGACTCGACCTGCGATACTGGCGACGAAAACGGCAGCTTCCAGAAGGTTCGCCCGCCATCGTCGCTGCGGTGGACGCCATCGTAGCTGCCGATGTAGACGCGCCGGGGGTCACGCGGGGAAACCGCCAGGGCGCGCACGGCGAGGCCGGAATGCAGGCGCTGCCAGGTCGCGCCGCCGTCGGAGGAGAGCACGAGAGCACCACCGCCGCCGCCCGCTCCCCACAATCCGGCGTAGATCCCGTTACGGGTGATCTCGATGTCTTCGACGATGTGGCCCCAGAAGCCCGCAAGCGGCGTGGCGGCCCAGGTCTCGCCGCGGTCGTCGCTGCGGTAAATCTGTCCCGAGAAGCTGCCTGCGTAGATCGTGGATGGTTGCGCGGGATCGATGGCTACGGACTTGAAGGCGCCGCCTTCGGGTCCCACGCGATCCCAGCGGACCGGGAAGTCCTTGGACGCGGCAGCGGCGCTGCTTACCAGCAGCGCCGCCACCACGCCCACAGCGAGAAGGTGCGGGAGGCCCGGCGCTCCCTGTGCGGTTGCGCCGAGCCCGAGGCTGTAAAGCCTATTGGCCATCGATGATTTGGTGAATTTCGACGCGCCGGTTCAGCTTGCGACCGGCCTCCGTTTTGTTGTCCCCGACGGGATCCGCTTTTCCCTTGCTCTCGACCACGAGGCGAGCTGGGTCGATGCCGTGTGTCTTGGCCAGGTAGTCCGCGACCGCCTGAGCGCGCTTGCGGCCCAGCTTCAAGCAGTTCTTTTCGCTGCAGCGATCGTCGGTGTAGCCGACGAGGCGGACGCGCAGGTCGAGGTTGCTGTTGAGGATAAGCGCTACCTCGTCGAGGTGCGCCTTGGCAATGTTGTCCAGCCGCGATCCCGGACCGAACTGGATCGTCGGGAAGGTGATCAGCGTCTTGACGAGGATCGGGGCGGACTTCTCGGTGCTGGCACCTTGCGGATCGCTGGCGGTCACCTTGACGTTGACCTCGCCGGTGCGATCTTTGGGCGCTGTCCAGTCCACCTTGTCCCCGGAACCGGCAATGCTTCCGGCCTCGGGAGCCCACGCATACGTCACGGTTTCACCCTCTGGATAGGTAGCCTCAGCGCGCAGCGCCGCGGTCTCACCCTGATACACGGACTTCGGGAAATTCAGGTTGAGCACGGGCGGGCGGTTGCGCGGCGGCAAGACCTTGATCGTGAGATCATCCGTGCCCATCCCGCCGCGGCCGTCGTTGACGTTCACGGTAAAGGTCACGGAGCCTTCCCACGCTTCCTCCTTGGCGTCCCACGTCACCTGCTTGCCTTCGCCGTTAACCGCCCCCTTCGTGGCGGTCCAGGAGTACGTGAGCTCGTCGCCATCGCGGTCGAAGGCGTCGGCGGTGAGCGTCACGCTCTCGCCAACGGGAACCTCTTCCTTGTCCGAGCGCAGCGTTACCTCGGGAGCGTGGTTCTTGATCCGGCTATACGACACGAAGCCGATCCCACCGAGCGGATGCTCACTATTGTCGTCGTCCGCTCTGAAATTGTAGCGGATCCCGCCACCGACGCCGAAACCCTTGATGTGCAGCTCGGCTCCCACGGTAAGATCCAGGAAATCGTCCTGAACGATGTCGCCGCCTTGAAAGCTGGTCCCCGTGATTTCCACGACCCCGCGGATCGGCTTGGTTACCGGCACTTCGAGGCCGATTCCGTAGCGCGCCTGGTCTGCAAGGTCGACGTTGGTCGGATCGCCGATCTTGGTGTATCCGAGGTTGACGTGAATCCCGACGGGTCCTGCCTTCTTGCTCAGGAAGGCGGTCGCGCCGTAATCCATTTCGCCGGTGCCCAGGCCCTTTTTCTCGTCCGCGGTAGCGAATTTGACGCTGGCGGCGAGGCCGAGCCCGAGCGGGCGATTGCGCTCGGTCAAGAAGGCGTAGCGTAAGCCCAGGCGAACATCGCCAAAGCCCTCCTCATAGCCCGGCGTGAGTGCGTAGTAGCCGTTCCAGTAACCGGTTCCTTTGCTCGGATAGGGGTCGGCCTCCACGGCGGTGTAGGGAACGTGCAGCGCAACCTCGAGGTCGTCAACCAGGCCGATGCCGAACACCAGAGCGGCGGTGCTGATGTCGATGTCGCCTGGCGCGCGGTCGCTGTTGTCGTAGAACAGGCCGAGGTTAAACTCACCTTGCTCGAGCCCGTCGGCGGTGAGGATCGTGAACAAGCCGCTTTCCCCGGTGAAGGTTGGACCGGAGGGAAGAGGATCTGGAGTCTGCGCGGAGGCTGAGCGGACGGTGAGCACGGCGCATGCCGCGGCGATCAGCAGGAAGACAGAAAGGTGATTCAGGCCCCGAAGGCGGTGCCGACACATTCTCGACTCCTTTGTTCGATGGGTTACCGACTTGCGAAGCCTCGCGTGTGCTAGGCGGCGACGCTTCGCGCCGCAACATATAGCCCTTTCCGCGGTCTCATGCAATGTGGAGATCCAGCGAACGCCCTTTCTTGGGTTATCTCCCGACAGCGCCTAGTCGTCCGCTTGCTGATCGAGCCATTTCCGGCGTGACGGGTCGAGCTCTTTCTTGCGTAGGCGAAGGTTCTTTGGCGTGATCTCGAGAAGCTCATCGTCCGCGAGAAACTCCAGCGCCTCCTCCAGAGAGAAACGCACTGCCGGGGTCAGCTTCTCGTATTCATCTGCTGTGGACGAACGCATGTTGGTGAGCTTCTTGTTCTTGCAGACATTCACGGCCATGTCGTTTTGCCGCGAGTTTTCCCCGACGATCATGCCGCAATAGACTTCCGTCGTAGGTTCGATGAAGAACCGCACGCGCTCCTGGAGGCGAAGCAGGCTATAGGCAAAGGCCACGCCGGTCTCGCTCGCCACGGCGCTGCCGGTGGTGCGCACCTTGATCGGACCGGCGTCGGGTCCATAGCCGCTGAAATTGTGCGCCATGATCCCTTCGCCGAGCGTGAGCGTCAGAAGCTGGCTGCGAAAACCGAACAGCCCGCGCGCGGGAACGCGGAACTCGGCGCGCACGCGACCGGGCATGCGACTCATGTCGACCATCTCGGCGCGGCGGGCGCCGAGCTGCTCCATGACGGCGCCGAAGCGTTGCTCCGGGACATCGACGACCAGAGTCTCGTAGGGTTCGAGCCGCCGGCCGTTCTCCTCCCGCCAGAGGACCTGTGGCTGCCCGACAGCGAGCTCGTATCCCTCACGCCGCATGGTCTCGAAGAGGATGGTGAGGTGGAGCTCGCCGCGCCCGTGGAGCTCGAAGCGATCCGGGCTCGGCTCGAAGACGCGGAGCGCGAGGTTGGTTTCCTTTTCGCGGCGCAGGCGATCGCGCACGTGCTGAACCGACACGAATTTGCCGTCCTGGCCGGAGAAGGGCGAGGTGTTGGCGAGCATCGTGATGTGGACGGTCGGTTCGTCGACGGTGAGGCGCGGCAGCGCATCGGGTTGCTCCCGATGGCAGATGGAGTCGCCGATTTCCACACCTTCGAGGCCGGCGATGGCAATGATATCGCCGGGAATCGGCGCTTCGACCTCATAGCGCGACAGGCCGTGGAAGGAGTAGAGGGCCACGACGCGTCCCTGTGTCGTTCCGGCGGCGCCGACGATGGCCAGGGTGTCACCCTTGCGGCAGCTCCCGCGCCGCACCTGGCCGATGGCGATACGGCCGATGTAGGAGCTGTAGTCCAGATTGGCGACGCGAAGCTGAAACGGACCGGCCTCGGTCTGGGGCACAGGGATGTGCTTGAGGATGGAGTCGAACAGGTCGGCGAGGTCATCCTTTTCCTGGCCTAGCTCGAACCAGGCGCGGCCCTGGCGGCCGACGGCGAACAGGTGGGGAAAGTCGAGCTGCTCGTCGCTGGCGCCAAGATCGGCCATGAGGTCGAAAGTCGCCGAGAGCACGATGCCCGGGCGCGCGTCCTGGCGGTCGACCTTGTTGATGATGACGATCGGCTTGAGGCCGGCGGCGATGGCCTTCCGCAAGACAAAGCGAGTTTGCGGCATCGGCCCTTCGGCGGCGTCGACGAGCACCAGCACGCCGTCGACCATCGACAGCGCGCGTTCAACCTCGCCGCCGAAATCGGCGTGGCCGGGGGTGTCCACGATGTTGATCTTGACATCGTTCCACTGCACGGCAGTATTCTTGGCGAGAATGGTGATGCCGCGCTCGCGCTCGAGGTCATTGCGATCGAGAATGCACTCGCCGTCTTCTCCTCTTTGCAGGGCGCGGGCTTGACGAAGCATGGCGTCCACGAGCGTGGTCTTGCCGTGGTCGACGTGAGCGATGATGGCGATATTGCGAAGCTGCATGGGCAGAATCCGGCGACATTCCCGAGGCGAGAGTCGCAGAGGGCTGCCGGCCAAAAAGGGCGGCGCGGCAGAGGCAGGGAGACAATCGGAGTGTAGCGCTATCGTATCTCCCGCGACGCTTCCGCGCAAGTCGGGAGCCGCAAACGAACGCCGGCGGGCCACGGAAACGCCGCCAGAAAGGGACACGTGATGCCGACCAGCGCTTTCGTAATGGACGAGCGCGCCTTGTCGTGGCTCCTGTACGCCGCGCCCACCTCCGTGCTCGATCTCGGCGTCGGCTTTGGGAAGTGGGGGTTTTACTGCCGGCTATACCTCGATGTGTTCCCAGGGCGCGTCGCCAAGGCCGACTGGAGGGTCAGGATCGATGGCGTCGAGGCCTTCCCCGCGTATTTGCAAGCCCATCAGCGCCATCTGTATGACCGCATCTTCGAGGAGAACATCTACGACGTGCTCCAGCGGCTCGGGCCGGGTTCCTATGACGCGATCATCGTCGGAGACGTGCTCGAGCATTTCGAGAAAACCCGCGCCTGGGACGTCCTGCATCGGTGCCTGAGCTGCGCCGAGAAGATGGTCCTGCTGAAAATCCCACTCGGCAGTGGCTGGCTGCGCGAGGGGACCGAAAACGAGCTGGAAGCACATCTATCGGAATGGGAGCTGGACGACTTCGCCGCGTTCGAACCGGCCTATGAGGTCAGGAAGCTGGCAACCGGTAATGACTACGGGGCGTTGATGTTTCTTCCGGTGACGGCTCGCCAGAGCCGCCTGGCGCGCCTGATCTCGGCGCGGCTACGCGGCGCGGCCGTGGAGGCCGCGGCAGAGTACCGGGTCCTCGAGCTCATTGCTGGCAGGAATGCGGATCGACTTCTCGCGGTTGCTCGTCACCTTCTCCACAGCGCATCCGTCGCAGAGCTTTCGCGAGCGCTCGCAGAGGTAACTCGCAACAGCGCTGCTGCGGCCGACACGTAGCCCTCCAGGTTTCCCCCCGCAAGACGCGTGATGCACCTGAATCCCGTACCCTTCTGGGGAGAATCGATGCCCGAGGGAAAGTGCCAAGCGGTTCGGTGTCGACGTGACCGCGCCCGCCTCCGTCCCCTTTTTCCGTGTTGCGCCAGCCGATCTCGGGCCATCGCCCGCCGAGATGAGGGCGCAGCTCGGGTCTGCCGAGATCGAATGTGAAGGTCCTCTCTTTGCGGATGGAGGTTCCACTCACGTCGCTCGCTCCGCTTGCGCCGTTCGCCCGCGAGACGGCCAGACCTCAGTCCCCTTTTCGGGTCAGCAGGAAGCTGAGCCCTTGCCCGTCGAGGAGCAGCGTGTCGAGCTGCTTCCCGTCCGCGTCGCTCGCCGCTCCGAGCGTGAAGGCATAGGTCTGGGTGTTCCCGCCCTCGTCGAAGGTCAGCCGGAGCTGCTCGCCCTCTATCGTGAAGGTGCCTTTGCGGAAGCCGCCGATCCCGCCGATGTACCGGCTGTCCTCGAAGGTGCCGTCGGCGTGGAGCTTCAGGTCGCCGGAGACATGCGTGGTGCTGCCTTCGGACTCTCCGGACGCATAGGCCCAGTGGCCGTACACCTGGTTGGCTCCGTCCGCGGCGGCGGCGGGGCTCTTGTCCGGACTGCCACTGCAGGCGAAAAGCAGGGCCAAGCCCACCAGAAGGCCGAGACCAAATCGAAGAAAGGAACCAGAAGGCATCGCGTACTCCTCTCGAAGTCGAGAAACCCTACTCCGCTCCAGGTCGAGCGAGCCGGGCGTCCACAGATTCACTGAATGGCCTTGTCCATCGTACCGGCCAGTGGTTCTGTCGAGAAGCCGCGGGCCGCGGTCTCCGCAGGGGCGTTCCCTTGCGCGTCCCTGCCGCGGTGGCCGAAACGATGCTCGAAGCCCGCTGACATCCCCAGAATATACGATCCTTCGCTCGCCGCGCCAGTGGCACGTTCCCCGGCAGGCCGGGCACCGCCTGGAACGACGGCCACAGAACACGCTCCTGCGTACCTCCGGCGGGGGGCTTCGCGGTTGCGACCGCCACCGGCCGCCGCTACAATCCGCCCGAAAATGCGCTGCCACGACCGCATGCCGCAGCCTGACGGCCGTCAGCTCGCGAGTGGATGGACATCATGGGTTCTCCTGACAAGATCGAAATTCTGACCGAACGTCTCATCGACGAGCACCTCGACCTGGCAATGGAGGTCCTGGCCGGCAGCGCCCGCCTGGCGATTCCGCTGGGGTGGCACTACGTTCTCGACCTGGTATGGGTCATGCGCGAGCTGGGCGTTTCAGCGGCCCCCGCGGCACCGCCCGAGAACCGCCGCGTCATCGAGATCGGAGCGGGGAATGGCTTGCTGCAGTTCTTGCTCGCCGACCGCGGTTTCGAGGTAACCAGCGTCGACGTCGCGCACCGCCTCGGGCTGCGGCGTCTGGAGCGGTGTTATCGCTTTTCCCGTGCGCAGTCAGAGACCTATATCGAACACGACTATGTGCGGCATTCCGCGGGCGTCCTGCGCTACCGCGCCGCGGAGGCGGCCGCTCGCGCCCTCTACGCGGCGCGCGAACGTCTCACGACCGCATCTCGCCGCCACAGCGTCCCCCCGCCCGGCCCCGACCGCCGGCCCGCGGTGCACCTGTATCGCGCCGACGCGGGCCGGATGCCCGAAGTCCCGCCCGCATCCATGGACGTGGCGGTCTCCATCTCGGCTCTGGAGCATAACCCGCCGGAGCGCATCGCCGAGATCCACAAGGAAATTGAGCGAGTCGTCCGTCCGGGTGGGCTGATCCTCCACACCGTCTCGGCAATTGAAACGGGCGAGCGCTTTCACGAGCCGAGCCACAGCTTCCTGCTTGACCGCACCCAGCTCATCCGCACCTACGAGCTGAAGATCGACGAGCAGCCGGAGACGTGGCCGTGGGCGCAGGCCTGGCAGGCCTTTCAGCAGCCGCGATACCTCGATCGCTGGCTCTCGCACATCTATTGCGCCGGTGGTAACAATGGCATGCCCTGGGGAATCTGGCGACCGGAGTATCTCCCCGTTGGTCTTGCCAGGCGCCAGCGCTCGCCTGGACAACCCGCATGCTGATAGACATTTCCGTTCCCCTCCGCCTCGACATGCCGGTCTGGCCAGGCGAAGCGGGCTTTGCTCTCGAGCGCACGCGCAGCCTGGATCGCGGCGATCCCGTGACGAGCTCGCTCCTGCGCTGCAGCGTCCTCGTCGGCACGCACGTCGATGCGCCCTGCCACTTTGTTTTGGGCGGCGCGGGGGTGGAGAGCCTGCCGCTCGACGTGCTAATTGGTGACGCTGTCGTCATCGATATCGGCGCGGCGCCGGCGGTCACGGCCCGGACGCTCGACGCCGCCGCCGTGCCGGCGGCAACGCGGCGGCTGCTGATACGGTCCACAAATTCCGCGCTGTGGCAGCGGCCGGGCGCGCCATTTGTGCCGGACTATGTCGGCCTCGCACCGGACGCTGCGCACTGGCTCGTCGCTCGGCAGGTGGCGCTGGTCGGCGTCGATTACCTCTCCGTGCAGCGCTTCGCGGACGATCCGGAAACCCACCGGGTGTTGCTGGGCGCGGGCGTGGTCGTGCTGGAGGGCCTGGATCTCTCCGCGGCTCCCGCGGGAGCATACGAGCTATATTGCCTGCCCATCAAGCTCGCCGGCGCGGACGGCGCCCCCGCCCGCGCGGTGCTGCGGCCGCGGCGCTAGCGGGGGCTACCGCCCGCGCACCTGAAAGTGCGGGCCGAAGCTGTCGCAGTCCGCGGCACGGAGAAACGGAATGGGACCCGCGATCGCAGTCGATTCGTTGGCCAAGGTGTACGTGGTGCGCCGCCGGGCACCCGGCATGCGCGCGGCCATCCGGCAGCTTTTCGCTCCCCACCGCGAGCTGGTGCACGCGTTGCGCGGTATCAGCTTCTCGCTGGAGCAGGGTGAGCGCGTCGCGTTTCTCGGGCCGAACGGCGCCGGCAAGTCCACGACGATCAAGCTCCTTTCCGGAATCCTCCACCCCACTTCCGGCGCGCTGTCGGTGCTCGGCATGCAGCCCTGGGCGCACCGCCGCCGCCTCGGCTACGACATCGGCACGATCTTCGGCCAGCGATCACAGCTCTGGTACCACCTCCCGGCGAGCGACACGTTTCGGCTCCTGGCGCGCATCTATGACATGAACGAGCGAGCCTTTCGGCAGCGCCTGTCCTTCCTGGTCTCGACGTTCGCGATCGCTCACCTCGTGGAAAATCCGGTGCACGCTCTCTCACTCGGCGAGCGGATGCGCTGCGAGCTGGTCGCGAGCCTCCTTCACTCCCCCAAGGTGCTCTTTCTCGACGAACCGACCATCGGGCTCGACGTCACGGCCAAGGCCGTCATCCGTGACCTCATTCGCGATCAATCCGCGCGCGACGGCACCACCGTGCTGCTGACCTCGCACGACACCGGGGACATGGAACGGGTGTGCGACCGCGTCATCATCATCGATGCGGGCGAGCTTGTGCTCGACAAGACCGTGGGCGAGCTGCGCCGCGGCTACATCAAGAAGAAGATCGTGACGCTCGTCACCGCGGCGCCGGCGCTCGACCTTCGCCTCCCGGGAGTGACCGTCGTCTCCGCTTCGCCACACCGGGTGGCCCTGGAAGTGGACACCGCGATCACGCCGATCGATGAGCTCGTAGCGGCCGCGATCGCCGCCGCGCGGATCCGGGACCTGACGGTCACCGATCCCCCCATGGAGGAGGTCATTCGCGCCATCTACCGCGACTCTGCGGAGCTCCGACAAGGCCGGGCAGGGCAACCGTGAGCGCTGCTGAAGTCGCGCCGTCAGGGTTATTCGCGTCGTGGTCGGCGGCTCGGGCCTACCTTCAGGTGGCGCAAATTGCCGCCAAGCAGACCCTGTCGCACCGCGGCGCGCTGTTCGCCATGGTGGTCTTCTACTTCACGGTCCTGCTGGTGTTTTCGCGCCTGTGGAGCATCGTCATGGCCGCGGGGCACCTGCCCGACTGGCGGCCTGCCGACCTCGTCTGGTACCTGGCAATCACCGAATGGGTTGTGCTGTCGCTGCCGCCGATCCACGTGGACATCACGGCGGACGTGCAAAGCGGCGACATCGCCTACCACCTGACGCGCCCGCTGTCGTACGCCGGAGCGCGGCTCGCCGAAGCCGCGGGCACCGCGGTCGTCCGCATGATCGCGCTGGCGGTGGCGGGCAGCGCCCTCGTGCCGGTCCTGACCGGAACGTTGCCGCGCGACCCCTTCGCGGTCGCCGTCGCGTTTCCGCTCGCCCTCCTGGCGGCCGCGGTGCTGTTGACCTACCAGACGGTGATCGGCCTCAGCGCGCTGTGGTTGCGGGACGCGGCTCCGCTTGCCTGGCTGTGGCAGAAGCTCATGTTCTGCTTCGGAGGTTTGCTGCTACCACTCGACATCTATCCCGAGTGGCTGCGCGCCGCCTGCGAATGGACTCCGTTCGCTGCCGCCCTTTACGGCCCGGGACGCCTTGCCTTTGGTTTGGCCGCGGCGGAGCCGCTCGTGACGGTTTGCCTGTTGCTGGCCTGGGGCGGCGTGGGATTGCTGCTCGTGTCGGGGACGTTCCACCGGGGATTGCGCGTCCTGGACATCGGCGGCGGGTAGCGGTCATGAGACTTGGCCTCCGCTTCTACGCGGCCCTGGTGGGCACCAATATCAAGGCATCTTTCGCCTTGCGCGGCGCGTTCTGGATGCAGGTGCTGTTCATGTTTCTGAACAACGCGGTGTTCTTCACCGTGTGGCTCATTTTCTTCAACCGGATCGAAGAGGTGGGCGGCTGGCGCCTCGCCGACGTCGCGATCCTGTTTGGCACAGTGGCTACCGCGTTTGGCTGCGTCGAGATCTTCGTCGGCGGCACGCGTGATCTGGCTCGGGCCATCGTCGAAGGCGAGCTGGACGCCGCCCTGACGCAGCCCAAAAGTGTTCTCGTGCAGGCGGTATGCGCGCGGACTCTGACATCCGGATGGGGAGACATTGCCAGCGGGCTCATGCTGATCGGGGCAACGGGCAGCTTTTCAGCGCACCGCGCCGCCGCGGTGCTGATCGCCGTTGCGGCAAGCTGCTGCGTATTTACGGCGACCGCCGTTATCTATCACAGCCTGGCGTTCTGGATCGGACCCATGGACCACCTCGGCCGGCAGATGTGGGAGGCGATGATCACGTTCAGCACCTACCCGCCGCCAATCTTCGACGGATTTCTCAAGGTGCTGCTGTTCACGGTGGTGCCTGCCGGATTCATCGGCTATCTACCCGCGGAGCTGGTGAGAAGCTGGTCGTGGACGGGTCTGTTGGCGGTGGCAGGCGGGGCCGCGGCGTACCTGACCGTGGCGGTAGTGGTGTTTCACGCGGGGTTGCGTCACTACCAATCGGGGAGCCGCTTCGGCGCACGCCTGTGAGGAGAAGATGGGGAGCTCGCTGGCTCGCGCTCGCGGCGCCACTGGCGTTCATCGGGGCGATGACCGCGGCGAGCTTCACCGCGCTCACTCAGGCCGCCATGCCCGAGGGCGACTATGCGGTCAACGCCATGTACGTGCGACAGGCCGCAAAGCTGGAGCTGTTGACGGGGGCGTACTCGCGGTTCGGCTTTCATCACCCTGGCCCGCTCGCCTTCTATGCGCTCGCGGTTGCCATGCGCGCCGTGGGCGGCGAGGGGCTGAGCTCGTTACTGCTCGGACAAGGGCTGATCAGTTTCCTGTGGATGCTCGCAGCAATGTGGATGCTGGTGACGTCGCCGCGGCGCGGGACTGGTGAGGTATTGCTGTTCTGCGCCTGCTGTTGGGCGCTGTTCAGGCCGCTTGGCTCGCTGTTTCTGTACAATCCGTGGGGACCTGCGCAGGCGGTCTTGCCCGTGCTGTGCGCGGTGCTGGCCGCGCAGCGGGTGGCGCGCGGCGAGGGCCGAGCGTTGCCGATGCTGCTCGGCGCAACGCTATACGGCGTTTCCGCTCACCTCGGCACCATCCCTGTCCTGTTTTCCGTTGCGACCTGTGCGGTGGCGGTGGGGTTGCTGCGCCCCCGGCTCTTGTGGCGCACCCCGGCGCGGCGGCGGCGCGCGTGCCTCGTCGCCGCGGTCTCCGCGGCGCTGGCCGCAGTGGCCGTCGGGCCGCCGCTGGCAGAGGAACTGTCGCGGCCGTGCGGCAACCTCTGCCGACTCCTCGCGGTCGCGGTCGCACCCACCACCGCCGCTCCCCGGGCGGCCTGGGAGGAAGCGATCGCCGTGGCGAGCCGCGCCTATCTTCCCCGCGCGGCGGTCGGCTGGCTCGGCCCCTGGAGCGTGTTGCTCATCAGCATTCTCGCGCTGCTACCGGCTCTGCACCGCAACTGGCCGGGGCGGCGATACCGGACCGACTCTCTCATTCTCACCGTGGCCATCGCCGCCGGCCTGATGAGCGCGGCGAGCGTCCCGGGCGAGGTGCACCGCTACCTGTTCTGGTTCATGCAAGCGCTTGCCGCACTGATGTGGTTTCACTTCGCGCGCTACGGCGTTATTACTCGGGTCCCGTTGGTGTTGCGCCGCTGGCCCTGGTGGAATCGACTTGCCGCGGCGGGAATGATTCCGCTGTCCGCCGCGGCGGGCGCGGACTATGAGGTCAAGGTGCCCGTAAACCGAAATCTCCACGCGATCTCGCGCGCACTGCCTCGGACGTGGCCTGGAGGATCGCTGGTCTGGTGGGAGCTCGACGCGGCGGAGGGCGGGCAGTGGGCGGCGGGGGCAGGTATCGTAAACAACCTTGACGCCCGCGGCGTGGACGTCGCGATCAACCCTGAGTGGGCCTTCATGCTCGGAGAGCGGTTCGCGCCACCCGCCGGCGGCAGGACAACGCGCACGCCGCTGGTCGTTTCGGAGGCGAATGGCGCCACATCGACGATCCACGCCGGCATGTACAGCGCCGGCGAGACTACGGTCGAATGGGGCTGGCCGCGAGTGCCGCTGAGAATCGACGCGGGGGCCAGCGCCGGGGTGCTGCCGCGGTGGCGGCGCGTCGCGTTTGCGGGCGGAGTCTACCCGTTGGCGCGCGGCGCGACGGCTGACATCCGCGTGTTCCTGGGGCCGCTGCCGCCCGGCGCCGAAGGCTCACCACGAAAACCCTCTACCTCACTTCCCCGCGCCTGCGGGGAGCGGAACGGAGGGGGGCCCTGTCGCGCCGACATCGAGTCTGCGGTGGATTTGGGACTGCATGGCGTCTTGCGCCTCCGCGCGGGTCAGGCTTGCCGCCTACAAATCGTGGTCAATGGCCGGCCTCGCGGTATTGCGCCCCTCGGTCCCCACGGCGGAGCGGACACCGCGCTGCCTTTGGCGCTCGCCGGTTTCGCGTCGTGGCGACTGAACACCCTGTCCCTGGTGCCGAGCGACTGCGCGGTCCCCGGTGCAAGCTGCCCGGCCGTGGGCGACGCCTGCGGCGGGCTGGCATTCGTATCCCTTGAGCTGACCGTGGTGAGGTAGCCGCTGCACGTATCCCGGGCTGGGGCGTGCGGTCATCGTCGCACCGGTATACTCTGGCGGGCAAGGCAGCGCCGGATCGCCCCCAGGAGGAGCGAAAGCGCGCTCGCAATCCAGAGGAGACAATCGCATGAGTGAGATGCGCGTCGACGGTTCGCGGCCTACCCTGTCCCCAGTGCCGGTCGAGCTCGCGCCAGACCCCGCCGATTCGCCGTTACAAACAGCGGCAGGGGAGGCGACCCTCCCTGCGGGGATCGACGACTACGCCGCGCCGGACCCGTACGGGCTGACCCGACCTCAACCCACGGCGGAGACGGAGCCTGTCGGCGAGCCCCTTGCCCGCGGGTCCGTTGAAGCGAACAGCGCGGAACCTGCCGTGGAAATCGCCTCGGGCGCCGGTGCAGGGCTGGTGCATCAGCTTGCGCCCGGCGGCGCTGCATTGCGCGAGAGCATCGAAGACATCTTCAGTCGTGTTCGCGAGCTGTTTTCTCCCGGCTCCACCGCCGCGCCAACACCCGACCCTTACCCGCCAGCCGCTCCGGCCGCCCCGGCCGAAACCCCGGTGACGTCCGCGCCAGAGGGGAACCTGCCGGGCGCCACCGTCGCTGAGGAGCCCGCGCCGCCCCGACCTACCGTCCCACCAACGACGCTGAACCTGCCGCCGCGCGCCGCCGATGCACCCACCGGCACGGAATTCCTCAGGAGCATCGCCGGCAGATCGCTGCGCGCGCGCGAGGATGCCATCCTGGAGCAAATCCGCAGCGGCAACGTCCCAAGCTCGCTGCGCACCTTTCGCGACGTCACGTTCGCGGCGACGGCAGCCGATGGCGCGCGGCACGAAGCTCGCTTCCAGGTGCTGCCCGACTACGTCGCCATCGGCAGCGACGATGACCACGTCTGGGTTCCCCTCACGCCGATGACCGCTCAGCAGCTCGCCGATGAAACCGGAGCTTCGCTGCCCACGTCGCGCATGGTCGACCGCATCTACGAGCACGCCGACGTTCGCCTCCAGCCGCGGTTTCGGACACCGCATTACTCTATCGCCGAGCACGCGGCCGTGATCCGCGGCCAGCTCGCAGGGCAAGATGGCAGCGGGATCATCGCCGGTCACAAGAAAGACCTCGTGTTGACCAATCGTCTGGCAAGCCAGCCTGGCCGGGTCGCCATCTACGGCTGGCATCAGCCGTCCGGGCGGCCGATACAGGGGCTATCTCTGGTGCACCACGAGCAATACCTCGACTACAGCCACGGCGTCCGTCTCATCGGTCCGACGGTGTGGATCGACGGGCAGGAACAGCCGCTTCAGCAAGTCCTGGCCGATCGAAATCTGGCCACCATGCTGAGTGCCGAAGGCCCGTTGCGCGCGACGCGACTGCCCAACCGCTGGCGTTGACATCCTCTCGGCCGTGAACGACCGAGCCCCTACCACAAAGCGCCCGTGCCGAATCCCGTCAACGCGACCCTGTTTCCGCGTCGGGTAGCCATTCGAGGGGCCTCTCGTGCCGTGTTGAATCCATCGTGGCTGGACCATGTCTCCACCATGGCGTCGGATATGGCTTTCGCCAGGACTGACGTGCACCGCGGCGCGCGGGATGGAGCACCAACGAACTCCGGGATTGGCCGTACCGCGCGGGATGGAGCACCAACGTATTCCGGGATTGGCCGTACCGCGCGGGATGGAGCACTAACGTATTCCGGGATTGTCCGTACCGCGCGGGATGGAGCACCACCGGATTCCGGGATTGCCCGTACCGCGCGGGACGGAGCACCAACGGATTCCGGGATTGGCCGTACCGCGCGGGACGGAGCACCAACGGATTCCGGGATTGGCCGTTGCCATACGGATCCAGGTGGCAGGATCGCATCTTGAGGTGATCCGGCATTCCGGCTAGAAGGAGTGTTGCCAGGCCAACCCGGCGGAGCGCTGCACGTCTCGCGCGGCGCGCTCCACGGGGACGGTCGGTGCCATGCAGGCACGCCGCGTGGCCTGTCCCTCGTGCCGCCGCTCGCAGCGATCGAGCGTGGGGAGGTATGCAGATGTGCTCGAAGCTCGTCGTCGTGCTGGTTTTTGGCTCCTTCGTTGCGGTCTGCCCACTCCTGGGCACGGCTCGTGCCCAGGATCACCCGCTCATCGTTCCCTACGAGGAATCGAAGCTCTTCTCGAAGAAGACCATGGAGTTCGACTCGTACGAGCTCAGGGTCGGCCCCCTCGGGAAGAAGGATACGATCCCTGTCGAGTCGATCGAGGGGCGTCTGACGCGACTCGAGTACCGCACGCCGCGAGAGCGCTCGGCGCTAGAGGTCTACCGCAACTACGAGGCGGCGCTGCTCAAGGCGGGCTTCGAGTCGCTCTACGCGTGCGCCGGCTATGGCAAGGGGCCCACGAGCTGCGGCGACATCAGTGGTCACTACCTCGCCGCCAGGCTGCGCAGGCCGGAAGGCGACGTCTACGTTGCCTTGAAGATCATCGGCTACCAGACGCTCATCGTGATCGTCGAGCGCAAGACGATGGAGGGCGACAAGGTGCGAATCAGCGCCGAAGCCCTCGGGGAAGATATCGAGCGGGCAGGGCACGCGGCGATCTACGAAATCCTGTTCGATTTCGACAAGGCCGAGCTCAAACCCGAGTCCGAACCGGCCCTCGCGGAGATTGCCAAGCTGCTGAAAGAGCGAGCTGAGCTGAGCGTCTACGTCGTCGGACACACCGACTCGACCGGCGCCGTCGACCACAACCTCGACCTGTCGCGGCGTCGCGCAGCCGCAGTGGTGGCGGCGCTTGCAGCCAGGCACGGAGTCGCCTCCTCGCGCATGAGCTCGGATGGCGTCGGCCCCCTGGCGCCAGTCGCCTCCAACCGGACCGAAGACGGGCGCGCGCGAAACCGCCGGGTCGAGCTCGTCGAGCAGTGGAGCCGGTGACCTCAGACTGCTTGAATCCACCGCCGGCGCCGCTGCAAGCGTAGGTGTTCACCCGCGGCGGAAGCTGGGACGCGTACGCGCCGCGCAGCACCGATTTCGGCCGCAGCTTCGAGGCCGGCGGCCGCCATGCCCCACAGGGTCGATCGGACGTGCCGCCTGGGCGTTCCTGCGCGCGGCATCGCCCACCTGCAACAGGCGATCTCGCCTGCTGGCACGAAACTGGCGTGAGGGGTATGGTGCAGCGTCAAGGTCTGCAACACTACCTCACGAAGGAGGTCTTCGTCACCGGATCGACCTTCTCGGCCAATGAGGCCGTACATCAGGGAGCCGCCGCGTCGGGTCACGCCTACGGGGGTGGGTTGTACGTGTTTGGCAACACCGCCAGTCTCCTCAACACCACCTTGAGCGGCAATAGCGCCAAGGCCGACGGCAAGGCCTACGGCGGTGGGCTTTTCGTGAAAGGAGAAATCGTCGCGCATGTCACCCACAGCACCATTGCCGCCAACCTGGCTGATGGCGCCGGTGGGGCCTACGGAGGTGGTATCTCCCACTTCCCATCGGGATCAGGCACCGAGCGCAGCGAGCAGGTCGTGCTCCTCAACACCCTGCTGTCGGGAAACGATGCGCTCGGCGCCGCGGCTCCCAAGGGTGACGACTGCTATGAGAAGACCTACACCCTCGGAAACAACCTGCTATCGCAGGATGACAACTGCTACCTCGACAGCTCACTCGCATCAGGCTCAGTAATCGATCAGCTCGATGTAGATCCTCAGCTCGCCGCACTGGCGAGCAATGGCGGGCGTGTCGAGACGCACGCGCTCGGATCTTCGAGCCCCGCGCGCGGCACGGCGAGCTGCCTCGATTGGACCGGAGAACCGGTCACGGTCGACGCTCGCGGCATCCCGCGTGACGGCCATTGCGATCTCGGGGCGTACGAATTCCGCGATCGCCGCTAGCGCAGTGCGTTATTGGTCAACAGCGGCCAGGCCGTGGCCGTCCATTTCAGCGACGCCAAGCTGCGGCATCGGCGCTACGCGCGGCGCGGTCCAGTCTAGAATGGCGCCGGCCTTCGAGCCGGAGTCCGTGGGCGCGATTCCGCGCTTACGGCTCACAATCCATGCTCCACTCTTGCACGGGGTGAAAGGCGCTGGCGGTGGTGCATTCTTCGTTCCCGAACCGGCCCAGGTGCGGAGCGGGCCGCGCCCCCGGTGAACCACGAAACCGCCACCGAGCACGCTGCTGCGTGACTCGGTGGCGGTAGCTCATCAGTGCAGATCCAGGCCACGCCCGCCAGGCTGCGCCGCGGTACCGATGGCCAATGGCCCGGACAGCACGGCCAGCGGTGACGAGGCGGGAACGGTGTTTGCCTGTCCGTGCCACAGGCAGGAATACGCGTAAGAGCAGGATGCCGCCACCACCACATCGCCGCCTGCCGTGGCCACCAGCGCCGGGTCGATGGCCGGGTCGTACATCTGCTGCAAGGAAAGATCGGTGCCGTACGCGCCATCACGCAGGTATACCCAGGTGCCTCCCGGCCAGCTCGACCCATCCAGCGCGTGCACCTCATACCCCGGCTCCAACACCGCGCTCGCAATTCCCCATCCATTGGCACCGTTGGCGAACGCTCCCTCCCCCTCGAACGTCTCACCCCCGTTCAGGCTGCGCGTGATCGAGTGTCCCGCGAGCTGTGCCCAGGACAGGTAGATCGCGCCATTCTTCGCTGCCAGCGCCTGCGGGCCGCAGCGCAGCTCGACCGTCGAGGTCCAGTTCTCCTGCGCCTGGGAGATCTTCCGGGGGGCGCTGAAGGTGTCGCCGTTATCCCGGCTCCTGGTGTAGACGACGTCCGAATGGGCGAGGTCGCCGGTAATGCGATGCAACCAGGCGACGTGTAGGGTGCCGTCCACGCCGATCGCAATGTCCGGCAACTTCTGCTCGGTCCGGTCGCCGGTATTGGCGTCTACCCGACGGTTGGCCGCGAACGAGGCGGCGCCGTCGGAGCTGCGGGCCAGGAAGATGTCAGGGTTGCCGTTTCGGTAATCGTGCCAGACAACGAAGACGTTGCCGCGGCCATCTATGGCGACCTCCGGTTCTGCTTGCCAGAAGACTGCGGCAGCGGTATCGTCAACGCGAATTTCTCCCTCACAGGCGTCCTCGTCCGCCGGACAACGCGCCAGATAGATGTCCGGGTTGTTAGCGCCGGCGCGATAGTCTTCCCAGACTACCCACGCGTCGTCGGCTTCGTCCAGCGCCACGGCCGGATGCCGCTGGGCGGACGGCATGCTCGACTGCGTGTTGACTCGGATGTTCGGCCCAAAAGAGCGGCCGCCATCCGTGCTGCGGGCAAGGTAGATGTCCGGGTTGCCGTCCCGAAAGTCCTCCCACACGACACCCACGTCGGACCCGCCGGCGGCGAGCTGTGGTCGGCCGAATACCGCGTCGTTCCGCGCGGTGGCATCCAGAAAGCGCAGCGGCTGCACCTGAGCGCCCTGGTCCTTCAGCGTCGCGACCTCGAGCAGCGACCGTTCCTTCAAATCGCAGACCAGCGCCAGGCCTTGCGCGATCGGCTGCAGCGCCTCACATTGGTTCACGACTCCATTTGTGAGCTGGGTGCTCGGGACGACCTCGAAGCTGTCACCGCGGTCGGTGCTGCGGTGTAGGGCACCGTAGTACTCGCCGTCCAGCCAGGTCTCCTCCCAAAAGTAGAGGGCCCCGTCGCCCGCCACTTGCAGGCGCGGTGATTGCCAATACGCGTTGTCGAGCTGCGGAGGCAGGATCCGGGCGGGCTCAAAGGATGCACCGCCGTCCAGGCTGCGGGTGTAGCGCGCCGCGGACTCGGGGTTGGTAGTCCAGACCACGTGGATTTCCCCGCTGCCGGCGGCGCCCTCAGCAACCGCGAGGCCGAGCGGATAGGCAGTCAGCCCCGAGGCAACGGTTTGCGGTGCCGAGAAGGCCTTGCCGCCATCGTCGCTTCTTGCGATGACGAGCTTCCCGTATTCGGTGCCGTCGCCTGCGCGATAAAGCGCCACCACCTGCTGGCCTTGTGCGGAGATGGCACCCTCGCAGCATGCCACGGCCAGCGTGCCGCCCGTCTGAAAGGTGGCGCCGTGGTCGTAGCTGGTTGCGACGCACAGGGCTTGACTGCTGTAGGAATCGTCCCTTGTGGCGCAGTAGTCGAAGTAGAGTGCCGTCACCTCGCCGCCGGCCCCGGCCGTGGCCACGTCTACCGGGAACGGCAGCACCGCGGGAGACAGCTCGAAGGTTTCACCCCCATCCGAGCTGCGGCTGACGCGGTTCTGATCGTTGACCCGGGCGAACCAGTACAGGGTGCCGTCCGCGCCTTGCGCCAGCGCCGTCGAAGCGGGGAAGGAGCCAGGATCCGCGGCCGCGCCGGGCCAGACGGCAAACGTGGTCGTGTCAGCTTCGACGCGGGCAAGGCGGAGTCGCGGCGTCGACGTGGTCTGCCGTGCCGGCCTGACGGTTTCGGTAAAAGCGACGAAATAGCGATCGGCGGCGCTGCCGAGGGCAATTGGGTAGGATTTCTGGTGCGCTTGCTCGACATCGATGAGCGAATAGGGCTCGGTGTCGAGCGCGACCGTGCCGGCAGCGGCTGCGGCGGCCAGCGCCAGGAGGGAGAGGGAGATGGCGAGCATCGCGCAGGCCCGCGCCGGGCGATGGCGCAGCGTTGTTGATGATGGTTGGGAAAAGGCGGGAAAGCGGTTCATTGCGGGGTCTCCGGTGTCGTGTCCAGCCCTGGCGGCAGTCGACAGGATTGCAACGGGCACGCCATCTCGGTTCGGCGCGGTCGAGCGCAGGCGCTTGGGCTTTTTGCGGGGTGTTGGCGAGCGGAGCCGAGGTGCACATGCGTGCAGTCACATGTTTGGCGTCTGGCGAAGAGCGGGCGTCGGCCGCATGTCCGGTTTCGCCCCTTGCACTTCTTCCCGCCGCAGGCGTGGGTGAGCAGGGGCGCAATTCATCGCGCCCACGCGGTGCGGGGCTCTCCACTGCCCTCGGTGGCATGGCTATAGCCCCACAGACAAAAAACCTGAACGACGACGCGCATCGCTTTCCCATCGTCCCGGAGACGGATGGAAATGAATACGTTCTTCATCAACACCGCAGGTCCTTGCCGGCCGGACATGCACTACATGCTGCCTCCGGAACGACGCATCCCGGAGGTGCGCGAGCTCATCGACCGGGCGCAGTGCTTCGTCGTGCACGCTCCGCGACAGGTGGGAAAGACGACGTGCCTTGGTACCCTGGCCGAGACGCTCACTGCTGAGGGACGCTACGCCGCACTCCTGGCGAGCTGCGAAACCGGACAGGTGGCCGGGAGTGACACGGAGCGAGGCGTCGCCGCCGTGCTCGGTGCTCTCGAACATCGCAGCGATCTCCTGCTGGGGGCATTCAGGCCACCG
>JACPHN010000263.1 GCA_016188575.1 Candidatus Schekmanbacteria bacterium
CCGCTACCTCGAGCGGCTGGGCCTCGACCGCGGGGCGCTGCTGATTTTCGATCGGCGGCCCGCGGCCCTGCCGCTTCCGGACCGCGCCACGACCGCGGAGGTCGCGCACGCCGGCAGACGGGTGCGAGTTGTGCGCCTGTAGCCGCCGCGAGCTCCGCGGCAGGGCGCCAGGCGGTCGGTGCGCACGGCGCATCTGGCGCGTGGTGTACGGTGTCGCGCTCGCCACGATGTTCCTGTGCTCCTGGGGGTCGACCGCGCCTGCCTCGGCCGCCAGCGCCTTCGCCGTCACGCTGTCGCTCGCTCCGACCGAAATCGCCATGGGCGGCACGAGCATCGTCACAGCGCGGGTGAGTCGGGGCGGAAGCGGATACGATCCGGATCTGTGCGCCACCAGCCCGTGCCCGCGCGAAGTGTATTTTCAGAGCGCCCTGGGGGGACTTGCCGCGGCCGACCTTACCGCCGCGATCTGCTCCAGCGGCCGGCTTGACCAGGAGGGTTGCGAGACGGCGGCGATGATCGGGTCCGCGGCGACCGTGCTCGGCCGCCACGTCTCGCCCGCGGCGGGCACCGGCACCGTGTGCGGGACGCTCGAGCTGGTGCTGGTTCAGGGATGCGCGCCGCTTGCGGTGTCGGACGAGCTGCCGCCCGCTGTGCCCGTTTCTGCAACCGGCGCGGCGGAGCTCGGGGCGCTGCTTTCATTGCTCTGCGCTCGCCGGCGTTACCGCGCCGCCGCCGCCTCCATCGACGGGGCGCGAGCAGCCGTGCTACTCTCTTGGCAGCCCGCGCGGAAAAGGACGCGAACAGACACTGAGGCGAGAAGGACATGGCAACCCGGATACCGACAGAAGGCGCCGATCGCGTAGCGACGCCGATCGTGCCGGCGGGGCGACTGCTGGCGGGCCGTTTTCACCTGCTCAGGCTGCTCGGCGGCAGCTCGTCGGTGGAAACCTATCTGGCGCGCGAGGCCGGAGCCGTGCACGCGCCGCTGGGAGCCGGCGGTTCCGCGGCATTTCTGGTCGTTGTCAAGGTATTGCGCCATCCGGAGATCGCCGAGCACACTTTGCAGTTCAAGCGCCAGTACCGCACCGCGCGGCGGCTCATCCATCCCAACTTGCTCACCCCCCGAGAATTCGAAGCGGTTCCGCCGGAGCCGCCGTTTATGGTGCTCCCCTACGTCCACGCCCTGCGCGCCGAGGGTCTGCTGCGCAAGATGACCGATGGCGACCAGATCGAGCTTCTCTGGGGGCTGTTCGAGACGCTGGACTACCTGCACTCCCGCGGGTTGGTGCATGGTCGCCTCCATCAGGGCAACTTCCTCCTGGTCGAGTCCCGCGACGCTGCGCCGGGGGCGTCGCCGGGTCGCCACCCGAGCCACGCCGTGCTGATTGCCGACGCGGGACTGGGGGAGACGACGACCGCCACGTTATCGGGCGCTGTGCGCGAGGAGTTCCACTATCTGGCGCCCGAGCTCGCCATCGGCCGCGCCTCGGATGGCCGCGCCGACCTCTATGCCGCCGGTGTGCTGCTCTACCGGATGGCCACCGGCGACTATCCGTTCACGGGAAAGACCGCCCTGGAGCTCGTCCGCCAGCATTTTCGCGCCTCGGCGCCGCCCTCGGCACCGCTGGCGGGCCTGCCGTCCGCGATCGAGGAAGTCATCCTGAAGCTGCTGCAGAAGCGCCCAAACCGCCGCTTTCGGTCGGCACAGGAGGTCCTGTCCTTCCTCGCGGAAAACCGCGCCGACTTCCGCGATGCCGCCCCGCGCCCGCGGCGCTTCCGGCTCTTCACGGGCGAGCTGATCGGCCGCGAAAACGAGCTCGGCGTCCTCGGCAAGACGCTGGCCCTGGTGAAACGGTCGCAAGGGCACCTCGTGCTCATCTCCGGCGAGGAAGGCATCGGCAAGACGCGCCTGATGGAGGAGTTTCGCCTCTACGCCCAGCTCGAAGGCCTGCTGCCGCTGATGGCGCGATGCTTCGCGGGCGCCGGGCCTTACGTACCCATTTCGGAAGCGCTCACCCAGCTCTTCGACCATCTCGAGCGGCGTAACCCGGAGTTTCTGATCGCCAACGGCGGTGACGTCGATCCGGAGCTGATGCGCGGAATTGTCGCACAGCTCCACCGCGGCGGCGGCGGTAGTGGCGGTGGCGGCAGAATCGATCTCCTCGACGCACTCGCAGAGTCTTTCCTGTCGGTGTCCCGAAGCTGGCCGCTACTGCTCATTCTCGATGACTTGCACATCGCCGATCGGGAAACGCTGGATTTCCTGGTGCATCTGACGCGCAAAATGACGAGCGCCAAGATCATGGTGGTGGGCTTACTCCTCGACCGCGAAGTCACGCAGAGCCGATCGCGGGGCGAGGCGCACCCGCTTCTCCCGCTCTACGCCGACGGCGGCGGGCAGCCGCAGGTGCGTTTTCTGACCCTGGAGCGGCTGAGCCAGGCCGCTGTGGAAGCTCAGGCTGCGGCGCTGCTCGGGACGTCCAATATCCCCGGTCGGCTCGTGGAGCTGCTCATGGAGGAAACCAAGGGCAGCCCCTATTTCGTCGAGGAGCTGCTCAAGCACCTTGTCGAGTGCAACTTGCTCGAACGGACCGGAGAGCGCTGGCGGCTCGCCACCGACGCCACCGGCCTGCAGCAGCTCCCCTCGTCCATCTTCGAGATCCTCACGGCGCGCATCGAGCGCTGCACCGCCGAAGAAAAGCGGATCCTGTCCGCACTATCCGTCGTGGGCCGCGACCTGCCCCACTCGCTGCTGCGCGAGCTCTCCGACTTGCCCGAGGACGAGCTACTGGACCGCATCACGGATCTCACGCTCATGGACCTCATCCACGAGGTCGCCGACCGGGACGGGAAGCGGACACTCGGTTTCACCCAGGACCGGCTCGCCCAGATCGTCTACGACGGACTCTCGGCCAAGGACCGGTCGTCGCTTCATCTCCGCTACGCGGAGCTGCTGTCGCGCTTGCACGGCGCCAACCTCGACCCGGTAATCGACGAGCTCGCCCACCACTGCACCCGCGGCGGGGACCGGCAGCACGCCATTCTCTACTCGCGCCGCGCGGGTGACCGGTCGCGCACGATCTTCGCGCACTCCAAGGCCATCGATCATTACGAGCGCACCCGCCGCCTCCTGTGGGAAGGCGAGCTTGCCGGCGATCCCCTGACCCGCTACATCGAGGTCTCGGAGCTGCTCGGCGACGTCTACGTGACGGTGGGCCGGTATCACAACGCCTTTCGCGTCTTCACGCAACTGCTCGAAATCGCCCAGCGGCTGCCGCTGTCGCGCTCCTATCTCGCCGACTTGCACCGCCGCCTGGGGAACATCCAGGGCGCTCACGGCGAGCTGGATTCCGCGCTCGAGCATTTTCGCCAAGCCATCATCCTGATCGGCAACCAGGGGGAGACGGTACAACTGGCGCGCACCTACCTGGACCTCGGCGCCTGCCATTCTCGGTGGGGCAACGTCGTGCAGGCGCGCGAGAACGTGGCCCGGGCGCTGAAAATCGTGGAGCGATCCGAAAGCGCCGAGGAAGTGGCCAAGGCGCACGACTCGCTGGGGCGACTGGCGCTGGATCACGGCGAGATCGCCGAGGCGCGCGAGCACTTCTCGAAGAGCCTGCGGTTGCGCAGCAAGGCGAGCGACGAGGTGGGCGTCGCGTTCACCCTGGTCCACCTCGCGGACGCCGACATTCAGCAGGGGCTCAAGGGGGATGCCGTCCAGCGCCTGGAAGAGGCGATCGCGGTCTTTCGGCGCGTCGGCCAACAGCGCGGCGAGGCCGAGGCTCTGGCCCAGCTTGGGGTCCTCTACCACCGCTTTAGCGCCCGCTGGGACCTGGCGCGGGAAGCGCTGAGTAGCGCCATCGCCCTGAGGCAGCGCATGGGCGACGGCTTTCAGGCCGCGCTGGCGCAACTTTCACTGGCCGAGCTGGAAGCGGATCTCGGAAAGCTGGAAGAGGCGGAGCAGCGATTGAAAACCGTGCGGTCGGTGCTGGAGCGGGTCGGCAATCCGCTCGGCATGGCGCAGTGCGCGGCGGCCCAAGGCCGCTGGTGCACGCAGTTCGGCAGCCTCGTGAAGGCGCGGGAATACCTGTTGCAAGCGCAGGAGCACGTCAATACGGCGAGCGGGCACCGGCTGGCAGCGGTGCTGGATCCGGCGCTCGTGGACCTCTATGCGCGCATCGGCAACCTCGACCACGCCGTGCAGCTCTGTCGCGCGGCGCTCGGCAGGCTGCGCGAGGAGGCATATCCGCTGGCTCGGGCGGAGCTGAAGCTCCTGCTCGGCTCGACCCTGCGGCGGATGGGCGAGCTGGAGGAGTCGGAAGACGCGAGCTTCCTGGCGCTCGGCGAATTCAAGGATCTCGACGCGGAGCTCCATCAGGCGCACGCGCAGTTCGAGCTCGGCTGGCTGTGCCGCGCGCGCGGGCGGCTCGAGCAGGCGGGTGACCACTTCCACCGCGCCGAGCAGATCTACTTTCGCCTCGGCGCCGCGCGCCACCGCGAGGACGCCATGGCCGCGGCGCGCAAGCTGCAAGAGGAGACGTTCTCGGCGCTCCCGGACCCGAAGGAGGGGCGCCACGAGCTGACGATCCTCTACCGCATCAGCCAGGTGCTCGGCTCCCTGCTCGACCTGCGTCCCCTGCTTTCGAAAATCGTCGACATCGCCGTGGAGACGTTGCGCGCCGAACGCGGCCTGCTGGCACTGGTGGACGAGAGCACGGGCGAGCTCGAAGTGAAGGCCGCGCGAAACTTCGACGTTGAGGGCACCGAGCTCAGCCTCGACTTTTCGCGCTCAGTCCTGGAGACGACCCTCGAGGGCGGCGCGCCGGTGCTGTCGAACAATCTGCAGACTGACGACCGCTTCAGCGCCAACGTCAGCGTCGTTCTCCTCGAGATCGAGTCCGTTCTGTGTGCGCCGCTGACCACGCGCAGTCGCACCGTGGGCTGCCTGTACGTGGACAATCGCCGGCAGGGCCGCGTTTTTTCCGACCAGGATCTGGCCTTCTTGACCACCCTCGGCACCCAGGCGGCGACCGCCATCGAGAACGCGTTGCTGTTCGAGAAGAACAAGGCGATCATGGAAGGGATCGACGAAGGCGTGGTCGCGATCGATCTCGGTGAGCGAGTCGTGGCGTTCAACCGCGCCGCGGAGCGGATCACGGGGCTGCGCGAAAACGAGGTCGTCGGACAGGACATCGACGAGCTGTCGATGCTGGTGCAGGCGCCCCTGGGTCGGGCGTTTCGCCGCGCGCTCGAGGGCGGCGACGAGGTGCGAGACGAGATAACTCTGACGCGGTTCTCGGGTGAGGACCGCACCGTGGAAGTGCAGTGCCGCACGATGCAGGACGCGTACGGCGAGCGGGCCAGCGTGCTCGGGCTCTTGCGCGACGTGACCGATCTCCGCCGGCTCGAGGCACAAGTGCGCATCGGCACCCGGTTGGAGGCGATGGGCGAGCTGGCGACGAAGGTCAGCGGGCGGATGACGGGATACCTGTCCGCCGTGCGCTCATTCTGTCACGGCTTGCTGGACGGCGTCGGCGAGGAGACCGCCAGCCGCGAATACGTGGAAGAGATCCTGCTCGAAGTGGACGACGCGGATCGCTATATCCACACGACGCTGTCCGGGGAGTCGAGCAGCGGCACTGGCAAGGGAGGCCCGCGGGTCGCCGATTGTGCGCGCGTGCTCGCGGAAGTGGTGCACCGCTGGACACAGCGCGCCGAGGATCTCAACGTCAGCCTCGCGGTAACCTCGGCGCCGGCGCTGCCCGACGTGCCGGTGGCCGACGAGCTGCTGCGCGAGGCGGTGAGCAACCTCGTGGTCAACGCGCTGGACGCGCTCGAGCCGCTGGCGCGGCGCTCTGAGGAGGACACGCCCTCGGACCTGGACGTCACGCCGCCGGCAGGTTGCCGCTTTCCGCACCTCGCCGTGCAGCTCGCGGCGGAGGTCATTCCTGCGCGCGCACCGCGCCCGGAGCCGTCGCTGCCGAGCGGCGAGCTGGTCGTGGTCGAGATTCGCGACACTGGCCCCGGCATCCCCGACGACGTGCTCGAACGGATCTTCGACCCGTTTTTTACAACAAAAGCTGAAGGTAACGGCATCGGCCTGTGGCAGGTGCACCGGACCGTGGAGGAGGCGGGAGGATGCACGCGGGTTTCGACGTCACCGCGAGGAACCATCTTTCGGCTTTACCTCCCCGCGCTGGGCGCCGGCGGCGACGAGCCGTGATGGAGGAGCTCACAAATGCCGAGCAAGGACCCCGCGGGGGAAGGCGCGCTGTGGTTACTGAAAGCCCTGGAGCGGTTATTCGCTGAGGTCGATCGCGGCCGCCTCCTGGATGAAATCGAGGATTATCGCAAGCGTTTCCCCGACACCCCGGCGCCTGGCGTCGCCCGCCGCATCGTCGGCGAGATGGCGTTCACCTCGGGGGTGCGGGGCGGAATCCTGAGCGTGCCGCGGAGTGTTCCCGGGGTCGGTTGGGCACTGGGATTCGTCGGCGCGTCCGTCGACACTCTGGCGTTGATTCGCGAGCAATCGCTGCTCATTTTCAAGGTTGCCGCCCTCTTCGGGCACTCCTTGTACGAGCAGGCGCGTATCGTCGAGGCGCTTGCGGTCTTCGGCATCCTGTCCGGCGACGCGGACGCGGTCAACCAGCTCGAGGGCGTGCTCAAGGCGCTGCCCAGTGGGGCGCTGCGCGGCGCGGGCGTTGCGGTGGTGCGCGAGGCGGCGATCGCCATTGGCCAACGGCTGGCCAGGCGCGGCGTCCTCAAGTGGCTGCCGTTGATCGGGATTCCGCTCGGCGGCGCCATGAACTTCATGTCGACCGAGGACGTGGGCTGGAGCGCGATCCGCTATTACTCGCGACGCAACATCAGCCAGAAGCTGCTCGGTGACCTCTTTACCGACGAGGAGCAGATGCGCAGGGCGCTGCTGGACGTGTATTTGTTCCTGCACTCCTCCGAGAAAGAGATTCCCAAGGAAGTCCAGACCCGGGCGGAGCGACTGGGGAGGAGCATCGGCGTGCGCGACGCGGAGAAGGTCGTGGCCGAGGCGGTGGCGGGACGCGGTCCCACCCCGAAATCCATCGCCGCGCGCCTGGAGGATGCCGCTGACCGCGCCCAGATTTTCGAGCGCGCGGTGCTCATGGCGCGGAGCATCGAATCCGACTACCTGCAGGGGTTTTTGCTCGCCAATCTCGCCGACGGCCTGGAGCTCAGCGAGGAGGAGCGCCGCCGCATCGCCGGCGATGTCCAGCGCTTCATGACGGACACCGTCGAAAACGAGCCGCCGGGACTGGCGCAGCGCGTAGGTGAGGCGGCGACCGACACGCTGCGATCCGTGGCCGCGACCGGCGCGAGCTCGGCGGCGTACGTCAAGCGCAATCTCCGCAACCTGCTCGGCCTGTCCGAGGACAAAGACGTCGAGAAAAGCTGATCGTGGCCAGGAAAGAGGGAACGGAATTCGCCTGCGCGGAATGCGGATACCGGACGCCGCGGTGGATGGGGCGCTGCCCGGACTGCGGTGAATGGGGCAGCCTCAATGAGGAGCTGATTGCGGCAGAGGTGGCCCGCTCGGCGGGCCGCCCGATCGCGACCCGGAGCTGGGTAGGCGGCGGCGCAGCGGGCGCCGGCGCGGGAATCCGCCGCGCCACGGGGCGCGTCGAGGCCACGCCCACGCCAATAGCGACGGTGCAAAACGCCGCGGAAACGCGCTTTGGCTCGGGTCTTCCGGAGCTCGACCGCGTCCTGGCGGACGGCTTCGTACCGGGTGCGTCCTATCTCCTCGCGGGAGAGCCGGGCATCGGCAAGTCGACGTTGCTGTTGCAATCCCTCGCGCGCGTGGCGGCGACGCGGACGGTCCTGTACGCGACCGCCGAGGAGTCGACACAGGCGCTTCGGGGGCGCGGCGAGCGCCTCGGGGCGCTCGCGGATCGCCTCCTGGTCCTCGGCGAAAGCGAGATCGGCGCGCTTCTCGAAGGCGCTGCGGCGGCGGCCCCAGCGCTGCTGGTGATCGACAGCGTGCAGGCGACGTTTTGCCCGGACCTCGCCGGCGCACCCGGAACCGTCAGCCAGGTGCGCGAGGCCGCCCTCGCCGCGGCGCGCTTCGGCCGCGAGATCGGCTGCGCCGTGGTGCTGCTCGGCCACATTACCAAAGAGGGGGGCATTGCCGGCCCCAAGGTATTGGAACATCTCGTGGACGTCGTCTTGATGTTCGGCGGCGACCGCCACTACCCGTATCGCGTGCTGCGGTGTGTGAAAAACCGCTTCGGTCCCACCGGCGAGGTCGGCATCTTCGAAATGACGGGTAGCGGCCTACAGAGCGTCGCCAATCCCTCGGCCTTGTTCCTGACCGAACGCCCGCACCTTATGCCGGGTTCGGCGGTAACCTGCGTCCTCACGGGGGTGCGCCCGATCCTGCTGGAGATGCAAGCGCTCGTCGGGGACCGCGCGTCCCCGAGCCCGCGCCGCGTGATCCAGGGTGCCGACCAGCGCCGCGTCTCGTTCCTGCTTGCCGTGCTCGAAAAGGCGCTGGGCTTGCCGCTTTCCCAGCGGGACGTCTTTGTGAACGTGGTCGGCGGCATGCGCGTCGACGAACCCGCAGCGGACCTCGCGATCTGCCTGGCGATCCTGAGCAGCGCCCGGAAGGAAGTGTTGCCGCCGGACCTGGTCGCCATCGGTGAGGTCGGTCTTACCGGCGAGCTGCGCCGGGTCGATCGCCTGGGCGCGCGCCTCCGCGAGTCGGCGGACCTGGGTTTTTGCGCCGCGGCAGTGCCGGCCGGGGCGACGGCCGCGGCGGCAGCCGGGACGACGGCGACGACGCCGGCGGACAACGAGGTTGCGGATGCGCGCGCCTCGCTGCGGCTTTTCCCCCTCGCCCACCTGCGCGACAGCCTGGGTAGCATCCTGAGCGGCGCCGAGGCAGTTTCGGACCCCCCCCCGCAAGCGGCGGGAGGCAGGCGGGGGACCTTGGAGACTCGTGGTGAAATGGTATGACGTCAATTCCCCCGCCAGCCGCGATCCGGCCAGGCTCGAGCGCTTCGTCACTGCGATCGAACCCTATCTGCAGCGGCTGTTTCGCCCGCGAGTCAGCGGCCTCGAGCACATTCCCGGCGGTCCCGTGCTGTATGTTGGCAACCACAGCGGCGGCGCGCTCACTCCCGAAAGCTACATCTTCTTCGTAGAGGTCTATCGCGCCCACGGCCTCGACGGCGTTCCTTATGGGCTCGCGCACTCGTTTCCGTTGCGGCTGCCCGGGTTTCATCAGCTTTTCGTGCCGCTCGGCGCGGTGCGCGCCAGCCACGACAACGCGGCGCGCGTCCTCGAAGTCGGCGGCAAGCTGCTCGTTTTTCCCGGCGGCGACATCGATTCGCTGCGCCCGTTTCACATGCGCAACCGCATCGTCTTCGGCTCGCGGCGCGGCTACGTGCGCCTGGCGTTGACCCACGGACTGCCGATCGTCCCGTTCGTCGCCGCCGGCGCTCACGCCACCTTCGCCGTGCTGAACGACGGCCGCAAGACCGCCCGCCTGCTCGGCATCGATCGCCTCTTACGGGTGAAGACCTTCCCGGTGACGTTCAGCCTGCCGTGGGGCTTGACTGTGGGGCCGCCCCCCGCGTACATCCCGCTGCCGACGGACGTGTGGATGGAGATTCTGCCGCCCATGCGGTTCGCGCGTGCCGGGGAAGAAGCGGCGGCCGATCGGCGCTACGTCGAGGAGTGTCACCACCACGTGTTGTCGACGATGCAATCCGCGCTGACGAGACTGGCCGCCGCGCGGGGACAGGCCTCCATTCTCGAGCGAGTGGCGGAACGACTGCGGCCGTCGCGGCCATGATGCAGCGCACATCGGCCGCGCGCCGGGTGCTCGGCGAAGGCGAGACGCTCCAGGGCGGCGCGTGAAATTGGGTCGTGTCCTGTTTATGGGGCCGGTCCGGTAGCTCTGCGCCGGCGAAAATCGGTGAAGTCCGGCTTGGGGGACGGAGTGAAACCGATAACCTGCGTCATGATCAATTCCGCTGTGTTGAGCGGCTGCTCGGCCAAGCCTTTGACCATGGCCGGGGTTCGTGCCAGATACGTTCCGTCCAGAAGGGTTTGGCGGAGGCCTCTGTGA
>JACPHN010000264.1 GCA_016188575.1 Candidatus Schekmanbacteria bacterium
TCACCTTACGCATCGCGAAACTCTCCAAGTTGGTGGTAGAGATCCGTTCCCCATCGTCGGGAGCGCGGCCTGACGTCCCGCATCCCGATCGGCAACCGGTTCGAGGACAGCCGCCTCTCGCCGCACCGTGCTACGGGAATCCCGAACGTGCCCACTTTAGTTTACGCGCGCTCCGGGCGAGCTGTCAACGGTGGCCGACGAGCTCCCATGGCCGATGCCCGCGCCGCGTCTGTCCCTGCGGCACCTCGAGCGCCGGCGGCGCGTCAGAGTTGCTTGCGCGCTACCCCACGAGAAACGCCGGGAGCATCAGGTCTTGTGGAAAGCTCAAGGTGAGCTTTCGGCAAGCGTGCATGAAAAGCGGTGCGGCACCCGGATATGGTGTTCTTCCCGAAGTTGCTGAATCTTCGGAGGATACCTATGGACAAGAAGCGTGACTCGGTTTTGCCGTTGGAGGTCGTCAGTCTGCGCGGAGAAATCGAGGCGTGGCGCCGGAGCCGGGTCCCCGGCCGGTCCATGCCGGAGGCGTTGTGGCGCGAGGCGGGAAAGCTTGCTGGGGCCCACGGCGTCACCCAGATCAGCCTTTGGCTGGACCTGAAGTCCTCCGCCGTCCGAGCGCATCTGCCCGCGGCGCGCCAAGAGGGGGGAACCGAGCATCTCCAGCAAGGAGGGTATGCGGTCGTCGAGCCGCAGAGCGCAGCCGTTGTTGCCGCGGACGTTGCCGCATTGGCGTCACGAATCGAGGATTGGCGGCGCACCAGGGCGAAGCAGGAACCGAGCGCAGCGAGGTCTAGGGCGGCGCCCGCCGCCGTAGGCGGTGGGAGGGTTCCCGAACCGATGCCGCGGGAGCTATGGGAGCGGGCGGTGCGCCTGGCGCGCGATCACGGAGCGATGCCGATCGCTCGCGCATTGCGCGTGGACGATAAGAGGCTCAGATCGCTCCTCAGGGCGGGGGCTGAGTCGCCGGCGCCGACGCCGACGTCCCCGCCGTTTGTCGAGGTGTGTTTCGCCGCGCCAGATGCCTTCATCTGTGTCGTCGAGATGGCTCGGCAGGACGGTGCGGCAATGACCATTCGTCTATCTCGCGATTGCGCGGCGGCGCTCGGCGCTCTGAGCGAGGTCTTCTGGGGGGCGGGGCGATGATCCAACTGACTCTGCAGATGCGCATCCTGGTGGCGCTCGAGCCCGTGGATTTCCGCGGTGGTATCGATGCGCTTGCGCAGGTTTGCCGGGCGGCTCTGCACGCAGATCCGTTCTCGGGCACGGTCTTTGTCTTTCGCAATCGCCGTCGCAATGCTGTAAAGATTCTCGTCTACGACGGCTGGGGCTTCTGGCTATGTGCGCGGCGGCTGTCGATGGGCCGCTTGCGGTGGTGGCCGAAGGCGAACGGTAGCACCGCTGTCCCGCTGCTCGCGCACGAGCTCGGTGTGCTGTTGTGCGGCGGCGATCCATCGGTGATCCAGACCGCGCCGCGGTGGCGTCGGGTCGACCCGGCCGCCTGAGACCGAACGAGGAGCTGTGGTGGCGATAGCGGCGCCGGTCGGCCAGGAGCCGGGAAGCGCCCGCCGCCCGGCGAGAGGCCTGAGTCCACCGCCGGTGCGACGTCGACGCGACGGTGCCCCCCACCTCACCTCCGCCCGCGCGCGCGGGGAGGTGAGTTGATCACAGCGGTGGCATACCCCGCCGCTGCGCCTCCGCCCGCGCGCGCGGGGAGGTGAGGTGGATGGTCTTCGTGAGGCGCTTTCCGCGCACCTCGCAGGCGGACAGGTGGGGGATTCAGGCCGGGGGGTAGACGCGTACGTTCTACGTCTGCACGTGCTATACCTCTCGGCATGGAAACGATTTTCGAATATCGCGGCCGCCGGATTACAGATGCTGATGTCGCGTTGATCCGCGGGCTGGTCGCCGCCAATCCGGAAATGACGCGGCGCGCCCTTTCCCGCGACCTTTGCCGAAGGTGGGGATGGATCCAGGAAAACGGCGCGCTCAGGGACGGCGTGTGCCGCGGCCTGCTGCTTTCGCTCTGGCGTGCCGGGCACCTCGAGCTCCCCGCCCCGCGCTGGTCGGCAACCCGCCCGCCCTTGCGCCAGCGACGACTTGCCCCTCTCGATATCGACACCGGTCCGCTTTTGGGCCGCCTGCAGGACCTCGGCGAGATCCGCTTTCGCCAGGTCCGCCGCGCTGCCGAGGAGCCGCTCCTACACGCGTTGATCGCCGATTATCACTACCTGGGCTACACGCGGCCGGTGGGCGAGCATCTCAAGTTTTTGGCAGCCGCTGGCGCGCGGCCGGTGGCGTGTTTCGTATGGAGCTCGGCGCCACGACACCTTTCGCCGCGCGACCGCTACCTCGGCTGGTCCGCCGAGACGCGGCGGCAAAACCTCCACTTGGTCGCATACAACAGCCGCTTCCTCATCCTTCCCTGGGTCCAGGTGCCGCATCTGGCCTCGCACCTGCTCGCTCGCATGACGCGAATGCTGCCGGCGGCGTGGCAAGCAGCCTACGGCCATCCGGTATGGTATGCCGAGACGTTTGTCGACCCGACGCGTTTCCGGGGCACCTGCTACCGCGCGGCGAGCTGGGTGTGGCTGGGGCGTACCACCGGCCGGGGCAAGGACGACCAGACGGGCCGGCCCAACCGCTCGCTCAAGGACGTCCTGGGCCTGCCACTGCACCGGCGCTTTCGCGCCCTACTGACGAGGAGATCATGAGCCCAAAGAAGATCAGCCGAAAGGCGTCGGGCGGAAAAAGGTCACCCCACCGGCGGGAAATCAGCCTCGATGAGCTGCATGCGATGTTGGAGCGGGTTCAGCCGATCATCAGCGCTGAGGACCACGAGCTCCTTGCGGACACCGTGGAGACGCTGGCGGTGCTGACCCAGAAGCTGGAGCAGAAGGGGATCACCATCGCCAAGCTGCGCAACCTGCTTTTTGGCCCCGGTTCCGAGAAGACTCAGGACGTCCTGGAGCGCATCGCGGAGGAGCCCACGGCTGACGAGCAGGCAGCGCAACCGGCGGCCACCGGCGACCAGACGACCGCGATGGAGGCCGATCCGAAAACCTCCGCGCCGAAACCGAAGCGCAAGGGACACGGCCGCATTGCCGCGGACGCCTATGCAGGTGCGGAGCAGGTGGAGGTGGCTCATCCCTCCCTCGCCCCTGGCGACCCCTGTCCGCTAGACGATGGCGGGAAGGTATACCCACTACCAGAGCCGGCGAAGCTGGTCAGGGTTACGGGAGTGGCACCGCTGTTGGCAACCGTCTACGAGCTGGAGCGGCTGCGCTGCAACCTGTGCGGCACCGTATTTACCGCGCCGGCGCCGGAGGGGGTTGGCGAGGAGAAATACGATGCGCGCGCGCGGGCGATGATGGGGTTTCTGAAGTATGGCTCCGGATTGCCGTTCAACCGCTTGGAGCGGCTGGGGGAACGGCTGCAGATGCCGCTGCCCGCGGCCACCCAGTGGGAGGAAGTCGAGAAGCTCGCCGCGATCCTCGAACCCGTGTGGATCGAGCTGATCAACCAGGCGGCGGACGGCGAGGTGGTGTACATCGATGATACCAGGGCGCGGGTGCTGGCGCTCAATGAGCAGATTCGCCAGGAGCTGGCCGCGGGGCGCACGAAGCGAACCGGTGTGTTCACCTCGGGTGTGGTCTCGACAGTTGGTGACCGGCGGCTTGCCGTCTTCTTTACCGGCCGGCAACATGCGGGCGAGAACCTCGACAAGGTCCTCTCCCAGCGTAACGAGGAGCTGCCGCCGCCGATCCAGATGAACGACGCGGGTTCGTGCAACAGCTCCCCCGCTGGCATCGAGACCATCGTTGCCAACTGCATGGCGCACGCGCGGCGCCACTTCGTCGACGTCGCCACGAGCTTCCGCGACGAGGTGCGTCACGTGCTCGAGGTGCTGCGCGAGGTCTACCGGTACGATGACGAAGCGAAAGCGGCCCGCATGTCGCCCGCGCAGCGTCTGACCTACCACCGAGAGAACAGCAAGCCGCTGATGGAAGGCCTGAAAAAGGGGGCGCCTTTGGACAACAACTTGGTGGAGCGGGCCTTGAAGAAGGCAATCTTGCACCGGCGGAATTCGCTGTTCTATCAGACGACCAACGGTGCGCACGTGGGCGACGTGCTGATCAGTGTCATCCATACCGCCGCGCTGGATCAACCCCTTCGACTACCTGGTAGCGGCACAGCGCCACGCCGGCGCTGTCGCCGCGTGCCCCGAACGCTGGATGCCCTGGCGTTATCCCGAGACGCTGGCCGAGATGGCCGCTGCTGCTCCGACCGCGTGAGCTCTTTCGCGTTGACGGCTCCCGCCAGCGACACGCCATGGGGCGGAGCCCCAGCGCGGGACGCGAACCCTGAATCGCCCGCCGGCCCCAAGTCACTGCGCGGCGGATGCCTTGCCCGTCAACCCCGGCCCCCGGCGTGACGGCCATTGCGCCATCTCGCAGATGAGGCGGGCGATCCGGGCGAAAATAGCGGTCTTGTATCGTCGTGGTCGCTCTGGTCTACCACGCCGCTGTTCCGTGCGCACCCTTGCCGAAAGCTCACCGTCAAAGAGAAGCGGCACGGCCGGCTCGTGACACTCAGCACGCGCATCCTTGCCGGTGCCCAGCATGTTGCCGCGCGCGGGCTGGTGATCAGTACGGCGCTGATCGAGCGCCTGAACCTGACCCTGCGCAGAGCGCTCGCACCCCTGGCGAGAAAGACCTACAGCTTCTGCAAGGATCGAGAACAGATGCAGCGGCGGGTGACCTTCTTCCAAGCCTTCTACAACGTGGCGCGCCCGCACCAGAGCCTGCGCACGCACTTGCCCATGGAAGAGCGCCACCGCACGGGAGCGATTAGCACGCGATGGCGGCAACGAACGCCTGCAATGGCGGCCGGACTGACGGACCACGTCTGGACCTTTCGTGAGCTTCTCACGGCGAAATTCGCGCCCTTGTACTGTCAAAGTACTAGCGGATGAGCACCCGAGACGCCGCCGACCAATAAATCACCCATGACTGCTGGGCAGACGCCCCGCCGCATGAAAACGCTTGTCCGGTAGAGCGGTTCGTGTACAACAGTGCGTATCATGAGAAGCTGGCGACGACAGGATCAGCCGAATGATAGCGTAGCACATTTGCCACGATGGCCCGACATAATGCGTACCGTCGGGGGGGATTGTTTTGCTCAGACGCGGGAGGTGTGTTTACGTGGGAGGTCGATGGTCGAAAACGGCACGCGCTAGTCGATGTCCTGGGGCTGCTGAGCGTGGTGGTGGTGCACGCCGCCGACATTCAGGATCGCGACGGGGCGCGGCAGGTCTTCGCCGAGCTCCTGGGGTGGCGACTGCCGCGACTGCAGGCGGTGCTGGCCGATGGTATCTACAATGGCGACATTGGTCCGTGGCCGCGTCGCACCCTTGGCTTGCAGTTACACGTGGTGGAACGGCCCGTGGGCACGCAGGGGTTCACAGTGGTGCCCAGGCGCTGGGTCGTGGAGCGCACCTTCGCCTGGATGGGGCGCTGCCGCCGACTCGCCAAGAGTTACGAGCGCTTCCCTGTCGGAAGCGTTGGCTTCACCTATATCTCCATGATCTCCCTCATGCTTCATAGATTGTCTCGTGTATGAGTCCCCCATCGATTTTCCGTACACCATCTTGAAGGGTGTTGACACTATCCCGATGGGAGTGCCGCGGTTGAGCTATAGGAGATTGGACTTGTGCCGGCCACGACTGGCGTCTGAGGCGAGAGGAGCTCGGTTGAGATAGGTCGCCCGCCGCGGGTGGGCCTGCACGTCCCCGCAGGGACGTCGGCTGGCGCCTCCGGTCACGAGCACGGCCTGTGCTCACGCGGAACCGGAGAAGGACATGGCGCCGGCTTTCGAGGGGTGCTAGTAGGAAACTCAGGTTACGAGGTCCTCCGTTTCATCCGGCGCGGGTCGGCGATGCCGGTGGAAAACTAAAATGTATCTCGCCGGCATGTGGGCCCCTTCCTGCGTGCCGGTTGCGCACGAAACCGAGGGCCGAACGACAGGAGCCGTACGCTGACGAAGCACACCTTCACGAGCCTGATGCAGCGCTTATCCCGCGCCGGGTTCAAGAAGGACTTCGTGTGCCCGGCGATCTTGGCAGACTGGTGGAACGACCAGTGCGCCGAGGACCCTAATCTCCTCCAGGACGTCGAGTTTCGGGTGGCGCGCTTCCTCGGCCTGCCGCTCGCGACCGTCAGGGACACCACCGCCAGCCTGACCCCGCCCAACTACCCGCAAGCCCAACTCCGACGGGTGCGGGATGTGGACCGCGACCGTCTTGGACCGGCGATCCACTCGGCCATGCGGATCGGCGCAGCCGTCGTTCGCAGCCTGCGTGACGCCCCGCCCGACGCAGTAGTGCCTCCCGCCGATGGCCTGGCCTGGCGCGCGACGATCCAGCGCGCCGGTTCAGCGGTAACGCTGCAGGACATCGTGGCCGACCTTTGGGGACGCGGCATTCCGGTGATCCCCCTCGATGTGCTCCCGGCCCCCAGCTTTCAGGGCGTCGCGTGCATCGTTGAGGGCCGCCCCGTCATACTGCTCGGCCACAAGCATGACGAGCCTGGACGCGTCGCGTTTCCGGCCGCGCACGAGGCGGGACACGTCGCAGCGGGCGACTGTGCGCCGGGGCAGCCTGTTGTGGACGAGGAGGAGGAGATCGCGGACGACGCGGACATCGAGATCCGAGCTGACCAGTACGCCACCCGCGTTGTCGTCGGCGGCGACTCCGTGCCCCGCGTTGACGGCGGCAGCTTCAAGGAGCTCGCGCGCATGGCCGCCGAGATCGAGCGCACAACGGGTGCTGACGCGAGTGCTGTGATCTTCGCGTGGGCTCGTCGCACCGGCGACTACGCGAAGGCGACGATGGCCGTGAAGGCCCTCTATCGGGGGTCAGGCGCGCGCAGACAGCTCCGACAGATCTTCGACCGCTACGTCGACCTCGATGCGGCGGCCGAGAGCGACCGCGCTCTGCTCCGCTGCGTCTACGGCGACCCGGAGCGCGATGAAGCTGCTCGTTGACGTCGACGCTTTCTGCAAGCTGCAGGTGGCCGGGCTGCTCAGCGACGCAGCCGGTTTGGTGGCTGCGCGTATCGACGATTGCGGCAGGCTGCCGGCGCTCCCTCACATGTTGCGGAGAGGCAAGCTCCGGAAGCAGTTCGGGGGGGATGTTTGCGAGGTCTTGATCTCAGTCGCGGAGGCCGTGCCCGTGATACCCCAGCCCAGCGACACCTGGCTCGACAAGCTGATCCCAATCGAGGGGATCGATGTCGGCGAGGCCCAGCTCTTCGCCGCGGCGGCCGAAGGCAGCCTGCTCGTCGTGTCGGGCGACAAGCGTGCTCTGCGTGCCCTGAAGGACGTCGAGGGATTTGCCGGGGCGCTCGCCGGCCGCATTGTGGTGCTGGAGGCGGTTCTTGTCGCCCTTTGCGACCATCTCGGGGCGGATGCAGTTCGGGACCGCATCGCTCCACTCGCTGCAGCGGACAAGATGGTCCAGGTCTGCTTCTCGATCGGGAACCCGAGTCCCCGCGAGGCGCTCATCTCGTACTACCAGAGCCTCGCGGCCGAGCTCGATCCGCTTGTCCTCTGGGACGCTCGGGCCGGAGGGGCGCCATGACCTTTGGAGTCCACCATTACGTCCCGGTGCTGAAGGTCAAGCGCGGCGAGAAGAAGGCGCTCCGCTCCGTCCTGCCAGCCCTTCGGGGGCACATTACGCCGCTACTGGAGATCGTCCAACGAAAGGCCGACAAGGCTGCGACGGTCGATGCCCACCTCAACAACGCATTCGATGCCCTCGCGGATAGTGTCCGTCCTTACTCCAGGTGCTTCCTTGATGCGCGTGAGATCGCACCCGATGGCCCGTCGGCCGCAGCCGAGGTCTTTCGGAGAGCATCCTCGGCCGGGATCGTGTTCACGCCGGTCACGGGGATTTCTCGGGCCGCGGACGTGGCTGCAGCCATCGGCAATCAAACTCACGGGATCGCGCTGAGGCTGTCACGAGAGGAGCTCGAGAGCGGACACCTGGCCGGGAGGCTTCGAGCCTTCTTGGCGCGACACGCGCTCGCACCGGAAGGAACGGACCTGATCATGGACCTGGGGCCGGTCGACGAGATGATCGTCGACGGCGTCGCGGCGTTGGCCGCCGCGTTCTTGGGTGATGTCCCCGATCACCAACGGTGGCGCACGTTCACAATGTCGGCATGTGCGTTCCCATGAGCATGGGCGTCGTCGCCCGCCACTCCCACAACCGTGTCGAACGCGCGGGGTGGATCGCGTGGCGGGACCAGCTACACGCGCGCCGGAGCCGTCTTCCGCGGCTTCCCACCTTCAGCGACTGCGCCATTCAGCATCCGAAGGGCGTCGAGGACTTCGATTTCCGAACCATGCAGGTCTCGGCTTCGATCCGGTACACGATGTCGACTGAATGGCTGCTCATCAAGGGGGCGAGCACTCGCGTCACGCGGCCGGGCGTGCAGTTCCCGGCATTGGCAACGAAGCTCGTGTATGGGCAGATGCGCTCCAGCTTCTCCGGAGCCGCGCACTGCGAAGGGTGCAGATCGATGAAGGCCGCCGCGGATCTTGCCGGCGGCTTCGGCTCCGCCGAGGCATGGCGGCGGCTCGGGACGATACATCACATCTCCATGGTCACGGAGGGCCTTGCGGCGCTGCCCTGGCCTTGAGCTGGGCTCGTACGGCCGCAGCGATCTCGTCGACGCTGAAATGCTCGCACACCCGGTCCCACACGATCCGCCGCGGCCGGCCCCGGACGCCCCTCGCAACCTCGCGTGCTTCCAAAAGAGCCAGCGCGTCGTCGAGCCAGAGGAGCTCGACAAGCGAGCGGGGGTCCTTGTTCGGGTTCTTCCGTCCGCGGCGGATGGTCTTGAACCGGTCGTTGCGAGGCGTCTGCTGGACGCGGAGGACGCCCCACCAAGCTGGAAGGATATCGAGCGCATGGGACAGGTGATGCTCGCCAACTACGAGCGTCGCTCGATCGAGAACCTTGCCGTAGAAGTCGATCTGCGTGCTCAGACGCCGCAGCGTGTCGCGGTCCGACTTGATCTCGTATCCGTGGATGATTCCGTTCACGACTGCTACGTCAACTCGAACACGCCCACGACAGACCCCCAGCTCCTCGATGATGACCGTGTCTGCTTCGCCGGCGTGCTTGCCAAGCAGGCTTGAGCGCAGAGCCGGGCGGATGTCTGCGTCCCGGAGGATGATGTCGCCGTCGTTCACGGTTGCCTCCACCAACTCGGGCGACGTGAGCTCGACTCCTCGGGACACGCATCGAGCCCGAGAGGCCGGCTGCCTCGCGCCCAATAGGGCAAAGCGGACCGCCTGCGAGATGGGGACAGGTGGGCGTGGGCTGCGTTTCCGTAGTCCGTGGCCCTCATACAGCCCCCCCTACCTCAACCCAGCCGACGAGCTCCGCGTGGAAGCCACCGCTGTCGGGCACGGCGCCCGCATGTTTCAACTCGCGCTGCAGCATCGGCTCTATGCTCTCGCGGATCAGCGCCGCGCGCTCGCTGCTTTCGAGTGTGGGTGGCCCCGCGTCGCGATCAAAGAGCTTGTCGGCGCGCCGTTCGAGCGGAGGGAGTCGAGCCCCGCTCGAATCGACGGCCAGGCGAACGACGCGCGCCGTTCGCTCGTGCCCGCCGCCCTGCGTCTCGACCAGCCACCAAGTCACGACGCCGCGGGCTTCGCCGTTGCCGCGGACGGCTGCGCCGAGCTCGTCGGGTTTGATGCCCCCGTGTCGCTGCAAAGCAGACTGCACCAGCGGATGGTCAAGACCGAGAAGATCGACATCCTCACGCACGCGCGCGGCCTCACGGTCCGTCGTGAACCAGGCGACGCGCTGGTCGCTCGCGTCCCGTGCCTCCAATGTGCCGTCGTCGAGGCGAAAGAGGCGATGGTGGCGGCTTTCCAGGTCGGCACGGAGAAAGCGCGTCAAGCGCTCGAGCCCTGCGCTGACGTCCGAATACGGCCGGTAGTCCTCCAGATTGAAGCCATCCAGGTCCTGGAAGAGCTGCCAGACCACGCTCCGGGCTTCCTTGGCGTGCTCCAGGGCGGCCTCCAACTCGATCTTGGTGCGCTTCAGCTCCGGGTCAGAAAGCGCCTGCTGGTAGAGCTGGTCGTAGCGGATCCGTTCGGAGAGCTGCCCGAGGATCTGCCCCCGCAAGTCCTCGGCGATGTTGCCGTGGTCGTCGAGCTTGCCGAGGGCCTTGGCGATCTCCTTCAGCTTCTCGTCGAGCAGCAGGAAGATGCGCCCCTCGATGGTGTCCGACAGCACGAGGTTGTAGATCTGCGCCGTGTCCTTTTGCCCGTAGCGGTGGATGCGGCCGATGCGTTGCTCGACGTCCATCGGATTCCAAGGCAGGTCGAAGTTGAAGACCACCCGGGAGAACTGGAGGTTGATGCCCTCGCGCCCGGCCGCGGTGCAGACCAGGATCCGCGGACCGTTTTTCTGGCGGAAACGGCGTTCGGCCGCCAGCTTGGCTCCGTGGTCCCCACCGCGAAGGACGACGACGCCCTGCCCAGGATAGGCCGTCTCGATCTCCCGACCGATCACATCCACCGTGCCGAGAAAGGTCGCGAAGATGACGATCTTCTCGCCGGGGTTCTCCCTCCACAGGGCGCCCAGACCGCGGAGAAGCTTCTCCACCTTGGTCTCGCGGCGCGCCGGGAACCCCTTCAACAGGTTCGCGATGCGAAGCCGCTCCTCCGGCAGTGCCAGGCCGACGACCGCTGCTGCCATCTCCTCGCCCCCAGCGGCCGCCTCTTCTCCGGCGCCGGCATCGGACGCCAGCGCCAGGTCGTCCTCGCGGAGCTTGCGCAGCAGCCGTAGCTTGAGGTCCGCGAGTGCTCGGTCGGCCTCTCCGCGCCCCACTGCGTCATCCGGCAGCTTGGTTTCGGCGTGGATCAATGCCCGGGCCTCGTCGTAGAGCGCCTCGCGCCCCTCGATGTCGAGCGCCTGGTCCTTGAGGATCGCCTCGTGGATGGTGAGCATCAGCATCCGGCGACGCAGCGTTCGCCGAACGGCCGCGAAGCTCGACGCGGCGATCTTCTGGAAGATGGTCATGACGAAGCCGAGAGCTCGACCCTGGTTGCCCTGTCGCTTCGCCAGCGCGAAGCCGTCTTCCAGGTATGCCCTGAGCTGCGCGTAAAAAGCGCGCTCGTCCTCGTTCATCGTGAAGCTCTCGGTGTGGACCCACCGGCGGGCAAAGAGCGGAGAGCCGTCGGGCCGGCAGGCCTCCGCCTTGGTGCGCCGGAACACCAGCGTGTTGAGCCGGTGTCGGTTCTCCACCATGTCCTCCGGCCCCTTGAACCGGGTCGGGTCCAGGAGCTGCATCAGCATCCAGAAGCGGTAATGATCGCCCTGGTGCGGCGTCGCCGAGAGCAGAAGCAGGTCGCGTGCGTGACCCCGCAGGGCCTCCGCGAGCTTGTAGTTTTCGGTCTTCGTGATCTTGTTGCCGTTTCGGTACGCGCTGAGATGGTGCGCCTCGTCGAAGACGACCAGGTCCCAGATGGGCGCCTCGAGGAGCTTCTTGACCCGGCGCGGACGCTTGAGCGTGTCGATGCTGGCGATGAGCCGGTGGTGCTTGGCGAAGGCGTTGGTCTTGCGGTCGGTGACGTCGCCCTCGCTGCCGAAGACCTCGAAGTCCAGGTGGAAGACCTCGTTGAGCTCCCGGTGCCAGTTGTTGACCAGTCCCGCCGGGACGACCATCAGCGCCCGCCGCAGCTCACCGCGGCCAGCCAGCTCCCGCAGGACCAGGGCAGTCTCGATGGTCTTGCCGAGGCCGACCTCGTCAGCCACGAGGTAGCGCCGCGGAGAGGCCGTCGCGATCCGGTGCGTAAGCACCACCTGGTGCGGCAGCAGGTCGATGCGCGCCGAGGTGAGCGCCGCGGCGCTTTCCATCAGCGGCAGCGTGCGTGCCTCGATGGCGAGCCAGGCTTTACGCAGCCGCTCGGCTGAGCCCTGCACGCCCGCCAGCACACGCTCTGTCCGGGTGAGCGCGGGGCGTAGGGTGCCCACCGGGACCTGGCGCTCACCGACCCCAAAGAACGCGCGGACGAAGCCGTTGCGCTCACTTGTGACGACCACGCCCTCGCCGAATTCGGGATGGTGGATCCGCTGGCCCGGGGTGAGGTCGAACACGTCGGTCATCATGAGATCCGCGGGTGATACATGCCGACCCAGGCATCGCCGTCCGGGTCCGCGGTGAGGTCACCAGTCAGAATGCGCTGGGCATCGCCCTCGGCCCCGGCCCAAAGGAGACGCCCGAGAGGGAAATGCGCATCAGCGCGCCCAACCCAGTAGTAGTCGCCGCTAGCAAGCTCGTAACGCACGCGGCCGCGGCCGGAGGGCAACCAGAAGACGAGTGCCGCATCTCCCTGATACTCGTCCTGGAAAGCGAAGATCTGCGGGTCGAGATCCTGCTCGATCCAGGTCGCCGCGTCATCCGGCGAAAGGGCATCGAGGCAGCCTTCGAGCCCTGCCACCACCAATGCGCGGCCGTTGTTCGAGGGCAGGTCCTCGGGCCACGACCGGGCGAGCACGAAGAAGGTGCGGATCGACGCGACCTCGGAGGGCTCGGCGAAGGTGACCAGGGTGGACGGGCACCACAGCAGCGAGCAGCCCCGGCGGGTCCACGCCGTGTCGCGCATCAGCTTCATGCGTCGGCCCCCAGGTCTGCGAAGAGCGAGAGCTGGTGGGCCTGCTGGCGGTTCCTCGTCTGCCAGCTCGCATACAGCCGCTGGGCTCTCGCCGCCGCCGTCCGCACCTGAGCATCGTTCGACCGGGTGGCGAACCACTCGACCAGCGAGCCCAGCGCGGGGTGGAGCTTGAAGTTTGGGTTGCTCAGCGTGTCGTCGGCCTTGATGCCGCTGCCGTCGTAGCAGGCGCCGATGAGGAACGCGGCCTGGTCGTAGTCGTGGACCATGCCGACGCGATGCTTCTTGTGCCAGGCCTGGGCCACCTCGGCGAATGACTTGAGGTAGTAGACCTTCTTCTCCTCGCGGATCCAGCCGCGCTCCTCAAACTCGGATGGCGCGATACCGGTGCCTCGGAGGAACTTCTGCACCTGGTCCCGGGGCTGCTCGGCGCCGGACTGGAACATGCGCAGGAGCTGACGCGTGTACGGCGAAGCGGTGACCGGTGGCGGCTCGACGCCAGGGTTGGCGTCTTCGTCGAGCACCTGCAGCACGCCGAGCACGGCGTCCTTGACCGAGAGGGTCGTCCCCTCGGCCTCGTAGACCTTGCCGTAGTGGCGGGAATAGTACTCCAGTGCCTTACCGCGCTTGATGACCTGGATGTCGGCCGCGGGCAGGCCCTCGCGCTGGTGGTGCTCCAAGAGGCCCTGGAGACGCCGGACCTCCTTGAGGATCTCGCGCCGCATCTTCGCCCAGCTCACGGGCCGCGGTTCGAAGCGGCGCTTGCGGCAGACGTGGATGATGTCGTACTCGACCTTGCGCGAACCAAACTCGCCGTCGCCCTTCGTCTCGTCGCTGCGGATCGGGTAGGTCGCCTGTAGGTAGAACCCGGCGTCGAAGAGGCTCTCCAGCACCTGCACCCAGGGTTCGTCCTCGCTGTGGTGGAAGGTGAACGCAAGAAGCCCGCCCGGCTTCAGGATGCGGTGGCACTCCGACCAAGCCGCCGTGAGCAGGCGTTGGTAGAAGCTCCCGGGGTCCTCCGGATTGCGAGCCTTGTTCTCGACGATCTCCAGCGTCTTCGGCACGTACTCTGAGGTAAACCATTCCGGGTAGCGTTCCTTCAAGACCAGCCGGAGCCAGACGTAGAAGAAGTCGGACAGCTCGGAGTAGTGGAGCAGGCCTCCGAACGGGGGGTCCGTGACGACGAGGTCGATGCTTCCATCACGAGCGGTCTCAATTCCCGTGGCCGTCCCGCACGTCACGTCAGCAGAAAGAACCGGGTCGCGCGGCTCAGCTTTCTCGCTCTTTCCCGACGTCAAGTCAGCAAGAAGAGCGCTCTGCTGTGCGAGAGAAGTGTTTGAGACGAGTTCCCAGGGATCCTGCGCCCAGTCGATGGCACTCAGAAGCCCGGCCGTTGATGATTGCCAGTTCCCACGGCCGAAGTTCGAGAACACGCCGTTCTCAATTACAGTCGACTTGGGGTGGAAATTGTTGTTCGAGAACATGGGCTCCGGCGTATCGCGCTGCGGGTTCCAGAAGCAGAACATGTTCTGGTTGCGTAAGTACTGCTGGTAGGCGCTCAAGACGCACTCTCGTGTGCCCCAAGCATGCCGGGCTCCGCCCGCCTCGACGGCCGCTCGAAGCAGCTGCGACTGCACGAGAAGCTGGCGCGGGTTGAACATCTTCCACCAGTGGGTGAACCCGTGGTTCGGAATGCCGCCATTGAGGTGGTGCGTCATGAATCCGTACGGCAGCTCGCTTCGAGGCCAGAAAGCAGCAAGGTCACCTTCCCGTCGCGCTTCCCACTCGGTCGCGGCAGCGTCGAAGGCCGAGCTATAACGCACTGGCGCGAAGAAGCGACCGCCGTAGGCCTGGCCCTCTTTGTCGCAGGTCGGGCAGTAGCCCTGCACTGCGTACGCCGCCACCGGCCCCGTCTTGCCAGACGCCTTCACCGTGGTCAGAACGTCCTGCTGCCGCCCGCAGGTAGCCGCGGCACACTCGTAGGTTGACCGCTTTGGAACCGTCCCACCCTCGCTGCCGGTCTTGATCGTCGCCCCGGTCACAGGGTCCGCGATCTCATCGGGCAGCCTGCCGCGAACCTCCACGAGCTGCATCTTCGCCGCCCGTGCCCGGTTCCAGGCGGCCGTCGCCGCAGCCGTGTCGGTGACGCTCCCCCCGTACGGTGACCCGTCTGGACCTACGCTCGCCTCGCCCGCCAGCCATTGTGGGTGGACGAGGAGCGACAGCTCCACCTTCTTCTTCTGGGGCGGCTTCTCTGGCACGCCGAGCTCGACGTGCTCATGACCGCAATGCGGACACGCGACATCCATCCGGCGCTTCTTGTTCGGGTGCATCGCGTGCTCGCGAGTCGGCAAGGCGAAGGCGCGCTCCGTCTCCGCGACCACGAGCGGCACACCCGGCGCCATCCGCGCATCCTGGTCTTCGATGTCGAACTGCCGACCGCATGCCTTGTTCTTGCAGTGTTGTGGCCAGTAGCGAACGGTCATCGTCTTCACGGCCATGACCGGAGAGCTCATGATCGGCGTCCGATGCCCACACCCGGTGACCTGGCAGGGTCCGTGCTTGGCCCAGAAGACGTAGATGATCTCGGGCCCCTCGTACCGGTAGTCCTTCCTCTGCTCCGGGGTCAGAGCGAGCGGGTCGAAGCCCGCGCCCATGACCTTGCCCGAGGACACCTGCGTCCACTTGCCCTTGTGCCCGCGGGCGCAGTCGCATGCGTAGAAGGGCATGATCTGCGGCTTGACCTCGGCCTCGATGTCGGCGAGCAACGCCTCGACCTCGGCCTTGTCCACCTGTGCCAGCTCGGTCTTCACCACGAACCACGCGACGGGATTCAGGTCGATGCCGAGCATCTGCATGCCGAGGCGGCTGCCTTCGACGATCGTGGTTCCGCCGCCCATGAACGGATCAACCACCTTGATCTTCGAGAGCGCGCCGCGCTTCTGGTGGTTCGCGTAGTAGACGTCCCAGACGGCCTTGCCCGCCTCGAGCGGATCCTTCGGCGCCCGCATCGACGCCGACAGCAGGAGCGACCGAAAGACGCTGGAGCGGCGCCGGGCCCACCACTTCGACACCTGGTAGATGGGCTTGCCGGCGTTGCCCTCGATGGTCGCGACCTGGTTGACCGGGATGATCGGGAAGTCGACTTCGAGGCAGGTGAGCGGTCGATCGGGGTCGGAAAAGTCCACCGTGTCCACGGCCACGGGGCGGCCGGCGCCGACGGCCTTGCGGATCTCCTCTGCGAGCACGTCGGCCTTGTTCTTTTCGGCCATCGTCAGCCCTCCGCCCGCGATACGTCGATGAAGGGCACCAGCACCTCGAGCACACTGAGCCCCCCGTGGGAAAGAGTCGGGTGGCCGCCGGAGACCTTCCATTTCCGCCGGCCAAGCACGTACCGATGCAGACCGTGGTCGGTGTCCAGGACCAGATCGACTGGCGGCACCCACGGGCTGTCGGCCCCGTCGTTCGGCGCCGACCGGCCAGCCTTGAAGCAGTCCTTCATGTGCTGGACCTGGTCCGGATCCGTCATGTCGGGGAAGAGACCGGACGCCGCGTAGCCGTGATCGCCCGTGATGACGAGGCGCCGCCCCTGAGTGAGTCGCTCGATCAGCATCCAGAAGCCGTCGGACGCCATCGCCTGCTGCACCTCGGCGACCAGCTCGGCCAGACCCTTGCCGTGCTCGGCCAGCTCGTGGATTCGCGTGTCGGGCCACTCGTGCCACAGGACCCAACGAGGCTCGGAGGTGATCTGGGCGGCGGCGTCTTCCCACGCGACCTTGAGACACTCGGTGCGGGCGCCGGGCAGCCGGTGGCTGTTCCCGGCGCCATTGTTGTAGAGCATCGATCGCGAGCCGAAGCCCAGAGCCTTGGCGAACGGCGTGGTATCGGGCGGTAGCTCCGCTCCGGTGACCCCATCCTCGTGGACGGCGTAGCCCCTGCTGTGCAGCCCGCCGAGGAGCCAGGGAACCTCTCGCAGCGAAAGGCCGTCGAGAATCAGGACCGCGCGCCCACCGTCACGTGCCTCCCACCATTCCGCCAGCGTGTTCGCCGTCGTCTTGACGACGCCAGTCCATTGCCGCCACAGGTCCCATCCGGCGGTGGCGAGGAAGAGGTCCACGTCGGCGATGGCCTTTTCTCGCTTCACGATGTCGGACACGGCCTTGTCCGTGCTCACCGGGTCGCGGAACGTCGCCCAGACGTGCTCGGCGATCGCCTCCCAGGCCGCGGCTGGGCTTCCGTCCTGGATCTGGCGCAAGAGGCCGAGTGGAAGCGCCATCAGCCCTCCTCCTTCTCGACGTCAAGAGCGTAGGTCACCCCGTCCGGGAGCTTCTTGAGAAGCTCATTGAGCTTGGCACCCGTGAGCCCCTCTACGCGTAGCGACGCGCTGCGAACCTGGGTGAACTGGCCGATGCCCCAGGCCTCGACCTTGGCCATCAGGTTGAGCGACGACGTCGCGGGGGCCGAGTAGGTCTTCGTGGGGCCGTCACCGAAGATGTCGCCGCCAACGGTGCCGGTCGACTCGCCGTCGCCGATGTCGGCCCCGCCGCCGGCTTCGCCGGTGGTCGTGTCGCTGCCATCAGCGCCTTCACCCTCACTGTCGCCGCCCGTGGCGGTCGTGCCGCCGTCGCCACTGCCCGTGCCCGTCTCCCCCTCCGTAGGCTTCTTCACGCCGCCGGTCCGCGGGACGGCTTGTGGGAGGAGGAGCCTTGTCTCGTCCAGATGTTTGCCGGTGCCCAGCCGGCCGCGCACCTTGGCCCACGCGGCGTTTTCGTCCTCGCCCTCCTGGGCCTGCAGGTACTGGCTGCCCCGCAGATCGATGGCGATCTTGCCCTTGGCGCAGAGGCGCTCGATCTTCTCCTTCGCCAGCGTCTCACCGACCCAGGCGACGCAATCGTCGCCGTTTGGACGCGGCTCCTGAAGCTCGCCGAGGAGCTTCGCCACACTGTCGGTGTTCTCGGCCGCGGCGAGGACCATTTCCTCGAAGTCCTCCGGGATGAAGAGCTGCTCCCTGATGTGCTTGTCGACAGCCTCGGGGATAGCAGCACCCTGGGCCTGGTGCGCGACGACGTGGAACTTGCACTGCGCCGTGTCCGCGAAGCTCCACGTCTCCAGGACTGCGAAGCGGTCGAAGCGCTTCTTCAGCACGTTGCGCAGCTCCCCTTCGTACTTGCTCTGGAGCTTCCGGTACTCGGGGCTGCCGACCTTCCATGCGTCTGCAAGACACACCGCGCGGGAGAGCACCAACAGATCCCGGTCGTGGTACGCGCTGGGGGCGCCGTCGAACGGCAGCAGGAAGCGCACCGTGTTCCGGCGCTTCTGCAGATGGTCCTTCAGCCACTTGCCCAACCGCTGGTCGAGCTTGTCGGGGCACTCGGGGAGCACGACGAGCGGGATGCGGTTGTCGGTCCAACGCTCCGCGCGTTCGGATTCGTCGAGGTCGTCCCAGGGGTTCGTGAGCCAGCTCGGCCCGAGCACGACCACGCGGTACTGCTTGGAGGTCGCATCGCCGATGACGTAGCGGACCTCCTTGGCGAGTTGGTCCCGGTCCTGTCCGGCCATCGGCTGGCCGGCGGCGAAGAGCTTGTCGTTCCGGGCGCTCGCCATCAGCCGAGCCCGCGGGTTCTCTTCGTCCTTGAAGAGGAGACGATCACCCCGCAGATGGATGTTGAAGCTGTTCTCGACGATGAGGTTCAGCTCGTCCTGGAAGGCGTTGTCGTCGATCACCTTGGCTCGCGTGACATCGACGTGCAGCGTCGGCGCGGTCGCCCCGGCCATGTTGCCAACGGCGAGCGATCGAACCCATAGCGCGGCGACGATCTCCGCGAGGTGAGGGACGACATGCTCCGCGTCTTTGACGGCGTCGCGTACCGCCTCGAGGTTGCGGAGCGCCTTCTCACGCAGGTTCTGGTGCGCCTGGTTGGCAACCGAGTCGAGCAAGGAAGCGATGCCGCTCTTGTCGTCGTCCAGACGGAAGTCCGCCGCGGTGAGAATGGGGTCGCCGTCGCTGTGGCGCTTGAAGAGATCGGCCAGAATCTTGATGAGGTCGCGGGTCTCCTGAGCGCTTGTGGCAATCAGCACCTGGTCTTCAAGGAGCTGCATCAGGTGAGGGGCGAAGGGCCACGCATCCATGAACTCGCGGCGCGTGCGGTCGCGTTCTGCGGGCGTGACGTCGAGCAACCGGATGTGCTCCTCGACGTGCGCGCCGATGAGCGAGGTGATGTCAGCGGGGGCGACGTGGAGGCGGTTCTCGAAGAGCCGGTGCAGGAGGAGCCGCTGGCGGTCCTTCTTCGCGTTCTGCCCCTTCCAGTCCACCAGCACGGGGTTCACGCGCAGAACCTGCTGATAGGCATCGCTATGGCCGTTGCGCAGCGACACCACGAGAACCAGCAGGTCCGGACGGTCCTTGGCGATCTCGGAGAGGAGCTGGATGAAGTTGAACGCCCAGACCCGCGATTTCTGAACGCGGGAGTCAGTGAGCCCGTCGAACCACGTCTGATACTCGTCGAGGACCAGCGCCGTAGGCTGGGACTCGAACATCTCCAAGAGGAGCTTGTCGCTGGGCACGTTGGTCTTCTTGTCGCCCTGAGCCTCCCACTTGCCCTTGATGAATTCGCCCTTCGGGTGACGCTCGAAGAGCAGGTCCCAGAGGAACTTGTAATTCTGGCGGTGGAGGTTCTCGGAGATCACGTGCACGCCGGAGCGCAGCGGCATGTCGGCGACCTTCGGCATGGCGAGGCGGTCCGCCCAGCTCATGAGCCACGTCCTGGTCGCGACCGCGTCGTTGAGAGCGTGCACGAGGGCCGCCATCAAGTGCGACTTGCCTTGGCCGCGCTCGCCGATGAGGACTACCGGGCGGCCCTGCTCGGGCCCGATGGACTCGACGGCCGCGAGCACGTCCCCGGTCGGGTACGTGATGCGAAGGAAGTCGGCGGCCGCCAGCTTCACCGCGTCTGGCAGCTCGATCTGCGTGCCCTTCAGCCGCTTGCCGCGGAATTCTTCCCTTAGCTCGAGTCCCAGCATGGTGTCGCCCTTCATGCTCTTCCCCCAGCGAGGCTGGGGCAGCGGGTGCGGTCGCCGCGCGCAGCGAGCGGACCACAGAGTCGGACGCATACGTCCGTGGGTCCTCGAGAGGAGATGTCGGTCACGCGCCGCCGGCAGTCACCCGCACGAGCGGCGCCATCGTGGCCCTGGAACCCGTCCTGTACGCTCATGGCTTGGCGCTCCCTATTCGGCCGGCCGGAACCTTCGACTCGCTCCCGGGAGCAGCAGGACCGTCGGTTTACCCGACGGTGTCCGCGGTCTGGTTCTCAATCCAGCGGTCGATGTCCTCGCGCCGAAAGCGCCAGGCCCCGGCCACCTTGAAGCCTGGGAACTCTCGCTTCTGGGCAAGCCGGTAGACCGTCTTCTCGTTAACGTTCAGGTACCTCTCGGACGGTCATCGCGGCGGTCACGACCATCGGCGCAGTGCCCTCCCGCAAGGAAGCTGGGTTCAAGGCAGGACATTCTATTACAAACCGGTCCAGGGCAATGCTGTAGGAGACTGGATTGGCGCCGGCCACGACTGATACCCTAGACCGGACGCCGCGACCTGTCAAGCGGCCCCAAAAGTGTCGAGCTGACGCTGGAACGTTGCAGATAGCACAGCAAGCGCATGGCGCCGAAGACGACTGTTCGTACGACTCGCGTGACACGGCCGTGCTTGCGGGTCTTTTTTACTGTCGCGTAGCAGAGATCCTCGGGCAGGTGCTTGCGAGGTTTCGGAGGCCGACCGGGCCCGGGCCTCCGAGGCGCTGGCTGCTCCTCTCCATAGGTTTGGCGGTGGGTCCCTCCCGGTCGGCCGCGCACGATCGCGACTCAACTGTGCGGCAGATCGCAACCGATCCCGTTGTTCCGCATCAAGTCGCCGATCATGAGCTCGTACGACGAGCTGCCGCCCTTGCGCTCCTGAATGTAGTACTCGGTGTACTCGCAAATCCCCATGCACGACTGCCCGTCGAAGTAGCTCCACATCTGATCCAGGTTGTACCAGACGCTGTACATCCCGCCCTCTGGCTGGTTCTGGGAGTACGACTCCATGGTGCCGCTGCCGTCACTCGCTACGAAGTAGTCTCCCGCTCCCGCCTGGACGCTGTGGTCGTCATTGGCCTTGTCCAGCCAGTCCATGAAAGCCATGGTCACGTTGTTTTCGTAATAGGCGCCGTAGTTGGGCGAGCCTGACGCCGGAAGTGGATTCCAGTTTTCGGTGCACTTGCAGCTCGTCGAGGTAGCGGAATAGCTGGTGCAGTAGCTCGCCGACTTCCCGTTGATGTTCATGCCGACCTTGTCGAGCGCCGCGTGGTTGTAGAATTCGGCCCAACCTTCGAGGAGACCGTACCATTGCGTCGGGCCCTTGTACCCGCAGTAGTGTGTGTGTAACGGTTCGCAGTTGATCCAGTCAGCGCCGGCGATG
>JACPHN010000261.1 GCA_016188575.1 Candidatus Schekmanbacteria bacterium
CTTCACCCAGAAGGCGACCTCGCCTGGCGAGGAAATCGCCAGGGTGACCACGAGCACCGCCGTGCCACCGTCCGCGAGCGGCGCGCTGCGGGCCGCGTAGTAGACGCCATCGGCCGCGTCACCCGCGACCACCTGCCACGCCTCCGCGGGGCTGATTTCCCACGGCAGCGCGGCGAAGGTGCCGGATTCGAAGGAGTCGCCCGCGGCGCGCGCCGGGCTGGGGACGGCGATCAGCACGAACAAGTTTATGGTCGCAGCCAGCAGTAGAGAGAGAAGGGATGCGCCACGACATGCCTACCTCCGGAGAGATCGGGGACCACGCGGCCCCGAAGGCTAGGCTCGATCGACGGTGCGACGCAAGGGGAGAGAGGCCCCAATTCACCGGCTCGCGGACGACTTTGCTCGGTTGCGTCCAGCCGGTGCCAAACGCATGTTTGGGACACGCCCGGGAGGGGTCGACAGACGTTACGGTGGAGGGTCTCTGCTGCTTTTCATGTCCTTTTCGCCTTCGCGTCGCGGTGGGCCTGGTGGGGCGCGCTGCGCACACTTGTCCGTCCCCAGCCTGGCCGGAGCTGGCGTGGATTTCGTCCCTCAGATGACGGTTTGGTTGGCGCGAGCTCCGCGAGCCCGCGGCATACAGCCAGCTATCGCCCGCGAGGTCCGTGCGATCGGAGTCGAAGAAGAGCGTGCGACCGTCCGCCGACAGGTGCGGGTTGTCCTCCCCGCAGGACATGTTGATCGGTGCTGGCAGGGCCGCGGGCTCGGACCAGGCTCCCGAGGTCCGCCGAGTGAAAAAGATGTCGGGGTTGGGCTCGAACCGCGCGAAGACGAGCTCGTCGCCCGTGCGGTCCGCGCCGATCGCGGCTTCATAGATATCGATTATGAAGAGATTAAAGTAATCGGCACCGCTATATGCCGAGGTCGCCGTGGCGGTGATCGTCACGCTGACGCCCACCTCCGTGGGGGAGGCCACCGCATCGGTCGTCGCTATCCCCGGATTCCCGAGGCGCCTGGCAACGGACGTACCGCGGTATGCGGCGGTGCGAATGGCTACAGCGGCTACCAGCCGTTCGATCCCTGAATACCGCCCGCGCATGTAGAGGATGTCGTGCTTGCGCAGGCCGACTGCGGCAGCGGCCTGGCTGGGACGGCAGTTGCAGCCGTAGGTCATGTCCGCGGCAAGTCGCGCATGCGAACCACTTCGGGACACGTCGTCCGCGTCGTGGTGCGCCGCCGATTCCGTGGCGGAAATGGGCCGGCGCTCGCGTTTTGTTGAGCTCGCCGCGCGACACCGAAGTCTTCTGTGGGCGTGGATTTTCAGGGAAGCACGAGCACGGATGCTCTGATCTCTGATGCGGCCGCTCAGCGCGCCGCAACCCGCGAGCGAGTGCGACGCGGGCTTGCTCGACTGGTGATATGCGGGTACGAATGAATGAGGAAAAGGGGCCTCGATAATCCTGAATCCACCGCGTGGACGACTGCGAGCTGCGCGGAAAGCGCTTCACGAGGACCCCTAACCTCAGCTTCGCTCGCAAGCGGGGGGAGAGACGAGGGGTGGTATCGGCGGTGGATCCAGGAAGGGACGGAGATGGGCACTGTCACGCCAGCGGAGAACAGACGGTGGATTCAGGTTCATGTTTTGGGCCACGGGTCGACTCACTATTGGGAGCGGCCATCCTGGCTTCCTGCGGTCGAAGGCGGGCAAGATGCCCGCACTGCACGGCTGACCGAATCCGTGGACGAGGCCTCACATAGGGAAGGGAGACGCATGGCATGCTGATGGAATTCGGCGCACAGACGGCAAACCGCGTCCCGGCGGCCACACGCTGCCGCGGACACGCTTCTGGGACCCACCGCGGCTCGCGGCCGCGGCTGCTCGCCGCCCTGGGCCTGCTCGCGGCGCTGGCGGGCAGCACGAGCGGCGCGGAGGAGCTCCCAGCTCATGCTCCCGACCGCATCCTGGTCCGCTTCCGCCCGACTACCGAAAGCGCGGCGCGGGCGCGCCTCCACACCGCGGCGGGAGGGGCCGTGCCACGCCGGCAGTTCACCATCCCCGCAGATCTCGAGCTCATCGAGCTGCCGCCGCCGCTGGATGTGCCGGCGGCGCTGCAGCTCTACCGGCATGACCCCGCCGTGCTGTACGCGGAGCCCGACTACCGCCAGGAGCTCGACGCCGTCCCCGATGATCCGCGCCTCGCCGAGCTATGGGGCATGGAGAATACGTGCGTGCATACCGTCTATGGGTGTGTCGAAGATAGCGACATCGACGCCCCCGCCGCCTGGGACCTCACCACCGGAAGCCGGGACATCGTCGTCATGATCATTGACACGGGGTTTGACTACACCCACCCTGATCTTGCGGACAACATCTGGGCCAACGCCGCGGAATGCTCCGGACAGGCCGGCGTCGATGACGACGAGAACGGATACGTCGACGACTGTCACGGCATCGACACCGCCAACGACGACGGCGACCCGCTCGACGACCACAGTCATGGCACTCACGTGTCGGGAACGATCGGGGCAGTGGGGGACAATGGCATCGGCGTCGCCGGCGTAAGCTGGCAGGTCGGCCTGATGAGCTGCAAGTTTTTGCTGGCGGCCGGCTACGGGTTCACCAGCGACGCGGTGGGGTGTCTCGAGTACGCCGCAATAATGAAGGACCGCGGCGTCAACATCGTGGCGACCAACAATAGCTGGGGCGGCGGCGGGGTGTCCGAGGCGCTGCGCGACGCGATTTCCGCGCAGCTCGACCGTGGTATCCTGTTCATTGCCGCCGCCGGGAACCAGGCGGAGGATGGGGACTGGAGACCCCACTATCCGGCGGGCTACGGGCTGCCCAACATCGTTTCGGTGGGAGCGACGATGGACACCGACCAACTGGCATCGTTCAGCAACTTCGGAGGGCGCTCCGTCGACGTGGCGGCGCCTGGTTACTCCATACTGAGCACGATTCCCGGCGATGACTACGATTTCTACAGCGGCACGTCGATGGCCGCGCCTCACGTGTCCGGAGCCGTGGCGCTGCTGGCGGCGCAGGACCCCCTTCGCACCTGGATCGGGCTGCGCAATCTGTTGCTCGCGGGCGCCGATCGCGTTGCGTCGCTGGACGGTTCGGTGCGGGCCGGCGGGCGGCTTAACGCCTACGGCGCGCTCACCTGTACGGACACGGAGGTCCTGGCTCGCATCCTGCCGGGCGGCGAGGCGCGCGGCTTTCTCCCGGCCGTGTCGGGCTCTCTCGATGTTGCCATGCTGCACATCCGCTGTGCCAGTCCCGCCGGCGGGGTCAGCGTGACCGTGCAACCCACGATGCGATCGGTTCCGCTCCTCGATAATGGGATCGCACCCGATCTGGCAGCGGGCGACGGCGTCTACGCGGGGCGGGTCGACGTGTCGGGAATGGACGAAGCGACGCTGCTGTTTCCCGGCGGCGAGGTCGTGCCCGTATTCACCGCTGCGCCCTACGCTCCCCGCGCGGTAGACTACGAGTGGGTCGAGATCACCGGCAACAAGCTCGAGCTTAGCGGCGCCACGATGGCCGAAATTCCGGCGCAGTTTCCCATTCCCTTCGCCGGAGCGTCCATGGCGGGGCTCGCCGCCTCCGTGTTTGGCGGGCTCACGTTCTCGCGGTACCCGCTCTCACCCTACGCCAGCCCCATCCCCACCTCGAGCGTCGAGACTCTCATCGCTCCCTTCTGGGACTGGAGCAGCAGCTTCGCGACGAGTCTCGGCGGCGGGCTCTACTATGAGATCCTGGGCACCGCCCCGGATCGCAAGCTCGTCGTCGAGTGGCGCAACAAGGTGACCTACCCTTGCTGGGAGGACGACGGGATCACGTTTCAGGTGGTCATAGATGAATCGCGCTGGCGACTGCGATACAACTATAAGGATGTCGTTTTCGGCAGTGCTTGCCCCGCCGAGAACTACGGCGGGAGCGCATCTATCGGTCTGCAGGTGAATCCACTGCTCGGTGCGCAGGTGGGCGTGTACAGCCCCATCCTGGCAAATGAGAGCTCGATCGCGTGGCGCGCGACCCAGTCCGTCCGGGTTGCGGTGGACGGGATCGCCGGGGGCCGGGTGGTTTCCGACGGCGGAGAAATCGACTGCGGCGCGCGCTGCTCGGCGGAAACCGACCGCGTGAGCATGGAGCTCACCGCCATCCCGCCCGCGGGCGCGGAATTGTCGGAGTGGGTCGGCGCATGCGAGGGCTCGCGGGCCACGTCGTGCACGCTGGCGCTACGCACCGACCGCGACGTCACGGTGGTATTCGGCCTCCCCGTGCCGCTGCTCGGCTGGCCTGCCGCAGCGCTTGCCGGTGTGCTGGCCGGCGCCCTGCTGGCCCGGGCATCGCGACGGGGAGGACGCGGGAGAAAGGACGCGGTCGGGCGCGCATGACCGGGGCTCCCTGAATCCATTTATCTGTTCACGCCGTCCCCCCGCTTGCGGGGGGACGGACGGAGGGGGGTGGAAACGTGGTCTCCAAGCGCATCGACGATGGTCGACAGCACCCCTCGGGGTTGTCAACAACATCATTGTTCCAAAACCGGAACATGTTGAACCCTCGTTATATGGACATATTGTATGTTGTCTACGGAAACGATGTCCATGTAACTTCCGTCGTCGCAACCTCGCCCAGAAAAGTCGTTCAGCGTCGGTCATTTCGGTTCTCAGAGAGCGGGTCGGAGAAGAGAAAGCCGAGATGCACCGCCAGCGGGATGGGCGAGGGGCTGAAGATTGCGAATCGAGGCAGCAGGTTCCTATTCCTTGACATGGCCTCTGCAACCAGGTCGCGCTGCTGCCGCGCGGCGCCAGGCCAGTCCATAGGAGGTTGGATTTTGCCGTCCATCAGCCATCAGCCGTCCATCACAACCAGGTACCTCGCGCGAAGATGCGAAATCGCAAGATTTGGAACTTACATTCCTTGCAGATCGGCGCGCGGGTAATTAGAATCTCCAGCGGCTCACTGGGCCGTTCGAGGTCCCGCACGACGGATGAGGGGGATCCGTCTGGACAACTGATCAACAGGGAGGCCTTCTGTGATATTGAAACGATCGTGGCCAGAAATTTCGGGTCTGTTTGCCGGGGCGCTTCTGCTCATGTCGGCCACACTGGATGCACAGGAGGTGCCCTCAGCCGGCCAGGATTCGGGGGATGGTGCGGGTGACGGGTATCGCTGACGTGGCCGGATTGCCGCTCCTGCTAATCTTGCTGATGGCCTACTTCTTTCTCCTGACCCCCATAATGAATACGGTGGTCCGCGTCCAGGAGGCCGAGGCGGATCTCTTTGCTCTCAACGCTGTCCGGCGCCCTGAGGCGGCTGCAGAGGTCGCGTTGAAGCTCGGCGAGTACCGCAAGCTTGAGCCCGGGCCGATCGAGGAGTGGATGTTTTTCGATCACCCGAGCGGGTACAACCGAATCCTGACGGCCATGCGCTGGAAGGCGTTCACGACGGACCACGGTGATCGAGGCCAGTAGTGCGGGAGGTCATCGGAGGACACCGAAGGGCGATCGGATGACATGGACAACACGCATGTGCCATAAAATGTCTGCCCATGCAACGTTCGCCGTGAAAGTCGTGAAGCCATGATCGACCTGCCTCGTCTGAACGATCATCGAAGGAGCCCACGTATGTTACTTCGCACTATCGCAAGCCTTCTCGGCACATTGACCATCGTTTCGCTCGCCTTCGGCGGGCCGCGACAGAGCTCGGACGCGTATCTGCTCGGCAAGCAGGGCGTCGACGACTATCAACATCGGAACGCCCCGCTCAAGACGCTCTACGAAGCGATTGATCACCTCAACACCGCGATCACGGCGAACGAGCTCAACGCCGACGCCTACACCCAGCGCGGGCGCGCGTTTCGCCTCCTGAAGGAATTCGACGGGGCCGTCGAAGACCTGCGCTGGGCCGTCCATCTCGCCCCCTCCTCCGAAGCCGCTCACTACGAGTTGGGGGCCGCCTACCAGAGGTGGTTCGACGCCATCTGCGGGGAGGTCCGTTCCGGGCAGCGGCGGGACTACGCTATACGCGAGAACGCCAAGCTACTCGTGATGGCCAACGCGGAGTTCTCCGAGGCCATCAGGATCAACCCGAAGAACCAGCGCGCCTGGTGTATGCGCGGGATCGGCCTGCTCTACGTGAGCAGGTTCGACGAGGCGATCCAGGACTTCAACCGCGCCATCCAGATCGACGCCCGATACGCCGATGCCTACGGACACCGGGCGATCGCGAAGATCGACCAATGGCGGGACGGGGCGGCCGACCTCGAGCGCGCCATCCAGTTGGACCCGAGCTCGCGCGCTTACTTCGAATACCAGCGGAGGGAGGCGATCAGCTTCCGCCAGTGGAAGCAGGCACAGGAGCAGACATGGGCCGAGCTCCAAGCCTTCGTCAACCGGGCTTTTTCGACCTACCAGCCGCAGGAGAGCTACACCGACGAAGTCTGCTCGAAGTGCGGGCGGTGGTATCGCCGCGCGGTCGGCTGTTCGCACAATTGACGCCCCCCGATCCGGTCCCGGCGGCGTAGAGTAGGCCGGGGGAGCGCTGCTCGGCGGTTTTGCCGGCGGCAAGCTGGCAGGCCAAATCCAGCCCTCGACTCTGCGCTGGACGGTCGTTACGATCGGCCTGATCGTGGGCGGCGTCTACCTGGTGTGCTGAGAGGCCGCCGGCGCTGCTCACACTGCCTTCGACCCTCGAGAAAGGGAGTTGGACACGATGCCAGATCCATCGCAAGCCACGCGGGTGACCGTCCGCGCGTCCGATCCGGGCATCCCGATCGATCCCCGGATCTACGGCCACTTCCTTGAAGAATTCGGACGCATGATCTCGGGCGGCCTGTTTCCCGAGCCCGGTTCCCGTACCCGGACCTCGGGCATCGGGTACCGCCAGGACGCCTGGGAGGCCTGCCGCGACCTGCATCCGATCCTGGTGCGCTGGCCGGGAGGCTGTTACGCCGACACTTACCACTGGGAGCAGTTCGTGGGCCTGAACCGCCCGCGGCGGCCGAGGAACCGATACTGGGGCCGCCTCGGCTCCCGCTTTGGCCCGCGCGTGCACGAGGAACTGGGGACGATCGAGTTCCTCGAGTTGTGCCGCGACTGGGCCTGCGAGCCCTACCTGTGCGCGAACGCGGGCACCGGTACTCCCGAGGAGGCCGCCCGCTGGGTCGAGTTCGTCGCAAGACACCCCAGCCTGCCGCGCGTGCGGCTCTGGTCGGTCGGCAACGAGCAGTTCGGTTTCTGGGAGCCCGGCCACCGCTGTGCGCGACGTTACGCCCAGCGCTACCTGCTCTTCCGCGAGGCCATGCGCGCGGCCGATCCCACCCTCCAGGCCGTCGCCAACGGCGCCGACACGTACGACCTGGCCTGGAACGAACGGCTGCTGGGCGAGGCTGGCGACAGGATCGACCTGCTGTCGATCCACGTCTACTTGCCTCAGGACTACCGCCCGTGGAACCTGCTGCGCCGGCCCAGCGGTTCCGTGCAGGAGTGGTACGACCTGCTGGCTCTGGACCGGACGCTGCTGTGGAAGCTCGACACGATCGCGGCGCAGGTGCGGCATCTGGCGGGCCGGCCGATCCCTCTGGCCGTGGACGAATGGAACTTGTGGTGGGACTTCTTCCAGTCGGTGCGGCCACGGCCCGCGCTGCGCGAGGCCCTGGCTACCGCTCTGCACCTGATGGTGTTCCAGCAGCGCGCGGACCTGGTGCGCGTGGCCAACCTCTCGTCGCTGCTGAACATCATCGCGCCACCGGTGCTGACCGGCCGCGACTCTTGTGCCCGCACGTCCGTGTTCCACGTCTTCCGTCTGTTCACGGACCATGCTCAGGGCATTGCGATCCCGTCCGCGGTCCACGGCCCCGGGTTCGGCGGCCGCGGAGTCCGCGGCGTGCGTCCCGTCCGAGGCGTGCCCTTCATCGCGGCCTCGGCCACCATCGACCTGGCCCGGTCCAGCGTGTCGACCTTCCTGGTCAACCGGCATCATGAAGAGGCACTGCCGGTGCAACTTGATTACGAGAACATCCAGCCCTCGGGCGAGGCGCGGCACGCCTGGATCGGCGGTCCATCCATGCTGGCCGAGAACCTGCCCGGCCTGCCCGAGCAGATTGAGCGGGGCCTGCGGCCGCTGCCCTCCGGCCAGGCGCAGGAGTTGCTTCTCCCGCCTCGCTCCGTCTCCGTCCTCGTGCAGCCTCTGGCCGCGGAGAAGACTGTCTGAGAAAGGCCGCCTGCCGGGAGCTCTGTTGCTCGCTCACCGCTCGCCGCCCCCGGAAGCACTGGGTGCATCACGATGCGCCCCTACATTGGTTCCTGATTGTCTGGAAAGGCCCTTTGGGATTCACCTCCTGGCCATGGTCAGGGCCTCCAGGTAGCGCTCGGTGACTTCCGCCGGCGATTGGACGATAATGCCGCCGTAGACTCCGGCCGTTCTTCACGGGGCTGTGTCCAAGGGAGGGAACCATGTCGTTTGCTAGAAGCCGCTTCGGGGGCGGGTTCGTGGGAGGCTTCCTTGCTCTTGACCTGGCGTCCATGGCGTTGTTTGCGAACCAGGCTGAGGCGAATCGCGGGGAGGCAACAGCCCCGAACGGATAGTGTCAACACCCTCTAAAGCCGAAGGTTACCCTTGTCCCTCCAAGGACTTGCTACCCGATGGCGGATCAGCCTTCCGGGGCGAGCGTGGCACCCCCTCGATGTGCCGGCCTTGGCCGGCCGCGCTAGCTGTTCACTCCGTCCCCCCGTTTGCGGGGGAGGCACGGAGGGGGGCACTGGCACGCCGAGGGCGAGCAGCCGGTGGACCCAGGGATTGCGCCGCGCTGGAAACCTGACCGCGCTGGCGGTAAGATTCTTGCCATGGCCATCGTCCCGCTGCCATCACGCGCCGCTGCCGCAACGGCCGCCGAGAATGCCTACGCGGTGTTCGACGCGCTGAATCCCGGCGCGCCGCGGCATCCCGCCACGCTCGCTGCGGCCGCACGGCGGCGCGGGCCGGGCGAGATCCTGGCTTCGTGGCAGGCCGGGTGGGTCGACCGCCTGATGCTCGCGCCGCTGGAACGCGTGTTTGTGAGCCGCGATCGCCCCACGGTTCACCCCGACGTGCAGGAGAGGCTGGCGCGGGCGCGGGCGAGCTATGGAGATCCGTCTCTGCTGCGCTCGCCCGAGCTCTTCTTTCGCCCACCCGAGATGCCGGCGGAGATCCGCGTGCGCCCGCTCGGCGGCCGCCTGGACGGCGGCCGGAAGCTCAAAGTCACGTTCCGCAGCCCGTACGAGACCTATGACCCCGCCTATCGGTCCGACTATACCAAGTTTGCGGCGAACCAGATCTGCCACGTTCACCTGCTCCGCCATGACCGCGAGGTCCCGTGCACGATCCTGTGCATTCACGGCTGGTGCGGCGGGTACCTCGCCGTAGAGGAAGTGCTTTTCGCGGCCCCCATGTTTTACGCCGCGGGCTTCGACGTGGCGCTCATCACTCTGCCCTTTCACGGCCGGCGCACGCCCGCGCAGGCACTCATGGGCGGGCAGCTCTTTCCGAGCCGCGACCTGCGGCGCACGAACGAGGCCTTCGGCCAGGCGATCGCCGATCTGCGGGTGCTGATGGGTTGGATCCGCGCTGATCGCGGCGCGCGCCACCCGATCGGCGTGCTTGGCGTGAGCCTCGGCGGCTATACGGGGGCGCTGCTTGCGAGCCTCGAAGCGACCCTGTCGTTCGTGGTGCCCGTAGTCGCTCCCGCGTCGTTCGCCGACGTCCTCTGGGACCACGGCCGCGGCCGCGCCGGTCGCCGCGAGGCCGAAGCTCTGGGGTTTACGCTGCAGGACTTCCGCGCGCTGTGGTCGATCCACTGCCCGCTGGCTCACCGGCTCGAGTTGCCCACCGATCGCGCCTTCATCATCGGGGGCAAGGGCGACCACATCGTGCCTCGGCGCCACGTAACTGCCTTGTGGGAGCACTGGGGACGACCGCGGTTGCGCTGGTTTCCGGGTGGCCACGTCTTGCAGATCGGGCGCAGGGCCTACCTGGCCGAGACGCTTGCGTGGATTCGCCGGCTGTGACCGCAGCGGGCCGCCGGCACAATTGCCGCTCGTCGCGGCTCGCGGTATTGTCGCGCTGAACGCAAGTGGAGCCACGACTCGCGGCAGCGGCGCCCGCCGTTTCCGCCGGACGCGGCTGCGTGCCCTGCCTGTACTCTTCCGGAGGATTGACGATGAAGCGCATCATGGTCACGGGTGCTCTCGGTCAGATCGGTTCGGAGCTGATCGCGACGCTGCGCGGTCGCTACGGCCGCGACCAGGTCGTGGGCACCGACATCCGCATGCCGATCGGTTCCGATCCGCGCGCCACCGGACCTTTCGAGCTGCTGGATGTGCTCGACCCCAATCATCTCACGCGCGTCATGCAGATCTACGACATCGGTACCATCTATCATCTGGCGGCCATCCTCTCGGCCGTCGGCGAGTCGCAGCCCAATCAGGCGTGGCGGATTAACGTCAACGGCCTCTACAACGTGCTCGAAGCGGCGCGCTACTATCGCTGCCAGGTATTCTTCCCGAGCTCGATCGGAGTCTTTGGCCCCACGACACCTCGGGACTACACCCCGCAGGATACGGTGCAGCGCCCCGAAACCATGTACGGCGTGACCAAGCTCACCGGTGAGCTGCTGTGCGACTACTATCACCGGCGCTTCGACATCGATACGCGCGGGTTGCGCTTCCCCGGCCTCATCTCCTACAAGACCGACCCCGGCGGCGGCACCACCGACTACGCCGTGGAGATTTTCTACGCGGCAGTCCGTCACAGCCGCTACACGTGCTACCTGCGGCCCGACACGTCACTCGACATGATGTACATGCCCGATGCCATCCGTGCCATGATCGAGCTGATGCAGGCCGATCCGGCGCGCCTGCGGCATCGCAACGCCTTCAACCTCGCCGCCATGGCGTTCACTCCCGAGCAGCTCGCAGCCGCCATTCGTCGCCGCATCGCCGATTTCGAGATCAGCTATCGCGTCGACCCGGCGCGACAGACTATCGCGGATTCGTGGCCGAACTGCATGGACGATTCCGCCGCCCGCGCGGAGTGGGGGTGGCGACCCGAATACGATCTGGAGAGAATGGTCGATGACATGCTCGAGCACGTCGCCGAACGCGCGGACGAGCCGCACGACTCGACCTCGCGAGCGCGAAGAGGGAGTTGAAATCCATGCCGACAACACGATTTGTTGCCACGCTAAAAAGCACGGTAGAGGAGCTGAATCGCAGCGGCGTCGCCAAAGGACACGAGCTCGTCATCACCGAAGTGTTGGGGCCGGAGCCGGGACGGGCGCCGCGGGTGCGGCTCGGCGACCACGGTGCGAAGACTTTTCTCCGCATGAATGCCAACTCGTACCTGGGGCTGTCTCTGCACCCGAAGGTGATCCGCGCCGAGGAAGAAGCGACGCGCGCGTTCGGTGCCGGCCCCGGCGCGGTGCGTTTCATCAGCGGCACATACGCGCCCCACGTCGCGCTCGAAAAGCGCCTTGCCGCCTTTCATGGCCGCGACGCGTGCATGCTCAACAGCGCCGCCTACTCCACGGTGCTCGGCGTCATCGCCTCGCTGGCCACCGAGGAGACGATCATCGTCTCCGACGAGCTGAACCACAACTGCATCATCAACGCGATGAAGCTCGCCCGCCCAAAGGCCAAGCACGTATACCGCCATCGCGACATGGCGCACTTGGAGGAGCTGGTGGCGAGCGCCGCCGGCACCTGCGAAAACGTTATCATCGTCACCGATGGTGTGTTCAGCATGCGCGGGGTGTACGCGCCGCTGCACGCGATCCGCGACATTGCCGCGCGATACAACGAGCGCTTCGCGCGCGACGTCGTCGTTATCGTAGATGACTCGCACGGCGTCGGCGCCTTCGGCGAGACCGGCAGAGGCACCGAAGAGGTCACCTCGTCGGGACCGGTGGACATTCTGGTGGCGACGCTCGGCAAGGCGCTCGGGGTGAACGGGGGCTACGTCGTCGCATGCCGGGAAATCATCGACTTCCTGCGCGAGCGAAACTCGTTCTACATCTATACCAACCCGATCACCCCGGGCGAGGCGGGGGCGGCGATCGCCGCGCTCGACGTGCTCGAGAGCACCGAAGGACAGCGGCTCCTGAAGCATCTCGCGGCGATGACGACGCGCTTCGAAGTGGGATTGCAGCGGCTCGGGTTCGAGACGCTGCCGAGCCCGCACCCCGTGGTGCCGCTTATGGTGCGGAATACGGCGCGCACGCGGACGCTGGTCGGGCACCTGCTCGAGCATGGCGTGCTGGCGACGGGGTTGAGCTATCCGGTGGTGCCGCGAGGGGACGAGTCGATCCGCTTCCAGGTGGCGGCCGATCACCAGCCGGAAGACATCGACTACGTGCTGGAGGTGCTCGCCGGTTTCCAGGCTGGCGTCTGACCGCGCCAGCGGCAGCGCCGAGCGGATCGCGCGGCACGCTGCCCGGGCGAGCTCGGGAAACGGGAACATGTATCAGCTTACCGGGGCCGGTGCCCGCGCGGTCATGGTTGCCGCGCAAGGTCTCCACGAGCGGCCGGGCCGCCCCGCGGACAAGCAAGACGTGCGCCAGGCGATTCGCCGGATGGGCGCCCTGCAGATCGACACCATCCACGTGGTCGCGAGGAGCCCGTATCTCGTATTGTGGAGCCGACTCGGCGACTACGAGCCGCGCTGGCTGGATGAGCTGCTGAGCGAAGGTGCTCTCTTCGAATACTGGTCCCATGCGGCGTGCTTGCTGCCGATCGAGGACTACCCGCTCTATCGCCGCCTGATGCTCGACCGCCGCAAGGGGTACTCGTCGTCGCCGGCCTGGCTGGCGGCCCACGCCGCTGACGTGGAGCAGCTTCTCGAGCATGTCCGCGCGCGCGACGGCGGCGTGCGCGCGGCCGATTTCCAGCGGTCTGGCGGCAGGTCGCAGGGATGGTGGGACTGGAAGCACGAAAAGCTCATCCTCGAGCACCTGCACAATATCGGTGTGCTCATGACCGCCCGGCGCCACAACTTCCAGCGGGTCTACGATCTCCGCGAGCGCGTCCACCCCGGCTGGGACGACCGCGACGCGCCACCATACGAGCACGTTGCGGCCGCGCTTGGTCTCCAGGCGGTCAGAGCGCTCGGGATTTGCACGGCGCGGTGGCTTCCGGACTACTTCCGCTTGCGGCGCTGCCGCCCGGAGGCGCTGCTGGCGAGTCTCGAGGCCGGCGGCGAGCTCGCGCGTGCCCAGGTGACGGACTGGAACGACCAGGAGGTGTGGTTTCATCGCGACCACCTCCCGCTCGTCGAGGCGGCGGTCGCAGGTGCGCTCGAGCCGCGCCACACGACGCTGCTTTCCCCATTCGATCCACTTGTCTGGGATCGCTCCAGGACCAAGACGGTGTTCGATTTCGACTATCGCCTCGAATCCTACACCCCCGCGGCCAGGCGTGCCTACGGGTACTTCAGCCTGCCGATCCTGCACCGCGGCGAGCTGGTGGGGCGGCTCGACCCCAAGGTCTACCGGTCCGAGCGGCGATTCGAGGTCAGGGCGCTGCACCTGGAACCGCGGGTCGCCGTCACGGCGGACCTGGTTGCGGGCGTTGCGGGCGCGCTGCGCGCGTGCGCGCGCTGGCACAAGGCCACGGCGATTACCGTGAGCTGGGCGAATCGACCGGGGCTCGCCGCCGAGATCGAGCAGGCTCTGCAATGAACGGGAAGCACAAAATCTTCGTGTACGGAACGCTGCGCCGGGGAGAGTGCCGGTGGCCAGCGCTCGAGCACAGCGAATACCTCGGGGAAGCCGTGACCGAGGCGAGCTTCGAGCTCGCGGACCTCGGCCCGTTCCCCGGCCTCGTGCGCGGCGGAGCGACGCCGGTGGTCGGGGAATGCTACCGCGTGGACGATGCCACTCTGGCCAGGCTCGACACGATCGAGCAGCATCCGCGCTTCTACGTTCGCGAGGCCGTAAAGCTCGCCGACGGGACAATGGCCATGGCCTACTTGCTCAACCAGGAGCAGACCCAGGGAGCACCACGCATCGCTTCCGGCGATTGGGTGCGGCATCGAGCCGCGCGCGAGGGTTGCCCTGGCGCGCCGCAAGCGGATCGCCTATGAGGAGCGAGAAGCCGCCCGACGGCATCACGCACACGACCACCGATACTTCAACATTTACACGAAGAATTTCACCGACGGCACGCTCGGTCTTGCGACGTTCCCCCAGCAAGACGCCGGCGCCCACCGCAGGACCCGGAGCTTTTGCAGAAGCACGCGTCGGCGCTTCTCGCGGCGGGCGAAAGCCGACCTCGAGACTGCCGCCAAGCTCGAAACTGCGGGGCTCGAGGCGCAGGCCGGCCTGGTCGAGCAGGAGCTTGCGTCACTCGTCCAGCCAGACGGAGCGAATGCCGAGCTTGTGGGTGGCCTGATCGAGGCGGCGCACGCCGCGTCGGCTGAGGGCCAGGATGGGCTGGCAGCACGGGCGCTGGCGTTACGGAAGGCGATCAACGGCCGGCGGCTACGCCATGACGAGTGGTACCAGGACCAGTTGCGCGAGCTGCAGGTGGCGCTGAGCCAGGAGCCGCAGAACGGCGACCGGTACGCGGACCTCGGCTGGTTCCTCTACGAGCAGGCCAGCGTGCGGAGCGAGCGAGTCGAGCCGCGCGGCAAGGCGCGCCGCTACCGCTACCAAACTCAAGACTGGCAGCAGCGCGAGCTTCAGCGCGCCCAGCAGTTGGCCGAGCAGGCGCTACAGCTCGCTCCAGACGATACGCGGGCGATGACGCTGAAGGCTGCCGTGCAGATCTGGTACGGTCAGTACGCCGTCGCCGAGAACCTGCTGCGCCATACGTTGCAGGTCAAGCCCGACGACCCTCACGCGCTGGAGCTCTTCGCGCAAGTGCTGCAGGCGGCTGCGGCGCAAAAGAGCGCCGCTGCGGCAGACCTCAAGAGTAAGCGTTCACCTCATCATGCCCCCGCCAGGCAGAGAGGCACGCGAGCGCCCGGTAGGATAGAAGGAGCGGATCGCCCCTCGAGGCGTGCCTGAGCGGCTTCGGTCAGGTACGCGAAGACGTTCCTCTTCTGCTGCCTGA
>JACPHN010000273.1 GCA_016188575.1 Candidatus Schekmanbacteria bacterium
GACGCCCAGGGCGGCGCCTTCGCCCTGGCCTACGACACGAGTGGCAACCGCGCCCGGCTCACCTACCCGAACGGCGTCACCACGCGCTACGCCTACGACGCGCAAAACCGTTTGGTCGAACTGTCGACGACGCGCACGGATGAGTCGGTCGTCCAGCGCCACGCCTTCACCCTCGGCCCGGCTGTTGCGTTGCACGCCCAAGGGCAGAGATTTCCTGCTTCCGTTGCGAGGCCGTTGTCAGCGAATCGGCAAAAGTCTGCTGCGCCGTCACCGCGCATGATAACGGTCTCTGCTCTCTCCCCCGTGTGGGCCCGCGGTTTATCTCCGTGCTCCCGCAAGGCGTTCCTCGCTGCCATCCCGCGTGCAACAAGGTCAGGCCGGGGGCATGCAACGCAGCACGGCCAAGTGTATCGGTCGACGACGGCGGATTTCCCTGCTGATAGCGCACACGCTCACCGCCACGGTCGTGATCATTGTGGCGACGAGGATGATGAAGGGCCCGCGCCTGGCATCTATATGACCGGAGATAGGCAATCATGGTTACAACGGCCGAGCTGGAGGCAAGACCCCACGAGCAAGAGATCATTCCCTGGCACCTGGTGGAAAACGGGCTCGTGGATGTCCCGATCGAGGCGCACATCCGCGCGCACCTCGCGCACCTCTGCCTGCCGGGCAAGGTGATCATCCTCACCGAGGTTGCCCGCGATCCGGCTACCCACGCGGCGCGCATGCGTATACGGGAGATGATCGAGCTCCGGGGCTTCGTCCGCGAGCAACCCTGTGCCCCGCGCGTGCCCGGCAAGGTCCGATCCAAGTGGAAGCCGCATCTGGACGCCGTCCCCTGGCTGGACATCTATGGCGACGACGAGAGCAGAGTCCGCTCCCTGGGGGACCGGGACTGGTTCGAACCCGGAACGCCGGTCGACTCCCTGCGGTTCGCTTCCGACCTGGTGGAAGAAGACGGCACCTTCAACATCTATGTCCCATCGCGGCTCAACCCGCGGGAGCCGCCGCCGGGAATCAGTTACCGCTGCCACCTGGAGAGCCTGGTGAAGGCCGAGTTTCCCGATCACATGGACCCGGCGAGCGTCCGCGCCTGGATCAGGCCCAAGCACGGCCCCCGGCAGGCCATCCTCCGGCAGCTTTGCGGGCTCGTCGATGACTGGCTAGACGCCGTCCGCGCTGCGCCGGCGCCGCTCGGCGGAGAGGTCGCCCTCAACGCCCGCGACCTGGTTTCGACTCACGATGGGTACAGACGGTGGACGAAGTACCATGGGGAGCTGGAGAAGCTCCACGAGCGCCAGAACGTGCTGATGTTGCAGGGTGAAAAGGTCAAGTCCATCGGCGCTCTCACGAAACTCAGGGCGGGGCTGGAGGAGCTTTCGGCGGAGATAGAGCGTCTGGAAACCGGGCGGCCCGACCTGAAAGAGAAGATGGTCGACTACTTCCCTGAGTCTCCCTGCCTGCGGCTCGAGCTGGATCTCCGCGACACCCACCAGGAGACCGTTCACGCGCTGCTGGCCATGCTGGTCACCTTCTCGGAGACGGTGTACCCGCTCCGATACGTGCTTTTCGCATAAATTTACGAGGTGTCGGCAGGGCGCTCCCCCGCCGGCACCAGTCGTGGCTCTCGTGATCCATGACAGTGAGATCCTCTGGACCATTCTGTTCGAGAATGGCAAGAAGACCGGGGAGCACCTGGCCGGCGCCGAGAGCGACGACGATCCGCCGCGCGCCAAAGAGGCCGAGCGACGTGGGCTGCCCCCGGAGGTGGTGCAATTCGATGCGATCATCGATCTCTTCGGCTGAATCTCCGTGGTCAGCGGCGTTGGGGAGAAGGATCGACCGCACGCGCCGTGGGGGAGAAACGATCGGCGATCAGGCGTGCTACCGAGCGGCTGCTGGCCGCGTCGCCGTCCAGGAGTAGGATGAGCGTGGGAACACGGGCGCGGATGCTGCCTTGCTCGGGAGACAGGTGGGTGCCGAGGAGGGCGACCGCGGGTATCCGGAGCCCGACGAGGCGCATCACCGACCGCGGGCACTCCGTGAGCACCAGCGCCCGCGGCAGCCACGTTACGATCCGGTGGTAGTTTTGCAACTGCCGACTCTTCGGCAGTGCCGAGGCGGTGAAGGATTTCGAGATCCTGGTGGCGGCCGCGGCGCCGGACGGGCCGTTCGTCCCGGTGCTCTCCGGAACGCTCGCCCGCAGCGCCGATTCGCAGACCTTCGCCTTCGCCCCAACGCTGGCGCGCGGTGTCAAGCTGCTCGCGCGCACCAACCACGGCCGCGCGAGCATCGGCCTGTCGTCGTTCGCGGTCCGCTTCAGCGCCTGGAGTCAACATCGGACACCACCGTGGCGAGCACGTCGCGGAAACCAACGTAGAGACTCCGGAGAATCTGCCCGGACTGCACGCGGGTCAGGTTTGGTTCAGCCCGGGATGCGCGATAACCTTGGCGCTAATCTGGATGCGATCGGATGCCGACAGAGACTTGTGGTGAGCAGACATCGGGCCCCCTCGTACCTTCTTACCAAGAGTGGAAAGAAAGATCCTGCCTGCTCATCCATCGGCCACGCAAGCCCTCGCCTCGCCATAAGCTCACCCGCAAAGGTCCGACGCTCGGATCTGCACAACACCTGACTCCGCCACGCAGGGACCGATGCCGAGAAAACATGTAAAGGAGGGAACCCGATATCCGGCCGACGCCCAAAATACCTACCCTTGAAAACACCCCGACCCTCCCGCCGCAAGCCGGGGGATGGGGTGAACAGATACCACGTGACTGCCGGAGCTGCCGCCACCGCCGTATCCTGCCTGACGCTCGCCCGGCTTCCCCTTGTCCCCGTTACCCTGGTGGCCCCCACGGCCCTGATTTGCGGCGCCTTGCTCGGCCGGCGCAACGGCGCCGTCGCGGTTGCCGCCGGCATCGCCGCGGTCGCCGGACTGGGATTCCTGGCGGACCCGGTGTGGCACGCTGCCGGTCTGAGTAGCCCCGGAATCGGCTACCTCCTCGCCCAGCCCCTGGTAGCGCTGTTCGCCACCCTACCCCGCGCCGTCACGGCAGGCAGCGCCAGCGCTCTGCTTGTGGCCTGGTGCGCCGCCGGCGCCCGCGCTGCACACGCGTTCGACTGGTGCTGGCTCGTCATGTGCGCCGTTGCGCTCGCCGTCTCATTTCTGATCTACCGCGCCCGGGACCGCTGGCGCGCCATCGAGCTGCTCGGCGCGCTGCTCCCCGCCTACGCCGGTGCGGCTGCCTCGATCGTTTATCGCGGCGGGCTGGCGGAAGTCGCGGTTGCCGCCCTCCCCTCCGAGGCCTTTTCCGATCCTGCCGCCACCATCGCCCTCTACGGCCTGTTCCTGCCACTGGCAGTGGATTTCATCAAGGTTTTTGTCGGCGTCAGGGTGCTCGAAGGTCGCGATGCTTCCCGCTTCAGCCCGCCGCCACCCCGCCGCCAACCGCCAGGGCCACGGCCGACCTCTCCAGCGACTCACGATCGCGTGTGTCCAGGATGCGGATTGCAGCGCGCCTGCCCGCATCCAGCATCGGCGCTTCCCGCACGCAGCGGCGAACAAGGTCCGACAACACCGTGCGCGGACCGACCTCGACGAAGGTCTCCACTCCGGCGGACAATAGCGTCACCACCGTATCCTCCCACAAGACCGGGTGGGTCACCTGTTCCCGCAGCAGCCGCCGAATCGCCGTCGTATCGCTGGTTGGTAGCGCCGTGACATTGGAGATGATCGGACAGGTGGGCGGCTGAATCGCGACGTGCTCGAGCACCTCGGCGAGCTGTGCCGCAGCCGGCTCCATGAGTCGACAGTGAAACGGGGCGCTCACGGGGATTTCGACGGCGCGTCCGAGCTTCTGCTCCTTCACCCGGGTGCAGACGTGCCTCACTGCCTCGCAGTTTCCCGATATGACGATCTGACCGGGAGCATTGAATCCGGCGATGTCAACGGCTTGGTTGGTCAGAGCAGCGCTCGTTTCCGCCGCAAGCTGCGCGGCGACGTCGCGTCTTACGCCGACCAGCGCGGCCATCGCCCCCTCGCCGGCGGGGACGGCCGCCTGCATCAGCTCCGCTCGCTGTCGCACCAGCCGCACCGCGTCCGCGAGCCCTAGCGAGCCCGCGGCTACCAGCGCCGAGTATTCGCCGAGACTGTGTCCCGCCATGAAGTCCGGGCACAGCGCGCCGCCGCACCGCTCGACCGCCCGTCGCAGGGCCGCCAGCGCCGCCGCGCTTGCCGCCAGCAGCGCCGGCTGCGTGTTGACCGTCAGTTTGAGATCGCTGTCCGGGCCGGAAAAGCAGAGCTCCACAAGACCAGGTTGCGCCAGCGCCGTCGCCGCTTGCTCGAAGGCCGACCGCGCCTCCGGATACTCCGCGGCGAGGTCCCGTCCCATGCCGACCTGCTGGGAACCCTGTCCGGGAAAAATCAACGCCAGGCGCCCCCCCACCTCACTTCCTCCCGCTTGCGAGCGGAGGGGGACATGGTCCCATCGGCGTTGGCATGAAGGTGATTTGGGACATGCTGGTCTCCTCGCTGATGTGCCCAGATGGTGAGCTCATGACCCGTCTTGACACAGTTATTTCGCTACAGGTGCTCATGACCCGAGCCGTTGCCTCGCGCGCTCGAGATCGGCCCCATAGAGGTCCGGCGGTGCCTTGTCCAGGAATAGCTTCCAGTACTGCGCCGCTTCGTCCTTCCGATCCTGTCGATCCAGCATGATCGCAAGGTTGAAAATCGCATCGTATTGCGAATTGTCCAGTGCGACGGCCCGCTTCCAGTGGTCGACGGCGCCGCCCGGGTTATTGCTCGACGCCTCGACCACCCCAAGGCCGACATAGGCCCTGGCGAGCGTCGCATCGAGCTGAATCGCGCGCCGCAGATGCTCGCGAGCGCCGGTGAGATCTCCCTGCTGCAGGAAGACCGTCCCGATATTCTGATACGCGGTCGCATCATCGGGATCAAGCGCCAGCACCTGGCGAAACCGCGTGACCGCAGCCTCTGCCTGGCCAAGCGTTCCGAGCGCCAGCCCCAGAGCGTTCAATGCCTGGGCATCCGGCTGCTGGGAGCCGAGCACTCCGTCGAGCAACGCAACCGCGTCCTTTGCCCGGCCAGCCTCCGTCAAGTACGTGGCCAGAAACGAGTATGCGGACAGGCTCGCGGAGCCCGCCTCGATGGCGTCCTCCAGCGTCTGGATCGCCGCCGTGAGGTTCCCCATCTCACGTTCAATGAATGCCAGGTTCATGCTGGCGACCAGCATTTCCGGCCGCTCGTCGAGGATTCCGCGATAGGCTTTCATGGCGCCATCCTTGTCGCCCTGCTGGTAGAGCTGGACGCCGCGTTGATACGCTTCGTGCAGGTGGATGAGCCGCTTGGGGTCGTCCTCGACGCCGAATGTGTCCTTGCGAGGCGCAGAGCCCGATACGTAGCCCAGCGCCTGGAGCTTCTTGAGGAGCTCCGGATCTTCCTTGCCCTGTGCCGGCAGCGCCAGCTCGCCGGCAAGCCCGCGAAGGTCCGCGATGAGCGCGGCGTAGTCGCTCGGGCGTTCGCCGGCGAGGTTCATCGTTTCGCGAGGGTCCGTCTCGAGATCGTACAGCTCGGGCTCCGGGAGCTCGATTGCCTTCTTGCTCCCGCGCAGAATTCCGCGAATCGGCGCCCAGCCCCTGTTCAGTGCGATCGAGAGGGCTTCAAAGTAGATCGGGCGGTCCGCCGGCAGGCGGAAGAGCGACGCTCCCGGCGCCTCGGCGAGCGGCGGCAGACCTGCGGCCTCCAGGAGCGTGGGCAAGATGTCCACATGCCCGGCGGGTGTCGCGATCCGCGCTCCCTGCTCCGAGACCCCGGCACCGTGCACGATCAACGGGACGTGAAGCGTGCTCTCGTAGGCAAAAATGCCGTGCGTGGCCTCGCGATGGTCGCCGAGCGATTCGCCATGGTCGCCGGTGACGATTGTCAGTGTCGGCCGGCCCGTTCCCGCGACCAGGTCGAGCAACGGGGTGAGCGCGCTGTCGGCGTAGCTCACCTCCGCCACATAGAGCTTGTCGGGGAACATGTCTCGGAAGCGCTGTGGCGGCTGATACGGGGAATGGGGATCGAACAGATGAACCCAGCAGAACCAGGGAGCACTGGAGGAGCGGTTGCGCAGCCAGCTCAGCGCGACCTCGACGACCGCCTCGGCGCGCCGCTCCGCGAGCGCAAAGTCCGCCGGCGCACCGCTCAGCGGAACGCCCTGGTAGTGGTCGTCGTAGACGTCAAATCCGCGATCGAGCCCAAACTGCCGGTCGAGCGGCACCGCACCCACGAAAGCAGCGGTCGCGTAGCCGGCGTCTCGCAGCAGAGAAGCCGCCGTGGGCACGCCAGGGTCGAGCCTGAAGCCGCTGTTATCGCGGACACCATGGACGAACGGCAGGCGGCCGGTGAGGATGTTGGTGTGGGAAGGCAGGGTCAGGACGTTGTGAGCATGGGCAAAGTCGAACTTGACGCCGTTTGCCGCCAGGCGATCGAGGTTCGGAGTCACCGCCTCGCCGCCATAGGCGCCGACGACATCGGCGCGAAGCGTATCGATGGTGACGAGCAAGATGTCAGGCCGCGAGCTTCCGGATGGCGGTGGCCCGGGAGGCGACGCGGTTGCGGGCGCAGGAGCCCCGTCCCTGGGCGCCGGCGCGGTGTGGCGAAAAAAGATCCAGGCTACCGCTGCCGCTCCGGCCACCAGTGCCACGGTGAGGCCGAGCGCGCTGGTGCGGCGCTGCCAGTTTCGCGGCGCCTGGCGTGCTGCGGGTGGCGCCGGTGCGCTCGCCGGTCTCTTCTTCCCTCCTGGCCGACTCACCTCGCGGCCTCCTGGAGCTCCCGCAACTGCTCGCGCAGGCCGGGCTCGTCGGGAAACCGCTCCAGTAGCTCATAGCTCCAACTGAGCGCCCGCCGCTCGTTGCGAAAGACCAGACTGGCCTGGATCACCGCCAGATACGACCGCGGCGTGGGATCGGCATGAAGCAAATCCTCGAGCGTCTCCATCGCGAGGCGCTCCTTCCCCTGCGCCTTGTACAGAGTGGCGAGGCGAATGGTCGCGTTGACGTTCTCGGGGTACTCGTCGAGCTCTTTTCGGAAGTGCTCCTCCGCTTCGCCGTCGCGACCGAGCCGGCCGAGATCATCGGCGAGATAGAAGTGCAGATCGCGCGGCGGTGACAGCGTCCCGGGGCCCTCGAGCGCCACGGCGGCCCGGGCGAGCACGGTGTGGCTGCGCTCGAAGCTCCCCTCACGGTGAAGAATCAGACCCTCGATGAAATCCGTGGTGACGCCCTGAGGATCGGCTTCTTGCGCAACGCGGGCGTGCTCTCGCGCCAACGCGAAGTCGCCGATGTCGAAATAAAGGCGCGCAACGAGCGCCTCGCCCTCCTTGGGGTCATGCTCGGCTGCGATTTCGGCGAAATCGATTGCCTCCTTGGTCCGATTGGCCCTGACCAGGGCCTCGACGATCTCGTCGAGCGCTAGCCGGTCATCGGGAGCGAGCTCGATCACCTTGAGCAGGCCATCGATATGCGCGTCAAGATGGCCGCGCTTCTTGTTCGCGCGCGCAAGGTAGCGCCAGACGTCGGCCATGCCCGGGTTGGCCGCGAGTATCTGCTGGAAAATTTCGCAAGCCTTGCCGAGCGCTCCCGAGAACTCTGCCTGGAGCCCTTGCTGGATCTCGCCGACAATGGCAATCTTGTCCTTGGGGTCCGCCCTCTCCTCCGCGCTGCCTGCAGTGCCGGCCGCAGGTGCACCGACATAGCCGAGTGCCTCGAGCTGCTCGAGAGTGCTCTTTGCCGTCTCGCTCGGAGCGCCGAAGGCGAACCTCCCCTGGTGCTCGGTCTCCATGATCTGCTGCCTGGCGGCGAGGAGAGTGGGCTGCGCGGAGGCCAGGTTGGCGCGCTCGTGAGGGTCTTGCGCGAGGTCATACAGCTCTGGCCGGGGCGCGCTGATGAACTTGTGGGTCGCATCGGTGAGACTGAAGAGCTCGCTCCAGCCGAAATGATAGCGGGCATACAGCGATTCGGAATAAAGCGCTCGCGGCGAGATGCCGGCGGCATCGTCGATTGCAAGCAAGTCCGTGCCGCCGCCCTTGACCGTGTCACCGAGACCGTACAGGTTTGCCAGCGCCGGGGCGATATCGATGTGCTGCACCGGTGCCGCCACGCGCGTGCCCGCGCGTGCCTGGCCGGGGAGCTTCACGATGAGGGGAACGTGAAGTGTCTCCTGATAGAGGAACACGCCGTGCTCGAGCTCGCCGTGATCCCCGAGCGCTTCGCCATGGTCGGAGAGCAGAATGATCGTGGCCGATTCGTACAGATTCTTGACGCGCAGGAAGGCGAGAAAGGAGCCTACCAGCTCGTCCGCATAGGCGATCTCTCCATCGTATGCCGAGGGCCTGCCGAGGCGATATCGCTCGGGCGGCGAGTAGGGCGAGTGCGGCTCATACAGGTGCAGGAAGAAGAAAAATCGCCCGTCCTTACGGCCGGTGATCCAGGATTTGGCGACCTCGACAGTCTTGCCGCCATCGCGCTGGAGGTCCGCCATGGATCGCGGGCGCCTGCGCACGCCGGTCGCCGTGGAAGGCATGCGAATATCCGCATCGTAGAAATCGAATCCGCGGTTCAGGCCGGAATCTTCGCGCATCACCATGGCCGAGACGGCGGCGCCGGTTTCAAAGCCGCGGGCGCGAAAGGCCTCGGCCACGGTGGGCACTTCGGCGCGCAGAGCGAATCCGATGTTGTCGCGGGCTCCGTGCTCATAGGGTTGGCGACCCGTGAAAATCGAGGCGTGCGAGGGGAGGGTCTGCGGCACCTGCGCATAGCAGTTGGCAAAGACGATGCCTTCGGAAGCAAACGCGGAGATGGCGGGCGTGACGATGTGATCGTACCCGTAGACCGGCAAATGATCCGCGCGCAAGGTATCGATCGAGATCACGATGACGGGACCGGCAGGCGGGCTACCGCGAAAGAGTGCGGCGACGGCGGCAGCGGTGAGCAGCAGCACCGTCCCGAGGAGGCCGATGCGAGCGGAGCGCTTGATCATGCGGAATTTCTCATAGAATTTTGAACGGCGGCTGGCGAATCCAGTGCCGCCGGCTCGAGACAGCCGCGGCGCTCCGCACGGCACGGCGAATCGACCTGGCAATGACGTGGCCGGGGCCATCCGGCCCGCGGGCGCATGAAATCGCGGAGCTTTTCCAAGATAGCATGGAGTGAGGACGCGAGGTCGCGCGCAGAACCGCCAATCGCAAACCTATCGGCATGGTAAGTCTCCAAACTCCCATAGACGATGCGAAATGTTTCCAAGCAGTGCGACGGATGCGCCGTCCCCAGGGGAGCCGTTGCCCGCATTGTGGCTCCGAGCAGGTAATCAGACAAGGGAGGGACGAAACGCGGCCGCGGCAGCGGTATCCGTGTAAGGCCTGTGAGCGGCGCTTCGACGACCTGACGGGGACGATCTTCGCCGGGCACCATCGCCGGCCGCCTCAGTTATCGAGGCGTTCGTCACGCCGCGGGCGAGTGCACTCGAGATGAGCCTCCCGGCAAGCTCCACCCAGATCGGCACCGCCAGCACCCACCAAAGCGCAATCCATAGGGGCACGCCGCCGAGCCAGCCGAGCCGATACTCGTGCAGACCGCCGACCTGAATGTAGAGCACCTCGACCGCGGGTCCAACCACGCAGACGATCGCCATGAGCCGCCACTGCCAGCGGGTAGGAGCCGCCACCGCGACGTAGGCGACCAGCGCCAGCGCGAAGGGGAGCCACGACCACACGGGATGATCGAACCAGCGATAGATCGTCTGCCGCGTGGCCACCACCAGCAGCAGCAGAAAGGTCACGCGCGCCGCCGCCGAGCGCACCACCACCGGACCGAGCCGCACGATATCCGGCGGCGCCAGCGGCGGCCGGCACCGCGCCCACCATCCGAGCGTCACCATGAACCGCAGAATGAATCCCCAGTACGCGAGCATCCACAGCGGAATGGTCGATACGGCGGGGAAGAGGCTCGGTACACGATAGTGATAGACCTCGTGCCGCACGACGGAGCTCCAATCGTTGTACCCCCCCAGGACCGCGCAGAGCGCGAAGAAGGCGGCCTCCGCCCCGAGCCCCAACGGCCGCTCCGATTTCGGGAGGCGCGCAAAGAGCCAGAAGCGCGCCGCCACCATCGCGCCGACCACCACGGTCATGGTCAGGAGCTGCTGCGCGCCGAGGCAGATCGCGACCGAGATCGCCCCTACGCAGCCCGCATCGACCAGAAACGCCCGGTCACCAAAGGTCCTCATCACCTGCCTCGCCCCAAGAAGGAGACCACTTCCGCCACGAGCGCGCGTGGATGCGTCAGCCCGTGAGCGTAGGCGTCCGTCGTGTAGTTTTGCGCCCAGTTGCAATTCGCTCCACACTGATCCGCGCCGGGACCGTGAAAGCCCGTCGGATCGATCTCGGCCGAAGCGTATTCGTAAAGACTGTCCACCGAGCTGAACCGCAGCACATCCACGTAACGGGGCTTGACGTTCACCGTGGCCTTGCAGGGCCAGACCAGGCGGCCGTCGTGGTCGATGTGCGGCTTCAAGGTATTGCGGCAGTGCAGCGGCGCCGACCGCAGCAGCCGCTCGTTCATCCGTAGCGAACCGGTAACGCGATAGCCCGCGCGCTTGCGGTCCAGAATCGCGGCAACGAGCTCGTCATACTCGCGATCACCGGCGAGCTCCGCGGCAACGGTCGGTCCCTGATTGACGGGGACGGGACAGAACCAGATGCCCATGTCATTGGCAAAGTCGAGCACCGCGCGCGCGTCCCCGGCGGCGCCGGGAAGAATGACCGTGTTCACCATTAGCTTGAAACGCATCTCCGCGGACAGCAGCCACAGCACCAGCAGGTTGCGCAATACATCCTGCGACCGCTCGGTCACCCACAGCTCGTTGAGCCGTGCCGGCCTCAGGGCGTCGAGGCTGACCACGACGATGTCGATGTCGGCGAGGAACGTCCGCCACGACTCTCGGCGTAACACCTTGTGGAACAAGCTGCCGTTGGTGTTGATCACGATGGGGAAATAGCCGAGATCGCGCGCTGCCCTGGTCAGCTCCGGAAGGTCCTTGCGCATCGTCGGCTCACCACCCGCAAAGTAGACGCTACACGTCCCGGTGCGCATGATCTCCAGCAGCTTGCGGCCCTGTTCCGTGTCCAGCGTGCCCTGCTTGGGCAGCTCGGGATATCGGCGTCCTTGATGGTCGTCACAGTACTCGCACCCGAAGTTGCAGTTTCGCAACAGTGTCCAGATGAAATACAGCGGTCGCAAGTCCTCACGGCCCTGCCGCGCCAGGGAGCGGTTTTTCCGAAAGTTGCCGAGCGCTTGCCGGTAGGCCGCGGTGCGCCGACCGAGCTCGGCCAACCCCCGGCGCGGGCGCTCCAGCATTGGGCGGGCTTCCGCCACGATTTCCTCTGCTTCCGCCAGCAACCGCTGCCAGTCGGGATCGCCCGCAGCCGGCTGATAGTGCTTGAAAATCGGCAGCGTCTTCGGTTTCTCGGCGATGTACCCTGCCGTCTCCCCGGTCGCGCTCGCCTCCCGCGCGCGCCCCAACAGGCTGGCGCGCCGCGGATCCGAAGCGGTCATGCGCGTTCTCGCCATTTCCATCACCGGCACAATCATGAGCTCATCTCCCTGAAAAACCGAGCGCCGGCAGCACCGCCGCCGCCGCACCCAATGTCATTCGCACCAAAAGATCGACCGCATCCGCTTTCGACTCGGCTGCACCAAACACGTGTTGCATGCCGATGCGCGTCCACAGGCCGAGCAACCCGTGCACCGCCAGCCTGATTTTCACCGCGTTAGCTCCGTCGCCGCCGGCCATGGCCGCGATCCTGTCGGTAAGGAAGGACACCACCGGTGGGTTGATCCCGTCGCGCAGTCCGGCGATCGCGTCCTCCGCGACCGCCCGTTGCGCAAATGCCAGGAGCAGGCCCCGCCCCTGGCTCCAGTATTCCAGGCAGATTTCCGCGCTCTCCCGCACGACGGCCGGGAGGTCGACGGGCAGCCCGCGACCCTCCCAAGCGGCCCGAAGCCGCTCTACAAGACCGTTGTTGTATGCGGCGAGCAGCTCATCGAGCAGCGCTTCCTTGCTCGCGAAGTGGATGTAGAGCGTTCCGGCAGCGACTCCCGCGCGCTCGGCAATGTCCGCGACCTGGGTCTCCCGGAATCCACTGCCCGCAAAACACAGCCCGGCGGCCTTCAAGATTGCCTGTCGCGTCATCTCTTTTCTGAGTTTGCGGGTCATTGGGATCCTGCCTCGGTCTGGCGAAGCGCGACGAATGAACGTGATTCGGTGAATGGTATTCGGTGAACTCCATTCATATAAGCGCAGGGTGGCCAGAAGTCAAGCGGATGGGCGTGACCTGAATTCGCCGGTTGGTCGACGCTGGCGTAGCAATACCCTCTGCATCCCTCCACCGCTGGTGGCGGGAGGTGAGGTGGTGAGTGTTCGCGATGCACTTTCCGCGCAGCTTGCAGGCGAAGAGGGGGCGGATCATCGCGTGACCTCGTCCCCGCCGTCTGGCGCAGGCCTTGCGGGCCGCGGACGGCTCGCGGCGAATGCCGTGAGCGAGCGGCAGCTCCGTGCTCTTGACGCCGCCGGGAGGTGCGGCTACGCTGCCGCCACAACCGGATCGGTGTTGCCGTAACGGTCTGGCGTTACTCTTGGGGGCTTGTTTGCGGGCGCGCCGCCGCGGCCAAGGGCTGCGGCGCCGCCGTGCTGCGAGGCCGACTTTGATGCATTGCGAGAGAGGCGAACGATGCTGGCCAAAATCGACGTCAGATCATTCAAGCCGCTCCATGACGCAAGAGTTGAGCTTGGCTGGGTCACTGTCCTGGTCGGGGCAAATGGAAACGCCCGGGCGGGAGCACTTGCCACGGTGGCCATCACTGCTGCCGACCCGGAAAGGTGTCCCCGTATCTGCGGACACGGCGCGTGAGGTTGGGGCGCGAGCGGCGGGGCGGCGTAGGGACGGGGTGGCTGGCCGCAGGGCTGGGCCTGCTCGCCTGGTCGCTGGCAACCGCGCTTCTGTCCACACGGTTCGAGTATGGCGGTGCGCCGGGCTCACGCCCTACGGCGGCATTCGTCGGCCTGATGATGATCGCGGGCGCCGTCCACGTGGCAGTGGTCTGGCTCGGCGAGCGCCCGGTATCCGACCGCCGCGGACTCGCGTGGGTTGTTTTCGTCGGCGCCGCGATGCGCTTGTGCATGCTGCTTTCGACGCCGATTCTCGAGGACGACTACTATCGCTATCTGTGGGACGGCGCCGTGACCGCCGCCGGTGCGAACCCCTACCGGTATGCTCCGCGAGAGGTGGCGCAGGCGGCACGGGGTGTGGCCGGAGCACCGTTTCCGGAGCATCTGGCAGATCTGGCAGAGCGTGGCAAGGAGGTGCTCGCGCGAGTGAACCATCCAGAGCTGACCACGATCTATCCACCGGTTGCCCAGCTCGCCTTTGCCGCGGCCCATGTGCTCACGCCGTTCGAGCTGGCCGGTTGGCGGCTCGTCTTGCTCTGCGGCGAGGGCGCGACGCTGGCGCTATTGCTTCTGCTCGTGCGCCGGCATGGCGGTGCGCGTGTGCACTTGGTGGCCGCGTACTGGTGGAGCCCGCTGGCCGTGAAGGAAGGGATCAACTCCGCCCATGTGGATGTGCTGACCGTTCCGCTCGTACTGCTCGGGTTTTTCCTCACGGTCCAGGGCCGCGGCATCCCGGCGGCCGCGGTGACGTCGCTCGGCGCCGGCGTCAAGCTCTGGCCCGCGCTGCTGCTTGTCGCGCATTGGCATTGGACTGGACGGGGACTGCGCTGGCTCCCGACTTTTGCCACCGCATCCTGTGGCACCCTGGCGCTCGTCCTGGGGCCGTTCGTGCTCGCCAGCATGTCGGCGAAAGCCGGCCTGGTTGCCTACGGCACCCGGTGGGAAATGAACGATGGCCTTTTCACGGTGCTCGTGCGGGGGATGGCTCTGCTCCGTGCCGCCGGCGTGGCCGTACCGCTCACTGATGGCGGCGCGGCGCGCATGGCGGTCGCCCTGATCGCCCTCGCGGTGCTGCTTTGGTTGTTTCGGAAGCGGCTGCGGGAGGCCGGCGATCTTTTCGACCGCGCGGCGCTGGCCGTCGCCTGGTTGCTGCTCCTGAGCCCCACGCAGTTTCCCTGGTATGCGCTCTGGTTTCTGCCGCTGACGTCCTTGCGGCCGAGACTTTCGCTGCAGTTGCTTGCGGCCCTCTTGCCGCTCTACTATCTGCGCTTTCAGCTCAAAGCGAGAGGGGACGTCGCTACATTCGACGACTGGCTCGTGTGGCTGGAAACGGCTCCGGTCATAGGTGCCATGGTCGTGGAGCGATGGCGCGGGCGGGTGTACAGAGCTCGCGCCCTGGTGCATGTGGGAGAAGCGAAGTGAGAGCCGGGACAACGGTTGCGGTCATTATTCCCGTGCTGGATGAAGAGGAGGCGATTGCCGGCGTCGTTTCCACGCTGCCGAGCTGGGTGGACGAGATCATTGTCGTCGACAATGGCTCGTCGGACCGGAGTGCTGCAACCGCTCGGTCGGCAGGTGCCAGGGTGGTATTCGAGGGTCGCCGCGGCTACGGAGCCGCCTGCCTGCGCGGGATCACTGTCGCGCGATCCGACGTGCTGGTCTTTGTTGACGGCGACGCAAGCGTCGATGCGCGGGAGCTCCGAGACGTCATCGAACCGATAGTGCGAGACGAAGCCGACCTCGTGATCGGGTCGCGGGCATTGGGCAAGGTCGAGCGTGGAGCGCTGTCCCCGGTCGCCCGCTTCGGCAATCGGCTGGCATGCGGCTTGATGGCGGTGCTGTGGGGGGCCACGTATACCGATCTGGGTCCCTTTCGCGCGGTGCGCCGCGAGGCCTTGACGCGGCTGGCGATGTCCGACAGGGACTACGGATGGACGGTTGAAATGCAGGTCAAGGCCCTGACGCGGCGGGTGCGCACTTGCGAAGTACCCGTGAGCTGTCGCCGCCGAGTAGGGCGGTCGAAGATCTCGGGGACACTGAAGGGGATCGCCGGTGCGGCGACAAAGATCCTCTATGTGATTTTCCGTGAGGCCTTGCGCCGGGAGATTCACGTCGTGGACCGCGTCAGCCCGGCCCGGTTGATCCTTTTTGCGCGCTACCCAGAAGCGGGCAGAACGAAGACGCGGTTGATCCCGCAGCTCGGTGCCGTGGGTGCGGCCGAGCTGCATCGCCGCATGACCAACAGAGTTCTGGCCTGGGCGGAAGCGGTGCGGGAGGCTGACGAGCTCGACGTGGAGGTGCGCTTCGCGGGCGGCTCCGCCGAGCTCATGCGGGCGGCGTTCGGCGGTGGCTACGACTATCGACCGCAGGGCGCAGGTGAGCTGGGCACGCGCATGGCGGAAGCTGCGCTGGGGGCATTTCGCGAGGGGTGCCAAAAGGTCGTGATCATCGGTTCGGACTGCCCGGCGCTCTCACCGCGCCACGTTTTTGAGGCGCTTGACCTCCTCGCGTGCCACGATGTCGTTTTCGGGCCTGCCGAGGACGGCGGGTACTATCTCATCGCCTTGCGGAGGCCCATTCGCGAGGTGTTTTCGGGAATTGCGTGGGGAGGCGATGGCGTTCTGGAGCAGAGCCTCGCCGCCGCGCGCCAGGCCGGTGTTTCCGTCGCGCTGCTCGAGAGGCTTCGCGACGTCGACACTGCTGCCGACCTGGCGGAGCTCGGCAGGTCGTTTCCCTCCATCTTGGAGGAGCCGTTGCAGGTATCCATTTCGGTCGTCATCCCGACCCTGGACGAACAGGACTGCATCGCGAGAGCTCTGGAGAGCGTCGGTACAGGGCCAGGCGTCGAAGTGCTCGTGGTGGATGGCGGGAGCGCCGACGAGACCGTGGCACGCGCCACCGGTGCGGGCGCCACCTGTGCCGTGGTCGCTCCGGGGCGGGCGCGCCAGCTCAATGATGGCGCGCGGCGCGTGAGCGGCGACATCGTGCTGTTCCTCCACGCGGACACGGTCTTGCCGCCGGCGTGGGACGATCACGTGCGCAACGCGGTCGCCCGCCCGTCAGTAGTCGCTGGTGCCTTTCAGCTCGGGATCAACGCGCCGGATCCTTCGTTGCGGCTCGTCGAGCTGCTCGCCAACTGGCGCTCGCGCGTACTACGAATGCCGTATGGAGACCAGGCAGTCTTCGTGCGCCGCGACCTGTTCCTGCGCCTCGGCGGTTTCTCCGAGCTTCCGATCATGGAGGATTTCGACCTCGCGCGCCGCATCCGCCGTAGAGGTGCGCTCGTGACGATCCCGGTGCGGGCGCTCACGGATGCGCGCCGCTGGCGGCGGCTCGGGCCGCTGCGTGCCACATTGCTCAATCAGGCGTGTATCGTCGCCTTTCTGCTCGGCATCTCCCCGGACCGCATCGCGAAGTGGTATCGCGGTAGGATGACTGACTAGCTCGAAAAAGTGGCGTCGGGGGAATGTGGTCTACACATGGCGAGCGCCATGGGCGTGGACACTTGTAAGGGAGCATCACCCGATATTCGGCCGACGCCGTAGAAGTGACGCCGACAAGAGCAGGCGCGCTTCCTGCGCCTGGTCCGGCTGGCTACCACGGATCGATACCACCGGTCGCGGTCGCGAATCCCGAGCGGAAGGAGTTTGTCGTCATGTTCATTTGCTGGCGCATGACGAAGTCGTATGTCATGCTGCGCCCCATTTTTCGTACCGTGTCGTTGGCTGTCCAGCGCCGTTGAGCCTGGGGCGCGGCGGGCTGAGCCGCGGGCCGGTACTGCGTGTACTGGTTGTACCATGTCGGCGCCGCCGCCTGGCGCTGTCGCTGCTGCTGCGCCATGGCTTGTAGCCACTGTGCGCGGTACGCGTTCATGAACGCTTGCTGCTGCTCGCCGGCGAGGCGGCTCCACGCTTGCTGCAGCGCCGCCAGCGTCTGCGGGGCCGTAGCGATGGCCTGGCGTTGCGTTGGCGGGAGAGCTCCGTACTGCGCGACGAGCTGTTGAGCCAGTTGCACCTTCGTCTCGCCATCCATCTGATATGCGGGGAAGCCGAGCAGCAGCCCCGTTTGCCATTCCGCCAACGCGATATGCGCCAGTACGGCGGTATTCGTGAGTGGCGGGTTCCCCGGCACGAGCACTGCGGGAGCCGGCGCGGCTGGCGGCGAAGACTGCGCGGGTATCGACGGCGCCGGTCCATCGACGACGCGCGCCGCCGCCGCCCACGGTTCCACCGCCGCATCCTGCTCGTGCAAGAACCGGAGGGCACGTTGCCTGGTTGCATTGGAACCGCCACCATTCTCGCGCTTCGGGGCCCAGCCTTCGAAGCTGGCCAGCTCCGGCGACTTACCGTTTCGCACCGCGGCCGCGTAGGCGTCGGCGAGCTGGCGGCGCTCCTCGGGCGCGAGCGCGCGACCGGTGACGAGCTCTACGGTGTCTATGAAATCCCGCGCCGCGGCAATCTCGGAACCGCCGGCGGGATCCGATCCGCTGACGCCTGCAGCCGTGGGTGACAGTGCTTGAAACAAGAGTGCGTATGTGCTGAGGGCGAGAGCGCCGATCAGGCGACGCCCGAACATCTGGCGCAAGAACCGACTGGACATCTGTGTCTCCTGTGCTGTTGAGTCGTGGCGCCGGCGTCACGAGCGCCTGGCGCTGCCAGAGCACGGCATATTGACAATGATTAGCACGTAACGACACGCGTGTCACGAGCCACCGTCGCGCCAGAAAAGCAAGATGCATGCCACCTTTCGGTCGCCGGTGATCCCGTTCCTGCGCTCCTGCCTCGTCCCGCGCCGCGCCCCGAAGAGGCAAGGTTCCCCTGCGGCGGCGAAACGCGCCCTGAGAAACCGCTGGCCGGTGTGGTGCAAGCGCCCCCGGCGCCTGCGCTCATCCGACGTCTACCCGGAGCTCCGCCTGGAGTCTCCAGCCTCCTGCTTCTGCCCCAATTTCCGGCGCCGGCGGAATGTGGTTCACACCTGAGGCCGCCACACAGGGGGGCGATTTATCGCGCCCGGTCGTCGCGCCCGGTGGTCGCGGCAGGTAATCGGGGCGGATCATTTTCGGCCCGATGAGCCCCGGCCCGGCATTGGGGCGCGATGAACCCACGAGTTGCGCAACGAGCGCGAGATTCGCTTGGTGGAGCGACGTGAGGCCATGGCGGAGGAGCGAAATGCTTGTCAAAAAGTGTCCCGAACGGGCAAGTGGCCGTGGGAGAACTGCAAGCTGTCGTCTTTGGCGGTGCGTGCCAGGCGATGCGCAACTCGTGGGATGAATCGCGCCCCTCAGCGCCGAAGCCTGCGGCGGGAAGAAGTTCAAAGGACGAAACCGGACATTCGGCCGACGCCGGAAATCCACGGGCTCGAGCGCCATCAGGATGCACATCTGCGGAGTCAGTTGGATCATCGCCCCGCCCCCAAAGAAGACCTCGCTCAGAGTGCCGAGCGCCGCCGCGCAATCGCGGGATAGACGAATGGTCATTGCCGCCCCGTCCTGCCGAGCCATCTCGACGACACACATGAAGGCATCTGGCGCGGCGAGACACACCTCGACAAACGGCGGGGACGCCGGCGCCGGCGACTCAGCCCCCGCCCTGAGGAGCGATCTGAGCCTCTTGTCGTCCGCGCGCAATGCGCGAGCGATCGGCATCGCTCCGTGATCGCGCGCCAGGCGGCTGCCGACTCCCGCGAGCGTCCCCACGGTCTCCGGCAGCGCCGGGTCGCTCAGGTCCACGAGCGTCACCGCGCCGCGGTTACCGGCCTCGTCGCGCCACCCCGGTGCCGCCGACACCACCGCTGTCGTCCCGGAGAGTACCACGTCGCCACCGGGGTGGTCGAGCGGGTGGATCGCGGTGACCAGCGGCGCGAGCGGATCAGCCATGTCGACCACGGCGAGCACCCCGCCCGCGTGGTCGGCGATACCGTCGCCGTCGCGGTCGGCGGTGCCTTCGCCGGCGACGAGCGCCAAATCATCCGCCCCGACCCGCCCGATCGCGAGCGCCGCGCCGCGCGCGAGCGTCCCGCCATCGCCCGCGAGCTCGTCCTGCCAGAGCACGTCCGAGGCAAACGGGTCGACGACCGCCAGGCCCGACTCGGGCGAGCGGCTCGTCACCAGCACCAGCGTCCGCGCCAGCCCGCCCGCCGCGTAGTCGCCGACCTCCAGGTCGGTCAGCCGCAGCGCTTCCCCGGTGCCGTCGAACAGCGCGATCGTGTTGACCACGGCATCGGTGGCGAAGCCGCCGCCCGGCTCGAGCAGCAGGCGGTCGACCTCGGCGGCGGGGGTCGCCGCGTCCGCGGGCAGCGCGATGCCGGCCGCAACGCCTTCCAGCTCGTCGCCGGGCAAGGGCAGCGGCGGCGCTTCGGCGCCGGGGGCGACGACGTCGTCGGCGACGATCATCGCGTGTGCGCCGAATTCGTCTAGCGGCACGGTGAGCGCACCCGCCACCGGCACCAGGTCGATCTCGGCCACTGTCCAGGCGTGCGCGTCCCCGTCGTAACGCACCAGCGCGAGCGGCGACTCCTCGAGCCCGGAAAGCGCCGCGGTGACGCTTCCGGGAGCCGCGGCAACGGCGCCGCCGCCACTATTCGTCGCGCGCAAATCGAAGGCCAAAAGCGGTGACCAGCCGAGCGGCAGCAGGTTTGGCAGCCCCTGCGGCGACAATGGGGTCAGCCGCGCGCTCGTGCCCGCCGGCACCGCGCCCGCGGCGAAGGAGACGGCGAGGAGGCCGGCCTGGATCGCGCCACCCGTCGTGGCGATCGCCACCGGCGCCGCGAGCGGCGTCAGCCGCGCGTCCACGGGCAGCGTCCCCGAGCCCGGCTCGATGGCGACGACGCGCTCGACCGCGGTGGCACCGGGTTCACCGCTCGGGTCGGTGGGGCTCGGCGGCACGGTCGCGGTGAGGGTGGCGCCGAAATCTTCGACCGCGAAAACGTAGCGGCCCTCTGCGTCGGTGGTGGCCGTGGCCGGGACCACAATCGTCGCGGCGTAGGGCGGCGCGGTGAAGCTCGCCACGAGCTCCCCGCCGAAGGTCAGGGTGACCGCGGCGAGCGGGCTCGCATCGGTGACGGCGATCGCGGCCTCTCCGCC
>JACPHN010000271.1 GCA_016188575.1 Candidatus Schekmanbacteria bacterium
GATCTTACGTTCAAAGATCAAGGTTAGCAGCTTTCCTAATTCACGGCGTTTCTCATTGACACCGCTTGCAACTTCGGAAAAACTTGCCACTACGTCATACCCTTTGCTGATCGCATATTCGAACAGTCGGTCCTTCTGGCGCACAAGGTAACCCATCTCGGCTTGCTTCTTGGTGCTGACACGGGCGTAGATAGCCACTCGCAACCGAGAGGCACGCCGACTTTGCTTGCCAAGCATTTGGTCGATGACCCACGGAGGGATTCTCCGATGCCCTCCCGGCGTTTTGACCGAAGCGATCTTGCCAACACGGGCCCAAGTCCGAAGCGTGAACACGTTGACACCGAGGAGTTGAGCGGCCTGTCCGGGTGTATAGCAACGCTCGGAAATCTCGACGATAGGTTTTGACATGCTCTCGGAGCATAGCACACTGCCATTCTCGATTCAACAGCAATTATCGGTCGCCGCTAGCAATTTTTGTAGCTGCTGCGAACCTCCCTCAATTCGCGTCTCACAATTGCGCTTCGGGGGCCTCGTCGTCCCCACGCCGCCTTCCTGGCCGGCGCAGCTCGACGTCCGCGAAGAGCTCCTCCTGACGCGCCTTCACACGGCCGCGCTTCACGAGCTCGAGTAGCGCGACAAAGGTGGCGACGCGCTCGGCAACCGAAGACGAGCGCTCCCAAAGCTGCGACAACCACACCCGAGGCTTCGCGCCGAGGATCGACATGATCTGCTTGATCATGTCGGCGACGCTGACTTTCTCCAACGCCATTTGCACGGCCTGGGGCTCGGGCCGGCACGATAGCCACAGACGGTGCGCGGCCTCCAGCAGGTGGAACGTGTTGAGATTGATCTCCAGATCCTCGGCCTTGGCCACGGTTCCGCAAAGCGCCGTTGCCGGCCAAAACGCCGCGACCTGCCCGAGCCCCACGCGTAGCTCCTCTCCGGCATCGCGATAGGCCTGATAGACGACCAGCCGTCTCCTCAGCTCCGCCTCCATTTCCTCGCCATCTGCCTCGCCACCCGCAGCCGACAGCTCCCGGCTCGGCAGTAGATAGCGGCTCTTGAGGTAGGTGAGCGTCGCCGCCACCACCAGGAACTCTCCGCCGAACGCGAGATCCTCATGCTGCTCCAGGTAGCCGACGTACTGGTCGGCCACGCGCGCGAGGGGGACGTCGAAGACGTTCAGCTCTTGCCGCTGGACCAGGTAGAGCAGCAGATCGAGCGGGCCCTCGAACTGTGGCAAGCAGACGCTGATGCTCATCCGGCGTCTCCGAGCAAGAGGCCCATCAGAAAACGCATCGGCGGCCTGATGAGCCGATGAAGGATGTCGAGGTAGAGCAACAGGAACAGAATGATCATCCCATATGGCTCGATCTTGTCGAGCTTCCGAGCGTAGTGCTGCGGCAAGAGGCCACGGATCACACCACCGCCGTCCAGTGGCGGCAGCGGCACGAGATTGAACACGGCGAGGATGACGTTGATGATGACGCCGAGCTGCGCCAGCAGCAGCAGTCCCGCGGCGCCCGGCACGCCCGGGAGCGCACCGATCAGGTGGAACAGCGCCGCGAAGACCAGCGCTTGCAACAGATTCGAGACCGGGCCGGCCGCCGCAACGATTGCCATGTCGCGGCGCGGGTTGCGAAAGTGCCGCGGCACCACCGGCACGGGTTTCGCCCAGCCGAAGACGACTCCGGTGTTCAGCACGATCATGAGCAGAGGAAAAAGGATGGTGCCGAACGGGTCGATGTGGGGAATGGGGTTGAGGGTGATTCTCCCGAGCGACCGGGCGGTGGAATCGCCAAGCCGATCGGCGGTCCATGCATGTGCGCACTCATGCACCGTCAGTGCAAGCAGCAGCACCACAAGCTGCAATATGAGCTCTATCACGAGGCGACTCGCTTTCTTCTTGGAGAGCGTTTCCCGGAAGATATTGTGGCGTGGACTGCGCGCGTTTGCCAGTCGAAGCGGCAGGAGCTAGCTCCGCGGGTGGAACTTGTCGATGGCCTCGCGCAGGCGATCTTGCCGCACGTGGGTGTAGACCTCGGTAGTCGAGATGTCGGCGTGGCCGAGGAGCATTTGCAGCGCGCGCAGATCCGCTCCGGCTTCCAGGAGATGAGTGGCGAAGGAATGGCGCAGGGTGTGCGGCGACGTGGTTTCGGGCAGGCCGGCGGCGAGACAGTGCTTCTTGACGAGCTGCCAGACCGCCTGGCGGCTCATCGGCGCCCCGCGATAGGCCAAGAACAGCTCCGGCTGTGCCCGCCGGTCGAGCTGAGGTCGCAGCGCGAGGTAGCGGCGCACCGCCTGGGCGGCGCGGTCGGAGACGGGGACAATCCGCTCCTTGTCCCCCTTGCCGATGACGCGCATGTAGCCGCGCTCGGCGGAGAACGCCCGGCGCGGCAACTGAACCAGCTCGCTGACCCGCAGCCCCGACGCGTAAAGTAGCTCCAACATGGCGCGGTCGCGAACGCCGAGTGCGGTGTGCTCGGCCGGCGCAGCGAGCAAGCGGGTGATTTCCTCCACCGACAGTGGCGCAGGCAAGCGCATGAGGACGGCGGGGCCGTGCACACGTGGGCCGCACAGCTCCGCCTGCCCTTCCTGGGCGAGAAACGCCAGAAAGGTGCGCACTGCCGACAGCTTGCGAGCCCGTGAACGCGCCGTCAGGCCCTTTCCCTGCAGATGCTCGAGGAAAAGCAGCACCTCGTCGCGCGACAGGTGCTCCAGGATGGCTGCGGGGTCGCCTCTTTGCGCGAGCAGCGCGAGAAACTCGGCGATGTCTCCGGTGTAGGCCGTGGCGGTATTGACGGCAAGGCGGCGCTCTGCCAACAGGTGCGCGGAAAAGGCCTGCAGGTAGCGCAGGTAGGCAGGCGGCGGTGTCTTGGGCAGAGTCTCGAGGTCCATTGCCTTTGGTTCCGCGGGAACGCTCAGACCGGAGACGTGGCCTTGCCGGGATATCGCCACGAGCGGTCACCGACCAGCAGCGTTACGGGTCCGTCGTTGACGAGCTCGACCTTCATGGAGGCGCCGAAGCGCCCGGTCTCCGTGCCAATGCCGCGAGCCCGGAGCTCCTGGACGAACGCCTCATACAATGGCTCGGCGCAGTCTGGTCGAGCCGCCGCGTCGAATCCCGGCCGGCGGCCGCGGCGGGTGTCGCCGAGCAGCGTGAACTGGGACACGACCAGTGCCTGGTAACCAGTGTCGAGGAGCGAGCGGTTCATCTTGCCCGCCTCGTCATTGAAGATTCGCAGCTCCGCCACCTTGTTGGCGACGAAGCGCGCCTCATCGAGACCGTCGCCGATGGCGACGCCAAGCAAGACGACGAGACCTGGGCCGATGGCGCCCACCTCGGCACGGTCGATTCTTACGGATGCGCTCTCCACGCGCTGCACGACAGCCAGCATTGTCGCGAGTCTACGACCATTGTGGGCACCTCGCAATCGCCGCGCAGGGGCGGTGGATCCAGACAGACCGTACCGCTTGACTGGCGAGGCGAATTGCTGGTACAATTGCCGACCAAGAGCAGTTCCGGTAAGGAGGAGAGCATCGTGGTCCAGAAGAGAAGGCTTGACCTTGTCGCGAAAGTCAAAACAAAAGAGGGAGAGGTCGGAGAGGTCGAGCTCGACGGCCTGCGCATGATTCAGCGGGGCGAGGGCAAGGTCAGCGTGTACTTCCCGACGGATCGCGGTATCAAATACGAGCACGTCGAAGAGCGGAAGTACCTCGCTCAGTTCTTGCAGGTCGAGAACGTGCCCACGGCGAAATCCTGAACGATCGCGGTTGTCTTCCCGCTACCGGGCCGGAAAAGGTGCGGATGCGAAGGAACGCCGCTGCGGCGAGGCCGAAAAGCGCGGCATAAGCCCATGCTTCGGCGGCAGGGACAGGGGGCGTCGTTTTCCGGGCGATGCCAAGGTCGAATTGCCAGTCGACGCCTCCGCGGTAACGGCCAAAGACGAACGTCATGTACTGGTCGTCCTGGGTAATCGAGACCTCGCCAACGACGATTGCGTTTTCGGAGCCTTCGGTCTGCGGGGCCGACACCTGGACCACCACCTGCGGATCCAAATAGCCCCCGGAGGGATTGCGCCGTGCCCGATAGATGCAGGCGAGACCGTCGCAACCCGGCCCCTCGGCGCTCCAGTACAGCTCTGACAGATCCGCGGAGGCAAACGGTTGCCAGGGGCGCACCGTATCGCTTACCTCGCCCGTCACGGGTTCGGGAGTCGTCCATCCGTCGTCTACGCGGCGCGTGCTGTAGATCTTTCTCGCTGCCGCGGAACACGTCGAACCTGCGGGGTCGTCGCGGTCGGAGTCGAAAAATAGCGTCTGGCCGTCCGCCGACAAGTGCGGGTTGTCCTCGCTGCACGAGGTGTTGATCGGGGCGGGAAGCGCAACGGGTTCTACCCATTCGGTCCCGGAACGAATCGTCAGGAAAATGTCCGCGTTCGGCTCGAACCGCGCAAAGACCATAACGGCCCCGGTCGCGTCAAGGCCGATCGCCGCCTCGTTGTAACCCGGGTCCGGGCTGTTTGCAGGGTGATGTTCGACGACCCAGCCGTCCCCCTCTACACGTGCCGAGTAGATGTCAAAGGGCGCCCCGTTTTGTCCCGGTCGATCTGGTCCAGAATCCACGAGCTCGTTGTTTTCGAGCAGCCGCCCAGCGTCGATCCGAGTGTAACCAAAATAGAGCTCCGCGCCCGACGGTAGTATGAATGGCGAATCCTCCCAGCCGCTGGAGTTGATGGGCGACGGCAAGGCGCGAGGATCGCCCCAGCCAAGGTCGAAGGAAAGCCCGGCGATAGGTTGCCCCACCGGCGGATCCGCGGGGCCCCACGCCGCCGTTGCTGAGGTACACAGGAAAATAGTTGTGGCGAGACAAAGAAGCGTTTTCATGAATATCTCCGGGGCGTTGCAGAGCCCCGCCGGAGGCGTCAGTCCCCACGACGCCGAGTAAGCACCCGCGCCACCGCTTCCTTCCACGCCGCGTATTGTCGATCGCGAGCCTCGCCGGAGACCGTCGGTTCATAGCGTTGCGCGATCCGGATCAGGTCCGCAAGGTCGGCGGCTTTCCACATCCCGCAGCCGAGACCTGCGAGATAAGCCGCACCCGCGGCGGTCGTCTCGGGATTCTCGGGGATCTCCACCGACACCCCGAGGAGGTCCGCCTGGAACTGCATGAGAAACCGATTCCGGGTCGCGCCGCCATCGCACCGCAAGTTCCCGAGACGGACACCAGATTCCGCGCTCATCGTATCGAGGACGTCACGAGTCTGGTAGGCCATCGCCTCCAGCGCCGCGCGAATCACCTGCCCTCTCGTGGTGCCACGCGTCAAGCCGAGCAGCGCGCCGCGCGCATCGGGATCCCAGTACGGAGCGCCAAGACCGACAAAAGCCGGGACCATATAGACGCCTCCGTTGTCCTGGAGCGATTCCGCAATGGCCGCGCTGGCGCTGACATCCGGAAGAATCTCGAGGCCGTCGCGGAGCCACTGCAGCGCCGCACCGGCGATAAAGATTGCGCCTTCCAGCGCGTACGCCGGGCCACCCTCAGCGTTACACGCCATCGTCGTCAACAGCCCGCGTCCCGAGGTCCGCGCTTCGTCTCCGGTATTGAGCAGAACGAACGCTCCGGTGCCGTACGTATTCTTTGCCAGGCCGGGCCGTACGCACCCCTGGCCAAATAGCGCTGCCTGCTGATCGCCGGCGACACCGCTGATCGGGATCCCTGCCGGCAATACCCCCGCGGCGGTGTGGCCAAAAAGCCCGGCGCTCGCGTTTACCTCTGGAAGCAGCGCAGTGGGCACTTCCATGATCCGGCACAGCTCCGGGTCCCAGCCGCGCGTGTGGATATTGAAAAGCAGGGTTCGCGAGGCGTTGGTGAAGTCCGTCGCATGGCGCTCGCCGCCTGTCAGCTTCCAGATCAACCAACTGTCGATCGTTCCGCAGCGCAGCTCTCCCGCCTCCGCGCGCGCGCGCGCTCCCGCAACGTGGTCGAGAATCCACCGGATCTTGGTGCCCGAAAAATACGGATCGAGCAGCAGCCCTGTCCGATCTCGGAAGCAGGATTCATGTCCCGCCGATCTGAGCCGCTCGCAGTACTCGGCGGTCCGCCGGCACTGCCAGACGATCGCATTGTGTATGGGCTTGCCGGTTTCGCGGTCCCAGACGACGCACGTTTCGCGCTGATTGGTGATTCCCACCGCGGCCACGCCGGCAGGCGACACGTGCTCTTCGCCGAGGAGCCGGGCGATGAGCGACGACGTTGCGGCCCAGATCTCTTCCGCATCGTGCTCGACCCAACCCGGTCGCGGAAAGATCTGCCTCAGCTCCTGGTAGCGGCTGGCCGCGGGCTTGCCTCTCTCGTCAAACAGGAAAACGCGGGTTCCGGTTGTGCCTTGATCGATCGCGAGAACGTAACGGTCCATCTACCGGCTCCTGGAAACATTGGGATTGCGCTACCCCTCCGTCCCGGGCGTGGTGCGCGCGCACCCTGCTGGCGACGTGGCGAAGTCCGGTGGGAGCGTACCATGCGCTCGATCCTGGCGCAATCGACGGCCCGTTCCTGGCGCTACGACCTGTTTGGCGTCGAGCGGACAGGGCACCCACCTTGCCTCGCCCCGCAAGCGGGGAGGGGGGGTAAGGACGCTATTCACAACAACCTGAACACCTCAGGGTTGGGCAGTCGAGAAGACCGCGGAGCTCGCCGAGGCCGCGGAGATACCTACGTCGATTCGTCCAGCCCGCGGACCATGCGCTTGATCCCGGCCTTGAGAAGAGGGACACGGAAGTTGATGATGAGGCCGATCTTCGCGCTCGACAGCTTGAGATAGGACAGCAGATGGGCCTCGTGCACGGGTTCGATTCGGGTCACCGCCTTCGCTTCCACGACCACAACCGCTCCACCCAGAGGTCCAGACGATAGCCACAATCCAGATACAGGCCTCGATACCTGAGGGGCAGCAGTACCTGCCGCTCAACGCGAAGACCTGAGTCAGCGATCTCGAAGGCAAGACAGGCTTCGTACGCCGATTCCAAGAGGCCCGGGACGAGCTCGCGGTGAACCTGAATAGCAGCTCCAATGATGCGTTCTGTAAGCTCATTGACCTCCATTTGCGCGCCTCCTCAGCGTTCTCGGCGTTCTCCGCGGTTGCCTGCGGAGAATCGTACGAATGTTCACGTTATTATGCATAGCCTCCCAAGTTGTCACGCCAGTGGCGAACGGGCGCTGCACCGATGGGGCCCTCGATCCACCGGCGGAAAGCCATCGATGCGATGGCTGAGCGGTGATCTGGGTTGCGTCTTCACCAGCGCCGTACGGTCATGACTGAAGCGCGACCAGACGCAGGCGGGCGACGCGGGGACAGAGGGGCCGCGACGAGACGCGTGTACGCCGGTCGGCTCGCCTCGGCAAGCTGGCGGCATGACCGGACGCGGGCGGGCGGGATTCGATGCTCCGCTTGTGGGAACCGAGTGAGGAGGTGATGAATCCAGGAGCCTCTTGTTGCCCGTCACCGGCCGCGCGTCGCCGGCGGCGCCGCGGTCTACCAGCCATTTCCGCCGAGGAATCGAGCGATCCGCCCCTGGACTTCCCGCTCGACCTCCGCGAGCCGGGCCTTGGGGTCGAAAGCGGGGTACAGCTTGCCCATCGAGGGGCGCGGTTCGTAGCCAGGGGCGACCTGTTCGACCTTCCCGCGCAGCTTCTCGAGATACCGTTCGAGCAGATCGGCAGCCAGGTCGTAGCGCTTCAAGTCCATGTCCGCGATGTCGGCGGCCTGCTCGTAGGTGCCGGGGGTTTCCGGATCCTCCGCGATCGCCTTGACGTACCACTCGAGCTTTTTCGCCGGGAGCGGCTCCGCTTCGGCGCGGTCTCGCGCCCACAGCGCGCGGGTGAATGGCGTGTCGCGATTGCACATCACAAACCCGGAGTGCCCCGTGACGATGCCGCCATCGGTCCAGGTTGCCGAGCAATCAAGGTCGTAGCGGCCCGGATCCAGCTTCTCGGTAGCTCGCCGGGGACGGTAACGGAAAAGTGCGGCAGGCTCTGCCGGACACCGCCAGAGGGGAACTGATACCGGTCCTCGACCGGGTGGTCCGTATAGGGTTGCCAGGCGAGGGGTATCCGCACCCCCTTGTCGCTGAGCAGGACACAGGCGATTGACTCGATCCACTGGCGGGTGAGAATGACAATCGGGTAGCCCTCGGGAAGCTCACCGGTTTCCGGGAAGTGCATTCTTTGTTCACGAGATAGCGATTCGGAGCGGGTTGGCTGGTGCTTACTGCCAACGTGGAGGTAGAACTGCAGCCTCGCCCCCCGCGGCATCGGGCATGACCTCCAGCCAGCCTCGATGGCGCCGAAAAAGGACCCAAATTCGGGACAGTACCAGCCCCAGACGCGCATGCGCAACGAGATCTGCTTCGCTGGCACCGGAGCGCCCTCCTGGGCAACGGCGAGGGCTCCCGCGGCCGGACCGAAAGTCAGCAGAGCCAGGGTCAAGTGCGAGGTCTTCATGGTGTCCAATCCTTGATATTGAAGCCCAGGCTGTCCTCGTCGCGCGTGCCCGGGCCGCAGAGCTTGGTGAAGATCGTCACGTGGGAATAATCCGGCGTCCCCCAGGCATTGACCGCCTGGTAGATGTCCCAGATGGGTGCCTTCAATACGCAGGGCGCGCCCTTGGCCTTTTCTTGGAGGAGGCACGCCAGGTCGACTGGCGCGCACGCGTCGGGATTGCCGTGCTCGTTCAGGCTACTGGCGTGCAGCATCTCGTGGGCGAAGACGTTGGGGTGACGCGCTCCAGCAGCGCCGAATCTGCGGTTGGCATGTTTGGCGAGATGCAATCAGGAGCCAACACCGGGTTGATCCAACGCGGCGTGCCGAAGCCCGCGGTTTGCCCCCACATGTACGGCTGGCAGGGATATCCCGGCTTGGAGGTCATTACGTTCACTACCATCGCCCACTGCTCGCCGCCCGCCGGAGTGGCGCGATGTGCCGCGAGGTGGGCGTAGGGCGCCAGCGTGCTCGCCATCGGGCCGTCGGGAAAAACCCATTCCCGCTGGTGCACGCGGGTCCCATCCTTGTCGTCCCCGGATAATCCGCTTAGCCTTTGCCGGTTGACCAGGAAGAGTCCTTGGTGAGCGGGTCCGCCCGAAGGTGCGGCGGCGAGATGGTGTCCTGTCCCCGAGATTCCGGGGCGGCTGCCGGAATGCCGTTTCGACCCGGAGGAGATCCGGTTGCAGCTCTCGCCGCGGGAGCTGCCGTAGCGCTGGCGGGACGTCGAGACGTCGCGCGCCTCGACTCGTAGGTGGCGACGGTCTCGCCGAAGAGCTATTGCATCCCGAGGGCCCTCTCGCCGGCGCGGAAGCCCGCGATGGCTCTCTCGAGCTCGGCCTCGATCTCCTTCAGCTCCGCCTCCGGGTCGAACCACCGCCGGTCGTGGGGGATCACGTTGGCAGTGTATTCGAAGGCCCGGTAACCGGGGGTGCCGTGCTCGACGTTCCATCTCAAGGCCGCCACGTATTTCTCCAGGTAATCGGCGGCGCGATCGTACTCGCCGCGTTTGGCGGCGGCCAGACACGCCCAATAGTAGATGCCGGGAACTGTGGTTTTTTCCGCCGCGGCCGCGAGAAAGTGGTCGAGGGATTCCGATTCGCAGCCGAGCCGGGGGAATTGGCAATAAATGCCCCACTGGAAGTAGTACAGCGCCCGGGAATCGGCGGAGTCGTTCGCGAGGATGGTGAGCGGCTGCTCGACGCGCACGAGCGACCCATCGGCCCAGACCGCGGAGCACGCGATGCGGTGATCTCCCACTGGCAGCGGCGCGGTCACGGTGCCGCTGAGGGCCACGTCGAAACGCGGGAGCGGGATTGGGTACTGCAGGCCCCGGCCAGGCTCGAAAGACACCCGATAGGACGGCTCGAGATCGCCGTTGCCCATGCGATACTCCCACCAGGAAAACGGCACGTCCCCGCCGTCGGTGACCTCGATCCGGCACTGCACCGACTGCAGCCACTCGCGGGTGAAGACCACCTCTCTTGGATGGGGTCCGCCCGGCTGCCACTCGTCCCGCTCGAGGCGCGGGCTGAAGAAGGCGATCCTGAAGGCGTACGGCGCGCCGCGCACCGCAATCGTCGAGGTGATGATGCGGGCGAAATCCGGCGATAGCAGATCGTAGGCGCGCCCCAGCAGGTCGTCGCCGGGGCGCGAGTAGCTCGTGCTCGACAGCCTGATCCCCACCAGCGGGGTCTCCTCCGCTGCCGCGACCACCGCGGCGAGCAGCAGCACGGCCAAAGCGGCGGCGCGGCAAGCCATTCCGGCCCCGCACCTGTTCACCACCCCCGGCGTTGCGGGGGGAGGGGAGGAGAGGGGCCTGCGACGCCCGACCGAAACGATGATCGAGGCCGCCATTCTCGCCCTGTTCTCTGGCCGGTTCGAGACCCGGTCGACGGCGGTCGGGGCGGGTTTGGAACCCGCTCCGACCCAAACGCGTTGCCGGCCTGAACGCCGGCGGCGATTCTGGCTCATTCCTACCAATCCTTGATGTCGAGCTTGCCCTGGTCCTTGTCTTGGGACGCCGGACCGCACAGCTCGTAGTCGACGGTGACGTGGGAGTAGTCGGGAGGCGAGCCGGCGTGGTTGGCCTGGTAGACCGCCCACGCCGGCGCCCTGAGGGTGCAGCGGTCGCCGCCGGCTTCTTCGCGCAGCGCGCACTCCAGGGCCTGCTGCGGCGGGTCGACCGGGCACTGCTCGGGGTGGCCGTGGTCGTCGATGCTGCTGGCGTGCAGCAGCTCGTGGGCGGCGATGTTGCGGATCAGGTAATCCTGAAAGGCCGGGGGCGCCGGCTTGGTGTCCAGTCTGATCTGGTCGATGGCGACCTTGCTGGGGCCGGAGCGGCCTGGCGAATCGGCCCGGTCGGTCATGCCCCAATAGTACTCTCTGGGCATAACGAAGGTGAGTGTTTTCAACCACGCGGCGTGTTGTAACTGCCCACTCTGCACGGCGCCGTGGGGGTTGACCGCCAGCCACGGCGTGACGTCGGTGCCGTTGGGAACCACCCGCGAAACCAGCGCGATGTCGGTCGCCGACCCATAGCCCAGTTGAAATCCGCCGAGATCGGCCTCGACCAGCACGAACAGGTTCTTGTTCTTCGGGTCGGTGCGGACGTGCGGCGGCGGGTTGCTGGTGCCGAAGACGAAGCCGCGAAACTCGTCGTAAGCCACCAGCCCGTCTCCCGGCAGCGAGATCCTCGCGTACCGATCGATATCCTGGTCGGCGAGCGGGTCGATGGCCAGGCGGGGCGCACCCGCCCGGAGCGGGGTGATCCAGTTGCCGTCGGGGATCGCCTCTCCCGGGCGGGTGGGGGGAATCTGCATCACCTTGTCCGCGTCGGTGGCCGGAGGCGCGAGCGGGTCGAGGCCGATGGGGATCGGGGTCGCCGCATAGTCCGGGGTCCAGCGCGCGGCGAAGAAGCCCTTGGCGCCGAAGTCGGTGGATTGCGCCGTGAATTGCACGACGTCTTTGGGTGCCTTTGGGGCGACGTGGTCGTAGGTGGCCGTCCAGTAGGCGGTGCGACCGTCGTTGAAGAACGAATGCACGCCGGCGGCGAACGGGTCGACCCACGGCGCGGCCCACGGGGTCGTCGTCGCGGCCGTGGTCTGCGCGCCCGCGGTCACCAGGGTGAAGATCATGTCGTCCTGGTTCGCGGGCACCGACCCGAGCGGCCAGTTGCCCGCGATCCCGGGGAAGCGGCTCGTGGCGAAGGCGAGCTCGAGCTTCGCCTTGCTCAGCGCAAAGGTCGGTTTCACGGCGATACCGAAGGTCAGGGTGCTGCCGGCGGGCGCGCCGGGGTTGGCGATGTCGCCTTCGGGGAGGTAACCGGGCGGCGGGCCGTTTTGCAGCCAGGCGTGCCAGGCCCGCCAGGTCGCCGGCACCCGCTGCTTGGTGGCTGTCGTCGTGGTCGCGCCGGCGCTCTTGTCGAACGGGGTCGTCACCGTCGACTCGCCGGAGAACCCCGAAATCGACCGGTCGGCCTCGAGCTTCGCGCCGAAGCCCGTGGCCACGAGAGGGTCGGCGAAGTCGTAGCACTCGTGGGACCGCGATCCGTCCGGCTCCTGCATGCGCAGCACCGTGAGCGTGCCGCTTGCGAGGTCGAGCGGCGGCTCGAGCTCCGCCACGCCGGAGAGGAGGTCGGCCCGGTCGCGCTCGAGGTGCGCGACGAAGCGCACCGGCTTGCCCGGGTAGAACCACGCCTTGTAGATCCTGCCGTCGTCCGGCGTCGTCACCGCCACCACCTCGTCGCCGCCGAGCGCGTAGCCGAACAGGGCCGGCTCGGTGGTGACCCGCAGCCAGTCGCCGCCGTCCTCGTGTTTGTGCCACGCCGGGGAACCGTCGTAGATCTGCACGTTCCATGCCCCGTGGCGGCGCACGGAGCCGCTGAGCTTCAGCCCCGAGAGCGAGGGGAGCGGTTGCGCCACGGACTCGACCTTCAGGTCGAGGTCGATGTTCCAGATCTCGACCGTGTCGGCCGCCCGCGCCGCGACGACGTTGCTTTCGGC
>JACPHN010000272.1 GCA_016188575.1 Candidatus Schekmanbacteria bacterium
GAGGGCATCGAGATGAGCACGGAGGTGTTGGAAAAATGGGCGACGCCGGAGCTGGCGAAAGCCTGCGCGGAGCTGGAGCGGCTGGCGGCGAGCCCCGAGCTGCGCCGGCAGTACGAGGGCCGCATCGACTGGCTCCGGGACTACATCACCGACATGGAGGGCTCGTTCCAGGACGGTCTGGAGAAAGGCCGGGAAGAGGGTCTGGAGAAGGGCCTGGAGAAGGGTCTGGAGAAGGGTCTGGAGAAAGGCCGGGATGAAGGGCAGCAGCGGGAGCGAACCTTGCTGGTGCGGTCGATGGTTTCCCACGGGCTGACCGTCGAGCAGATCTGCGAGCTGACGGGCATGGCCGCCGCGGACGTGCGGCGGGCGCTCGAATCGTAAGCCGGCGCGGCGCCGTGCGCCGTCGGGGCGGCGCGTCGTTACGGCCGTGCTCACGGCACCGCGGGCACATCGGCCGCGGCCGGCTCACCCCCGAGGTCGACGGCGCGACCCGCATGACGGAGCGCATCGAGCGCAGCACGAGCCAAACCACGCACTACGGATGGGACGCCTTCGGGCGGCTGACCCGGGCCACGGGTCCGGGTGTAGCGCAGAGCTATCCCACTGCCGGGGCGATATCTTGCCGGACTATTCTTCACCGGCGATGACCATCCATTCGAATCAGGGTCCTCGTACGCGGCCCCCGACCTCTTACCGAATAGGGAGGAGTCGGCGAGCTCACGAGCGTCGACGAGCTCCGACCCTCTGTCGCACCGTCTCAATCCAGGTCGTAAGGGAGCCGTCCCTCGTCCCGATGCCCTTTCCCTACTTCCCGAGTCAGCCAGCTTGGATGACTGTGCGGACAAGGACTTCACCTGCACGACGAAATGTGCGGTGGAAGGGACGGAGCCGCACTGTACAGGATGGATATTCGGGGCGGGACGGCACGCCAACAAGGTAATGGCTTGTAAGGAGGCCAAGAAAGATGCCAGCTCAAGAGCTCCGAGAGGATGCAAGGCAAACCCCTGTCGACCGTGCGAGCACACGAAGTAGAATCGGCAGATCGGCTGGCCGCCCAGGGGCAAGCGATATCGACTACCGCTTTGTAAGGAGAGCTTTTGCCGTTGTCACGACCATCGAATTGGTAGTAGAAATGGCCGGCGAAGAAACATCAGTTAGACTTGATGTGATGCAGGATCTTGCGAACGAGAACCGTTTCAAAGCCTCGCTACTTCGCCAGGAGATGTTTACGATACAGCCGTCGTTCCCATCTTCGGAAGACGGCCAACCGCTTCACCCGCCTTGTTGCGAAGCAGTTTGGGTGGAGGCTCACTGGACGACTGGTGATGAGGAATTCGAGCTGGAATCACCCGACGTCGCGAGAGCCGTTCGGCACGTCATGAGTGAATTTGCCAGACATCCAGGTTTCGCCCATTCGGTCGAGGCGCAATGAACGAGATGACCGTGAGCCGCAGGTCTGCTGGACACACGCAACTCGTCGGTTACTCACCAACAGTTCCAGGGCAGAGTGGATACGGGCCATCTCCCGGGAGGGGCTGCTTGATCCGAGAGATGTTGAGAACAAGCGGTTTTCCTGCCTGTCCGGCAATGTGCGGTCGGTCCGGCGCGCGAAGTAGGCTCCCCTCTTCGACGCCGCAGCCAGCGCGTCTGAAATACCGCCCCCTGGAAGAGGGTCGGGGTGGTGGGCGGGAGATCTGTGCCTGATCAGGAGTCCCCGCTCGCGGGTTCCAGACCGGGCAGCGCATCGGACGCCGCTTGCGGCAACTTCCCGGCGCGTGCCAGCCGCTCCTGCAGCAAGCGCGGCAGGCTCGCGAGCAACTCGCCGCGGAAAAGCTCCTCGCGGCCTCCCGCCTCATAGGCGCTGCGCGCCGCCGACAGCGCCGCGATCGCGCCGCGCAAAGCGCACTCGGGAGGCCGGCGCAACTGCCGCGCGATGCGCTTGGCCGTCAGCCACTTGCGCTCGGTCGGTTGCTGTCGCGCCAACGCCAGATGGGCCTGCTCGCAGCTACACAGCCCGAGCTCCAGCATCGCGCCGATCTTGCGGAGCTTTCGTTCCGCTCCTTCCAGGTCGGCTTCCGCAGCGCCGAAGCGACCGAGCCGCCGGAGCAGGCGCGCGCGGGACCGCAGCGCCGCAGCGTGCTCGACACCGGCCAGGCGGTGGCCCGCCCGGAGTGCGCGGATCGCCAGATCAAGTTGCGCCAGCGCCTTCGCCGGGTGCCCGCACGTCTCGTAAAGCGCTCCGAGGTCGGCGAGCGTCTCGCCTTCTTCCTCTCCGAGGCGCAGCCGCCGCCGCAGCTCCAGGCAAGACTCCAGCGCCGCCCGGGCCTCCTCCAGCTTTCCCTGACGCGCGCGGATGTTTCCGAGCTCGGAAAGCGCCGCCGCCTGGTAGCGCTCGTTTTCCGCCGCGCGGTGAAGCTGCAGCGCCTGGTTGGCGAGGTCCAGCGCCTCGTCGAGGCGGCCCTGCGCGCGCCGGATCGAGGCGAGCTGAATGAGGCCGACTCCTTGGGCCGGCCGATCGCCGATCGCCGAGGTGATCGCCAAGGACTGCTCGGCCAGCCGCGCGGCATCGTCGACCCAACCCTGGAGGTAGCGCACGGCGGCGAGGTTTCCGAGCGTGATGCCTTCGGGTCGGCGCTGCCCCATCTGGCGCTGCAGCGCCACGGCGTTTTCGTACAGCTCCACGGCCTTGGTCAGGCGCCCGCGGTCGTGCTGCAAACTGGCGAAGTTGGCGAGCGTCGTGCCTTCGGTCTGCTCGTCCACCGCGCTCTTGTGGCTGGCCAGCGCGCGCCGGTAGAGGCGTTGCGCCTTCTCGAGCTGGCCGCGTTCATGCGCGAGTGTGGCGACGTTGGCCAGCGTCAATCCTTCCAGGCGCGCATCGCCACGCGCGTGGAGCATGCGCAGCGCCTCCCGGAAAAACTGCTCTGCCCCGTCGTAGTCCCCACAGAGCTGTAGCACCACGGCAAGCACTCTCACCGCCGATGCGGTCAGGCGGTCGTCCCCGAGCGCGCGCGCCTGATCGAGCCCGAGCGCCGCCTCGGCCCGCGCGTCCTGCAGCCGCCCCAGGGGACGCAGAACGCTCAGCGCCAGCTCGGCGTGCGCCGCGACGCTCGCCGCAGTTGGCCCGCGCCCAAGCCGCATGTAGGCGCGATAGTGCGCCTCCGCGTCCGTCACGGCGAAGCTCGCCACGTCCAGGCGCGCCGCGCGCAGGTAGCACGCCCGCGCTTCGTTCAGCTCGCCGGCCAGCTCCCAGTGGCGCGCGAGCACCCCGGCACGCTCGCTCTCGTCGTCCGCGCGCTGCGCCGACAGATGCCTCGCCAGCGCCGCGTGCCAGGCCCGCCGTTCCGGCAAGGGAATGCGCGAGTATGCGGTCTCGCGCAACTGGTCGTGGCAGAAGCAAAGCTGCTCGCCCGACCCGATGTCGGCAATGCGCCGCTGCACCAGACATTCGACGGCGCCATCCAACTCCTCGCCGCGCCCTGCCAGGAGCGCGCGAAGCCAGGCAAGCGGCGCCTCCCGGCCACAAACCGCGAGTGCGTTCAACAGTCTTCGCGCCTCCTTGGGAACCGCCGACAGTCGCCACTCGAGCAAGTGGTCGAGCGACGCAGGCAGCGGCGTGGCATCCAGACCCTGCGCGTTCGGGCTTACCGCGATCGTTTCCGCGAACTGCCAGGCGCCGGCCTCGTCCCGCCACAGAAACGCCTGCTCCACGCCCGACCGCACGTACTCCACCAGGCACAGAGGGTTGCCCTCGGATAGCCGATAGATCGATTCCACGAGCCTGCGGGGCAACTGCCGTGAGGCCAGCATGTCGCAGAGAATGTCCGCGACCGCGCTCCGTTCCAGCGCGCCGAGCTCGATGCGAGCCTGCCCCGGCGCCCGGGCGAACGCCGCGAAGCTCGGGCCGGCCTCTGCTGTGCGGTAGGTGCCGACGATCAGGACGCAATGTCGGGCCAGCGCGTCGCGGCGAGTCAGGAACTCCAGAAATTCCACACTGAGCTCATCTGCCCACTGCAGGTCGTCAATGATGATGAGCAGCGGGCGAGCGCGCGCGAGCGCGGCCAAGACTTCGAGCAATGCCCCGAACAAGCGCAGGCGCTCAGCCTCTGCGGGCAAGGGCACGACTTCCTCGGGCTCGTCCTCGCGGTCGACCAATCCGGCCAGCACCGGCAGGTAGCGCGCGAGGATGGGCCCCCGATAGCCCAGGAGCTGCGCGGCGTACATCCTCCCGCCTTCCAGGCACAGATCGGCGATGCGCTGCGCCGGGCCGCGAAACGCGCCAAGCGACGTGCGCGCTCCATCGAGGCACTGGCCGGACAGCACGAGCGTTCCCCGGTGCGCCAGCGCCTGTCCGAAGTCCATGACCATCCGCGTCTTGCCCGTGCCGGCGGCGCCGCCGACGAGCACGACCCTCCCGGCGCCTCGGGCATGCGCATCCGCGTGATCCAGCAGCGCCCGGGCTTCGGCCTGCCGGCCGATCAACCGCGAGCGATAGACGTAGGGATGCGCGACGTGGCTGGCCGCCCAAACCCCCTTCTTGGCCCCCAGCCGCGCGAGCTCGCCGGCAACGAGATCCGCAAAGCCGATGCGCTGGCTGGGTTCGCGCGCGAGAAGGTTCAGGATCAATCGTTCGAGGCCCGGCGGAAAGTCGTCGACGATCGCAGACGGCGCCGGCGGATCGGCCTCGAGCTTGGCGGTCGTCACCGCGAGCACAGTCGGCCCCGGGAACGGCGGCGTGCCCGTAAAGATCTCGTACATCACGATGCCCAGCGAATAGAGGTCCGTGCGGGCATCGATAACCTCGTCGCGGATCTGCTCGGGAGACACATACCAGGCGCTGCCCTCCAGGGTCTGCCGGATGCGCAAGATGTCGCGCCCGAGGCGCTCGCAGCCGAAGATGCCGAGGCCGAAGTCGACGAGCACTGGAGTTTCGTGCGCCGTCAACAAGATGTTGTCGGGCTTGACGTCGCCATGCACGATGCCGAGGCCATGCAGGTAAGCGAGCACGCGGCAGACGCGACGCAGAATGGTCAGCAGCGTGCGATAGGTTTCCGGAGGTGTCCGCATCGAAAACGCCAGCGCCTCGTCCTCGCTCCAGTCGAGTCCGAGCGCCCGGCAGTGCTGCCGCAGGGTCTGTCCTGGCACGAGCTCCATGGCGAACCACGGAATTCCTTCGGTGATCCCCTGGTCCACCACCCGCACGACGCCGGGATGGCGAACCCGGGCGAGAGCGCGAATTTCCTGGCGCAGGTTTTCAAGGTGGCTCGCGGCGACCGCGGTGACGGCCTTGATCGCCGCGAGCTCGCCGGTTTGCGCGTGGCGGCCCTGGAAAACCACGCCCATGCCGCCGCGTCCGACGACCTGCTCGATGAGGTAGGGGCCGAGGCGCTCGGGAACGGCAGGTGAGCGCGAAGCTTCAGCAGACTCGGAAGACTCAGAAGGAGGTGACGGATGGCGGTCGGCGGCGGCCAAGGGCTCCTCGCAAAGGTGTCGTTGCGCTCTCTGGCGGCGCTCGGGGCGCTGCTTCAGGCCGAGTATACCAGGTTGGCGGCGGCCCGTCAGCGCCGGGCGCGCCACCTGAATCTGCCTGGCAACAGGTGCTTTCCGGCGACCCGCGGCTCGCGGAGCTCATCCCTTCGTCAGCCGGTCCGAAACCCCGCCCTTCAGGGCGGAATCGCCGCGGAACCCCGGCCTGAAGGCCGGGGTTCCAGCGGTGGTTTGGGCGGGGTCCAAACCCACGAGTTGCGCAACGAGCGGCAGATTCGCTTGGTGGAGCGACCTGAGGCCGTGGCGGAGGCGCGAAATCCCTGTCAAAAGGTGTCCCGAGCGGGCAACTCGCCGTGGGAGAA
>JACPHN010000267.1 GCA_016188575.1 Candidatus Schekmanbacteria bacterium
CGAGGTCTTCAGCCAGAAGCGAACGCTTCCGGATGCGAGCAGCTCGAGCTGGACCTCGAGCACCGCCGCGCTCCCGTGCGCGAGCGGCGCCGAACGCGCCGCGTAGGTGCCGTCGGCCGCGTCACCGGCGGCCACCTGCCACGACCCCGCGGGGCTCGCTTGCCACGGCATCGCGGAGAAATCACCGGCCTCGAAGGACTCGATCGCGGCGCTCGCCGCCGTCGGGACGGTGGCCACGACGAGAAAACCGGCGCTCGCCACCACTCCAAGGCAATACCCCACAGAGAGAGAGAGACATGACGCGCCGCGGCATTCGGACCTCCCTGGACATCGGAAACGATCGCCTACTACGATTGTGCGGCGAAGCGGCGCGCGGCGCAAGGTGCGTCGGCCCAAATCCCGGGACCAACCGGAGATGGAGATAACAGCGGGAGGAACGGCGGAAGGAGTCGAGGGAAGTGGAGCCCTCGGGGGGTCTCGGCATGATCCGTCGGTGCACCCTGGCCCGTCCGCCAAGATGGGACTGGGCTCGTTGGCGGGCACTTGGGATGTTTGTCATGGCCTCGTTCATCGTTTGGGTCACAGCAAAGCTCATGCGGCGTGCCAATAGGCGCATGAACGTGCCTGCGCTGGTCGAGCGGAAACTTCGGGGCGATCCCCAAGCCAGTCGAAGAGGTCGCGGCGCCTCGATCCAAAAAACCTCTCAGCACCACCGGTTCCGTCCGAACGGCGGAGGCGATCGCTTCATCGATGCGGGCCTCGGCCACGTCCACGTATCCCTGATCCTCGGCGCCAAAAGACTCGGAGACAGCATCGCCGCCGCCAAGCCCGTAGGTATCGGCCCAGGTGTCGTCCGCGGCTGACGCGTACTCGTCGCGGTCAAAGATTGTGCTCTCGTCAGCGGGAGAAAAGTCTTGTTCTTCGTCGAGCGCGTCGTCGCACGGGGGCTCGAAGGTAGGATCGACGTATGGATCTGCGGAATCGATTCTGGAGTACATGGAAATCATGGCGATTCTGAAGATCATGTCAGGTGACGTGCGCCATGGAAGCAGATTTCGTGCCGTCGCGGCGCGAGCGCATGAGAATGCGAAGCACGGCGACGCATGCCGTTGCCGTGCAGGGATTACCTGTGCTGGCTACCCAGGATAGCGCCCGCATTCGCCACGTGGTTAAAGGACATAACGACAATGGAATGCACTGTTCGGAATCCGCGGGAGATCCTGAGACTACAAGTCCAGGAGTCCCAAGATGTCTAGTAACGGCACCCGGACGACTTGCGACCCGGCCGACACGTCAGGTACGCCGCCGTCTGGGGTATACATCGTGGCCGAGAGCATACCGGCGCCCAGGGCGCTCCGAACTGATCCGTCGATGCCGGATAGGCGCGTCGTGCTGACAGGCGCGGCGCAGCATGAAATACGCGTCCTGCGGGTTCCACCGTCGCTGCGCCGAAGTGACTCCAGCACTGCCAAACAGTAGCGCCGGCCGTATCTGCTTTACATCTGAGGCCGCAACGATAGGGGCGCGATTTGTCGCGCCCGGTCATCGCGCCCGGTAATCGGGCCGGATCATTATCGCCCCGATGATCCCCGCCCCTGCTCAACCGATCAATGATTGCCATTCTTCGCCCAGCCCATACTTCCGGCTCTTGCGCGCCGGATCCACCATGGCAAGAAACCCTCCCACCGCCCAGCGCTGGCACAGCGTCCGAGCCGTGCGCGGTTGCAGGCCGAGCAGCTCGCCAACCTGCTTTGCCATGATGGTCGCATTCTCGCGAAAGAGCGCGAGCACCTTGCGTTGCCGCGAATCGAGCTGCCGCAGCTTGGCACGATCATCCGCGGCTCCGCTGGCGGCCGCCTCCTTGGCGCGTCTCTGCACGTGCTCGAAGGCTCTTGCCGTTCCCAAACAGAAGTATTCGAGCCACGCCGTCAAATCGGCCACTGTGCGCCCGAAGTAGTAGTTGTGCGACGGCCCTACAGATAGCGCGCTGTAGTACGAGGCCAAATCCTGGGCATAGTATTCTTCGAGCGAATAGAACCCTTTCACATCGAAACCACCAAGGTGCAGGACGAGAGTCGTCAGCAAGCGTGCCGTTCGGCCGTTACCGTCATACCAAGGATGGATCGTCATCAGTTGGTAGTGCGCAAGGCCGGCGCGCATCGGACAGGGAAGCTCGCTGGCGCTGTCTTCCAGCCACCCGACAAGATCGCTCATCAAGGCTGGCACGTCTGGAGCCTCGGGCGGCAGATAGACAATGGCGCCCGTACTGGCGTCGCGAATGACGTTTTGGCCATCGCGATAGGCTGATGGTCGCACCGCCGTGCGGCCCCCGCCCATGACGAGGGCGTGGAGCGTGCGGATGACGACCGCGGTGAGCCTGGCACCACTTGCCACCAACCGCTCGACCGCCTCCAGACCGCAGTAGTAACCGAGCACTTCGCGCTCGTCACGCCGGCGAACAGGATCGCGTGCGCGCTGTCCTTGTCCAGCGCGCTCGATAACTGCCTGTGCTTCTTGAAACGTGAGGCGGTTCCCTTCGATTGCCGTGGAGAGGTGGGTGGAAACTAGCTTGGCTGTTTCGCGGAGCCTGGCCTGGATCTCGACGGTCATCGGCAAATCGACGATCGCCTGTCGCGAAGCCGCGATACGCATGAGCGCATCGGCGATGGTTGGCGAGATGGTGAAGATCGGGACGAAGCCCATGCCATTATCATGCCGTTAAACGGCAGTTAAAGCAAGCTCGTTCGCGATGGCGCTACCGGGCACGAGATTCGCGTGCACGGGTCGGACCGGCAACGGCCCGCGCAATTCTGGGCAGGCCGTACCGCATTGTCGTGTCGACGCGAGGGCGGGCGCCAGTCGATGCAGCGCACGATTGCTTCAGATGATCCCCGGCGCGGCATTGTGGCGCGATGAATCGCGCTGCTGCGTACCCAGGCCTGCGCCGGAACAAGAGCATTCCGCGGACGCCGGAAATTGTCGACAGAGACCGTCCGGCCGGCCGAGGTACGCTTGTCGACATTCAACGAGGTCACCTGGGCCGGCCGATGTCAGCCTCACGACATTCGACAGACACAGCCCGGCTGGGCCAGGCACGCTCGTCGCACCTCGACAAGGTACTCTGGGGCGGCCGATGTGGGTTTGTCGACCGTCCACAGGCGTCACTGGAGCGGTCCAGGTGACCCTGCCGACAATCGACAGGGTGTGCTCGGCCGGCCGGGATGCGGTCGTCGACATTCGACAAGTGCTCCTGGGGCGGGCGGGATACGTTCGTCGACGTTTCCGGGTGCGCCGGCCTCCCGTCATTGCGGCGCCTCGCGCGCGCGAACGACCAGCTCAATGAGCGGCGCCTGGCGGCTGACGGCGCCGAGCTCGCCGTGGCGCCGCAGCGCACCGCGACTACTCCATCCATGGCTCCAAAATTCGGCGCCGGCCGCATGTCCGGTTTCGTCCTTTACGCTTCTTCCCGCTGCAGGCTGCGGTGAGCAGGGGCGCGATTCATCGCGCCCCAATGCCGGGCCGGGGATCATCGGACCCGGAATGATCCGCCCCGATTACCGGCCGCGATTACCGGCCGCCATGACCGGGCGCGATAAATCGCGCCCCTGCGTGGCGCCTCAGGTGTAAACCACATTCCGCCACGCCCAAAATTCGGCGGCGGCCGAATGTCGGGTTTCCTCGTTTACAAGCTCGACGTTCGGAGCTGCCTGGCCTGATAGGGGTAGGAAGGGCCGGTTACTCCCGGCCCCTCCCCCCTCCGAACCCAGCGTGCGGATTTCCCGCGCTGGGCTCTCCGGTTGGTGGTATTACCTGCGAGAGGATTGACAGGCCTTGGCATTGGCTGCGGTCA
>JACPHN010000268.1 GCA_016188575.1 Candidatus Schekmanbacteria bacterium
CCTCCAGGGTTTCCGTACTCATCGCCCCTCCAATCCTATGCCGGCGCGTGCCCGAACGCAACCTGCAGCGCGGGCGAGTGAGCGTTCGCCGCGCCCAAGCTCGCGGGCGCGGCATCCCGCGCCGGCCAGACTCGAGTTTTCGTCTCCTGGACACACGGGTTCATCACACAGCGCTTTTTGTGCGCATGCCGGGGGAATGGCCAGGAAAACGCATCTGCCTGGGAACCCGGCGTTGGTTCCGAGACCCCAAGACCTCGTTCGGTATGGCGACGGCCAATCCCGGAGTCCGTCAGCACCCCGTTCCGCGCGGTGCGGCCAGCTCCGCAATCCGCTCGCGCTCCGCGAGCACGCCTTGGCGACCACGCGCCGCGCTTCTTGCTCGAGCACTCAGCAGCCGCCGTGCGGACGCCCCAGCAACGCCACGCGCAGCGGCTTTCTGTCGGCGGCGATCGCGTGCGCCCCGTAGCACAACCGCCGCAGAATGGCATCGGACCTGCCATGCCAGCTTGCCCAGCTCAGCGGCGTTTCCCCATTCATGTCGCGAGCCTCGGGACTGGCCCCCGCGGCAAGCAGCAGGTCGAGCGTCGCTTCGCCGCCACACACTGCGGCACGGTGCAGGGGCGTTTCGCCCTTCGTCAAGCAGTCCCGCATGAAGCAGCCGGTTTCCACCGCGGGACGAGTCTTGCGGTTGACATCGGCGTGGTGAGCCAGGAGCACGCCGACCACGAGGTCATGCCGATCGCGATCGGCGGTGCACAGCGCGGCGTGCAGGGGCGTTTCACCGCTCCTGGCATCCGCGCCATTCGCGTCAGCTCCGCTCTCGAGCAGGAGCTCGCAGAGCCGCCACCAGCCGTGGAAGGCGGCACCATTGAGCCCGAGGTTCGCGCCAAGCGCCTGCAACGACTCGCCGCGGTCCAGGAGAAACCGGATGGCGCTCACGTCGCCGTAGTAGGCGCACCACTCGATCAGGCGCACGGCGCGATGGGTCGCGGTCGCCGGCTGGCCTGACGCCACGTACGGCCACACCAGGTCGGTCCGGCCCGCTTCGATCCGCTCAAGCAGCTCTTCCATCGCCATTTTCCACCCCGCACCCCGCGCGCTGCAATCGCGTCGCCTCCCCGTGCGCGCCCACCGCCGCGCCGTCCAGGAACGCCCGGCACCACAGCTCGAACGACATCATCGTCCACAGGTGCAGGTCGAGCTCGCGGCCGCGCTGGTGGCGCGCAATCAGCGTCTCGACGTAGCGCCGATCGAACCAGCCCCGCCCGAGGCAGGACGGCGACAGCAGCAGCTCGCGCACGAAGCCGCCGAGCTCGCCGCGGAACCAGCGCCCCAGCGGGATCGCAAACCCCGACTTGGGCCGGTCCAGGATCGCGTCGGGCAGAATGCCGCGCAGCGCCTCCTTGAAAACGTGCTTGCGGACTCCGCCGGCAACCTGCAGCTCGGGCGGGATCGCCGCCGCGAGCTCCACGATCTTGTGATCGAGCAACGGCACGCGCGCCTCGATCGAGCACGCCATGCTCATGCGGTCGACCTTTGTCAGGATGTCGAGCGGCAGGTAGTTTTTCAGATCCAGATACTGCAGCGCCGACAGCCAGCTCCCCGGGACGCGGCCGAGCGACTCCAGAGCAGGCGTCCGCGGATCCGTTCCCAGGAGCTCCGACCACAGCTCCGGGCGAAAGAGCCGGCGCAGCGATTCCGCGCGGAAGAGCGTACCGGCGTCCAGATACCGCTGGGCGCCGCGCAGCGACTTGTGATGCAGGTAGTTGTGGCCGCGAACGCCCTCCGGCACCACCGCCGCGAGCCAACCGAAGACCTTGCGCCTCGCCTCGGGACGCCGATCCCACTCCCGCTCGCGCGCCTCGACCGCGTATTTGTCGTAGCCCGCGAACAGCTCGTCGCCGCCGTCTCCCGACAGTGCCACCGTGACGTGCTCCGACGCGAGCTTGGAGACCATGTAGGTGGGAATCGCCGAGGTGTCGCCGAACGGTTCGTCCAGATACCACGCGAGATTCTCCACGATGTCGAGCACGTCGGGCTCCAGCACGAGCTCGGTGTGGATGGTCTGAAACTGCTGGGCGACGGCGCGGGCCGCGGCGAGCTCGTTGTAATCCGCCTCGGGGAAGCCGATGGAAAAGGTGCGCACGGGTTCGCCGCCGAGGCGGGCCATGGTGGCGACGACGGCAGACGAATCGACGCCGCCGCTCAAGAAGGCGCCGAGCGGCACGTCGCTCACGAGGTGTAGGCGCACGGACTCCTCGAGCAGCGCGCGCAGCTCGGCGACGTAGTCGTCGAGGCGACGGCCGGGACGGGGCTGGAAGTCGACGTCCCAGTACGACCGCGCCGCGGGCTCGCGGTCCGGGTCGGCAGCGAGCAGGTGCCCGGCCTCCAGCTTGTGGACGCCCGCGATGATGCTTTCCTGTCGCGGCGTCGTCAAGAACGTGAACAGATGCCGCACCGCCGCCCAGTTGAGCTCCCGGCCGACCTCGCGAACCTGCAGCATCGCCTTGAGCTCGGACGCGAACACGACGCTGTCGTTCACCCGCGCCCAGAACAGCGGCTTGATTCCGAGCCGGTCGCGGGCCAACAGCAGGTGCCGCCGGCGCTCGTCCCACAGCGCGAACGCGAACATGCCGCGCAGCTCCTGCACGCAGTCTTCGCCGTAGTCTTCGTAGAGGTGCACGATGCACTCGGTATCCGTCCCGGTGCGAAACACGTGCCCGCGCGCCTCGAGCTCGCGGCGCAGCTCCTTGAAGTTGTAAATCTCCCCGTTGAAGACGACCCAGATGGTGCCGTCCTCGTTGGCGATCGGCTGCTCGCCGGTGCAGAGGTCGATGATGCTCAGCCGGCACATCCCCAGGGCGACGTTGCCCGCGACGCGAAAGCCGCGGTGATCGGGCCCCCGGTGGCTCAGCGTCGCCGCCATGGCCTCCAGCTCGCCGGCGCTCGCCGGCCTACCGTCGAAGTTGATACGGCCTACGATGCCACACATCGCGAATCTCCTTTGCGTTTTTCCGCCGGCGGGGCGGGGGTCCCGGGATGGAGCGCCGCGCCGCGACGCGGGCGGCCGCGGCCACGGCCACAAGCCGAGGCGAAACGCCGTGCGAGCGACGTGACTCTCGTCACCAGCTCGCGGTCGAGCAAGCTCATCCACGACAGCACCGGGAGCGCACAGCCCACGAACGTCACTGCCGTCGCCACCAGGGAGAGCGCGGGGCCGCCTCCCAACAGCGCCCGCACGGCCAGCGCCGGCACGGCGAGCAGCGCGCACGCGAGCGCCAACCGGCCCAGGTCGCGCCAGGGCAATACCCGGCTCGCAGGCACGCCCAGCATCTGCCGCAGGTGCCACAGCGTCATGGTCTTGGCAAAAGCGTTGCCGAGCACCGTGACCAGCACCGCGCCGGCGAGCCCCAGCCCGAGCAGCAGCGGCACCAGCAGCGCCGCGACGAACAGGAGGCGCGCCAGGTTTTGCACGAGCAGGAAACGGGTCTGCGCGTACGCCCGCAACACAGCATCGGTTTGCAGCGCCGAGAGCGGCAAGAGCGCGAGCCAGATCATGAAGATGGGAACGCTGCCCTGATAGCGCTCCGTAAAGAGCAGGACGATGAGGTCGGGCGCCGTCAGCAGGAGCAGCGCGGCGACCGGAAAAAAGACCATGGCGAGCTTGCGGGTCGTGTCGTGCCAGATCGCCCGCGCCGCCTCCTGGTCCCCCTGGTGCACGGCCTTGCTCATCCCCACCATCAGCACGTTGCCACCCGACTGCGCCAGGAAGTCGACGAGCGGCACTTGCAGGCACCCTACCGAGTAGACCGCGAAGACCGCGGCCGAAAACTGGTAGGCGACCGCATACTGGTGAAGATTGACGATGAGCGTGTCGACGATGATCGCGAGCTGAAAGGGGATCGTGTACGCGAGCTGCTCCCCGAGGATGGCGCCGCGGCGCGGGGCGGCGTCGCGGGCCGGGACCCCGTGCACCACGCCGAGCGTCGTGACGAGCCGCAGCACCCCGTGAGCGATCGCGCCCAGCAGCACGCCGCGCAGCCCGCCGAGAACCAGTCCCACGGACAGCAACAGCGCCGCCCGCGCGACGTCCGACAGCGCGTACGCCGCCGACGCTCGCCAGTGCTGGCCGCTAGCCACCAGCACGATCTCCAGCGGCGCCGACATCAGGGTCAGCGCCAGATACACGCCGATGAGCGGCAGATACGGGCCGAGCCGGGGGTTGGCGAACAGGCCCGCGATCGCCTCGCTCCCCGCCCACAGCGCCGCGAGGCAGCAGAGCCCCGACAGCCCGAGCACGGCGACGGCGTTGCTCGCGAAGCGCCTGCGCCCCGCGCTTGCCCGGGGGACGAAGTAATACAGACTCTCCGCCATCCCGAGCTGCGCGAGCGCGAACAGCGTCGTGAATACCAGAAAGAGCTGGCGATAGGTGCCGAACTCGGTCTGGTCGAAGACGCGCGCGAGCACCACGGGGATGAAGAAGGTCGCCGCGAATCCTACCGCGCGCCCGGCCATGAGCAGATACGCCGGCCCGAAGCTCCAGGGGCGGTTGCCGCGGTCCTCGTCACTCATGAACGCCCCGGTCGGCCGCCGGCTCCGGCTGCGGTTGCCGGCTCACCGCCCGAGTCGCCGCAACCAGCGCGATGAGCAGGTAGGGGAACCAGCTCAGCACGAAGCCGCCTGCCAGGCCACACGCCAGAAAACCCCACAGCGAGGCGTGCAGCGCGAAGGCGAGCGGGGCGATCAGGTGCGCGTTTCGCCCGCCCCCCACGCCGCCCACACCGCCCACACCGCCCAGCCCGGCGCGCTCGCCGCCCGCGCGGCCCCGCCGCGCCAGGCGGCCCGTGCCGACCAGCGCCGCCGCCAGCATCCCGGCAAACGGCACGAACCCCGCCAGACCCGTCTCGGCAAGCGCCTGAACCAGCGTGTTGTGGCTGTGCAGCCAGCCGTTGGACGGCGCGTCCGCCGGCGCATACAGCGGCCAGCCAAGCATGGAGCAACCCAGCCCGACCCCGGTCAACGGCCGATCCGCGAACATCTCCAGCCCCACGCGAATCGTCCACAGCCGTTCCTGAACCGTCGTATCCGCCCGCAACCCGGAAAACCCCTCGTCGCGCGTCCACAGCCGGTCTGCGAACGCCAGGCAGACGATCCCCCCGGCAACCGCCAGGACCCACACGGAGAGCTTGCGCGAGCGCAGCACGCTCAGCCCGATCACCACCGCCAGCGCCAGCAGCCCGCCGCGCGAAAACGTCACGAAGATCGCCGGCAGGTAGATCGCCGCGACGCCATACAGGGCCGCGCGCCGCGGCAAGCTGCCGTCGCGCGCCAGGTACAGCGCCAGCGGCAGGAGAATGACCAGACTGTAGGCGAGCTCGTTGGGGTTTTCGAAAATCCCGATCCAGCCGGCGCGGGACCCCTCTACAAGCTGACCGGTCGCGTAGTGCTGCAAGGTGCCGAGGGCGGGAAACAAGCCCCCGACGACCATCACGGTCGCGATGCCGCGGAGGCGTCCGAGATCCGTGGCGACATTCAGCACGAGCAAGGACACGGCGGCCATCTTTGCCAGATCCGCGAGCTGCTCGGCGGCATACCCCGGCCACAGCGCGCCGGCGACCGACAGCGCGGCGGCGGCGACGAAGCCGAGCAACAGGTAGCTTTCCGGCCACACCAGGCGGAACGCACGTTCCGCCACCACCAGCTCGACGGCCAGCACGACGAGCGCCAGCAACGCCACCGCCTGCGCCGGCCGCACCGCTTCCAGCGCCGGGACCAGCAGCGCCGCATTGGAGTAGAGCAGGGCCAAAAAGAGCAGCACGAGCCAGTAGGACAGGCGCCCGCGACGGGCGCCGTGCCGCCGGTCGCTCCCCAGCGGCCCCTCCACCTCACCTCCCCGCGCTTGCGGGGGGCGGCCTCCAAGCTCTCTCTCTCCCCCCGCTTGCCGGGGAAGGAAGGCAGCGGGGTATGATCGCAGTGGTCGCGTGGCCGCGTCCTGCCGATATTTGACACCGCTTGCCGTCATGCCCGCACTCCCGGCTCCCGAGCGCGCACCTGTCTGCTGCGCACGCCGCGGTACAGCTCCCGGATCTCGGTGCGGTGCTCGTATAGCGCGCTCACGATGCGTTCGGCGGCGTGGCCGTCCCACTTTTCGGGGGTCCGCCGGAGCTTCGGCGGGCCCGACAAGATGGCCCGGGCGCTTTCGAGAATGAGGCCGCCGTCGAAGCCGACCAGCTCGTTGGTGCCCAGGGTCACGGTGATGGGCCGTTCCGTGTTTTCGCGCAGCGTCAGACAGGGCACCCGCAGCATGGTGGATTCCTCCTGAACGCCGCCGGAATCGGTCATCACGAATCGGCAATCGCGGAGCAGTCGGATGAAGTCGACGTAGTTGAGCGGCGGGATCCTGCGCACGTGGTCGAGACTTGCGGTCAGCCCGAGACCGCCAAGCTGGGCCGCCGTGCGCGGATGCACCGGAAAGACGATGGGGACGCGTTTGCCGAGCTCTTCTATGATCGCCGCCAGGTGCGCAAGGCGGCGGGGATCGTCGACGTTCGCGGGGCGGTGCAGTGTGAGCATGGCGTAGTCGCCGTCCTCGAGCTCGAGCCGACTGTGCACGTCGGACGACGCGATGCTCGGCCACGACCGCCGGAGCGTGTCGGCAAGCACGTTGCCGGTAAAGAAGATCTTCTCGGCGGCGATCCCTTCCTGGCGCAGATTGGTGATGGCCTGGGGTTCCGTGACGAAGAGGTAATCGGCGATGGCGTCGGTCAGGACGCGGTTGATCTCCTCGGGCATCTCGCGGTCGAAGCTGCGCAGGCCCGCCTCGACGTGTGCCACCGGGATGCCGAGGCGCGTGGCCGTCAAGGCCGCCGCGAACGTCGAGGCCACGTCGCCGACCACCAGCACCAGGTCGGGGGGAACGGCCTCCAGATAGTCCTCCAGGCCCTCGAGCAGGCGCGCGGTCTGGTGGCCGGGTGAGCCGGAACCGACGCCGAGGTGGACATCGGGCTCGGGAATGTGCAGGCCGCGGAAAAAAGAGCTGGAGAGCGACTCGTCGTAGTGCTGGCCAGTGTGGACCAGACGGGGAGCGATGCCCCGATGGCTGGTCATGGCGTCCATGAGCGGCGCGATCTTGACGAAGTTTGGCCGGCAACCGACGACACTGACGATGCTCAACGCGTCCATAGCTCGGTCCTCCTGAGGACTGCGTGCGTCGTTTCGGCCAGGGGTCGACTCTCTGCCAGACCGGCCGAATCGGTGGACGAGGTCATTGTGAGTGACTGCGTCGCAGCGCCCCCCGCCGCAAGCGGGGGGAGGCAAGGCAGGGGGTCCTGGCGAACGGGCGCTTGATCCAGGTCCGCCGGTCGCTCGGCGTGGCGGTCTGAGCAGGCGCGCAGAACCTCGAAAATGCCGTTGATCTGAGCGCTCATGACCGCGCCCGAGAACTGCCCGTCCGCGCCCTTGCAGCAGTTTTCCCACAGGTGTTTGCGCGGCACGGTAAGCTGCGGGAACGCGGCGTGGCGGTGCCGGCAGGTGGTACAGGCGTGGGCATAGCCGGCCGCCGCGACGGCCTCGACGTCCGCGGCGCTGAACCGGCCGGCGGGGTAGGCGAAGCAGTCGACGCCGTGGCCGAGCTCGGCGGCGAGCTCCTGGCGCGACTCCGCAAGCTCCCGCCGCACGCGCGCGCGTGATTCGAGCGGCAGGATGATGTGGGTTTGCGTGTGGGAACCAATGGTGACCCCGGCGCGGTCGAGCGCACGGATGGCCGGCCAGTCCAGGATGCGCAGCTCGTCGAGGTCGCTCTCGTCGACGCCGACTGCGGACTCCAGCGCCGCGACGAGCTCGCCGAGAGCGGCGCAGGTGACCCGGGCGCAGAGCAGCTCGGTGAGGGTCGCCGCCGACCCGGATCCCGCGGGCACCGCCCCAAGGAGCACCTCCGGCGACACGCCGAGTTCCCGCAGCGCCGCAAGCGACAAACAACCGCCTTTCCCCCACCGCGCCGCCGCGGTGTGGAGCAGCCGGTAGAGGCGGTCGTGCAGCGGAATGCCCGCGCCGCCCGCCAGGTCGGTCACGACGAACACGGTCGCCGGGACGCCGAGCGCGCGGAGGACCGGCAAGCCGTGCTCGGCCACGTCGCGGTAGCCGTCGTCGAAGGTGACGGCGGCGACGGGGGCGGCGCCTGCCTGATCCGCCCCCTGGTGCGCCGCCGCGAGCTCGTCCAGCGCGACGAAGCGATGGGAACGCCCCACCCAGCGCAGTTGCCGGGCGAGCATGTCCTGGGTGATCTGCATCGCCGGCATGGCGTGCGCTTCGGACTGCATCCGCTGCACGACGCGATGGTAGCACAGCACCAGTGGTCGATAGCGCCGCCGCGACACCGCGCCGATTGCCTCCGCGAGGCCCAACGCGTGCAGGCTGCGCGCCACTGTGCTCTTTATCGTGCGCCGCCAGGGTGCGCTCATGGCCGTCCCTCGCGCTGCCGGCGCGCGAGCGCCCGGTCAAGCAGCTTCCGCGCCATCCTGCGCGCCCGCCGCTTGAGCTCGCCGGCGCTCCGGCGCAGGCGCCCGCTCATGCCGGGCGGGTAAAGGCGCAAGCATTCGAGCGTCCGCCGCTCTCCCGCCCACAGATACTTGTAGGGCTCCTCACCGTGAAGAAAGTCGAATTCGGTCACGCCCTCTTCCATGCAGTGCCGGATGACCAGCCCCGCCATGACCAGGCCGACCCCGCGATCCGCGAGCGCGGGGTCAAAACCGGCCTGGTAATAGAGAAACCTGTGCCCAAAGCGGAACCCGTACACGGCGGCCGCGGGACGCCCGTCCAGACGCATGAGGAACAGGCGCAACCAGCCCCGTTCCAGCGCCTCCCGGCTCAGCTCCTCATGGAAGTCGCGCAGACTTCGGGTGTGAAAGGCATCGGAGCCGCCGCGCTCTTGCCAGCGTTTGAAGTGCAGCACCAGCAGATCCTCGAGCGCCTCACGGCGTTCCTGGTCGGTGCCCGCCAGCGCGAAGGAAACCGCGTAACGCTGCTGCAGCTTGCGGCAGCGGGCGCGGAAGTTCTGCCGATGCCGCGGCCCGAGCGAGGCGATGTAGTCTTCGAACGTCGGCTGCTCGAGGCGGACAATGGGGCAGACGTTGGTGGTTGTCGCCGACTGGTGCCATCCCCGCCCGACCAGCCGGGCGGCCAGCCGGCGCGCGAACGATTCTCCGGCAGCGAGCTGCCCGAGCACCAGCGCTCGGCGCCGCACGGTCACGTGTTTCGCGAGCGCCTCCAGCACCTCCTCTTCGCACCCGTCGCGGACGATGATGTCGAGGTAGTCCGAGCCGACGCTCCCGGTGCCCAGCAGCTCGAGCGGCGAGAAGGGCCAGCGCTTTCTCATCAGCGGCGCCAGGGCCACCAGCTCCTCGCGACGCCACAGCGCGATCAGGCGCATGCAGCGCCCCTCGGACAGGTGCTGCCACCACGCCGACATCCACTCCCAGGTCAGGAAGAGCTCCCGGCTCTTGCTATTCTCAAGCAGATCGTGCCAGTCGTGGTACAGCCGCAAGAAGGCCAGGCGGCTGCCGATACGTTCCGCCACCAGCCCGCCGGGGGGACTGCTCCGATTCGCCACGAAGGCGGCTCTGACCTGTTCCGCTGCGAGGATCGGCGGGATATCTACGTTGGCAACGCTCATGGCGACTCCCTTCCTGAATCCACTACTTTCCACGCCTCCCCCCGCTTGTGGAGGTGAGGTGGGGTGGAATGCTCCCCTCTGTGGATCCTGAGTAAGGTGGCCCCGCCGAGCTCTTCGAGCAACGGTCCCCCCAGCCTCCGGGAGAGGGGCCTCGGAAGTGTAGTAGAGGAACCGGCTTCCGAGCTCATTGGGGCCACCTATGTAAACACGTGCGGTGCTCATGCCGGCTTCGCCTCCGGAGCGAGCAGCCGGAGACCGCGCGTGCGATGCGTGTCGTCCGCATGCCAGCGGTGCAAACCGAGCATGCGAATCTGTTTGGCGATGTGCTCGATGACCTCCAGCGTCACGTACTGGTGAATGGGGATCTCGAGGAGGTGCTCGCGAAGAAAGCGGACGGCGGGCGAGATCTCCGTGAGCGACGGGTCACCGACGTTCCAGAACTGGACGGTCTGGATGCCCGCTGCCTCCAGCGCCGCCGCGGCCGCCGCCTTGTCGGGAACGAGCAGGGGAAAGAAGAGCGGACAGACGCCGTCGTCGATGGTGCTGCGCAGCAGCGGCGCCTGGCCATCCAGAAGCTGCACCAGGAGCTGAAAGTTCGCTCGCCGCCGCGGCCGGATCTCGGCGTAGGGCAGGCGCTCGAGGATGCGCCGCGACAGGTCGGAAAGCGCGATGTCGGCGACCGAGCGATCGAAGCCCGCATCGCCGACGGGAATCCGCGGCCCCCACGTCGCGCTCAGCAGGCGGCCGGTAGCGCGTTTCGCCGCCGCCAGCACCTGGCCCGCGCCGCCGGCCCGGCTGCGAAACCACTCCACCAGCAGCTCGCTCGCCCTGCCCGCGGTCGACAGCCGGTCACAAGGGCGCAACGGCATGGCCGCGAGCCCCGGAATCGGCCAGCGGTTCTGTGCCAGGATCGCGCCGTTGGGAACCGGTAGCGTCTTGTACAGGCAGAACACCGAGAAGTCCCCAAACGTGCCGAGCGGCTGTCCCTCCAGCTCGCTCAAGAGCGCCAGAGCACAATCCTCCACCAGCACGAGGTCGCGCTCCCGGCAAATCTCCGCGAGCTCCCGGATCGGCTGCGGCCAGCCGATGTAGTGGATCGATAGCAGCGCCCGGGCACCCGACCGCGCGAGCCGCGAGACCTGGTCCAGATCCGGCTGCAGGTGCCGGTCCACGCGGTAGAACCGCAAGCGGGCACCTGCCGCCAGAATCGCCTTGATCTCATTACCGTGGTGGTAATCCGGAACGAGAACGGTCTCGTCCGGCCGCAACATGAGTTGCGAAAACAGATGGTAGAGCGCGTTGCGCGCGCGGTACCGGTAGATGACGTCCGGACTGCCCAGCGGGAAGGGCCTGGGAGCAGCGGACGGCGGCGACAGGAAGAGGCGCGGATCGAGACCTGGCCCCGCGGATGCGTACATCATGCCTGGGTCCTCCTCATTGCATGGTTCAAGAGCGCACGTGCCTCGCTCATCGGGCGATAAAGCCGACTCGCGCGCAGCCGCGGCAGGATGTGGAACTTGAGCTGGCGGACCGCGCGGCTGCGCCAGCCGTGCGGGAAGAGAAACAGCCATTCATGGCGGCGCGTCGTCGCCGTCCACTCCCGCTTCCACGGCTCGTCGTCGCCGAGAAAGTCGAGCTCGCTCAACCCGCGCTCGTAGCAGTGCTTGAGCACGTGAAAAACCAGAAGGTTGGTCGGCGAATACTGCCGGTACAGTGGGTCGAAGCCCGTCTTGACCAGGAAAAAACGACCGCCGTACTCGAGCGCGAAGGCGAAGGCGATGCGCCGCCCGCCGGCCGTGAGAAAACAGAGGCGGAGCCAGCCGTGGCGCGCCGCCTCGGGGACGAGCTGGGCATAGAACTGCCGGCAGCTCTCAGTCGACGCGATCGCGGTGCCCGCGTCCTGCTTCCACGCGGCGCCCTCGATCTGGATGCCTTCCGCGAGCGCGCTTTCAACTTCGGAACCGGAGGTGACGATCTCCATGTCCAGGCTGGCGCTGCGCATGAGGCGGCCCAGGCGGTTGCGCAGATTGGCGCGGTGTTTGGCGGAGAGCGACCGCAGGTAGCCGTCGAAGGTCCCTTCCAGCTCCAGGTACGGAGCGTCGGCGGCGTGCCATAGCTCGCCGGCGACCGCGTCCGCGCGGGCGAGGGCCGGAAGTCTGCGCAGCGTCGGCGAGTCCGCGGGGAGCTGGCAGAGGGTCACGTAGTCCAGCTCGTCGAACATCTCGGTCACCTGCTGCCAGAGGGCCAGGTAGACGCGGTCGCTGCGCTCGCCGGCGAGATCGAAGCGAGAGGTGTGGGCATTGGCGAGAAACTCGAGCGTGACGGTCCTGAGCCCGTAGACGCGGCGCACCGACAGCATCATGGGGGCGACGGCGACAAGCTCGGTGCCGTCGCGGAAAACGAAAACCCGCAGCGCGTGTCCCGAGCCGAAGCTGTCCCACCAGCAACTGACCCAGGCGTGAGTATTGAAGGGATGATCGCCAGGTGAGCGGCGGGTCAGCGCGGACCATTCGGGTGCGAGCGCCGCCAGCCCGGCGCTGCTCTGCACCACCTCGACCGCGAGCCGGCCGCGCCGCGGCGCCAGCCGTTCAGTCGCTATCTCAAGCACGATCGCGCTCATAGTCGGAGCTCCCGAGGTTTCGCATGGAGTAATCGCGGCCGCGCGGGGCGCGGCCGCCGCGGATCGCCGGCAGCCGGCGCCACCGCCACCGCCGCGCCTGACGCCTGCCAGAGATCCTGAGGATGGGTCACGTAGCGGTAGAGGCCGAGCACGGCGGCCCAGTTCAGCATGACGAAGTGGTAGGGAACGGACAGCAGCCGATCAAGCAGCCGCTGGGGTCCGCCGCCGCCGCCGGACAGGTGCGCGCGGCGATCGCCGCGCAAGCGATAGGCCCCGACCACCGCGAGCAGGTAGGCAGCGGTCTGCGCCACCAGGAATGCGGTATAGAGCTCGCCCCGCAGCATCCAGCTCGACGCGTACAGCGCCGGCAGGAGAAAGGCGACGACGAGGCGCCCTACCTTGTGCGAGGCGAACTGCAGGAAGATCGGATCACGCCACGGCATCAGCAGCTCGGGCATGCGCGCCAGGAGCTGGTAGTTTCCGGCGAGCGTGCGCACCTTGCGGCGCAGCTCCGCGCTCGACGGCTGCTCGCGGTCGTAGGCGCGCGCGGCCGGGTCGAGGACGGCGCGCTTGCCGCGCAGAACGGCCCCCATGGGAATCGCGACGTCGTCGAGAATGGTGTCGGCGGGCAGCGGTGTGTACAGGTCCCGGCGCACGGCATGCAGCGCGCCGGTGGCGCCCGGCAGCGAGTGAATGTCGCTCTCCAGTGCGCGCAGCCACCGGTCGTAGCGCCAGTACAGGCCGATGCCGTCGCCGGCCACGTTGCCGTTTTCGTCCAGCACGATGACCTCACCGCTCACCGCGCCCACCTCGGGGTCGTGGAAGTTGGCGATGAGCTCGCGCACGGCGGCGCTTTCCAGCCGCTGCCGGGCATCGGCAAAGACGATGACGTCGCCGCGAGCCGCCGCCACGCCGCGATTCAACGCCCCCGCCTTGCCCTCGTGGCGCGGCGACCGCACTACAGTGAGGCGCGGTGCCGGCCACGCGCGGCGCGGCGACCGCAGCGGCGACCACGGGTGGTCGCCTAATCCCAGAAACGCCCGGTGCGGCCCCCTACCCCTCCCCCCGCGCGCGGGGGCAGGTGTGGTGGGGCGTCTTCGCGATGCGTCCCAGGCGCTCGTGAGCCGCCGGTGGGCGCTCGCCCAACGTTCCACCACGCGATCCGTGCCGTCGCTCGGACCATCGAGCGCGATGACGATCTCCAGCTTGCTCGGCGGGTAAACCTGGCGCAGGCAGTCCTCGAGCTTGTCCACGATCGCCTCGCGCTCGTTGTAGGCGGCGATGACGATGCTCACCGACAGGCGACAGGGTTGCTTGTCCACCGGCGCCAGGCCATACCGCCGCCGGGCGAGCAAGTAGAGCGGATAGCCCACATACACGTAGGCGATGATCGCCAAACTGCTCCAAAAAACGACCTGCGCCACGGCCTACAGCCTCCTGAGGTTCGACGCCTCGATGCCGCGCGTCGCGTTGCGGGTATCGAACACCAGCGGCGCCTGTCGGGTAATCTCCTCGTAGTCGAAGCCCGAATGGTCCGTCAGGATCAGCGCGAGGTGGCAGAGCTCCAGGAGCTGCGGCGTTGGCCGTTTGGACTCCAGAAGCTCGTCGCCGATGGTGATGGAGTCCACAAACGGGTCGCTATAGGAGACCGTCGCCCCGCGCTCCCTGAGCAGCTTGATGACCTCGAGAGCCGGCGATTCCCGGGTGTCGCAAACGTCCTTCTTGTAGGCCACGCCGAGCACGTGGATCCAGGTGCGGCTCAGGGGTCTGCCCGCCTCGCTCAAGATCTCCATCACCCGCATCACCACGTAACGGGGCATGCCGCGATTGATCTTGTCGGCAAGGTGAATGAGCTCCGGCACAAACCCATCGATCGTGGCCTTCCACTGCAAGTAGATGGGATCGACGGGGATGCAGTGCCCGCCGAGACCGGGACCCGGGAAAAACGGCATGAACCCGAACGGCTTGGTCGCCGCCGCGTCGATCACCTCCCACACGTCGATGTCCATGTGCTTGCACATCTGCGCCAGCTCGTTGACCAGCGCGATGTTTACGGCGCGGAAGGTGTTCTCCAGCAGCTTGACCATTTCGGCCACGCGCGTGTTGGAGACTTCCATCACGCCGCCCACGACCTGGCTGTACAGCGACGCCGCCAACCGCCGGCACCGGGGCGTCACCCCGGCGACGATCTTCGCGATGTTCTCGGTCTTGAACCTGGCATTGCCCGGGTCGACCCGTTCCGGCGAGTATGCCAGGAAGAAGTCCTCTCCGACCTTCAATCCGTGCGCCTGCAAGCGCGGCAGGACGATGTCCTCGGTGCTTCCCGGGTAGGTCGTGCTCTCCAGGATCACGAGCTGTCCGGGGCGCAGATGCGCCGCGACCTCTTCCGCCGCAGACAGCACGAAGGTCAGGTCCGGGTCGCGGCTCTTGCGCAACGGCGTGGGCACGCAGATGATGAGCACGTCCATATCCGGTAAGGCCGAAAAGTCGGTCGTCGCGGCAAACTTGCCTTCGTGGAGCGCCTGCATCACCCGGCGGCTGTGCACGTCGGTGATCTCGGAAACGCCATTCACCAGCCCGTCGACGCGCTCGGGGTTGATGTCGAAGCCGGTGGCGCGGAACCCGGCATCGGCACAAGCCATCGCCAGGGGTAGACCGACGTAGCCGAGGCCGAGCACACCGACGCGGGCGGTGCGCGTCTGCAAGCGGCCGGCGAGGGTTTCAAACGAGTTGGTGACCTGAGTAGTTGGAACCTGCAGGACAGCGGTAGTGCTCACTGGTGCTTCTCCTATTCTACGGTGACGCTCTTGGCGAGGTTGCGGGGTTTGTCGACGTCGCAGCCGCGGCGCACGCCGATGTGGTAGGCGAGGAGCTGCAGCGGCAGAACCGTCAGCAGCGGTGAAAGCAACGGGTGCGTCGGCGCGACAAAGATGGTTTCGTCCGCCTTTTCCTGCACCTCGTTGTCGCCTTCGGTAGCGATGGCGATGACCTTGCCGTCTCGCCCTTTCGCCTCCTCGACGTTCCCCATCGTCTTGCGGTAGACGTGATCTTGTGGGGCGACCACGACGACGGGCATCTGCGCGTCGATCAGGGCGATCGGACCGTGCTTCATCTCGCCGGCAGGGTAGCCCTCTGCGTGGGCATACGAGATTTCCTTCAGCTTCAAGGCGCCCTCCAGGGCAATCGGGTAGCTGATGCCGCGGCCCAGGAAGAGAAAGCTCGCGTGGTCGTGGAATCGCTCACAAAGCGGTTCGATCGCCTTGCGGGTGGCAAGGAATCGCTCCATGTCCTCGCTGAGCCGGTCGAGCCCGGCCACGTGCTCGGCGATCTGCTGGCGCGACAGCGCGCCGCGCAGCCCGCCGAGGTAGACCCCAAGCGCGAAGAGCAGCGCCACCTGGGTGGTGAACGCCTTGGTCGACGCCACGCCGATCTCGGGGCCGGCGTGGGTGTAGAGCACCGCGTCGGATTCGCGGGCGATCGAGCTGCCGACGACATTGCAAATCGACAGCACCACGGCGCCATGATCGCGCGCCTCTCGCAAGCCGGCCAGAGTATCTGCCGTCTCGCCGGATTGGCTGATGCCCAGCACGAGGCTGTTCTTGCCCATCACGGGGTTGCGATAGCGAAACTCGCTGGCATAGTCGACGTCCACGGGCATCCGCGCCAGCGACTCGATCATGAGCTTGCCGATGAGGCCCGCGTGCAGGGAGGTGCCGCACGCGAGAATCTGCAACCGCGGCGCCTTCCGGAGACGCTGCGTCAGGGCGCCGTTGAGGCGCGAGCAGAGATCGTCCTCGAGCACCACGCGGTCGCCGCGCACGCGACCGCACAAGGTATCTCGCAGGGCACGCGGCTGCTCGAGAATCTCCTTGAGCATGAAGTGCGGGTAGCCCTCCTTTTCCGCCATTTCCGCGGTCCACTCCAGATGCTGGCGGCGACATTCGATCGTTCTGGCCGCGGCATCCTGGAGCTCGACGTGGTCCGCTCGCAGCACGACAATCTCGCCATCGGCCAGGAAATGAACGTCGCGCGTGTAGGGCAGAATGGCGGGAACGTCCGATGCCACGATCATCTCGTGCTCGCCGAGCCCGACCACGAGCGGCAGGCCGCGGCGCACCGCAACGATCTTGGAGGGCTCTGTCGTCGCGATGACCACCAGCCCGAAGACCCCCTCGATCTCGGCGATCGCGCCCCGCACCGCGTCTTCCAGCTTGCCGTTCAGGCGGGCCTCGATGAGGTGCGCGAGGACCTCGGAGTCGGTTTCGCTGTGGAAGATGTGCCCTTCAGCAATGAGGCGCCGCCGCAGCTCCACGTAGTTCTCGATGATGCCGTTATGCGCGACCAGCACCCGGCCGGTGCAATCCGCGTGGGGATGCGCGTTGGCCTCCGTCGGCCGGCCGTGAGTCGCCCACCGGGTGTGTCCAATGCCACAATGCCCTGCGGCCAGCGCCTGACCGAGAGTCGCCACCTTTTCCTCGAGCCCGCCGATGCGACCCGCGTAACGCAACAGGTGCATCGTGCCGTTGAGGGTGACGGCGATCCCGCAGGAGTCGTAGCCGCGGTATTCGAGCCGCTTGAGAGCGGAGACCAGCACGGGAGCGCTCTGCCGGTCGCCAACGTAGCCGATGAGTCCACACATGGTCCTACCTCGCGATCAGGGTCAGAGGGGGAGTCGGCGATCTCTTCACCGCAAGCTCGGGACGCTGGCGGCGGGCAAGCAGGAGCAGGAGCTCACCGAGGCGATCGCAATCGTGTTTCACCTCGTCGCAGTCCTCGCGCGACAGCAGGTTGGCGGCCAGCGGCGCCGTTCCCATCTGGCCGATCTCGCGCACGTCGTTGCGCACCGGCGCGGCGCCGAGCGCGGCGTAGCGGGCGCGCCGATCGTCCGGAATGGCCCCCGAGCTCAAGATACAGACGTCGATCAGGCCTCCTTCCAGGTATTCGGAGAGCACGCGCAGGTGGTCGGCGGCCGTGAAACCGTCCGTCTCGCCGGGCTGGGTCATGAGATTGCAAACGTACACCTTGAGCGCCGACGACAGGCGAATGGCGTCGGCAACGCCGTCCACGAGCAGGTTGGGCACGACGCTGGTGTACAGGCTGCCCGGCCCGAGCACGATCAGGTCGGAAAAGACCAGGGATTGCAGCACCCCACCCGACGCCGGCGGCGTGCAGGGTTCGAGCCACACCCGCGTGATCCGGCCGCGTTGCAGCGGGATCTGCGCCTCGCCGCGGACCACGCTGCCGTCGGCGAAGGCGGCGCAGAGGGTCACCGGGCTATCGGTGACGGGGAGCACGCGACCGCTGGCGTGCAGCAGCCCCGATGCCTGTTGGCTCGCCTTCGCCAGGCTGCCGTGCTCCTCGCAGTAGGCGGCGAGGATGAGGTTGCCGACAACCTGTCCCTGCAGCCCGTTGCCGCCGCGGAACCGGTACTGGAACAGGTCGCATAGCGGCGGCTCGCTGTCGGACAGCGCCGCCATGCAGTTGCGGATATCACCCACCGCGGGGATGCCGAGGTGTCTGCGAAGCCGACCCGTGGAGCCGCCGTTGTCAGCGGTGGTCACCACGGCCGAAATTTGCACGTCCCAGTCCGCGCCGCCGGCCCCCTGCTTGATCGCTGCGCGCTTCAAGCCTCGCAATACGGTTGACAATCCGTGTCCGCCGCCGACACCGACAATCCTGACGATGGTATTGGTTTTCATTTGTTACCCGTCCTGTCGATGATCCAAGCCGAAGATGACAACTTTGATGGTGCGAAGAAGAATGAAGACATCAAACCACACAGAAGCGTGCTTCGCGTAGTACAGGTCGTATTGCAGCTTCTCGTAGGCATCTTCAATCGAGTTGCCATAGTCGTAGCTGACCTGTGCCCAACCGGTAATACCCGGTTTGATGTAGTGTCTGAGGTCGTAGTAGGGGATCTGTTCTCCCAACATGCGCACGAAGCAGGGGCGCTCGGGCCTGGGTCCGACGAAGGTCATGTCGCCGCGCAGGACGTTGATGACCTGCGGGACCTCGTCGAGGTGCAGGCGGCGCAGGATGCGGCCGACCCGGGTAACGCGGTCATCGACGTCGCGCGCCCACATCGGTCCGGTATCCTGCTCAGCATCATGGCGCATGGAGCGGAACTTGTACATCATGAAGGTGTCGCCATCCTTGCCGACGCGGTCCTGCGCGAACAGCACGGGGCCGCGGGATTCGAGCTTGATCGCCAGAGCGATCAGGAGCAGAATGGGCGCGGCCAGGACGAGGAGGGCGGCGGCGCAGACGATGTCGAGCCAGCGTTTGAGGCGGTCATGGCGAGCTGAGAAATGAAAGCCGTCGCAGAAGATCAGCCAGTCCGGCCGCACCGCATCGAGCCACACCTTGTGATGGCGGTGCTCGTAGAAGTCCGCCGCTTCTTCGATCTCGATGCCCAGCAGCTTGCCTTCGATCAGCGTCGAGGCGATGTCGGCAGCGCCATAGGCGTTGGGTTCGGTAATGACGATGCGCGAGACGCGCCCGGCGCGAATCAGGTCGCGAAGGCGTTCAGAGCTCAGCTCTTCGCTCGCGCCGCTACTGCGCGCGGAACGCATGGCCGTGGGCGTTCGCCCGTTGCCGTTGCGGTAGGCCGAGGTGCTCAGCATCGCGCCCTCGCCGCGGCCGTTGCGGGCGGCCTCCGCGGCAGGCGGCGCGGCGCCATCGAGCTCGCGGTGCAGCGTCGCCGCCAGGGCGCCGTTGCCGAGAATAACGATGCCGGCCGAAGGGCGCTCGCGAGTCGGGTGCCAGAATTCGGTTCGGGGCACTTCAGTTCTTATCATGAACAGATTCCTCCGATGTTGCCGAGACCAGGTAGCGCTCGGAGTAATACCGGTACGCATAGGCATAGGGTGCCGCGACGAAGCTGACGTCGTTGAGCACCACACCGAGCAGCTTCGTGGTGTCGAAGCTCTCGAAGGCGCGCTGAACCAGCTCGCGCCGGGTTGTCCGGGCGCGCACCACGAACAGCGTGCCGTCCACCAGCCGTTCCAGCACGTGGCTGTCCACCATCGGCAGGACGGGGGGGGAATCGATGACGATGCAGGCGAAGCGCCGGCGCAGGCGGCCGAGGAGGCGCTCCAGGGAAGTGCGCAGCAACGAGCCGCCGGGCACGGACTGGCGCGCGCCACCGGTCAGGACGTAGAGGTTTCCTTGGCGGTGGATGTACTCCCAGAGGTCGGCGTCGGCGTTGCTGAGTAGCTCGGAAAGACCTTTTTCCAGCGGCAGATGGAGATACGCGTGGAGGTGGGGCTTGCGCACGTCGGCGTCGACGAGCAGCACGGGACCCTCGAGGCTTTGTGAAAGGGCCACCCCGAGGTTGATCGCGGTCGTCGATTTTCCTTCAGCCCCGGCGGCGCTCGTCACCATCACGGTCGTGCTTGGGGCTGCGGCCAGGCGCCGGGAAACGGCGTGAGCGAGGATGCGGTATTGCTCGGACTCCACGGAAGCCGGATTGGTGATCGTGACGACGTTCGGTGCCACGCCCAGAGGGACGCCGTTGCGCCGCGGCGGCACGATCGTGGGGATGGCGAGCAGCACCGGAGCGTCGCTGGCGGCGCGAAAGTCTTCGAGGTCGCGAAACGTGGTGTCCAGATGCTCCCGCGCGAGACCGGCGCCGAGGCCGCAGCACAGCCCGGCGACAAGGCCCATCGCCAGGATCCTCAGGCGGCGCGGGCTCACGGGCTGGATCGGGGTGACGGCGGCCTCCGCAATGGTGAGCACCGCGCCGGTCCCGACGCCGAAGCGCTCGCCGAGCCTGGCCATCTGCAGCTCCTCGACCAGGCGTTGCCGTTGGGCGACGGCGGCGTCGTACTCGCGCACGAGCTGCGCCTCGGCGGGGGACAGCGCCTCCGTAGCCGCGGTCCCCCGGTTGATCGCTGCCTGCAGCGAGGTGTCTCCGCGCTCGCTCTGATACGGGGCAAGCTGCTGATTGACCGTGGCGAGCTCCTCCTGGAGGCGCGCCTGGCGGGATCGCAAGCCACGCAGCGTCCGGCCGGTCTGCCGTTCATGGCCCGCGGTTTCCTTCTCGAGGGCGGCCATTTCTTGCTGCACGGCGACCACTTCCGGGTGCGCGATGGTGTAGCGGCTCAGCAGCTCCCGGAACTGGGTGCGCAGCGCGGCAAGGCGTCCCTCTGCGGACTGCATGGCGGTGCCCGTGTCCGCGGCACGCGCGACGCGACGTTCCTGCTCGAGCTCACTGTCGATGTCCCGCAACGCACTCTCGAGGTTCGCCCGGCGGGCGCGCAGCACCGCGAGCTCGGAGTTCGTCCGCGAGCTCAACGCCTGCAGCTTTTGCTCCTGGCTCTCCAGGTTCCGTTCCGCTGCGGCCAGCTCCGCCTCGAGTCCGGCGATCGTCCATTGCGCCTGCCGGCGGGCACCGCCGCCTTGACCGGTGACGAGAATTTGGCCGAGGTGGTTTGCTACCTGCGCGGCGCGCCGCGGGCTCGTATCCTTGAAGCCGATGGCGACCGTCTGGGTCCCCTGGACCTGCACGGTGATGCGGTTGCGCATCTCGGTGAGCTGCTGCTCGCTGAAGCCGCCGAGCTCGGGCTCGTAAAGGCGATATTCGCGCATGATGTCCGCCAGGACGGAACGACGCAGGAGTCGCTCGCCAATCGCGCCCAGCGCCCGCTGTGCGTCATCCGGTGTGCGGAAGCGATCCAGCGCCTCCGGTCCACCCATGGTTTCGGCAACCACCAGGAGCTCCGCGCGGTACTGGTCGGGCAGCCGCATCTGCCATCCCGCGGCTGCTGCCTCGAGAAGCAGGATTCCGGCCAACACCCAGACGCGGCGGCGTTTCAGCGTCTCCAGCAGGTACCTCACGGAGAGCTCGGTGCCGGCGTCTTTCTTGGACAGGCACTGATGATGTTTACTCATAAGGCAACACCGTGCGAAGCCGGTCGACTTCCTCGTCCCAGGCGCGGGACGCGGTGTCCGAGGCTGTCAGGTTGAGGCGCAAGCCGAGCGCGAAGCGCCGTGCGGTCAGGGCCGCAAGCTCCGGGGTGGAAAGCTGCTGATCGAGGAGCTGCGCGTCCAGGAAGGCGTCGAGGTTGTTGCGCAGGCGCACGTTCAGGTGGGCTCGCGAGCTGAGGGTAGTAAGCTCGCCGCCGGTGCTGAGCGCGGCGCGCGCCCGCTGCAGCCGCGCCTGGTAGCGAAGGCGGCTGCCGAGACGGCCCGCGAAGGCCAGGCTATAGATGCGCGCCGTGGCACTTCCGGAAACGGCGCCGCCATAGGGGTCTGGCGCTCCACCTTCGCCCGCGTCGGGGCCGCTGGACAGACCGGCGCCTTCGAGCGCCAACACTCTGCGGTCAGCGGCGCCGCTGAGCACGTGGCGGCCGCCGCGGAGCCGCACGGAGGCCTCGACGCCCATCACGATCTCGACCTCTGCCGTGCGCTCGTAGCGCGCCACGCCGCTGCGGATGCGAGCCGCCAGGGCGGGGCGCGGAGCGAGGGAGCAGGTGGCCTCGACCTGGTGCACCGGCTCCGAGGTCTCGGCGAGGCCGGCGCCGGCGCCCGCGGCGTCGGTCCGCGTCGCCGCGTACAGATAGGTATAGCCAAGGCCGACGCTCGTCGAGCTCGCGAGCTGCCACGTCAGGCTCAGGTTTCCCGTTCCCGCGCCCTGATCGATGGGCACGTCGGCGGATTCCAACAGGAGTCGGCCGTGGCTCACACTGGCCTCGAGGCTTGCCGCCAGATCCGTGCGGCGGGTCAGCTCGTGGCGAGCGCCCACGGCGAGCCGCCCCTGCCAGAATGGGCTGCTGGCTACCGCCAGTAGCGGTTGACCGAGCTCTCTGCCGGCGTCGCGGCTGGAGAAGACGGAGCCAAATACGGTAAAACCCGCGCGGCCCACGTCGGTCCCATAGCGCAGCCCCGCCTGTTGGCGCGCGGCGAGCACGCGCCCCGTCTCCCGCACCCACTCCACGTGCGGCTCATAGGCGGCGATCAGCTCGCTCACGGCGCGGCGGTACGACACCAGGACGCTTTGCCGCAATGTCAGGTAGGAGCGGGCTTCGCCCTCGGGCGTCCGCTCGGACGTGCGGGACTCGTGAGCGACGCTCACCGCCGCGGGCAGCAGCCAACGCGCCGCTGCCCCGGAACCAGTGGGGCTCGCCAGGGCGGCGAGCATTGCCAGCGTCGCCCCGAGGAACCTCAGCACCGTCGATGTCGTCATACCAGAGCTCCTCAGCGCACGTAAATGACGTCCGCCGGCTGGATGTCGAAGGGGTTTTCCGCACCATTGAGCATGGCCTTGATATTCACTGTGATCTTGCGCTCGGCGTCCGATCCCTGGCTGCGGATGACGATGACGCTCGCGCGGCGCGCGAACTCCGTGAATCCGCCGGCGAGAGCGATGGCGTCGAGCACCGAGAGGCGCTGCCGGACCACGTACCAGTCAGGACGCGTCACCTCGCCGAAAACGGCGATGCGGTGGCTGTTGATTTCCTTGACCACGACGGTGACGATCGGGTGCTCGATATACTTCTGCAGCCGCCTGGCGATCTCCTCCTGGAGGTCTTGCGGGATGCGTCCGCTGGCGCGGATCTCGCCTGCGAGGGGCACCGAGAGGTAGCCATCCGGGCGCACGATGACCGTTCGGGAAATGTCGGGCTCGCGCCAGACGAAGACCTCCACGACGTCCTCGGGTCCCAGGCGGTAGGTGTCTGTGGCGAGGAGCTCGTCTGCGGGCGCCGCATCGTCCGCTCCGGCGGCGGCGGCGAGGAGCGACGGAGCGGCGAGAGTCAGCGCGAAGAAGAGCGACAAGCAATGGCGTATAAGGAGATACATAAGAACCGTTTACTCTTTGTTAGACCGATGTTGTTTTGCTGGCGTCCGCGGAAGAGCTTGCAAGGTCTATGCCACCGCGAGAGATGCGGCTTGGACGGCCATTTGCCGCGGTTCTGGGGCCGTGCAATGGACCCCCTTCCATGGAAGGGTCGTTCCGCAAGTGGAATGTCGGTTCAACTCTCAGTACAGGTCTCTAGGGACTTGTCCCGGCACAGCATCGGCAGACACCTGACAGGGCAGTTGCCAGGGGCACGATCTCCGTCTCCTTCTGCCCTCCGTTCCCCCCGCTGGCGAAGGGAGGTGAGGTGGGGGGAGGGCAGGGGTGGGGGGAGAGCTGGAGGGTGGGGGAGAAACCGCAGCCCGCCTATTGTTCCCGCGCCGCTGCGGTCAGGCCGTGCTCAATGGCCTGAAGAACCGCCTGCGCGGTGCTCTGGACGCCCATCTTGGTGCGGATTCGCGTTTTGTGGGCGTCGACGGTGCTGGTGGTGATGCCCAGTCGGGTGCCGATTTCCCGACTCTTCATGCCCTGGATGAGCAAGGTCAGAACCTCGCGCTCGCGCTCGGAGAGCTCGGTGGGGGCCGGCACCTGCCGCTGCAGAACGCACTTCAGCATGGCGTCCGAGATACTTGGACTGAGGTGAACGAGTCCACTGGCGACCTCCGCGAGCGCCTGGGAAAGGTCACCGGCAGGGTCCGAGGTGAGCACGACACCTCTGGCGCCGGCGCGCAGCCCATCCACGAGCTTCTGCTGCAGGGCGGCTTCGGTGCTGACCAGGATGACCTGGGTGGCAGGAGAGTGGCGGCGGATCTGCCTGGCCGTGGCAATGCTGTCGGCAGTCGCGTCGAGGTCGATGATGGCGACGTCCGGGTGCGCGGCCGCGGCAAGAGCGATGGCGTTCCGCGCGCCGTCGGCCTCCCCGATGATCGTGGCGAAGCTGGTATCCAGTGCTGCGCAAATGGCGGTTCGCATGGCCGAGTGAGCGCTCACCACGGCGACGCGGAGCACGGCTCTACCGCCAGGTCGCGGCTTGACCGCGAGCACTGGACGGCCGAGCGGAGGCCGAAATCTCATCGTCGCGTCCTCTCGTGCGTGTTCCCGGTGCGGGCGAGACCAGAGTGGTTCTCCCGGGAGGGAGCTCTGCGGTTGCTTTATGCAATCGCCATACCATGCCGCCCTGGCGGCGAAACGCCCATCGTAAGTACCACCGGCGCGGCCGGCGGTGCCTCCGAATGGAAGTAGCGTTCCCCTTCGTGAACGCGGGTGGCGCCGTCGTGCTCCGACTCCTTCCTGCCCCGCTCGCGGCAGGGTTGGGGTGGGGGCTACGCAGTATTGCCGAGGGGCTCCTCGGGGTTTTTCCGCAGAACCCAGGGGTTTCACAGGAGCTCGTCTAGGGTTTCGGGCGGGCCGTCCGTAGGCGGCCCACCGGATTGTCAACGATGGCCGCGCTACTTATCTTCATAGAAGTGCTTATGGAAGGAACCGCGGCACCTCATACCAGGCGCCCGCTCGGCGGGCAAGCAGGAGAGGGGAAAAATGGCAAGTTTTAAGCCAGGCGGGAGTCCATACCCTGCGGATGGGCTCGTTACGGTAGATCACCAGATGCATCACATCGAGGCCATAGCCCGACAGGTCGCCGATGTCGATGTGCCCATATTGCTTCTCGGCGAATCAGGCGTCGGCAAAGGCGTCGTCGCCCGTTACATTCACCGTTTCTCGGCGCGCGCGCGCGCCCCGTTTGTCGACGTAAACTGCGCTGCTGTGCCTCGCGACCTCTTGGAGTCAGAGTTTTTCGGCCACGAACGCGGCGCGTTCACGGGAGCGGTACAGCAGCAGATCGGGCAGTTCGAGCTCGCCGAAAACGGTACGATCTTTCTCGACGAGATCGGCGAGATGGACCCGGCGGTCCAGGCCAAGCTGCTGCACGTCTTGCAGGACGGCGAGCTCCGGCGCGTCGGCGGCGCCGGAACCACCAAGGTACAGTGCCGAGTCATCGCGGCAACCAACTGCGATTTGAAGGACGCAGTGCGAGAAGGGCGATTCCGCGCCGACTTGTACTATCGACTGGCGGTCATCAAGCTCGAAATACCGCCGCTGCGTGAACGCCCGGACGACGTTGTGCTGCTTTCGCGGTACTTCTTGGGCAAGTACGCAAGCGAGTACCGCCGCCCGGTACCCGAGCTGCCGAGATCCATGGAGGAAACCTTTCGGCACTATCGGTGGCCGGGCAACGTGCGCGAGCTAGAGAATGCCATCAAGCGGTACGTCCTGCTGCCGGATGCCGCGGAAATCTGCGCGGATCTGAGCGAATCGATGGATCCGCATACGAACGGTACCACCGCCATGGTCGCGCGCGTCGCCGGAGCGGAAGGGCCGATGTCGCTGCTGGACATCGGCGCGCAGGCGGCGGATGAGGCGGAACGACAAGCCGTCGTGCGGATGCTGGAAGCTACCAACTGGAATCGGAAAGCGGCGGCAGAGCGCCTGAACGTCTGCTACAAGACACTGCTGAACAAACTGCGCAGGTGGGAGATCGACGACCGCGCGCCGGTGTGGACGCTCGCCGATCGGTAGGCATCTGCCGCCACGGGGCGCCAGATGCCTTGCATTGACGGTGCGATGAAGCTTGCTCTCGCCTCCTACGGCAAGCTTCAGCGTTCCTTCACCGCCAAAACCATGCGATAACGAGCGCGATTGGCGCGCACCTTGTCCAGCGCGTCGTTCACCTGTCGCAGCGGCAGGATCTCGATTTGCGGCACAACTTCGTTGCGGGCTGCGAAGGACAGCATTTCGCGAATGAGCGGTGGGCTGCCGATCGCGCTGCCGCGGATCGATCGCCTGCCAAGGATCAGCGCCGTGGCCGACACCTGAACCGGCCCTGGCGAGGCGCCGACGATGCACAGCGTCCCGTTTGGGCGGAGCAAATCCACGTAGTCCGGCCAGCTCAGGTCGGCGCTCGCTGTGGAAATCAGAAAGTCCACGGTTCCCGCCGCCTTCTTCAGCCCCCCATCGCCCTGAGTCGTGACGAAATCATGAGCACCGAACCGTGCCGCCTCCGCCGCCTTTTCCGGAGAGCTCGAAAACGCCGTCACGCGACAGCCGAACGCTCTCGCGAACCGAATCGCCAGGTGCCCGAGACCGCCGATACCAATCACGCCGACGCTGTGCGCCGGCCGCACCCCGAACTGGACCAGTGGCGCGTAGACAGTGACGCCACCGCACAGCAGCGGCGCGGCCATGGCCGGCGCGAGCGCCCCCGGAATGGGGACGGCAAACGCCGCATCGCAGCGCACCCGCGTCGCGTAACCGCCGTGATGCCCCACGCAGGTCGCGCGACTGGCAGGGCACAGGTTCTGGTCCCCCGTCAGGCACCACTCGCAGGAGCCGCAGCAGCCGCGCTGCCAGCCGATTCCCACGCGGGCACCGAGCTCCGGCGTCACCACGCGGTCGCCCAGCGCCACCACGGTGCCGACAATTTCGTGCCCGGCAACCAGCGGATAGGAGCTGATCCCCCAATCGTTGTCAATGAGGTGGATGTCGGAGTGACAGACGCCGCAGTATTCGACCTCGACCTCGACCTCGCCCGCGGCGAGCGGGCCGGCCTCGAAGGTGAACGTGGCAAGTGCCTCGGCAGCGGCGTACGCGGCAAAAGCATTGATCTTCATACGGTCCTCCTGTGCACGTAGCGTTGGCAACAGAGCGCTAGAATGATTATAATGACGCCATCCCGATTGCCAATCCTCGCGGACCGGAGGCCAAGATGACGAACACCCGCCTCGACTGCGGAGCCACAATTACCTGGCTCGGTCACTCTACCTTCACGATCGAGTCGCCCGCCGGCAAGATCCTCATCGTCGACCCGTGGATCCAAGGGAATCCCGCGTGCCCGCCGGCACTGAAGAACCCCGCGCGCGCCGACGTGATGCTGATCACGCACGGGCATTTCGATCACATTGGCGACGCCGTGGCGCTCGGCAAGGCACTGTCGCCGGCCGTCGTGGGGATCTACGAAACGTGCCACTGGCTCGAGAGCAAAGGCGTTCAGGGCTGCAGCGCCATGAACAAGGGCGGCGCGCAGACTGTGCAGGGCATCAAGGTCACGATGACGCACGCCATTCACTCGTGTGGCATCCTCGACGACGGCAAGATCATCTACGGCGGCGAAGCCGCCGGCTACGTCATCGAGCTCGAAAACGGCTATCGCATCTACCATGCGGGAGATACCGCACTGTTTTCCGACATGACGATCATCGGCAAGCTGTGGAAGCCCGATCTCGCGCTGTTGCCGATCGGCGATCACTTCACGATGGATCCCGTGCAGGCCGCGGAAGCCCTCCGCTACCTCGGCGTAAAAACCGTGATCCCGATGCATTTTGGCACGTTTCCGCTGTTGCGCGGAACGCCCGGAGCACTGCGCGACGCGGCCGCCGACATCGAGGGCCTGCGCGTCATCGATCTGAAACCCGGCGAATCGATCCGGTAGAAGAGATACATAATGGATGCATTGCGACAGTTTCTGAACCAGGACGTGGAGGTTTCGGCCAATCGCACCGTATACGCGGGAACGCTCACCGGGATCGGGGAGAGCGAGCTCTACCTGCGCGCTTCCGGCCGGTGGATGGCAATCCCCCTGTCGGCGGTCAAGAGCATTCGGCCACGGGCGAGCTATACGCAGATGCCGTTTACGGACGACATCTTCGCGGGCCTGGAAGAGGAAGAGAAAGAGCCGAAGGAGTAGCGCCGCCCGGCTGGTCGCGCAGCGCCTATTCCGGGGTTACCTGCAGCACCTCGCGGACCTCCGGAATTCCCCGCAGCGCCGCGGTGAACCCTTTCGCCAGCCAGCCGGCGCGGGCGATTGCCGCGCCAACACCGGGATCATCGTAAAGCTGGCGCGTCATCATGACATCGCGCCCCGCCGAGAGGCCCTGGACCCGAGACGCCAGGTTGACCGTCCGCCCGAAGTAATCCAGCGCGTCGTTTGAGGTGACGGCGATGCACGCCCCCCGGTGGGCGCCAACCTTGATCAGGATTTCGCTACCGTGCTCGCTGTTGCGGTTGAGATCGTCGAAGACCCCGTGCATGGCGAGCAACGCCGCGGCCGCGTCCTCAGACGTCACGAACGTCGCCATGATGGCGTCCCCGATGGTCTTGACTACGGCCCCGTGATGGTCCCGGACGATTCGCGTGAGAATGCGGAAGTGCTCGCGCACCAACCCGTACGCCAGGGAGTCGCCCAACCGCTCGTACAGCGCTGTGGAACCCTTGATATCCGTGAATGCAAACACGAGGTTGCGGATGGCGAAGGATTCGTCCGCGGCGATGAGCTCGGAGGTGAAAAAGTCACGAAAGCTCTGATTGGACGTCACATCCAGCCCCGTCACCCAGGGCGAATCCGCGACCCGCAGCAACATGACCTCAAGCGGCTCGCTGCTCGTATTGACGATGCGGAGGTCGAATCGCCCCGGCGCAAGCCGCTCACAACTCTCGCGCCTCATGCAAGTGCCATCGGTAGTGAAGGTCAGCGCGCGCGTACCGTCCCCAGATTCCCCTTCCACGAGCAGCGGCGAGCCGAAGCCGAGATCCGTGCGCATGAGATGATGCCTGCCCTCGCCGAGCTCCACGGACAGGACCGTTTCCCCAGGAGCCGCCACGGCGGTGGCGAGCCGTTCGTAGGAGATCCAGTAGCGAATGATCTCCGGGAGCGAGACGTCGGGGTAGCGACGAGCTTCCTGGCTGACGCGAAACGTGACCTCGACCGCCTCGTCCAGGGTTCCGGTGATATCGATGTTGCAGTGACCGCAGTGGGATTGGGGTTTGAGCAGCGAGAGCGAATCCACACGTTGGGTCGACCCCGTGCAGCTCGGGCAACGGATGTCCCACTCCATGTCGAAGACGCCGTGGCGGGTAGCGAACAGGAACGCCTCCAGGGTTTCGTACCTGTCGACGCCCCAGTCCCTGGCAAGGCGAAAGGGCGGTATCTTGACGAGCCCGGGCGGGGCAGCGGTGAGCACATGATCGGTCATCTGGGCGATCAGCCGGGGTGAAACGCCGAGCCGCTCCAGATCCTGCGTCGCCTTCCTGAGTCGTGTGGTCAACGGTCGTCAGTCCGCGCCGTAGACGTCTGTCTCGTGGATAGCGCTCACGATCCGCTGCCAGGCCGACTCGATCATTGTCACCGCGGTGTCCAGGCCGATGTTGGCGGTGTTCAGGACGACGTCGAAGTTCTCGGGGTCCAGCCACTCCTTCCCGAAGAGCGTCCTGACAAACCGCTTCCGCTCGCCGTCGGACCGTCGAATCGCGTCCTGGGCCGCCGAGCGGGTGTAGCCCTCCCGATCCATGAGCCGCTGCATCCGATGTTCAAGCGGCGCGATCACGCTGACATCCAAACGCGGTCGCAGCCGCGGCACGAACGCCGCTCCTCGACCGAGGATCACTACCGATCCCAGCCGCGAAAGCGACTCGACCGTCTCCAGCAGGAAGTGGTAGTAATCCCCGTGTCCAAACACCTTGCCGGCCAGCAGCGATTCGAGCCAGTTGTGAACCTCGGAACGCGCCTTTTCGTCCATCGCGTCCACGAGCTCTCGCCGCACGTCGCCGCGATTGGCGATCTCGTCGATGAGCTTCACCCCCATGAGCTGACAGCCCAACCGCTCCGCCACGCCTCTTGCGATATCCGCGCCGCCGCTGCCAAGCATTCGCGATACCGTCACCACCGGCTTGAGGACCGATGGCTGATCGAGAGGCTTGTGGTACCGATTCTTCTCCGCAATCCAGCGCGCGATCTGCTGCTCGACGATCTGATTCACGTTCGGGCTCATCATGGCCTCCTTTCCGCTGATTCCAGCATTCCCCTCGGAGGCGGGCATGCGTCTTGGCCTGGGATGCCCCGCGTACCCTTGCTATAGGAGCGCCCCGCGGCAGTGTCAAGGAATGGCAAGACGCCAACGCGCTTGCGTCCCCAGGCATGTCGAGCTACGGTCAGGTTCATGAACGCGGAGTTGCTCATCGTCGGCCGCGCCCGGGAGCACGCGTCGCGCTGCGCGATTGCCGATGCTGGGGGTCGCTTCTCGTACACGGAGCTGCTCGCCGCAAGTGAGCGCATCGCCAGTGTCTTGCTCGGCGGCGCTCCGGACCTGGCGGAGCAGCGGGTGGCCTATCTCGCCCCGCCGGGCTTCGACTGGGTTGCCGCGCAATGGGGCATCTGGCGCGCAGGAGGTGTCGCCGTGCCACTGGCCACGAGTCATCCGCCGGCCGAGCTCGCCTTTGTCCTCCGCGACTCGGGCGCGCGCGCGACGATCAGTCATCCCACCTATTCCTACCTGCTGCGGCCACTCGCCGGCGGCCTCGGCATTCGGCACCTGGAGCTCTCCGCGGCCCTGAGCGCCGCGCCGAGGCCGCTGCCGGACCTCCACGGCGATCGACGCGCGCAGGTTTTCTATACCAGCGGCACCTCGGCCCGACCCAAAGGTGTCGTCCTGACGCACCGCAATATCGCGGCGCAAGTCCAGAGCCTGACCGCCGCCTGGGAATGGACCGCCGCCGACCGTATCCTCGGGGTGTTGCCGCTGCATCACGTTCACGGCGTGATCAACGTGCTGACGTGCGCCCTGTGGTCCGGTGCTACCTGCGAGCTGGTCGCGAAGTTCGACGCGGCACCCGTTTGGGATCGCCTCGCATCGGCGGAAATCACGCTGTTCATGGCGGTTCCCACCGTGTACGCCTTGCTGATTTCCGCCTGGGAGCAAGCCGACGGGCACACGCGAGCCCGCTGGTCCGCGGGAGCGCGAACCGTTCGACTGATGGTTTCGGGGTCCGCGGCTCTCCCCGTAGGTGTCCTGCGCAAATGGCGGGAGCTCACCGGTCAGGTGCTCCTGGAGCGATACGGCATGACCGAGATCGGCATGGCGCTCGCAAATCCCCTGCATGGCCCGCGTACCGCCGGCTCGGTCGGGACGCCACTTCCCGGCGTCGACGTGCGCCTCGTAGGGGATGATGGCGCGGCGGTACCGCCGGGCACTCCCGGCGAGATCGAAGTGCGCGGGGAGACCGTGTTCCTGGAGTATCTGGGCAATGCCGCGGCCACCGCCGCCGCCTTTCGCGACAGATGGTTTCGCACGGGCGATGTGGCCGTCCTCGAGGAGGAGCGCTACCGAATCCTCGGCCGAAAGAGCGTTGACATCATCAAGACCGGTGGCTACAAGGTGTCGGCCCTGGAGATCGAGGAGGTCCTGCGCGCTCACCCCGAAGTCCGCGACTGCGCGGTCGTCGCGATGCCCGATCCGGTCTGGGGAGAACGCGTGGCCGCGGCCATCGTGGCGGCGCCGGGAGCGCGGCCGGACGCCGATGAGCTACAGGCCTGGAGCCGTGAGCGGCTCGCCCCCTACAAGGTTCCCTCGCGCCTCACGCTCGTCGACGAGCTACCCCGCAATGCCCTCGGCAAGGTCCAGAAGAACCGCGTAGCACGGCTCCTGTCGGGCTCTGGGGACGGCTGATTGCCGAGCACAACCGGCGCCTGTGTCCTGAATCCACCGAGGGCTCGACGTCGATGCGCCTTCCGCGCAGCTTTCAGCCGCACAGGCGGTGGATTGAGATGTGTGGCAGGCCTGGTGCAGAATCAGGGATCAGCAGACGTTACACGCGGCCTTCGAGTTTGGGGCGAGACGCTTGCAGATCCTGTGCGGCCCGCTCCGCCATGCGCAGCAGCACTCTGGATCGCAAGAATTCGAGAATGTCGCCGGTGATCCGCTCCTGGTCTCCGCGCCGGGCCGCGATCGTGGTGGCCGCGGCGAATCCCGCGGGGACCTCCACCACCGCCACCTGGCCCTCGACATCCCAAACACGGGCGACGCCCGACATCTTCCCGGAAACCGCCAGCCGGTCGTCGCCCACAATATTGATGTCGACGACATATTCGCGAATCTCCAGCGCCAGCAGAACGGCGCAGCCCATCGCCTTGGCGCGAGCCACGAGGCGCGCCGGGTCGAGCTCGGCGATTCCTCCCTCGATCGGCTCTCGCGCGATGAGCTCGGAAAAACGCTCGGCCACCGCGCCATCGCCCAGCCCATCGGCTTCGAACGGAGCGAAGAATGTCATTTCCGGGGGAAGCGCGGCGCGTTCGGGCGCGACGCTGAGCCCAAACACCAACCCGGCGTCCCTGGTGCACCCGCGGCGTTCGGCCTGGAGCTCGACATAGCGGTCTCGCCCCGCTCGCAGGAGCGACAGATCCAGAAGCTCTGCAACATCCGCCGGAAGGCGCAGGCTCACCGCCGCCAACACGCCGGCGTCGTCGTCCGCGAGCAGCGCCGAAGTCGCCGCCACGTGGAGCGGCGCCGAGCCCCCCTGGCCCGCTGTCGTCCCACTGTCTTCGGAGCCGCGACGGCCGGTATCTGCCAGCGCCAGCCACAGCGCGAGAACCATCGCGCCGACAACCACCGCCGCGGCGCTCGTGAGACCTCGCCGGGTGCGCCAAAACGCGCCGGACGGCGCCGCGAGCGCGGAGACGGCTCGGTCCTCCGGCGGCGTGACCGTAACCGGCGCAGCAACAGGTGCGGCCGCCGGCGCAGCAGCGACCACGGGGCGGCGGCGCTGCGCGAGCCACAAGGCGCGCTGGTGCTGGGAGGGGCGCGCCAGCATGTCCTGGATCGCCCTGAGGCGATCGGAAACTTCCAGCAGCGAAACCGCGCGCGCGTCAGGATCCTCCGCCAGGAGCTCGTCCAGAAGCGGCTGCAGGCTCGCGATCAGAAACCCATCGAGCTCGTAGTGCTCCAGGGGCGGGGCTGGGCGATTGGCGCGCTTTTCAAGTCCCGTGGCGCTCGGCTCCAGGAGCGGGTGCTCACCTGTGATCATCTGCTGCAACAGGATCCCGAAGGCATAGATGTCCGTTGCCGGCGACGGCGGCAGGCCGCGAAACTGTTCGGGAGCCCTGTAGAGGGGGCTGCCGACCCACTCTTCCGCGGCCGCGTTTTCCTGTCCGTGCATTCGCAGCGTCAGCCCAAAGTCCGCGATCTTGGCCTGCAAATCCTCGGCGACAAAGACGTTCCCCGGTTTGAGGTCGCCGTGGACACAACCGTGGCCGTGAAGATAGGCGAGCGCCTCCGCGATCTGGCGCCCGACAGGAAGTGCCTCCTGCCAGGAAAGCCGCCCGCGATCTTCCAATAGCGCGGCCAGTGTCCGTCCCGAGCTCTGCTCCAGAACCAGGCAAGGGCTGCCGTCTCCGTCGACGAACGCATCCAGAGGCGCGATCGCATTCACATGGTGCAGGCCGATCAGTGCTTTCCAGTCATCCGTGATCCGCACCGCCGCGCTCTTGTCTCCCAGCAGGAACCGCTTCAGGCGCTTGACCGCGACGCGCCGCTCTGCGCGCTCGTCGCGGCAGGAAAAGACGCCCGCCGCCGCGCTTTCACCGAGCTGTTCCAGGACACGATATCGGCCGCCCAGAAGCGTTCCGGTCGCGCCGGGTAGCCGCGGCGGTCGGACGGGGACCTCCTTCGCTTCGCCTCCCGCCAAAGCCGACGGGATCGGTCCCCCCTCCGCGTCTCCCCTCGCAGGCGCGCGATGCATACTGTCTTGCTCGCTCGGATGTTGCGGCGCAATGGCGTCACTATCGTCATCCCGGCGAAAGCTGGCAGCCATGCTCCTGCTGCCATCGGATACAGGGACCGCGGCTTTCGCCGGGATGACGGAATCCTGTGGATCACCCGTCGGGGGCGGGGGAAGCTGGGTTGGAGGGGCTTCACGTCGCGCTTCCAGCGGCGCGACGGAGGGTGCCGGAGAGGATTCGCCCGCTTCCGCCCCCACCTCAGGCATCTCTGGCTCCGGCTCCTCGCGCGGCGCCAGCCCCATGATCTTCACGGGGCCTCCGCACCGCGGGCACCGCATACGGGCGGGATCCACCGTGCGGCCACTCCGCAAGCGCAGCCGTTTACCGCAGCTCTGACACCGAAACCCGGACTCGTCCGTCGCGCTCACCACGCTGTCACTCCGAGGCGCCGTCTTGAGTTGCCGCCGCGCTGTCTGTGACGCGACCTACCATCCCATCCTACCGCGTTCCCGCAGCCGGAGCCCAACCTCGTCGACCAGGGCTCGGTAATCCGTGCTGCCGCGCGAATCCGGAGCAAAATCATAGATCGATTCTCCTGCGAACTGTGCCCGCGCGATGGCCGTGTTGACGCCGATCCGCGTGTCAAGCAGCGCCGGACCGTAGTGCGCCTCCAGCATGGACTCGACTTCCCGGTTGAGGCCCTTGGTGCGACTATCGAGCTGGGTGACGAGGATTCCGAGGATTTCCACCGCCGCTCGCAGACGCTCGCGCACGAGTTGGACGGCGTCGATGAGGTCGGCCACACCCTGAAAGCTGAGCAGCGAATACTCGCAAGGTACGAGCAGATAGTCAGCAGCGACAAGCGCATTCACCGTAAGGTTACCGAGGCTCGGCGGGCAGTCCAGCACGATGCAGTCGTAGTGTGTCCGCGTCACGTGTAACGCCTGTTGCAAGACGAACTCCTTGCCGATTCGTGCGCTCAGGAGCTGTTCGCTCTCCGTGAGACTCTTGTCGGGGGCGGTGATGTCCAGGCCACAAACCCGCGTTGGGATCGCTGCGTCGAGCACTTCGCGCTGCCGTTCGGCCATCACGGCGGAAAGCTGCTTTGCGGCGCTTCCCCCGCGGATCCCCAGGCTCGAACCGACGTGGCCTTGAGGGTCGAGGTCGACGACCAGGACTCGCCGGGAGCCGTACCGGGCCAGTCCCGCGCCAAGGTTGACGGCCGTCGTCGTCTTGCCGACTCCGCCCTTGCTGGCGGCAACGGCGATGACGGTCGCGGTCTTCGTGCCGAGCTGGGGCGCCGGGGCAGCGCCCATCATTTGCTTGAAGCGACTCGCCAGAAACGAGGTGAGATCGACGGCCATGAGGGCTGCTCCTTGTGCCTGTGCCGTTCCTTGCACATATGCCGCTATTCTGTAGCAGGCGCAGCCCGGGAGTGCAACGCCTCCTGCAGGGGCGCATGCCCCACCGAGTAGTCAGGCGATTCTTGCCAGTTCGACATCGAGACACTAGGTTAAGATCAGGATCGGTTGTGACCAGCCGCAGCGGCTCTGTCCGTACGACAGAGACGTTGCGGGAGACAGAGCTCTACGGCGGAAGGAAATGCCATGGCCCAAGTGGGAACACGCGGTGCCACCGCTTTGGACAATCGGCGAAAGTCCGACCGCATGAGTGTCCATCCGGACACGGAGGTGGTTCTGTACCTCCACAACAAGGACCCGGCGATGGCCAATGCTGGCCGGTTCCTCGGTCGGCTGCTACGAACGAACTTGCGAGCAACAGACGCGATACTGGTGGCTACGGCGAGCGGTGGGCAGGTGTGCACGATCGACCTGCCGGCTACCGATAGCAGCGGTGCTGCCGTTGTCGCGGACAAGCTTGCCGACATTGCCACTGAAGCCTCCTGGACCGTCACGTCGTATCGAACACGCCGGAAAGCCGTCCGGCTCCACTGAGCGGTCCGGCCGGCGCCGGGCGATCCGTTGGATCGCCCGGTTGCTCGCAAGCATGCCAACCGCCGAAGCGAAACGATTATGAGAATTGCCATCATCGGCGGGGGCATTGCCGGGCTGACCGCTGGCCACCTGCTTCACTCGCGCCACCAAGTCACCTTGTTCGAACGCGCCGCGCGCCTGGGCGGCAATGCGTACACGATTACCACGCACGACGGGGAGGAAGTCGATATCGCGGTCGCCGCGTTTGGCAAGGCCGGCTACCCAAACTTTTACAAGCTGCTCGACCGGCTCGGTATCGAAACGCGGTGGTGCGCGGATTCCTATATCAGCATGCACGATCTGGGCAGCGGCACCGGTCTGTACATGACGCCGTTCAGCCTCAGGGGCCTGGTGCGCCAACGCTTCGACCTGTTCAGCCCCGCAAACTGCGCCGCCTTTCTTGAGCTGGGCCGCGCCCTGCGGGCCGGCCGCGGCATGCTCGAGCATGGACGCCTTCCCGGGCTCACCCTCCAGCAGGCACTCGATCGCATCGGCCTGGGCCGCGGCCAGGCGCGACGCCTGCTGCTGTGCGCCTTGTGTCTGATGTCTTCGATGTCCGGGGACGAGGTCATGCACGGGCCCGCCGAGTTTTTCTTCAGAAAGCTGAGGATCAACAACGACGTTCTCTCGCCGCGCTCGACGTGGTCGGTGCGCTGCGTGGCAACCAGGACGAAGAGCTACGTGGAGGCGCTGGTGCGGCCGTTTCGCGACCGCGTCGTCCTGCAGTCCGAGATCAGAGCGGTCGAGCGCGATGAAACCGGCATCGAGATCGTCCATGCCGGGGGGCACCGGCAACGATTCGACAAGGTCATCTTCGCTTGCCCTCCCGACAACGCCCTGGCGCTGATACCGCGGCCGACCGCGAGTGAATCCGAGCTGCTCGGCGCCTGGCGCTACAAGGACGGAACCGTCGTCGTCCACCGCGACTGCTCCTCGTTTCCCCGACGGGAGCTCATGCAAGCGTACACGTTCCTCTTTCGCGAACACGAGGACCGCTTCGAAACGTCGGTGAACGGCAGTTTGTGGCACGAACCTGGGGTATCCCGGTCGTCGCCCTATGTCAGCTCGCAACATCCGAACTTCCCGATCGAGAAGCGACTGATCGAGTTTGAGACGGTGTTGCGCACGCCCATCTTCGACTTTACCTCCTATCCAACGATGGAGCGCCTGCCGGCGCTCAACGGCGTGCAGGGTTCGTACTATTGTGGTAGTTACTGGGGCCACGGGCTGCACGAGGATGCCGTCACCTCCGCGATCAGCGTGGCGCGACAACTCGGAGCAGTCTGGTAACGTACCCGCCGCGTGCCAGGTTCCAGCACTTTTTGCCGAGGAGGTCAGCGTGTTCAGCAGACGTCAATTGCGCCACAATCGGATCGTCGTCACCGGCGCTGCCGGAGGCATCGGGAGCGCTCTCGCTCGGCTTCTGGTCACGCGCGAGGAGGCGTCGGTGATTCTGCTCGACCGCAACGCAGCAGCGCTGGCGGCGTTGCAGGCGGAGCTCCCCGTTCCCACGAGCCCAAACGGGGGACGCGGTCACCGCGTCGCCTGTGTCGATATTACGGACGCCGCTGCCATCGACGCGTTCGCGGACAGCGTCGCCTCCGAGCCCCTCGACGGCCTCATCAACAATGCCGGAGTGGCGTATGGCGGCACGTTTGAAACCATGAGCATGCACGACTTCCGCAAGGTGATGGAAGTCAATCTGATGGGTGCCGTCCACCTCACCAACCGCCTCCTGCCACAGCTTATCGACCGCCGGGGGTTCATCGCCAACATCGCCTCCGGCGCCGGGCTCGTGGCGCCCGCCGGCCTCGCGGCGTATGCGACGTCGAAGTTCGCCCTCGTCGGCTTCTCGGAGGCTTTGCGCGCCGAGCTCCGCGGCCGCGTGAGCGTCACGGCAATCTGTCCGGCGTTCATCGCCACCGACATCGGCAAGCGCGCCATGGCGCCCTCGACCCTTACTGGTGAAGCAGAGCTCCACTTCCGGGAAACCGTCGAGTCGCTCCTGCACCGGTCCGGCAAGGACCCGAGCGACGCCGCCGAGACAATTTTGGCCGCCATCCGGCGCGAGCGCGGCACCGTGCCGATGTGCGCGCTGACGCATGTGATTTTCAATGCCAAGAAGCTCGCCCCGGCACTCGTCGATCTCGCCAATCACCTGCAGTTCCGCCACCTGGTCGGCCTTGGCGTGATGCGGTAGACGATGGCGCCGGGAGGGTTGACAATGATCGATGAAGCTGAGCACGGGGCCCGCATCGTCCTTTTCGGCGCGACCGGATATACCGGGAGGCTCACCGCCGAGGCTATGGTGGCGCGGGGGCTGCGGCCCTTGCTCCTCGGCCGCTCGCGGCAAAAGGTCGAGGCACTCGCGCGTGAGCTCGGCGGCTTGGGCCATGGGGTTGCCGACGTGGAACGTCCCGCGGAGCTCGCTGGTCATCTTCGCTCGGGAGACGTGCTGGTGACGACGGTCGGGCCGTTTTCGCGTCACGGTCAGGTCGCTCTGGCCGCGGCGGTTGCCGCGGGCGCCCACTACGTCGACTCCACTGGGGAGATCGGGTTCGCGCGCACGGTGGTGGAGACCTACGACGCTCCGGCGCGCGATCGCGGCATCGCCCTACTGACCACGAGCGGCTACGACTTCGTGCCAGGTCATTGCGCGGCTGCGGAGGCCGTGCGGCGGTCGCAGGGGCGCGCCCGGCGGGTGGACGTCGGCTACTTCGGCGTTGGCGACGGACCGCTCGGGCTGAGCGAGGGAACGCGCGCTTCGATGGCCGAAGTGTCGCTCGCGCCCGGCGTCTTTTGGGAGGGCGGCCGGCTCACCGAGCATCGCGCCGGTCACAAGGTCCGCCGCTTCGACGTCGCTGGCCGTTCGCGACCGGCAGTCGCGATTTCGAGCAGCGAAGCGCTCTTTCTCCCGCGACTATTCCCCGACCTCCGTGACCTCACGGTGTACCTCGGCTGGTTTGGGGAGCTGTCGTACCTGATGCCGGCCGCTTCCCTGGTCACGGCCGCGGTGCAGCGCCTGCCGCTAGTGCACCAGGTGGTCGGCACCGCGCTGCGGTGGACGCTGTCCAGCAGTGGCCGCGGCCCTGGACCGGACCGGCGCGAGCGAATCGGGTCGTACATTGTCGCCGAGACCTACGACGGGCGCGGCGACAAGGTGGCCGAGGCGGCACTGTCGGGGGTCAACGGCTATACCTTTACGGCAAACATCCTGGCGTTGCTCGCGGAGCGCGCGGCAGCCGGGCGTATCTTCGGCACCGGAGCGATCAGCCCGATTACGGCGCTCGGCCTCGATGGCCTCATCGAAGCGTGTGCCGACGCCGGCCTCACGCTCGCCTGAGCCCGGCAAGAGGCTATCAGGCAAGAAGCGCTACATGCTGCCGGCGGCGAAGGACCGGTCACCGCGGCGGGCCATCCGCCTCCGACATCGACAGGATCATCTCGCACCGGGGCGCATAAATAAGCTCGACCGCGTGGCCCAGGCGGAGCGCGCGGAGCTGTCGCGCCTTGCCGTGCTCGCCCAGGCGCAGCGCGACCCCGCGCGGGAGCCAGGACGTGGCCGAGTCGATCAGGTTTACCTTCAGCTCGGCGCGCAGGGTGCGCCCGCCCTTGACAGGGTAGCTGGCGAGCTCCATGACGCGAAGCGGCGCGACGTCGCGGGCGCGCGCTGAATGGTGGGCGCGCGCCGGTAACGACGGGACCGCGAGCGTAAAGAGCTCCGGGCCGCCGCGCTCGTCACCATACACGGTGACGATGAGCTGCCCGCCGCGCTCCTGAAACGCCATGCGCGCCATGTATTTGGGGACATTCAGGTAATCGATACCGCCCGCCATGGCGACTTCCGAATCTACCGGCAACTGAAAAACGTAGGCCTCATACCGCTCGCTCAGCACGGAGCGCACGAGGTGCAGCGCGCCGTGAGCCCATGCGTCGCGAGTGTACGAGATGCCGGCCGACAGCGAGACCTCACAGTATGCCCCGAGCTGGGAGGCGCGGTATTGAAAGCAGTGAATGGCGACGAGCGCGGTTCCCGGCAGCGGCCGCAGCGGGCGATGACGCGGCGTCGGCATCAGCGCCTGCACCGCCGCCGCGTCCGCGGTAAAAACAACCGCCGTCATGGAGGCATCGTAGTAAAAGAGCGGCGAATAGCCGCGCCACTGCCGAATCGGGATCTCCCGCTGCTCCACGCCGCGGAAAAACTCGCTTGTTGTGCGCTGCTCCCCGCTCACCGTTGCAGGTCCACGGTGCGCGGCGTCACCCCGCGCGCCTTGAGCTCCTCCTTCATGACCCGGTGGGTGGCGGTCTTCGGCAACGCGTCGACAACCTCGACGTAGCGTGGCAGAGCATATTTTGGCAGGCGGGGTGCGAGAAAGGCGGCGAGCGCCTGGGGGTCGACGGTGCGCCCCTCGACCGGCACCACACAGACCATGATCTCCTCTTCCGCCAGCTCGCTGGGGACGCCGAACGCGGCGCTCTCGAGCACGTCGGGGTGGGCATCGACTTCCTTTTCGACCTCGTATGCCGAAACGTTTTCACCGCGGCGGCGCATCGAGTCGGTCCGGCGGCCGACGAAATAGAGAAAGCCGCCGGCGTCGCGCCGCATGACGTCGCCCGTGCGAAGCCACCCGTCACGCGTCTTGTCTGCGCTCGCCGCCTCGTTCTTGTAGTACGTTACCGGGGCGTCGGCGCTGCGTGCCGCGTGGAACATCAGCTCGCCGGCCTCGCCCACAGCGGCGTCCGCGCCGCTCGCGGTGACCAGGCGGTAGCGCGCGCCGAACGAGGGCCGGCCAATGGAACCTACGGGGGCATTGCCCGCGTTGAAGACCACGAATCCGCCACCATCGACCGCGCCGTACGCTTCCCAGATGCGCACGCCAAAGCGCTCCTCGAACGGCCGCCAGGCGTCCGCGGGGCAGGCCGAGCTGATGACCTTCCTGACGCGATGCTCGCGCTCGAAAACGCTCGGGGGCGTCTTCAACAGGATCGGAATCATGGCACCCAGAGCGTTGAAGGTCGTCGCTCCGCTTTCGCTCACCTCGCGCCAGAAGCGGGAAGCCCGGAACCGCCGCGCGAGCGCGACCGGAATCCCCCGCCAGAGCGCTTGCACGACCGTGACCAGCAAGGCGTTGGCGTGAAAAAGCGGCAAACAGGTGTAGATCTTGTCGTCGGGATCGTAGAACACGTGGCTGGCGAAACCGAGCTTCTTGACTCCGGCACTTCCGGAGCGATAGACCACCGCCTTCGGCAGACCCGTCGTGCCCGAAGTGTACATCAGCAGCGAAGGCGCATGCGCGTCGGGCCGCGTCCCGAGGTCCGCGTCGCAGCGCTCGCGCCGCTCGAGCTCGGCGTACGGAAGCAAGCGCAGCCGAGCGGAGGGAGGCATCGCCGCCAGGGATTCGCGATCGCCGCCGCCATCGTCATCCACCACGAACACCGTGAGCGGCCGCGCGAGCCGGTCCGCTATCGCCCGCAGCTTGTCGAGCGCCGGACCATCAGCGCCGACAATCGCTACTTCCGAGTGGTTCACGATGTAGGCCAGGCCGTCACCTACGAGGTGCGTGTTGATCGGTACGCAGTAGGCCCCCACTTTCTGCGAAGCGAAGAAGAGCTCCAGGAAGCTCGGGCGATTATCCATCATGATGGCCACGCCGGCACCGGCCGCGGCGCCGTGCGCCTGCAGGCCGCGCGCGACCTGGTTGGCGCGCCGATTCAGCAGGTCAAAGCTCAGGCAATCGCCAGCGAAATCGATAAACGGGTTTCCGCCGAAGCGGCGCGCAGCCCATTCCAGCAGCTCCGCAAAGGTCCAGTCGCGTGCGAAAGCGAGCGTCCCGCGCCGGCGCGCGGCTGCGAGCGTTGCCCCCAGCTCACCCGCTTGCCACTCCAACCCCAGACTGAACGCCGCCGCACCCAAGACGCGGCGCGCCAGCGCCAGATCTCCGAGTCTGTGGGTCAGCGCTGCCGGCAGTCGCGCCATCTCGCTCTCCTTGGGACCCGTAACGAAATAACCGTTGCATTCGGCCGGCTGCGAAGGCCGCCGGCTTCGTCTCTCCTCCTCACCGTATTGCTCCATTGACACGCTTCGTCGTCGTTCCTCGAAAGCGGCCTTCTCGCTCGGCCTCGGTGCTTGACACAGTGATTTCGCTACGGGTCCTCACATCCGGTCAATGATGTGAATGGCCATCGCCGCCTCCTCCACGCCCAGTGCCCCGCCGCCATTCACCGCCATGCCGATAGTGGCGCCCTCCACTTGTCGCGCACCGGCTTCACCCCGGAGCTGGCACACGAGCTCGTGGACCTGCGCGAGACCCGAAGCCGCGATGGGATGGCCCCGGCACTCCAGACCCCCGCTCGGGTTCACCGGCCGAGCGCCACCGATGCGCGTGGCTCCGGACGCCGCATAAGCCCCCCCTTCACCTTCGCGGCAAAACCCGAGTGTCTCGCATTGGTGGAGCTCGCCAAAGGCTGTCGCGTCGTGCACCTCGGCCACGTCGATCGCCTCGGGGCCGACGCCGGCCCGCTCATACGCCGCCGCCGCCAGCCGCGCGCTGATGTCCGGCTCCCCATCACCGCGCGCCTTGCCCGATCCAAGCACGCTCGCGCGAATCCGCACCGGCCGGGAACCCGAACGCCGCCGCCGCCAGACATTCCGGCTGCAGACCACGACCGCCGCCGCACCGTCGCCGATCGGCGCGCACATGGCTCGCGTCAACGGAAAACTGACCGGCCGATCCGCCAGGACCTCCTGCACCGTCAGCGGAAACCGATACTGCGCCAACGGGTTGTGAACGCTGTGCTCATGGTTCTTGGCCGCGACCGCGGCGAGCTGCTCGATGGTCGTTCCGTAGCGCTTCATGTGGCGGCGCGCGTTGAGCGAGTACACATCCATGAAGGGGCTCTGATCGCCAGCGCCGCGGCTCGCGAACGCCTTCCGCATCGACCACAGGCGCTCCCAGCCGAAGGTGTGGCCGATCGTGACGAGGTCCTGCGCGAGCTGCAGCGCGTCGTTTGCGGCGCGCGTCGCGGTGCGCAGCGCGAGCACGTCGCGCCAGGATTGGGCCGGCGGGGACACCGGGCGCCGATTTCCCGGATGTGCGACTGTCCAGTCCGCGGGAAACGCCGCCGGTATCCCGAGCTCCCGCTCCGCTTCGAGGTAGCGCGCGAGCGAGGCCGGAAGGTCGGCGACGTCGAGCCCGCCCAGGAAACCGGCAAACATGAAAAGCCGATTCGGTGAGTAGATCTTCTCCGCGCCCACCGCCAGGGCGACTTCGTACTGGCCCGCGGCGACTCCCATCCACGCCCCATGCAGGGCGGTGGAACCACCTGCGCACGCGTTCTCCACGTTGACGATGGGGATCGTGTCGATGCCGGCGGCGCGCAACGCGACCTGGCCGCGAATGCAGAGCTGCCCGTCGCTGCGCCCCCAGTTGCTGTTCGCGAACCACGCGGCCTGCACGTCCTCACGCGCCAACCCGGCGTCGCGAAGGGCGTTGTCGACGACCTCCGCCGTCATGTCCTTGATCGTGCGCTGCGGATACTTCGCAAACCGCAGCATCTGGCTGCCCGCGATCAGTGCTTCCCTCACGGCTCCCGCGCCTCCATCGCAAACAGCCCCCTGAAGACGTGCAGTCGGTTCACTTCGTTGGTTCCCTCGTAGATTTGCGTCAGCTTGGCATCCCGCAGGCATTTTTCGACGCCCCAGGCCGGCTCGCAGGCATCCTCGCCGAGGATTCGCATCGCGGCACGGCAGATGTCCATGGCCAGGTCGCTGCACGTTTGCTTCGCCAGAGAAGCGAGGCCGAGCACAAAATCCAGCTCCCTTTCCGGCACGGCGTGGGCGAGCCACGCGCGCATGGCGCCGGTGACGAGGCGCGACGATAACGCTCCGCGCAGCGGCGAGGCACGGAGCAGCGGGCGGGGCACGGCCGCCATGGCGTCCTGGAGTCGCGGGCTCAAAGCTTTCATGAAGCCGCACGATTCCACGGCCATGGCGGCGTCAAAATAGAGCTGCCTGCCGCTCTGGAGCTTGCCGATCATGTCGGCGAGCGCGAGCTGCACCCACTGGGCCTCGAACCGCCACCGGCCGTTTTCCCTCTTCTCCGCCAGGTAGGCGAGAGCTCGTTCGATCGCGCCCCGGGCGATGCCCATCGCGATCGCGCCGACCGGGCCGCGCGTCATGGACAAGGCGTGTTTGACGAGCGGGATCGGGCTGCCCTTGCCGCCCAGGCAGTCCGAGAAGGGGACGAAGAGATCGTCGAACACGAGCTCGGCAGCAGGACAGAGGCGTTGTCCGAGCTTGTGCTCGATGCGCCCTACCGAGAATCCGGCGGCATTGGTGGGCACCACGAACTGGATCGTGCTTTCCACGGGGCGGGACGGATCGGTAATGGCCGAGGCCCAGGCGTAGCGGGCGATGCTGCCATTGGAGATGAACACCTTGCGGCCGGTAACGCGATAGCCGCCCGGGACCTCGCGGGCGACCGTGCGCAGCCGCGCGGAATGGATATGCACCTCATCCTCGATGTCGCTACCGGCCTCCGGTTCCGTGTAGGCGAGCGCGAAGATGACGGGGGTGCCGGCGCGTTCACCGTCTGCGATTTCGGCAAGGTGGCGATAGAACCAGTCCAGCTCGAGACTGTAGATCAGTGGCACGATGCCGAGGTTGTGAGCGCCAAAGATGTTGGCGATGCCGGCGTCGGCCGCGCATAGCTCCTCCATCATGAAGGCCACGGCGGGGAGCCGCTGGCCCAGGCCGCCAAAGGCGCGCGGGATCACCGCACTGAGAAAGCGGTAGGGGAGCGCGCCGCGGATCGCTTCCCAGGCGACGAAGGTGTGGTCGTCGCCGGCGCGGCGATCCCAGTCGGCCGCGTACGGGCGCACGTGCTCGTCGCTGAAGCGTCGCGCCGCGGCTTGTAGCCGCGCGCACTGATCGATGAGCTCCGGATCCCCTTTCGCGAGGCCGGCGGCACGCGGAAAGGCGCGCGGGAGCTCGTGCAGGATCGGGCTATAGACGTGCGGTGCGGAAGTCCCCACGAGAGCCTCCTGGTGATGCGGGCGAGCGGGCGGCGTGACGCAGAGCATCGTAGCAGCCCGCCGCGCCGCGGTCAACCGCCGCCATGAAGTGTGCGGCGCCACGGGGCGGCCCGGGTCTTGCTTACTTCGCTCGGGTCCCAGTTTGCACCGTGGGCGGTATAAAGGAGTAGATACTGGGAATTCAGGAGCACGCGGGAGGATCGCACCATGGATTCGTCCTGTGGACCCCTCGTTTTCGGTGAAGCGCTGTATGACAGCTTCCCTGACGGCAGCGCGGTGTTGGGCGGCGCGCCATTCAACGTCGCCTGGCACTTGCAGGGGTTCGGGCTGGCACCCTTGTTCATCACCCGCGTCGGCCGTGATGAGCTGGGCGAGCGAATGATCGCGGCGATGCGCGCCTGGGGAATGGACACGCGCGGTGTACAGACGGACCCGCGCCACCCCACGGGCAGCGTTGCGGTCAGCTTCCGAGGCCACGAGCCGAGCTTCTCGATCGTGCCCGAGCAAGCCTACGATTTCATCGACGGCGAGCTCGCGGCGGCGCTCATGCAGGACGGTAGCCCCGGGCTGCTCTACCATGGCAGTCTCATTGCCCGACATTCTGCCTCGCGTGACGCCCTGGCGAGGCTGCGCTCAGCAGGGCTCTCTGTTTTCCTCGACGTCAATCTTCGCGCTCCGTGGTGGCAACGACCCTGGCTCGACGACGCCTTGCGAAGCGCTCGCTGGGGGAAAGTCAACGAGCACGAGCTGCGGGTGCTGGCCGCGCCTGACGCGACCGGCGACGATGGCGACGACGGCGACGACGACGTGTCGGCCCGCGGCCAGCGCCTGCGCCGAGAATACGGCCTGGAGCTGCTGGTGGTAACGCGCGGCGCCGCAGGCGCGCTGCTCCTGACCGCTGCCGGCGCGACCGCTGCGGCGCCCCACGACACCGCCGCGATCGTCGACACCGTAGGGGCCGGCGATGCCTTCAGCGCGGTGACGATACTCGGACTCTTGCGTGGCTGGTCGTTGCCACAGATGGCGGTGCGGGCCGTGGAGCTCGCCGGGGCGGTATGCCGCATGCGCGGCGCCACGGGTCACGACCGCGCGCTCTATCAGAAACACTTACTGAGGTGGGCAACATGACCGCTTCCCCTGACTCCACCGCCACTTCGCCTGCAAGCTGCGCGGAAAGCGCATCACGAACACCCCCCACCTCTCCTTCCCCCGCCAGCGGCGGGAGGGACGGAGCGGGGCTTTCCACTTCCGATGCCGGCTTGTACCTGATGCTTCTCAGCATCCACGGACTGATCCGCGGCCATGACCTGGAGCTCGGCCGCGATGCGGACACCGGCGGGCAAACCAAATACGTCGTCGAGCTGACCCGGGCGCTCGCTGCGCATCCCCGCATCTGGCGCGTAGATCTGCTGACGCGGCTCATTGACGACCCGCGGGTCGACGACGACTATTCGAGCGAGCAAGAACCCGTAGCGGAAAATGCCTTCATCACACGCATCCCCTGTGGCCCGCGCCGCTATCTCCGCAAGGAAACCCTGTGGACCTATCTTGACGGCTTTGCCGACAACGCCCTGCTCCACATCCGCCGCGTGGGCAGACTGCCGGATGTGATCCACAGCCACTATGCCGACGCCGGCTACGTCGGAGCTCGGCTCGCAGGTCTCCTCGGCGTGCCGCTGGTTCACACCGGGCACTCGCTCGGAAGAGAGAAAAAGAGACGCCTGCTCGTGCAGGGTATGGATGCGGAGGAGATCGAAAAGACGTACAACATGTCGCAACGTATCGAGGCCGAGGAGCTCGCCATGGACAATGCTGCCATGGTGATCGCCAGCACGACGCAAGAAGTCGAGAAGCAATACAGCGTATACGACAACTATCAGCCGCAAAGCATGGTGGTGATTCCGCCAGGTGTTGCCTTGGACCGCTTCTATCCCCCGCGCCGTGGCTGGTTCGCCACTCCGGATCCTCTGGAGCTCGGGCGCTTCTTGCGCGAGCCGCGCAGGCCCATGATCCTGGCGCTCGCTCGGCCCGACGAACGCAAGAACATCGCTACGTTGCTACACGCCTACGGCCAGCACCCCCGCCTGCAGCGCGCCGCGAATCTGGTGCTGATCGCCGGCATCCGCGACGACATCAGCGCCATGGAGAGGGGACCGCGCGCCGTGCTCAACGAGATCCTCTTGTTGATCGACCGCTACGACCTCTATGGCCGCGTGGCATGCCCCAAGCACCATCATGCCGATGATGTGCCGCTCCTGTACCGCCTGGCAGCCAAGCGCGGCGGCATCTTCGTCAATCCCGCGCTCACCGAGCCTTTCGGCCTGACCCTGATTGAGGCCGCGGCAAGCGGGCTTCCCATCGTAGCCACGGAGGACGGGGGCCCGCGCGACATCATCGCGCACTGCCGAAACGGCGTGCTGATCGATCCCCTGGATCACGCGCGCCTGGGCGACGTGCTCTATGCGGCCATCAGCAATCGCCGCCAATGGCGCCGCTGGGCCAAGAATGGCGTCGCCGGCGCCCACAGGCGTTTCTCGTGGAGCAGCCACGTCAGCCGATACCTGTCCGAGGTGGAAAAGTTGATGAAGAAATGGCGACGCAAGCGCCCGGCGGCGGCGCCCAGGAGCAAGTTGCCAACCCTGACGAGGATCCTGATCACGGATATCGACAACACGCTGATCGGCGACCGCGCAGCGCTACAGACGCTGCTCGAGAGGATGCGTAGGCACGGCGAAAAACTCGGTTTCGGTGTCGCTACCGGGCGACGCCTCGAAAGTGTCGCCCGCGTCCTCAAGGAATGGGACGTGCCGACTCCGGACGTGCTGATTACCTCGGTGGGCACCGAGATTCACTACGGCAAGCGCCTGGAGCCGGATCTGGGCTATCAGGACCACCTGGAATACCGTTGGGCTCCGCAGGCGCTCCCGGAAGTGCTGAATGAGCTCCCGGGCTTGCGCTTGCAGGCCGCCGTGGAACAGCGACGGTTCAAGGTCAGCTTTCTTCTGGATCCCGGGAAGGCACCCAGCGTGCGGGTGATCAAGAAGCAGTTGCGGCGGCATGGCATACATGCCACCGTGGTATTGTCTAACGGCATTTATCTTGACGTCATTCCGGTGCGCGCCTCCAAGGGTAAGGCGATACGATATATAGCCAATAAGTGGGGGATTCCAATAGATAGTATTCTTGTTGCAGGTGATTCCGGAAATGATGAAGAAATGCTGACAGGGAATACCCTCGGCGTCGTCGTTGGCAACCATTGCGAGGAGCTGAAGGTCCTGCGCGGCCAAGAGCGCGTTTACTTCGCCCGCGGTCAATATGCGCTGGGTATTCTGGAAGGAGTAGAGTTTTATAACTTCTTTGATGACATTAACAGTATCCATGAAAGTGTCGGATAGTATGAACGAAGACCTTAGTTTATGTATGGATGAGCACAGAGAGGTTGTTTATCTGCTTTTGCGTCGCTATTCGTCACTCGGACGACCCTTCCTGTTGCGATCTGAATTGTGGGACCAGTTTTCCGCGTTTTGTCAGGAAAACGATCTGGAGGCCCTGCTCGATTCCGCCCTTGCCGACACCATACGCAGCGTCCAGGAGGCGGCCGTGGCCGCCCCGTGGGTCTATTTTGCCAGTCGGCGACACGTGGCTCGCTGGCGGTACTTTCGCATCCATGCGGAATCGCCCCAGTTGGAAGCGATCTCGGCGTCGGAGTATCTGCGCTTCAAGGAGCAGCTCGTCACCGGCGGTGGGCCGGAACCGTGGGTGCTGGAATTCGACATTGGGCCCTTCAACCGCGAGTTTCCCAAGCTCCAGGAGGCGCGCTCCATCGGCCGCGGTGTCGAGTTCCTCAATCGCCACCTCTCCAGCCAGCTTTTTCAGGAACTGGGCAAGGGAGATCAGCTCCTGCTCGATTTCTTGCGTCTGCACCAATGCCAGGGCCAGCAACTCATGCTCAGTGGCCGGATCAAGGAGCTGGCCGAGCTGCGGCGGTGTTTGCGCGAGGCGGATGACTATCTGGCGCGCAAACCTGGCGAGGCCGGTTGGGACCTCGTGGGGCCGGAGCTGCAGCGCCTGGGTTTGGAGCCGGGCTGGGGCCGAACCGCCGCGCGCATGCGCGATACCCTCGGCCTGCTGTCCGATATCCTCGAGGCACCCGAGCCGGGGACCCTGGGGCGCTTCTTGGGTCGGATACCGATGATCTTTAGCGTGGTCATCCTTTCGCCACACGGCTACTTTGGACAGGCCAACGTCCTGGGGCTGCCGGACACGGGTGGACAGGTCGTCTACATTCTCGATCAGGTGCGCGCTCTGGAGCATGAGATGCGCACGCGGCTCCATGAACAAGGTCTGGGTATCGAACCGCGGATCCTGGTCGTGACCCGTCTGATCCCGGAGGCACCGCCGGGAAGCACCTGCAATCAACGTGTGGAGAGCATCGCGGGAACGCAGGGCGCGCTGATCTTGCGGATTCCGTTTCGTGGCCCTGGCGGGGAAGTAATTCCCCACTGGCTTTCGCGCTTCGATTTGTGGCCGTATCTGGAGCGGTACAGCCGCGAAGTCGAAAGGGAGGTCGTCGCGGAGTTGCGCGGGCGCCCCGATCTCATCGTCGGTAACTATTCCGACGGCAATCTCGTGGCAACCTTGCTCGCACAGCGCCTGCACGTGACGCAGTGCAATATCGCTCACGCCTTGGAGAAGACCAAATACCTCATGTCGGACCTGTATTGGCGTGACAACGATCCGCAATACCACTTCGGCTGCCAGTTCACCGCCGACCTCATTGCCATGAACGCCGCCGATTTCATCATTACGAGCACCTATCAAGAAATCGCAGGCCACCGTGACAGCATGGGACAGTATGAGAGTTACGGTGTTTTCACTCTGCCCGGTCTGTATCGCGTCGTGAATGGCATGGATCCTTTCGAACCGAAGTTCAACATCGTCTCGCCCGGCGCGGACGCACAGGTCTATTTCCCATACACGGAGTCGGAGCGACGCCTGAGCAGGCTGCATGACGAAATCAGAGCGATCCTGTATCAGCCCGACCTCCCCGGCGCCCGCGGCGCCTTGCGAGACCCCGGCAAGCCCCTCCTGTTCACCATGGCTCGTCTCGACCGGATCAAGAACATCACGGGGCTGGTAGAGTGGTATGGCCGGAGCCGGCAGCTTCGCGACCGCGCCAACCTGTTGGTGGTCGCGGGCCACATCGATCCCGGAAGCTCGACGGATGCCGAAGAGCAACAGCAGATCGCGCGCATGCACGAGCTTATGGATCAGTATCACCTCGACGCCGAGCTGCGCTGGCTCGGAGCGCGTCTGGAAAGGAATGTCACTGGCGAGCTATATCGATACGTCGCCGATGGCCGCGGCGCTTTTGTGCAGCCGGCCTTGTTCGAGGCCTTTGGTCTGACCGTGGTCGAAGCGATGACCTCGGGGCTGCCGACGTTCGCAACGGTATACGGCGGCCCACTCGAGATCATCGAAGATGGGGTGTCGGGGTTTCATATCGATCCCAACCACGGCGATCGTGCGGCCCAGCGCATGGCGGAATTTCTTGATCGCTGCACCGTGGAACCCGATTATTGGGAGAGGATCTCGACGGGTGCGATGGAGCGGGTGGCGGCGCGTTACACCTGGAAGCTCTACGCGGAACGTATCATGACCTTGTCGCGCATCTACGGGTACTGGAAGTACGTGACTGATTTGGAGCGGGACGAGACGCGGCGTTACCTGGAGATGTTCTACGGCTTGCAGTTCCGGCCCCTGGCCGAAAAGATCAGGGAGGAGGCGCGATAAAGCGGCTGTGGGCTGAGCACCCGACTCCCGTGAGCACGCGGCGCGGGTTTCGAATCCGCCGCCAATGCGCTAAACTGCGGCATCTTGTCGGTGCGCGCGGAAAACCTCGAGGGGAGACGATAACGTGTCGTATGCAACCGCTTTTGCTAACAAGGTCGCGCTCGTAACGGGCGCTTCCTCGGGAATCGGTCGCGAGCTGTCGCTGCGGTTGGGCCGGGCGGGCGCCCGCATCGGGCTCCTGGCGCGCAGCGCGGACAAGCTCGCGGCAGCTCGCGATGCCATCGACGGCGGCGAGAACGTGCTGCTCTTGCCCGCCGACGTCGCCGACGAGGCGGCCTGCCGGGACGCCGTGGACAGGCTTGCCGCGACCTTCGGCGGCATCGATCTGGTCATCAATAACGCCGGGCTCTCCATGTACGCACCGTTCGCGGAGACGGAGACCGCGGTCTTTCATCGGCTCATGGACGTGAACTATTTCGGCTCGCTCTACATCGCGAAGCGCGCCTATCCCCATTTGTTGCGCAGCAAGGGCAGCATGGTGTTCGTGTCGAGTGTTGTCGGCAAGCGCGGTTTCCCGACGCGGAGCGGCTACTCTGCGGCGAAGTTCGCGGTCCACGGTCTGTTCGAATGCTTGCGAACGGAATGGGCGGCCACCGGGATCCATGTGGGCATCGTCGCTCCCGGTTTCACCGACACCGGGATTCGCGCCGCGGCCCTATCCGCCGATGGCACCATCCGGGGTGAGGACAGCAAGATCCGGGGATCGGCCATGTCCGCCGCAGACGCCGCGGAGGCCATTCTCGAGGCCGCTGCCCGGCGCCGGCGGGAGGTAGTCTTGACGCCTGCCGGAACTTTCATGGTGTGGCTGAACAAGCTGCTGCCGGGGCTGGCAGATCGGCTCGCCGCGCGCGCCATCGGCTGACCGCCTGCCCAAGCAGCGCGGCTGCCTTGGGAACGTGGACGTAACCTGTTGGAGGGAACAATGCGCGTTTTCATGACGGGTGGCACCGGGTTTCTCGGAAAAGCCGTGACGACTCGCCTCATCGCGGCCGGGCACGAGGTCACGCTGCTGTGCCTTCCCCGGGAATCGGTCGCCGCGCGCGCCGGGCTGCACCTCGTCACCGGAGACATCACGCGCCCGGACACGCTCGTGGGCCTGTTCGCCGACCACGACGCCGTGGTGCACCTCGCGGGGGCGGTTGGGTATGGGCAGAAAATGAGCGTCTGTCTGGCGGTGAATCGCGACGGCACCCGCAACGTCGCCGCCGCCGCCGTGGCCGCGGGGACCCGGCGCTTCATTCACCTGAGCTCGGTGTCAGTCTACGGCCGTGTGGCCGGCGTCCCGATTACGGAGAACGCGCCGCGCCTGCGCACGGGGGAACCCTACGGCGATACCAAGATCGACGCCGAGGAGGTGCTCGAGGACTTTGTCGCGCGGGGCGAGCTCGCGGTAACCATGCTGCGCCCGACGGTGATCTATGGGCCGGGCGACGAGAAGTTTCTCCCGAAGCTCGCGCAAAACCTGCTTTCGGGCAAGGCGCGGATCATCGGGGACGGCGACAACTCGGTGGACCTCATTCACGTCGACGACGTGGCGCTCATCGTCGAGCAGCTCCTGAGGCGCGAGGATACGATTGGCGCCGTATTCAATGTCACCAATCCGGACAACTGCACCTGGCGCGAGCTGCTGGCCGCGGTGGCGGACGAGCTCGGCGTGTCGCCGCCGCGTACCCGGCTTCCGTACGGCGCGGCGTTGATCGTCGCCGGCGCCCTGGAATGGATCGCCGCGATCCGCGGTAAGGAGCCGGCGCTCACGCGCTATGCCGTGCGCGTCATCGGGCGGCAGTACTATTATGTGGTCGATCGCCTGCAGCGCGATCTCGGGTTCGTCCCTTGTGTCGAGGTGCGCGACGGCGTTCGGGAGTGCGTGCGCGAGCTTGCGGCGGCCGGCCGGTTGCAGCCCGGAACGCGAGCGCGCCGGGCTCGGTGAGCACGCTCCAGCAGGAAAGCGAGCTACACAGAAAACCATGAGACCACAAAAGAATACCGTGACCAGGCAGTTCATGACCTGGTTTTTCAAGTACCCTCACAATCCCTATGTGTCGTGCTCGGTGTCGCTTGATTTCGGTTCGGCGCAGGCCTACTTGCGGTCGCTGAACGACGACGATGCTCGCCCTCGGGTCTCCATCCAGCACTTGCTGACCGCTGCAGTCGCGCGCGTGTACCGCGAGTTTCCCGCGGCCAACGCGACGATCATCGGCTCGCGAATCTACCGGCACGAGCACGTGGGCGTGGCGATGCCGGTTAACATGCTCGAGACAGGCGGCTCCTTGGGCCTGGAGACGAGCCTGATCTTCGTCGAACGGGTGGACTGTCTCAGCCTGCGGGGGCTGGCGCTGGCGACGCAGGAACGCGTGGCGTCGCTGCGCGATGGCGAGGGGAAAAGCAACGTGTGGCGCAACCTCGCACCCCTGGTGGGAAAGCTCCCCGACGCCGTGATCCACGCGACTCTGGATGCTTTTGAGGCGATCTGCACCATCCCGTTCGTCGGCGAAGCGGTGCACCGTTCACTGCCCATCACCGTGGCCGTGTCCAACCCGGGCGCGGCGTTTTCGATGCCGGCGGGTGGCGCCTTTCGAGCCGCCTCGTTTGCACCCCCCAATCGACTGTTCGCGGTCGGCTCGGTGCTCGGCGTGTCCGCGCTGCAGGATGAAGTGGTTCCGATCGCTGGCCGTCCCGAGGTGCGAACCATGTTGCCGCTCATCTATGTTTTCGACCACCGGCTGTTCGACGGGGTGATGTGTGCCCGCATCCTCAATCGCCTGGGCACGGTGTTGCTCTCGCCGGAGGACTGCTTCGGCCCCGCTGGTGACGATGGCGGAGCGGCGGCATGAGTGACGAAGAGGAGCGGCGCACGCGACGCCAGGAGCTTACGGACTACCTCCGCCACGGCCCGACGCCGCTGCGCGAGCTGGCGGCGGCCATCAAGGCCGGACTGCGGGAAACCGTCGAGGAGTTGGAGCACGTCGCTCGTAGCCTCCGCCCGGAACGGATCAACATCCAGGCGGCAAGCTGCCAGACCTGCGACTTTGTGTTTCGCGAACGGCGCCGCTTCACTACCCCGAGCCGGTGTCCGCTCTGCAAATCCCAGCGCATCAACGAACCACTATTCTGGCTGGAGTAGACCCGCAGGTACTCGCGTGCCGGCCCCCGTGCACCGCGGGTATCTTCTCCTCACAGCACGCGCCCGATCTCGGCCAGCGACGTCGTGCCGCTGGCAATCTTCGCCAGGCCGTCCTCGAGCAGCGTCAGCATCCCCTGTGCCCGTGCAGTTTCGTGAAGCTGCGAGGTTGTCACCTTGGAGATGATCTGATCGCGAAACGAATCGTCCACGGTGAGCACCTCGAAAAGCGCCGTCCTGCCGCGATAGCCGATGCCGCCGCACTGGTGGCAACCCACCGGGCCGAGAAATCGCATGGGGCTGTCGGCGGGAATCCCCAACTGGCGCAACAGAGAGAGCGGCGGAATCTCCTCCGCCTTGCAAGCGCTGCACAGGACGCGCACGAGCCGCTGGGAGACAATTGCCAGCACCGACGAGGCGAGCAGGAAAGGCTCGATCCCCATCTGCAGCAGGCGGGTGATGACTCCCGCGGCACTGTCGGCGTGAATGCTCGTGTAGAGCAAGTGTCCGGTCAGACCGGCCTGGGTGGCGATTTGCGCCGTCTCCAGGTCGCGAATCTCGCCAACCATGATGACATCGGGATCCTGGCGCAGGATCGTGCGCAGCCCGCGAGCAAACGTCAGCCCTTTTGCGACGTTTACTTGCGTCTGGTTGAAGATGCCGAGATCCATCTCGATTGGATCCTCGATGGTCACGATGTTGACCGTCTTGTTGCGGACCTCCCAGGTCCGGCGCATGGCGGCGTAGATTGTGGTCGTCTTGCCGCTGCCGGTAGGACCCGTGAGGATAATCATGCCTTGGGGCCGGCGCACCAGTTGCTCGGCCGCGGCCAACGCCGGACCGTTCATGCCGAGCTCGGGCAGGGCGAGAACCCGGTCGGCAGTGGCCTCGAACAGTCTGAGCACACCTTTTTCGCCGTGCAGCGTGGGCAGCAAGGAGACGCGGACGTCGTATTCCTTGGCGCCGACCGCAGCGGACATACGCCCGTCTTGCGGGACGTCGCGCTGGTAGACGGTGAGGTGGGAAAGCACCTTGATGCGGCTGATGAGCCTGCCATAGAGCTCGTCGGGGATCCGGCAAACGTCGTGTAGCAGGCCATCGACGCGGAACTTCAGAGTGTGGGCGTTTTCACCGGGCTCGAAGTGGATGTCGCGGGCGGCCGCCTTGTCCCCTGACGCAAAGACCCGGTCGAGGATGGGCGAGACCTCGACCTCGGCGTCCTTGGCCTCGGCCGCGGCCCGGCGCAGCAGTGGCCTGAGGTTGGTCGCCGCTTCCTGTGGAGACATGCGGAGAACGGCGCCCGGCAGGTCGCGCGCGGCAGCGGGTGCGGTCCCTCGCGAAGGGCGGCTCGAGGCAACCGTCTGGTCGGCGGCCAGCGCCGTGGGATCGTTTTCCATGCCGTGCTCGGCAGCGGCAAGCGCCGCGGCTCTCTTCTGCCGCAACTGGCGTTGCTCCTCCGAAACCGTCCGGCGCGCGCGAAAATCGCTCGCATAGGCCGTTCCGACCTTCGCTCCGATGACGAGGAGCAGGAGAAGCGACAGCACGGCGATCACGACCGGGCGGCGCAGCAGGCTCCAGACGACGTCGAGTGCCTCGGGCAGCAGATCCGGCGCGACGGCGGCCAGGAATGAGAGTGTAAACGATCCGACGATCGCGACGAGAACAGCGGTATTGATCGACGTGGCGGTATCTCTGCCCATGCTCTTTGCGAAACCCGTGGGCTCCTCTCTATGCTTGCGTGTACCTGGTGGTCCGCTTCTGGCTCGGCACCGGGAAGGATCGCCGGCAAGGAGTCGCCAGCGATCATACCAATCGTGCGCACGCAGGGTCAAGATCAACCTCGGACTCGGAACGACACCAAAGTCGCGCCGCGGTTGCCCCGGGCTTTGGCCCTGGGGCGGACGCGGCTCTTCTCTTGCACTGGATGACCGCGCACGGTATAGTTGGGCCGATGCGCTTCGATCTCGAGTACAAGTCCAACCTGAATGTCGTTTTCTCCTGCAAGTACCATGTCGTGTGGTGCCCGAAGTACCGTCGCAGTGTCCTCGTAGGCGGAGTTGATAGCAGGCTGAAGGAAATTATCTCCGAGGTTATCCAGGAGTGCCGCGCCGAGCTTTTCGAGCTCGAGGTCATGGCCGATCACGTCCAACTTCTTGTCGAGGTCGATCCTCAGTTCGGCATCCATACCCTCGTCAAGCGCATCAAAGGGAGATCCTCGCGGTTGCTTCGTCAAGAATTCCCATGGTTGCGCAGCCGCCTGCCCAGCCTCTGGACCCATAGCTATTTCGTCTCGACCGTCGGCGGCGCTCCGCTCGCCGTGATCAAGCAGTACGTCGAGAACCAGAAAAACGTCTGATTCATGGCAAACAGCCGCGGCCCCAGCTTTATCCTCCAGCTCGACCTCGCGACCACCGCAAGAGCCGGAGAAGAGCTGTACAAGCGCGTCGAGCAAGCTGCACGCAACCCTGCAACGCCTGTCTCGGCGAAGCCTTGCGCCGTCTTGGGTTGCGCGATCAGTCGCGCGACTTTCCGTTTAGAACCCCCCGGCTTTGACCGCGGGGAGGCTCAGCGTGACAGCAGATCGCATCGTTGAATGTCTGACCAAGGGGCTGGAGCTCCACGAAAACGGTGACCGCGACGGCGCAGCGCAAGCCTTTGCGGCGATTCTCGAGATGGACCCGCGCTACGAGCCGGCGCGCCGCTACTTGCGGCTGTTGAGCAAGGTCCCGCCGGGTGGTGACGGCCAGGTCGAGGTCGATAGCGACGAGCGCGCGGCGCCGGCGGCCCCTCCCGGGCGCCATTTTCGAGGCGGCGACAAGCCGCGAGGCGAAATCGCAGGGTCACCGGCCGTCGCCGTATGGCCAGTAGGCGGTGGACCGGATCGCGCGACGCGCGCACGGGCGCGCAGCCACGAGCTGGAGCCGGAGAATGCGGATGAGCGACCCCTGACATGGTGGCAAGCGCTGGCGAATCCGACCCGAGCGACGCTGTACGTGTACCTCTGGGGAGGCGTGCTCGTCGTCTGCGTCATCATGGTTGTCACCGCCATCTCCACCCGGTTCGCGACTACGCTCAGCACCACCGTCGGTGAGCTCGGCGAAGTGGTTACCGCAGGCTCGGAAGCCGAGCGCGTCACGGCAATCGTCGTCTACGCGACCAAAGACGAGCCCGCGCGGGCGCAGGAAGTGGTGAGCTCGCTGGATGGTGGAGCGACCAAGGCGCTGGCGGAGCGATACCTGGCTGCGGAAAAGAAGGCCATGGACGCCGAGGACCGGCTGCTGCTGCGCCTGCTCGCCGGGCCGCGGCGAAGCACGCAGGCCGACACGCCCCAGCAGATGGCCGCCCACGGGGCGGCGCCGGCCGACAAAGAGGGTGGCCTGGAGCGGGTCGCAGCGGCCCTGGAGGCTACCTCCGTAGGCCACTATGTGGATGCGATCCCCGAGCTGCTTGGCCTGGGGAAGGCGCCGTACGCGGCGGAGCTCCCGGACCTGGACTTTCACCTCGGGGTGGCGATGCTCGGGGCAGGAAGGCAAGATGACGCCGCGCCGTTACTGCAGGCGGCCATCGCGAGCGACATTCACGCCCGGCGCGCCCGGCGCCTCGCGGCCGCCACGGCGCTCGAACGGCACGATCTGGCCGCCGCACTCTCGCTCAGCAATGAGCTTCTTGAAGCGCCTGCGGACGCTGCCGAGAAAGCTCTGCTCAACTATTTGAAGGGGGTCGTCATGATGGAAGGTGGCAATGCCGAGACGGCGCTGCCGCTTCTCAAAGCGGCCCAGACCGGAGCACTGGCCGAGAACGCGGGACTGGCGGCCGCGATTGCGCGTGCCTATGAAGTCAGCGGCAGGCTCGAGGACGCCCGCACCGCCTACCTGCGCGCCACGCGATTGGACCCGGGAAACGAAACCGTGCGACAGGCGATCGTCACCCTTGACCGCCAGCTCGGGCTGTCGCCGGGGAAGTCGCGGTAGGCGAGCACGCCGCCGATGAGCGAGCTGCGCCACGATCCGATCTCCCAGCGCTGGGTCATCATCGCTCCAGCGCGCGCCAGCCGGCCGACAGACTTCGGCGGCACGTCGTCGAGCCGACCGCGCGCTCCGCGCTGCCCGTTCTGCCCGGGGAACGAGGATGATACGCCGCCGCCCGTCGCCGTGACCGGCCCCGAGATGCAGGGAGAGAGCCCGCACGCGCCGTGGCTCGTTCGCGTGGTTCCCAACAAGTACCCTGCCGTCGGACCTGAAATCTCGGCGCGTTTTTCCGCCGGACCTCGCCCAGCCCTGCCTGCCCAGGGAATCCACGAGGTCATTGTGGAAACACCGTTGCACGATCGTCCGCTCACGATGATGTCCGACCCGGAGGTCACGGCAGTCGCCATGGCCTATCGCTCGCGCGTCGCCGACGCGGCGAGCGCACCGTTCGCGCGGTCCGTCATGCTCTTCAAGAACCACGGCGCCGATGCCGGAGCTTCGCTCGCGCATCCGCACGCCCAGCTCATCTCGCTGCCGATCGTCCCGGAGCTGCTGGCGACCGAGCTGCGCGGCACGGCTGCCTATCACGCGGCAAACGGCGTATGCCCGTACTGCGCCGCGGCCGCAGCGAGCCCGGATCTACTGGTCGCCGAAAACGAGCTCTTCCTGGCCTATTGCCCCTGGGTATCGCGCGTGCCCTACGAGGTCTGGCTGCAGCCCCGCCGGCACGATCCCGACTTTGCCGCCATGACCGAGCACGAGCCGGCAGCGCTCGGCCGACTGCTGCGGGACGTGCTGATTCGCATCGGGAGCGCGCTACAGACGCCGGCCTATAACTACTTTCTGCATACGGCACCGGTACACGGCCAAGCCCACCCCACCTACCACTGGCATCTGGAGATCCTGCCGCGGCTTTGTCGTTTCGCCGGCTTTGAATGGGGCAGCGGGTTTTCGATGAACCACGTGCCGCCGGAGCTTGCCGCGGAGCGGCTGCGCGCGGTCTCGACATGATCCGCGGTGACGAGCCGCCGCCGCGGGCGTGCCCCAACTGCGGCCACGAGAACGATCGCGCGGACCTCTATTGCCAGCTTTGTCATGAGGTCCTCGGGCCGGAGCGGCGGCCGGGGACCGCGCCGCCGTGGGGCACCATCACCGTCGGCGCTGGTGCCGGCAACCCGGCGCTGCCGGTCCACCGCGCTGGGGAGCGGGTGGAGAACTATTCGCGAGCGCCGCGCCGCGACCACGCGGATGCGGCACGACCGCGGTACAGCAAGACCATCCTGTCGGCGTTTTTCGTCATCGGCGTCGCCAGCGTGGCATCGCTGTTCCTTTTCATGGCGCGCCGGCATTCCGCCACTGCCGACCGCGCCGGCTCCCGCGAGCTCGCCATCGCCGCGCTCGGCATCAAGGCCGTGTCGCCGCCGGGCGGCGACTACTATGTAATCGATCGGCGGGACATCGCTGAAACTGCCGCTCCCCGCGTCCCCGCGGACCGATTTTTCGTCGGCCTGATCGGCAAGCGCGGGGCGGGCGGCGCGCTCATGCTGTTTTCCTATGATCGCGGCGCGGCCTCGCGCGCGCCGGAGGACATGCTCTCGCAGCTCAGGGCCACGGTCATCAGCGCCAGCTTCTCCACCTTCATAGCCGCGGATCCCGCACCCATGCGTCTGGGCGATGCGGTCGCCGCCTGGTCGAGCAGTTGGCGGGGCGAGACGCGCGAGGAAGGTGCCGCCGGCCGTGGGCGGCTCAACGTGGTGGGCCGGGTCTTGTGGATTCCGCGCGCGAATGGCGCGGCCGCCGTCGTCGTCTATACGGTGGCGGGGGCGCCCGAGGCGGTCGCGCGCGAGCTCGATGGCTTCCTCGCACTGCTCGCGTTCACGGGGGAATAGCCGCGCTGCCGGGCGCGATCCGCATTGCCGAGACCCGCTACCTACCGCCCCGGCGGCTCAACACCCCGGCGACCCGGCGCAGCGGAGTTGACTTCGCGGGGGCTCGGCCGTAGCGTCGAACAGGCGGGCGCCGGTGCGCGGCGACGCCGCGAATACCACTGTCGCCGGGGGACACAGATGAGAACAGGGTTTCGGCCATCAGTCGGGCTCGCACTTGCCGCTCTCGTCCTGGCCTGTCCGTCATGCTCGAGCAAGCCGGCGGAGGCACCCGGTGAACGGAGCGAGAGCAGCTCCCCGCCGTCGAACGCCCCCACAGTGGTCGTGGGCTACACCGCCTCGGCAAGCGGCAAGCTCAACGTCGAATCGATCCGCCAAAGAAACGGCCTCGAGCTCTGGCGGGAGCACGTCAACGCGACTGGCGCGTGGCGCGTCGAAACCCGCTGGTACGACGACGAGTCGCGCAGCGATCGCATCCAGGAGCTGTACACCCGCCTCGCCACGAACGACCACGCGAACTTTCTGATCAGCCCCTATTCGAGCGGCCTGACCGCGGCCGCTGCGGTGATCTCCGAGCAGTACGGAATCCCCATGATCAGCACCGGCGCTGCCTCGGACAGCACCTATCAGCAAGGATTGACCATGGTGTACCAGGTCTACACGCCCGCCAGCCAGTACTTGACCGGCGCCCTTGACCTGCTCGCTGCGCGCCTGCCGGATCTCAAGAAGCTCGCAATCCTGCATGAAGCGGATCGGTTTTCCAGCGACGTCGCCGCGGCGGTCAAGGCCCGGGCGGAGGCCTCCGGATATGCCGTCGTCCTGGACGAGGGGTACGACTCGGCGACGACCGACTTCTCGCCGTTCATCAACAAGATCCAACAGGCGCGGCCGGACGCGGTTGTTGGCGGTGGCCATTTTCAGGACGGTAGCGCGCTGGCGCGGCAGCTCGCGGACAAACGCGTCGCCGTCCCGTTTGTCGCCTTGCTCGTGGCGCCGCCGGAGCCGAGCTTTGCGGAGCTTGGGAGCGCGGCCATCGGCATCGTTGGGCCGAGCCAGTGGGAGCCGCAGGCGGCTTATGACGCCGCGGCGGCGCAGGCCGCCGGTACGCGTTGGGTTGGGCCGACCGGAGCAGAGTTTGCGCACGCCTATCTCCAGGCGTTCGGTGAGCAACCCTCCTATCACGCCGCGGGCGGATACGCGGCCGGGCTCGTGCTGCAGGACGCCTTGCAGCGCGCCGGCAGCGGCGAGGCGACGGCGTTGAAAACAGCGCTCGACGCCACCGACATCATGACGTTTTTTGGGCGAACCACCTTCGCTACTGCGCCGGAGTCGCACGGGCTGCAGGTCGGTCACCTCATGGTCTACGTACAATGGCAGCAGGGCGCCGGCGGCAAACCGGTCAAGCGTGTCGTGTGGCCCGCGGCGGCGGCGAGCGCCGAGCTGGCGGCGCGCCCCACCCCGTGAGGAGCCGGTGGTGTGGAGCGAAACGCTGCTCGCCTCGACGGTTGACGGCCTGCTGATCGGCGTCGTCTACGGTCTGGCGGCGCTCGGCCTGACGCTGATCTTCGGCGTCATGAACGTCGTCAACCTGGCGCACGGTCCAACCATGACCCTGGGCATGTTCGGCATCTACCTGAGCGCCACCAAGCTCGGCCTGCATCCGTTCGCGGGTCTGGTCCTCGTTGCGGCGGGCGGTTTACTGCTTGGCGTCGGCATCTATGTCGTCGCGGTCAAGCGCGTGATCGATGCTCCGCATCTGGCGAGCCTGCTGGCCACGTTTTCGGTCAATCTGATGATCGTGGGCGTCGCCACCGCGATCTTCTCCACGTCCTTCCGCAACCTGAGCCACGATCTCGGCGTGCTACGCGCCGGGCCGATCGCCGTCCCGGGGACCCGAGTCGCGGCCGCACTGTTGGCGGTGGCGGTCGCCGCGGCGCTGCAGGTCTTCCTGACGCGCACCCGCCTGGGCAAATACGTGCGCGCCGTGGCGGCCAACCGCGCCGCCGCCGAGCTGGTCGGGATCCCGTCCGCTCGGGTCCTGGCGCTGAGCTTCGGGATCGGCACGATGCTCGCGGCTACGGCCGGCGGGCTGATCGCGTTGTCCCTGCCATTCACGGTGCTGTCGGGCGGTGTCTATGAGCTCAAGAGCTTCGTCATCGTGGTGCTGGGCGGCCTCGGCAATCCGTTGGGCGCGCTCGTCGGAGGAGTCGTGCTCGGGCTCATCGAGGGCATCGTCCCCGTATTCGCGCGTGCCACATGGGTGCCGGTGCTCGAATACGGGCTATTCGTCCTGATCCTCCTGGTCCGGCCCAGCGGCCTCTTGGGGGGAGGTCGCTGATGGGCACGCAGCGGCGGCACGCGCCGACTGTGGTCGCGGCCTCGCTGCTCGTGCTGTCGGCGGCCCTCCCCGCGCTGGCGGGCAGCGCCAGCATGCGCGAAACGATGTTTTCGGTGCTGCTGGCCATCGGCCTGGCAGCGAGCCTCAATATCCTGCTCGGCTATTGCGGGTATGCCAGCTTTGGCCACGTCGTGTTCTTTGGCATCGGCGGCTACGCCGGCTTCTACCTGGTTGCGGTGCAGGGGGCGCACCTGGCGACCGCGATTGCCGGCGGCGGGCTGGTGGCCGGAGCGTTTGCCGCCGGTCTGGGGGCGGCCATCCTGCGGCTGCGCGGGCCACACTTCGCGCTCGCCACGATCGGCGTGAACGAGGCCGTCAAGGCGCTGATCGTCAATATCGAGCCGCTTGGCGGTCCGACCGGCATGAATCTGAACGTGAGCGTCTTTCGCGCCTATGGCGGCGCTGCCGGCATGCTTTGGGCCGCGTACGGCACCGCCGCGGCGATCGCCGTCGGTGCCGTGGTGTTGGGAGGCCTCGTGCGCACCTCGCGGTTCGGCCTCGGCCTGCTGGTGATCCGGGAGGACGAAGATGCCGCGGCGGTGCTCGGAGTGGTCGCCTGGCGATACAAGGTGGGGGCCTACGTGTTGTCGGCGGTTTTTCCGGGGATGCTGGGCGCTCTGTTCTTCTTCAAGCAGGGGGTGATCGAGCCGGCAGGTGCTTTTCGCCTGGACCTTTCGGTCGAGCTCCTCGTCATGGTGATGCTCGGGGGCGCGGGAACCGTGCTCGGACCCCTCGTGGGCGCCGGAAGCTACCAACTGCTGCGGTCAGGGCTGCTGACGAGCGACCTGGAGGTCCTGGGGGTGCGCATTCGTGACGTGCAGCTCGCCGTGGCGGGAGCACTGCTGCTCCTGGTGGTGCAGCTCGTGCCTGCCGGGCTCGTGGGGTGGGCGCGCGGTCGCTGGCTGGCATTGCGGAGCCGACCGGCATGATTCTGCATCTTCATCGCGTTACGAAGGCATTCGGCGGCCTCGTTGCCGTCCGCGACGTGACCTTCGCGGTGGCGCCGGGCCAGATCGCGGGGCTGATTGGGCCGAACGGCGCCGGTAAGACCACGTTGTTCAACTGTATCAACGGGGTCGTGCCGATCACGGCGGGCCGTGTGGAGCTGGACGGCCGCGCGATTTCGGGATTGCCGCCGCACGCCGTCGCGCGGCTGGGACTGGCGCGGACGCACCAGATCGTACGGCCGCTCAAGGAGCTTACTGTCCGGGAAAACACGATCGCTGGCGCGTGTTTCGGGCGCGAGCGCCACGGGCTGAAGGCGGCGGCGCGCCTCGCCGACGAAGCGCTCGAGCGTCTGGAGCTTTCGTCGCTGGCGGCCGTCCCCGCTGGCAACCTCACCATCGCCATGAAGAAGCGCCTGGAGCTCGCCCGCGCGCTGGCCGCACAACCGCGCCTGCTGCTGCTCGACGAGGTGCTCGCCGGCTTGAATGCGACCGAAGTCGGGCAGATGGTGCGGACCATCCGCTCCATTCGCGAGTCGGGGGTCACCATTGTGATGATCGAGCACATCATGCACGCGGTGATGGCGCTGTCGGATCGGGTCCTCGTGATCGACCGGGGGACGCTGATCGCCGACGGGGAGCCGAAGGCGGTGGCGCGGGATCCGGCCGTCATCGCGGCGTACTTGGGGAAGCCGAGCGAGCCAGCGGATGCGGATCAGGACGGCGTGTCGCCGGAAGCGCCGCGATGACGACCACGACGACGACAGCGGCGGCCCCGGCGGCACCCGCGGCGACGGCGGCGGTTTTGGAGGCGCACGAGGTGGAAACCGGCTACGGGGGGGTGCAGATTCTCTGGGGGATATCGATAGTGCTGGCGCCGGGCACGCTGACCGCTCTGGTCGGGGCGAACGGCGGTGGCAAGACGACGCTGTTGCGGGCAATCGTCGGGCAGCTTCCCTTGTGGCGCGGCGCGGTGACCTTCGACGGGGCGGACCTCGGCCGGCTGCCGCCGCACGGGCGGGCGGCGCGGGGTCTCGTGCTCGTGCCGGAAGGCCGCCAGCTCTTCGCGACGATGACGGTTGCAGAGAACCTCGAGCTGGGCGCCACGCCACGCCGTGCCCGAGCGGCGGCAAGGCGGAATCGCGAGCGCGTGCTCGAGCTCTTCCCGCGTCTCGGTGAGCGCCTGCGGCAGCGGGCGGGGAGTCTCAGCGGCGGCGAGCAGCAGATGCTGGCCGTGGCGCGCGGGATCATGGCCGATCCCCGCCTGCTCATCGTCGACGAGCTGTCCATGGGGCTGGCGCCGCTGCTGGCGGCGTCGCTGTTTGCCGCGATGCGGCGATTGCGGGACGGCGGGTTATCGATTCTCCTTGTCGAGCAAAACGTTCAGCTCGCGCTCGCCGTGAGCGATGCCGCCATCGTGATGGAAAGCGGGCGGGTGGCACGGTCGGGTTCGGCGGCGGATCTCGCCGGCGACGACGGGGTGCGGAAGAGCTACCTCGGGGTGTAGGGAGCGCGCGCAAAGCCCATCACGAAGACCCCCCTCCGCTCCACCGGTGCTCCTGACGATCGGCCCATCGTATCGTGAGCCGGCGTAAGACACGTCTCGGGCGTAGAAACCGGAGCCCGAATATCCCGAGGAGCACCAGCAGGAGGGCAGCCCCGCTTGCCGGCACCGTGGAGCCCGGCTCGAGGTCCATCCAGGAAACGCCGGCCCCGTCGCTGCTCGCGTAGATCCGCGGCGGGGCGGATCGACCGATCGCCAGGAACCGTACGGTCCCGTAGACCAATCCTGCGCTGACTGCCGCCCAGGTCCCCCCGCCGTCCGTGGTCTTGAACACTCCGTTGGAGAAGGTGCCGGCATAGACCGTCTGCGGCGTCGTCGGATCGATCGCCACGTCGTAGACGGTGGTAGCGGTGAGTCCCGAGCTCACCGCCATCCACGTCGTCCCGCCGTCGGTGGTCTTGAACACGCCGTCGAAGGTGCCGGCATAGACCGTCTGCGGCGTCGTCGGATCGAGCGCCAAGTCGTAGACGGTGGTAGCGGTGAGTCCGGAGCTCACCGCCGTCCACGTCGTCCCGCCGTCGGTGGTCTTGAACACTCCGTCGGAGGTGCCGGCATAGACCGTCTGCGGCGTCGTCGGATCGATCGCCAGGGATTCTATCGACTCGTCAGGCAGGCCCTGGGCGGCGGCGCTCCACCATCCCCCGCCGTCCATGGTCTTGAACACTCCGTCGAAGGTGGTGCCGGCATAGACTGTCCACGGCGTCATCGGATCGATTGCCAGGGAATCTATCGACCCCCAGGGCAGGCCCTGGGTGGCGGCGCTCCAACTTCCCCCGCCGTCCGTAGTCTTGAACACTCCGTCGGGGGAGGCGCCGGCATAGACCGTTTGCGGCGTCGTCGGATCGATCGCCAGCGAATCTAGCGACTCGTCAGGCAGGCCCTGGGCGGCGGCGCTCCAGCTTCTCCCGCCGTCAATGCTCTTCAACAATCCTTCGCCGGAGGTATCGGCATAGAGCGTCAGGGACGTGGACGGATCGATCGCCAGGACTCCAATCGAGGTGGCGATAAGTCCCGCGTTGATCCGGGCCCAGCCGCCCCCCCCATCTGTGGACTTGAGGACGCCCTGGGTGTCGCTGCCCGCGTAGAGCGTCCAGGGCGCCGCCGGATCGTTCGCCAGGGCGGTCACCGCGCTGGTGATGGTTCCGGAGTTGATCGCTGCCCAACTCAGCCCGCCGTTCGTACTCTTGAAGACACCGTCACCGGTGCCGGCGTAGACCGTCTGGGAAGACGTGGGATCGATCGCCAGGGCGTAAGCGTAGATGGAGTCGCCGCCGAGTCCCGAGCTCACCGCCGTCCACGTCGTCCCGCCGTCGGTGCTCTTGAGCACGCCGGAACCATCCGTGCCGGCATAGAGCGTCTGCGGCGTCGACGGATCGATCGCCAGGGTGTTAATTTCGTCCTGGCCGAGGTCTGCCGCCGCAGCCCAAACTCCCCCGCCGTCCGTGCTCTTGAACACGGAACCGTCCGTCCGGCCCGCAAACAGCGTCTGGGGTGCGGTCGGATCGATCGCCAGGGCCTCGACCCAGCCGTTCCCGCCGAAACTCGACTCCGACCAGGTCGCCCCACCGTCCGTGCTCTTGCGCACGCCTCCGTAGGAACCCGCAAAGACCGTCTGGGCGGATGCAGGGTTGACCGCCAGAGCATAGGCGGTACCGACCCCTAGCCGGACCCAGATGCCGCCGGCGTTCGTGCTCTTGTACACATCCCACCCGTTCAGCGCATAGAGCGTCTGCGGAGTGGACGGATTGGTCGCCAGGGCCTTGAGGTCGAACCCGGCCCAGTTCGAAATTCCTTCGTTGATCGCGGTCCAGCTTGCGCCGCCGTTGGTGGACTTATGAGCGCCGGCAGCGGTTCCCGCATACACCGTTTGGGGCGTTGCCGGGTCAACCGCCAGAGCGTAGATTCTCCCGCCCTCCGGACCTACCGGCGTCCACTGATCGACCGCCGCATGGCCCCTTGCCCCAAGACCGAGGAGCAGCAACAGGGCCAGCACTTCCAATGATCCCCTAACGACGTGACCGATGCTCATCCGGAATCCTCCTGGAACGTAGTGCCACCTTATTCGCGCCGACGACCCACCCATCGCTGCGCCGTTCCGACCAACAAGGATGCCGGCCTCCAGGCCGGCGAGATGTTTGGGCGGGGTTTCGGAGCAGCTTACGAATGGATGATTGCACCAAACCGATTCGGCGTCCGGTGCCGTCCAAGGCTCCCGAGCCGGTGGAGCCGCGGACCTTCCGCTCAAGCCACGCGGCGCGACCTCAGATGCTTGTCCCGCCACCCGAGGGTGGTGTTGGCTCTTCCGCCGGCTCGGAGCGAGTACGCGAGGGCATGGTGTAGCTGAGGGCCTCGGAGGCGCTGCCTCCGAGGAGGGCACGGAGCTTTCCCAGCACGACGCCGGCCTGGGCTACGGCCTCCTCGCGATAGAAGCGCGAGGCGTCGGCGGCTTCGCCACGGGCGAGGAGCTTCTCGGTCCACTCCTTGACGACCTGGTCGAGATGGTCGGCGAGGGAGGTGATGGTCGCGCGCCCATCGTTGAGCAACGCGGTAAGCTCCCCCACCTTGGGGTCGGTGGCGAGCTCGGGTGACTTGAGCACTTCGCCGATGCGCGTGGAGAGGTCCCGGAGGCGGACGACCTGCTCGCGGCCGCGGGGCGAGATCTCCGGTTTGATGCCCTGGGGATAGCTGCGCTGGACGACGAAGTGGCGGTCGCCGACGAGCCCGCCGATGGCTCGGCGCAAGTCGCGGTTCTTGACGTCACCCTGCTCGTCCTCCCAGTCGCGGACGGCGCGGGCGACGACCTCGGCCCGGTTCGCGGCGCGCACGGCGGCCATGGTGCGCTCGAGCAGGTCCACGATCGCCCAAACCTCGGCGGAAACCACGCGTGTCACCGGATTGGCGTTGGTTTTGGCGGCGAGATAGACCAGGGAATCGATGGTCTCATCGATGGGATCTGAGGGTCGCGGAAGGGCCATGGTCAACTCCTGTTGTTGGCGAGCTGGCGGCCGCCTGATGGCCGAGCCTGCGCTCGCGCGGCAAGATCCAGAGCGACGACAAGCGACTGCCAGTCTTAGCGTTGGGGCGCAGCGGTGTCAAGGGGATCGCCGTCGGGATCGGCCCGGAATCGTGGGGATCAATACCATCAGGACACCTCGCCGGGAGCCGTTGACCCGCGCTCAGCGGCGCCGGGACAGGTCGGCAGCCGCGACTGACGAGACGTCACCACCGCCGGTCGAGGTCGCCTCCCACCATTCACCACCCCTCACCGCCGTCAGGACAGATCGCCTCGCTTCATTGACCCGTCGGCACTCCGGCCACGACACGCCACCTGCCGCCTTTCACCCGTCGGCAATCGCGCGAGGACAGGTGTCGTGCGCGCATTCCGGAGCTCGCCGCGGCTCGGGGCGAGGTGGCGGCAGGTCCTACCGCCCGCACCGTCGTCAACTTCGTCCCTGCCGCGTGCGGATTGCCGGCCCCAATCATCCATTCGTAAGCTGGTCCGAAACCCCGCCATTCAGGGCGAAATCGGCGCGGAAGGTCCAGGGCAGCGCCCGCCGCCGCAGGCGGTGGTTTGGGCGGAGCCCGAACCCGGCGTCGGCCGAATCTGCTTTACACCTGAGGCCGCCACGCAGGGGCGCGATTCATCGCGCCCGGTCGTCGCGGCCGGTAATCGGGGCGGATCATTCTCGGCCCGATGATCCCCGGCCCGGCATTGGGGCGCGATGAATCGCGCCCCTGGTGCGCCTGCGAGCGTACGTGGTCGGAGAGGTGGAAGTCCTCTTCGGGCATGCGCTCTCCGGCCCGTAACCAAATGTGACTGCGTCGCCGCGAGGCGGGGTGGGAAGCAACAGGAGGTGAACGACCAGTCCGTAGGATGAC